>CAVWOT010000019.1:0-492865 GCA_963756605.1 Bryobacterales bacterium | reverse complement strand
CAATTCAGATGCCTATTTCATCGGACCGTGTTCGTGAAATCTTCAAGGGACTTGAGAACGGAGACGGAGCTGCCTTTTTCGATCATGTGGCTGATGACGTCGACTGGACAGTGATGGGCACCCACCCATTGGCGGGATACTATCTGAGCAAAAAGGCCTTCATCGCTGGTACTTTTGCCAAACTGGGACAAGTTCTTCCCAACGGCGCGCAACTCCACATGGAGCATCTCCTCGTCAACGGCGATCAAGCGGTGGTCGAGCTTCATTCTTTGGCGACTGCCAAAAACGGCATGCGCTTCGACAATCGCTATTGCTGGGTCGTGTCTTTCCGGGATGGGGTGATCGTACGCGTGCGCGCCTACCTGGACTCGGCCTTGGTCGCCCGATTGTTCCAGGAGAATCCGATCCAAGATACAGTATCTCCCTCGCCATCGGCTGTTCCCACAGGCCGGTGAAGCTGGAGGAGACCGGCGTTATATTTTGGCACCCGGGTGCGGCACCGACCTCGAGCAACTCTTCACCGCCAGTTGGGGTTGCCGCGATGCAAGTGCCCGGTCTCACGGGTGTTCTGGCGTTCGACATAACGGGTTTTGCACGTTTTTCCGGCATCGAAGTGATTCACCCTGCCCGAGGTCACGGCGCAGCCCATCGGGGAGAACTGAAAAGACGGAACGAACTGCCGGGCGGCCGGATGCACACGAAGTCCCGCCGGCCGCCCCATTGCGGCGTGACGCTATCAGCAAACCGATCGGCAGCCGCTAAGACGACACGGGCTTCAGATGTTTGACGCCGCGAATACGTCGCAGCTTCACCGGCGCATTGGTATGGTCGCGATAGCCATATGCTTATGGCAGAATTATATGTATGAAGAAAACATTCAACGTCGATGACCAACTCCTCAAAGAGGCGAAGGCGGCCTGCGGTGCAACAACGGATACGGCGACCTTGCGTTTGGGCCTTGAAGCCTTGGTACGCCACGCGGCTTACCAACGTCTTCGGACTCTGCGCGGCACCGAACCTGGCGCAAGCGACGTGCCCAGGCATCGTGAAAGGCCGTCGTCCAAACGAAGGGTGGCCTGATGATTCTGGTGGACACTTCCGTGTGGATTCGGTTCGTTACCGGCCGAGCGCCGTTTGCGGCCGAGTTAGATAGACTCCTCGGTCTCGATGAAGTGACGGGGCACGAGTTGGTCTATGGCGAACTTCTCATCGGCGACCGCGGTGGCCGCAGGAAGCTGCTAGCCGCCTACGAGCGGATGCATCAAGCGGCCATGGTTCCTCACCGTGACGTCGTCGCGTTCGTTCGCGATCGCGACTTGCATGGTCTCGGGATGGGCTGGATCGACGTTCACCTTTTGGCGTCCGCTGTCGTCGGGCGATTGCAGCTATGGACGGCCGACCCACGTATCTCCGCCGTCGCTAATCAGTTTGGTATCTCTTACGAGGTGCCAGCGTGAAACGGGTTCTTCGGATAGGCCACCACGCAAAGTAGCGATGTCGAAACGTCCTCAGGCGGTTTCTGAGACAGCCTTCGCCGATGCCTTGCTACGGTCAGGTCCACGATCCCCTACCGCCGATCCATCGACGCCGTCTTGTGCGCCCCATAATCTTCATGCGCATGGGCTGTGGCAGGTTCGCGTCACGCGTGTTGCGGTTCGCGCTCCAGCGCAGGTCATGGAATAGGGAGCCATCGACCTTCGCCGTCTCGCACGACGGCTTTCCAAGCACGTTTTAGGTCCCTCATCCGGTGACCTTCGTAAGCGAACACCGCCTCGCCTTCGGGGTAGAGCTGGTCACGCTCCTCACTTCAAAATCCACTTGATCCCAGTTCACTTTGGTCAACTCGCCCTTGCGGACGCCGGTATAGAAGGATGCGGCGGCCAGCGCTTTCGCGCCGGCGTGCGGCAGCGCCTCATGAAGTTCCTTGAACTTCCCTCCCGAAGGAATCCAGTCCGGACGTTTTCCTCTTTGCGCATGGGGAAGTAGGGAACCGAGAGGTGGAGTTTGCCATTCGTCTTCAGTGCGTAATGCAAGATTCCGCTGAACGAGCCGGTCTTCGGGTTTTTTCCGCTCTTTCGCGGGATCCCTGTCCCGATATTCGCGCAAAGTGTCGGTCGTGAGCTTCTGCGGCGGCAGGTGCCCGAAGAACGGTTTGATGTGGAGAGGGAGCCCGGAGTGATACATGCGTTTTGTTCCGGCGGCTGATCGACGTCCTCGCGCACGTGGACCCAGACTTGGCGTCCGACGGTTAGGCCCTTCGGGCTGGGCGCAAGTTCGCCATGTGCGCGCTGGCCCAGGAACGGTTCGACGCGAACCAGATTCCGGTAAAACTGCCGGACCTCGGCATAGAGAACAAGGGCGCGCGGATCTTTATTCGTTTGTCGATCAACTTGCCCATGGCCCGCCGGTGATCCTTGCGGACACCCTTTCGGACCTCATCGATTTCACCGCCGATTTACAACAATCGGATCGCACTGGGTGTGCCGGAACGCCTGGCGGCGGAGCGAGAGAAGCTGGATCCCGTTCTTCGCGCAGCATCGAGGCCTCGCAGCAAGTGCACCAGCGCCTGGACCACCTATCTGACGACATTGGTCGCCAGGTTTTCGGCATCACCGCCGAGCGTGCGCATCTGTCGGAAGCGGGCATCGTAAGTGAGCCTTTGTGCTTTAGAAGCTTCCGGGTTAGGCGCCAATACATTTCAGATTTTTTCGTCCAGCCCCGCATGTGGTGCGCGTCGTCTCACACTGCCGGGGAAATGCAATTATTGGGGCGCGCGCGCGAAAAATTTGGATTTATATCCGCTGGCGATTCACGCGAACTACCTGGTGAATCTCGCGCCGGCCGATTCCACCATACGCAGCCGGTCGATCGCCTGCTTCCGCTCGGAACTCGAGCGTGCCGCGGCCATAGGCGCCGAGTATGTGATGGTGCACCCGGGCAGCTACAAGAGTGGCCTCGCGCTCGGTGGTGTGTCAGTGCTTCTGGAAAATACGGCGGGTTGCGGAATGCAGGCCGGCAGCCGCTTCGCGGAGCTCCGCGCCATCCGCGATCACGCCGGCGCCATCATGGATGTGCGGGTGGGATAATTGTGTGAATACGTGCCATCTGCTGGCCGCCAGGTACGATATCTGCAGCACGGCTGGCTTGCGTGAGACAGTCGCCGAAGCCGATTGCATTTTGGGAATCGAGAACGTGAAACTGCTGCGTGCCAACGATTCCAAGACGGCGCTGGGTTCGCAACCTGGACCGGCATGCGAATATAGGTGAAGGGTACATTGGCAAGATCGGATTCCGGCGCTTGCTGGCACATCCGAAGCTGCGGGCGAAGCCGTTCATCCTGGAAACGCCCGTCGACCACCCTGGCGACGACCGCCGTAATCTGGAAAACTTAAAGAAGCTATGCCCGAAAAGCCGTACGACCACAACCAGATCGAGCTGAAATGGTACGCGCGGTGGCAGAATGCCGCGTTTTATAAGGCCGAGGAGAACTCCGCGCTCCCTAAATACTACGTGCTGGAGATGCTGCCGTATCCCAGCGGCACGCTGCATATCGGCCACATCCGCAATTACGCGATCGGCGACGCGCTGGCGCGCTACAAGTGGATGCGCGGGTTCAACGTGCTGCATCCCATGGGTTGGGACGCGTTCGGCCTGCCTGCCGAAAACGCCGCCATCGCCAACCAGCGCCATCCGCGCGACTGGACGCGGCAGAATATAGCGGCTATGAAAAAGACGCACCGGCGCTTCGGCTTCAGCTACGACTGGGATCGCGAGGTATCCACCTGCGAGCCGGAATACTACCGCTGGAACCAGTGGTTCTTCCTGAAGATGCTGGAGCGCGGCCTGGCCTATCGCAAGAAGGCGCTGGTGAACTGGTGCCCGAAATGCTGCACGGTGCTGGCCAACGAGCAGGTGGTGAACGGCTGCTGCTGGCGGCACGAAGATACCCCCGTCGAGCAACGCGCGCTCGAGCAGTGGTTCCTCCGTATCACGGATTATGCGGACGAGCTGTTGCGCGATATCGCACGCCTCGAAGGCGGCTGGCCCGAGCGTGTACTTACCATGCAGCGTAACTGGATCGGCCGCTCCGAAGGCACCGAGGCCGATTTCCGCCTTGAAGACGGCGCGACCATTCGCGTGTTCACCACGCGCGTGGACACCATCTTCGGCGCGACGTGCGTCATTCTGGCGCCTGAGCACCCGCTGGTGGCGCAGTTGCTCAACGCAGAAGGTCAGGCACGCGCTAAGCGCATGATCGACACGCGTGCCGCCCAGGATCCCGGCGATATCGTCAAGGAAGGCTTCTTTACCGGACACTATGCCATCAATCCGTTCAGTCACGACAAGACTCCGGTGTGGATAGGCAACTTCGTTCTGATGACCTACGGCACGGGCGCGATCATGGCCGTGCCCGCGCACGACGAACGCGATTTTGAATTCTGCACCAAATATGAAATCCCCATCCGTCCCGTGATCCGGCCGGTGGATGGGGACCTGGCGTGGGTGGAGGAAATGCGGACCGCTTTCACCGAGGACGGTGTGGTCCAGAATTCAGGCGAATGGTCCGGCCTGCCTAGCGCGGAAGCCCGCCGCCAGATGAACCGCAAGGCCGAGGCGGACGGTTTCGGCAAGGCCGCCGTCACGTTTCGCATTAAGGATTGGGGTATCTCCCGGCAGCGTTACTGGGGCACGCCCATTCCCGTGATTCACTGTCCCGCGTGCGGCGTGGTTCCCGTGCCTGAGACCGATCTGCCCGTGGTGCTGCCGCTGAACGTGCAGTTCACCGGCACCGGCCGCTCGCCGCTCGAAGAGGTGCCCGAGTTCGTGAATGTGAAATGTCCGCGCTGCGGCGGCGCGGCGCGGCGCGAGACCGATACCATGGATACATTCTTCGACTCATCCTGGTATTTCTATCGCTACTGCGATGCGCACAACGATCGCATGCCGTTTGATCCGGCCAAGATCGCTTACTGGTTCGAGATCGATCAATATATCGGCGGGGTGGAGCACGCCATTCTGCACCTCATCTATTCGCGCTTCTTCACCAAAATGATGCGCGACATTGGACTGGTGAAGAACTCCGAACCGATCCGGCGACTCTTCACGCAGGGGATGGTGATCGCCGACGGCGCCAAGATGTCGAAATCTAAGGGCAACGTGGTGGGCGCGGATTCTCTGGCCGATCGATACGGCGCGGATACGGCCCGCTTGTTTATCCTGTTTGCCGGGCCGCCCGAAAAGGAAGTCGACTGGCGCGATGAACGCGCCGAAGGCATTTACCGCTTCCTCGGCCGCGTCTACCGTTTCGCGACCCGCAATCTGGAGCGCGCCCGCGCCGCCTCCCCCGGCGCACCCGACGCGGACCGCAAGGTTCTGCGCAAACTGCACCAGACCATCCGAAAAATCACCGAGGACTTTGAATCGCGCTGGCATTTCAATACATCCATCTCCGCCGTCATGGAGCTGATGAATGATCTGATCGACGAAGAGCCGCGCTTGAGCGGGGCTACATTGGCCGAAGTGCTGGAGAAGCTCACTCTGTTGCTGGGCCCGTTTGCGCCCTACCTGGCGCAGGAGATTTGGGAAGAACTGGGGCGGGAGGGTCCCGTCTTTCGGCAGCCCTGGCCTGCCTTCGACGCCGAGTTAGCGCAAGAGGATTTAGCCGAGATCGTGGTGCAGGTGAACGGCAAGTTGCGCAGTCACCTGCACCTGCCGTTCGGCACGGCGGAAGATACGCTGAAAGCGCGCGCCTTGGAGGATCCCAAGATCCGCCCATTCACGGATGGCAAGGAAATCAAGAAGGTGATCGTGGTGCCGAACAAGCTGGTCAATATTGTGGTGTCTGGCGGGCGGCCGTAAACAGGCTGCGGAAAAATCGCGCCGGCTCGCTTACTTGCGCACGATCACTTCCCGCAGATTATCGCGCGTCAGAAAAAATTTCACCGAATCGAAGTTGTGAAACAGCTTCTCAACGCTCCGGTTATTGAATAGTTGACGGGAAGCGGCGCGCTCCCCGTACCGGCTCACTTGTAAGGTGCGCAGATCCTGAATCCGAAAGCTGTAATTGGGCACCTGTTGTTTGCGCTCGGCAGAATGGAAGATGGCCAGCATGTAGCCTTTGGGTTTGAGGATGCGTAATAACTGGTCGGCGGTGGCCGCCAGCAGTGCAGGTTCCATGTATTCCAGCGCATCCCAAGCCAGCACGCCGTCAAACTGCTCGTCGGGATATTCCAGGCTTTGCCGCAGGAAGTAATGGATCCGCCCGGGATTGGATTGGTCCGCGATATCCTCCGCAAAGGTCTCCTGAAAGATGCGCAGGAAATCCTCGGAGTAGAATCTGTGTCCCAGGCTGGTGATGAAGTTGATGTTTTCCTGGTGGGCTCCGCTCAGGTCCAGGATCGACAGTCCGGTCTGGTCGCGAAAAGAACCGAAAAACTGATCGAGGCCGCGGCTTTGGCGCGCCTCTGAGGCAGCGGCCTGGCCGGGGCTGGAGGCGAAGCGCGGCCCGTTCCCACCATTGGTGGGCGGGCCTGCGCCGCCGTACGAGCCCGGGCTGCGCAGAAAACTCTTCAGCCGTTCGCTCAACAAGTCCACATCCCCGCCGGCGGGCTAGCGCTTGGCGTCCCCTGCGCCCGCGGTCACCGCGACAGGCACCGCCGGCGCGGGAGCAGCCGCCGCCTGCGGACGCGGCTGGCTGGGCGCCGCTTTAGGCTCCGATTTAACGATATCGATGCTGCCCTTAAAATACGCGCCGTCCTCGATGATGATACGGGCCGTCTTGATATCGCCCACTAACTTCGCGTCCTTGCGGATCTCGATGCGGTCGCTTGCTTCCACGTTGCCTTGAATCACTCCCAACGCCACCACCTCGCGGGCCTTCACGCCCGCGTGTACCTTGCCGTTAGGGCCTACGGTGAGCTTATGCTCCATTAGCTCGATGGTGCCTTCCACATCGCCATCCACGTACAGGTCTTCGCGGCTGTAGATCTGGCCGGCAATCTTGACGGCCTTTCCAATGGTGGCCGATCCACCGCGCGACGATTCCGGTTCCATTCTTCCTGCGGGCATGCTGGACAAAGTTGTTGCCTCCTTCTTGGCTTCCACAGGCTGCGCCAGCGGCGCCGGCCTGACGGGATTCGAGTTCAAGGGACTGACAGGCTCTTCTTCCTTGCGCTGCTTATTCCAAACGCTCACGAAAGCGGCCCCCTTTCTGGAGTATGAGTACGGTCATGATACTGCGTAACTTGATTTACAGCGGGCTGGGCGCGGATACCGGCCAAAACCCTCACCCGATTATAAACTTATTTTCGGCCCGCTGACGAGCTATAGTGGAAACCAGACGAAAATCAACGGGAGTAGCGGACGCTTCAAACTTCAGCTCGTCGTCCGCGCCTTTTGGAGGGCGGGCTTCAGCCGGCGCGGGGCTTAAGCCCCGCTGCACCGAACCTTTTTTGGTCTCCGGCCGCATTCCCCGCGAGTTCCGCGAGCGCCCTCCCCGTCAATCGGTATTTCGTCCATTCTTCGAGCGGCTCCGCCCCCCGGCTCTTATAGAAACGAATGGACGGCTCGTTCCAATTAAGCACTCCCCACTCGACCCGTCCGCAGCCGCGTTCGATAGCGATCGCGGCGACCCGTTGCAATAGTGCCAATCCAATACCTTTGCCGCGCAGATCCGGCTTCACATATAAATCCTCGAGATAGATTCCCGGCTGGGCCAGGAATGTGGAATAGGTCGTGAAGAACACAACAAAACCCACGCTCTCGCGCTCATAATCCACCAGCAGCACTTCGGCCGCCGGCGTCGCGCCGAACAGTGTCTCGCGCAGCCGCTCCTCCGTCGCCACTACCTGGTGCGCCAGCCGCTCGTAATCCGCGAGTTGCCTGATCAAATCCAAAATCACGGGAATATCGAACTCGGCGGCTGGGCGAATGACCATAAGATGGGATTCCTATTCAGCCAGCGGGACGTGGTTCAGATGTTCGGTGCGTTGGGCAATATATGTGGACGGGTTGATGCCTGAAAACGCGCGGAAGTCGTGGATGAAATGCGCCTGGTCGAAGTAGCCGCAATCCGTCGCCAGCGCTGCCCACTCCACTGGCCGTCCGCTGCTCGCCAGCCTTACGGCGCGCTGGAACCGGCGCACGCGGCAAAACAGTTTGGGCGTGAGTCCCACTTCCCCTCGGAACACTTCGATGAACCGCTTCGGGCTCAGGCCAATCTGGCCGCTCACCTGCGCAATCGTACGGCTGTGCGTTGAGCCGTGAAACTCGCCTAGCGCAAACCTCACCGCCGGATGCCGCTGCAGCCTCCCGCCCGCCCGCGCGATCAGGATCTCCTCCAATACGCGCAACATGGCTTGTGGACTGCCTGCCTCAAGCAGGCGGTCGCGCAACTGCCCGGCCAGCCGCCCCCACAAATCGTCCAACGACACCATCTGGTTTTGCAGTTCACTGGCGGGCGGCTCGAAAAAAGGAAAGGCGCCGCCCGGTTTAAAGTGCACGCCGACTACGCTTTGTTGCTGCGCCGTATCGATCACGAAGAATTCCGAATGCGCCCCCACCATCACGGATCCGCGCAAGCTTTGGAATTTTTGCGTTTCATACGGATCGTACGCGCGCACCAGGTCTTCGTTAAGATTGACCACCAGTTCCATGGAACCGTCCGGCAGCAGGCGCTCTTTCTTGTGCGGCTGCTGATACCCTTCGTACATCCAGAGCAGTCCGACAAACTCCGAGAGCGGTGCGGCGGGCACGCGGAAATAGGACTGCATCCCTCCATCAGACCACAGCGGGCGAATCAGCGGGAACAGTAGGTGACGGCGCGCTCTTTGCCCTGCGGGATGAGGCTCAGCGGCACGTGGGCCAGCGCCAGGGTCCAGCGGCCGGGTAGCAATTGCGCGGTTTGGACCACGGATCCGGTTCCAGTGTCGATGCGGACCAGGCGGTCAGCGCCTTTGGCCCGTTGGCCGCTGGATTCGAGGACGTACAGATCGCGGCCATCCGGCGAAGCCAGCATCCTGTTCACTTGCAGTGACCCGGCGATGCGGCGCGCGCCACCCCCGGATAGGCGGATCTCGTAAATGCCGCCCAAGGCTGCGCCCGGACAGGCGTTGCGGCGGTCTACACTGAATCCGAAAACTTCCGCCAGAAAGAGCCGGTCGGGCGCGCCGGTTAGCATGAGCAAAACCGGCTCGTTGCAGCGGCTATAAAGTTCCGGCAACCCCAATGCCCCGAGGTTCGAAAGCTCGGCGTCCTCCGGCCGAACCTGCCATAGGAGCGGCCCGCCGGCACCGTAAGTGAAAACGTAATAGCGATCTCCGGCCCAGGCTCCGGTCGCGGGTCCATCAGGTATGGGAAGCTGGTGGGCCATGGCTCCTGCAGGAACACTGAAAATGTCCAGCGACGGCTTGGGCGAATTCGTAATGCCCAGCAGCCATCGCCCATCCGGCGACGTCTGCAGATTATACGCGCCGGGTGCTTTCATGGTGGTGACACGGGTCAATCTGCGGGCATCGAATACGTCCACGCCACTCTTGCCCTGCGTGAAGAGCAGGCCGCCGTCCGGCGAAGGCGACCCAAACAGGGCTGGAGAGGTGAGCCGGCACATCTCGCGGGTGGCCAGGTCCAATGTAAACAGGCTGCAGCATAAACCCGGCGTTGAGGGGTCCTCTTGCGCGATGTATAGCCTGCGGCCATCCGGGCTGGCACTGACGCTTTCCACCTTTTTGCCGACTGTAAGGGTCCCTATGTGATACATTGTGGTGGCGTCGAAAGCTTCAATGCGTCCCGCGCTGGAGGTTGCCAGCACCACCAGCGGATCCGCGGCCAAACCTGGCCCGGCGGCCGTGGCCAACGCGGCCAACACGGCCAACAACGTTGCCAGTGTGAAGAGTGTGCGCATAACCTCCTACTTCACCGGCTTGTCGGAGTCCGGCACGTTCTGCTTATGCGGAGCCGGCTTGGCCGGTTTGGACGGATTCTTCGATGTTGGCGGCTGGTACCCAGGCGGATTCACCAGGATGATGCCCAGGTAGACTGGCACCGCAACATCCACTTCGACCGGTACCTCCACCGGCGTGTTCACGATCACTACCGGCGGAACAGCGGGCGGTTCGTTCGTATAGGCTGCATCGTTCGAACCCGGCGGCGATTCCGCGCGCGCTAGAGCGGCCGGCGCGGCCGTACCGTCGAACGCGGTGTCGGTCCAAACTGAAACAGCATGCGTGCTGCCGGCGCGCAGCGGTGGACGGAAGGCGTCCAGGCGCGCCGCGGGAAAAGGCGGCGACGACAGCGCCGCGGTGAAAACCGCCGTGGCCAGCGGCTCGCGCGGCCTCGTGGCGAAGCTCGCCGGATCGATTTCGTGCGCTTCCGGCGCGTAGACTGCGTAGGTCGTATTCGCGTTCAGATACTGGCGCGGCACGTCTGGCGGGCCCCAATTCTCTCCGGGCGCCAGCGCTCCCCAGCCTACCAGCTTGGCGCTCCGCAGCCAGTACACATCGCCTGGCTTAAACACCAGGCTTTGGCCAGGCGCCCAGAACCACCCCGACCCCTCCTGCTGGATCCAGCGGCCGTAATGATACGGCAGCCAGCCCCACGGATCGTCGCTGACCCAGGTATAGCCGAGCCCGTCATACCAGATCCATTTTCCGTTGCGGAAGGGCGCCCAGCCGGCTTGCACCTTCGGTTTCCAGATCGTGCCGAAATCGGCAAACTCGATCCACACGCCGTAGGCATCCAGATCGGCGAGGCCATAGTGCAATCCCGGCACGTGCGCGGCGGAAGTAGTCGACAGCAGCACTTTGTCGCGTTCGTCGCTCCAACGGTCGGTCGCCAATGGCGGAATCTCTCGATTTAGCAAGAAGCGTGCCGGATGCGACGCGTCGAGCTTGACCATGCGCCCCTCGGTCAAATCGAACTCCGCGGCCGGTGAAGAGAAGCGCGCCACACCGTCCACTATGGCGATCAGGCTCCAGGGATCGCGCGCTTCCAGGCGCAGACGCGCACCTTGGCCGATGGTCACCTGCGCGCCCGGTACCGCCACCATCAAAGCGTCTTTGCCTTCGGCTGCGCCGGTGAAGTAAGCCAGGCCGTGGTCGAGTGAGATGAGCGTGATGCGTTGGCCTGTGGAGAGGCGCGTGTAATCGGAAAGCTCAGCCAGGGAATCCGGGCCCAGGCGCAAGATGCTTCCCTCGTCGAGTTCGAGCTCGACGCGCGAGGAACCCTCCGTGCGCAGCCACGATAACTCGCGCAGGGGCAGATTGCGGCGCGCCGCCTGCCAGTCGTCGGCCGCCTGGAGCTGCACTTCCACAGTGCCGTCCAAGTCGCTCACGCGGGCGTAACGCGCCTGCCCGGCCGATAGAGTCACAGGCAGCAGCCATAGCGCCAGACGTTTCATGAATCCTCGCGGCGATCCACACATTTGACGCAACGGCGCGCCCAAACGTTGATAGAAAGATAGGAGGGATGGGCGGCGTCAGATAAAGCCGAAAGCTTGCCGTATCGATCCGCGCAAGATCGGCGTGCTTGGATTCTCAGCACGCGGGCACCTGGTGGCAGATATCAGCACGCACTTCGACAAACGTTTGTATCCAGCCGTTGATACAGCCGACAAAGTAAGCTGCCGCCCCGATTTCGCAGCGGCGCTTTATCCGGGGCATCTCTGGATTTCGAGCGAGCGCTTTCAGTTGAATCCGGATGTTCCTGCGACCCGCCAGACGCCTCCTACGTTTTTGCTGCAGGCCGAGAATGATCCCGTGGACAATGTCAACAATTCGCTGGTTTACTATATTTCGCTAAAGAAAGCCGGGGTTCCGGTAGAAATGCATTTATACGCGGAAGGCAAACATGCCTTTGGGCTGCGTTCCACGAAGTTTCCGATAACGCGATGGCCTCAGTTAGTGGAGACCTGGCTGCGGACGATCGGGATGATTTCGGAGTAGCTGCTCCGGGATCGCTTACGACATAAGGGACTTAGACTTTCACCCAAGATCCGTATCCCGCTAGAGAGGATGTTCGACGAGACGGGGCCGGTAAGGGGGGAACGACTTGCCGTATGGCTTGCTCTGACCAAAACCGATGAAATCGGCGACCTTGACGTGCTCGTTCGGTTGCATCCGCCGAAGCCGTTCGAGTGTCCAGTAGACCTCACCGTCGAAAGTATCCGTTTCCGTTGACTTGGGGCGATACGGCTTCGCCTTGTGCCTGTCAGGCTCAAGACGGATGTGCCTGGCGTGCCAAGTCATCTTTCCTTCGAATGAACCGTGCGATTCGCCTCTTGGTCCAGTTCGTTGAACAGTTCCCAGGCTTTGGTTCCGCAGCCCGGGGAGACTGTTCCAGCCGCGGGTTTCAAGCCGCCGGCAAAATCAGTGTTCCCGAATGGCAGTGCCGCCGCATCCGGAACCACCCCGACCGTTTCATTCAGGGGCAGCCTGACGGGCCCGGCCCTGAGGGCACCCCGCTGAGAGCCACCCCCACAAGGCAGCCTACAAGCAACCAAAACGATGCCGCCCCTCCAAAGGCGGCGCGCACTGCGAAGATTTGGAGCACTTGCAATAGTTTGGTTTATGTCACCATGGCTGTATGAACCAGCCGCAACCGCCCAAGATCCAGATGAGCAATCTGCCGGAATACCGCGAGGGCTATGCCAATAGCGTGCAGATCCGCGTCAACCTGTGGGATTTCTTCATGCTCTTCGGCTTGGTCAATCAAACCGCACCCGATAATGTCAGTATCCAGAATTTTCAGGGAGTCTACCTCAGTCCGCAGCAGGCCAAGGCGCTGCTCAACGTCCTGCAGCAAAACGTGACCCAATACGAAACCGCGTTCGGCGAGATCAAGCTGGAGCCGCACCCGCCGGCCGGGACCGTCCAGTGATCGCGGAGCGCACGCGCCGCCGGCGCATCCGCGCGGATATTTATCTTTTTTTCCTGGTGCTGTTTGCTTTGGTACTGTTCCTCTCGCACGCGCCATTACTGCGCGTGCCGTACTACTGGGATGAGTTAGGGCAGTTCGTACCGGCGGCGCTGGACATTTTTCACAGCGGCGCGTGGATTCCGCATTCAACCGTTCCCAACGTGCATCCGCCGGGGGTGATGGCTTACCTGGCGGTCTTTTGGACCTTGGCCGGCTATTCGCCGCTGCACACGCGCCTCGCGATGCTGCTGCTGGCATCTGTCGCACTCTTGTTTGCGTTTCTGCTGGCCATTGAGCTTTGCCGAAATGTGCGCGGATCGCCGGCCTTCATGGCCGTAATGCTGCTTTGCGTCTCTCCGCTGTTCTTCGCGCAGTCTATGCTGGCGCAGTTGGATATGCCCGCTATGCTGTTCAGCTGCCTGGCCCTGCTGCTGTTTCTGCAAGACAAGATCCGCCTGGCCTTCCTGGCGTCGACGGCGCTCGTGTTGACGAAGGAAACTGGTCTGCTGGTCCCGCTGGTGTTTGCGGGGTGGCTGCTGTATGAGAAGCGCCTCCGCGAGGCCGCCTGGTTTCTGCTGCCCGCCGCCGCACTAGGGGGTTGGCTGGCGATGCTGGCGCACGCGACGGGAAGTCTTTTCGGCAACACGGAATTCACCAGGTACAACCTGTACTACCCGTTCCATCCGGTACGATTCACCTTCGCGTTGGGCCGGCGATTGTATTACCTGTTCTTTCAGGACTTCCACTGGATCGGAACCATCGGCATAGTGGTGGCGTGGCGGCGGGGCGTTTTCGCGACGCGGTCCTGGCGCATCGCCTGGCTGCTGATCGGTGTCCACGTGCTGTTCCTGAGCGTGGTGGGCGGGGCCATGCTGGAGCGCTACCTGCTGCCGGTTCTGCCCGTCGTGTACGCGGCGATGACCGCTGCCATGTCCATTTACAACGGAGCCCTAAAAGTGATTTGCCAGGTTGCCCTGCTGGCCGGGTTGATCGTTGGCAATTTCTGGAATCCGCCGTATCCGTTTCCTCTCGAAAACAACCTGGCATTTACCGATTTCACGGCGCTGCAGCAGTCCGCGGCGGAATTCGTTGCCCGAAACTACCCGGGTGAGCGGATCGCCACCGTCTGGCCCCTCACCGCGGCGCTGAGCCGGCCCGAATTCGGCTATGTGCAGCGCGCCTTGAAGGTGGAGAGCCTGCCGGACTTCACCGCATACAGCGTGGATCGGCTGGACTGGCGGCGCGACGCGCGCATTCTGGTATTTTTTTCGCGCATGTGGGAGCCCGAATGGAGCTGGATCAACATCGAGCTGGTGCGCAAGATCTGGCGTCATTTTTATGGCTACGAGCCGGAGCTTACGCTTCCGGAGATGCGGCGAAGGCCGTTAGCGCTGCTGGCGCGCTGGGAGCGGCGTGGCCTGTGGATTGAAGTATACGAAGTAGTAGGTCCGGCGTCCACGACCTTGGCGCACTCCCTGGCTGGTCTGGGACCTGCCGCAGGACTGGAGTTCCTGCCCCACGGTCAGCATGGATATGGTTGCGGCGGGGCGTTCGGATCGAACAGTGGGATGTAGCGTCCATCCACGTCGGTGAAGCCGTATTCGGTGGCGAGTTCCGCCGCCCATAACAACTGGCCGTTCTTGCGGAACACGTCGGGATCGGCCGCCAGCGCCGCCGCCGCGCGGCCGATGTATTCCACCGACTCGCTCAGATCGAAGCGGAACTGTTTCTTGATCGCGTCAGTGGACATGTGCTTGAGCACGCGTTCGGTGCGCATGAAGCCCGGATTGAGCCCCACCATTGCTAGCTTCGATTTCGCGGGCGATTTCGCCGGCGGTTTGGTCAGTTCGCGGCCCATGGCCATTACCAGGCGGTTCAGAAAGTCGTGGCCCAGATCCCAGAGTATCTGGCCGCGATAGGCCGACGGATCGGGGTGCAGATTATCGGTAACGTGAATGATGAGGCCGCCCGGCTGCTTCACCATGATGCGCGCGGCATGGACGCTGGTGAGCCAGGCGGCGTTGATGGTGGCCACCGTATCCCGCCAGATGCCGGCGCTCAGCTCCCAGAACGGCTTGGACCATTCCGCAATGGTCGCCCCCCAGGCGGAATCAGCCATCAGATCGAGCCGGCCCTGCTCTTCCTCCACGCGCTGGAACAACGCAGCCGTCTCCGCCTCATTGCCCAGATCGGCGCGCACGGGAATGCCCTGGCCGCCGCGCGCCGAGACTTCTTCGGCGGTATCTTCCACCGTGCCAGGCGCGCCATCGGCGGGCTTGGGTCCATGACGCGATGTGCGCGCGGCGACGTACACGGTAGCTCCGGCGTCGCCCAGCGCCAGGGCGATGCCTCTGCCAGCGCCGCGGCTGGATCCGGCCACAACTGCGATCTTTCCTTGTAGAGGTTTCATGGTTGGTAGAGTAACGGCCTATTCCTGACACCTTTTGTCATATATGGCTGATAAAGTTTTCCTATGCGCGCCGATCGGCTGCTTTCCATCCTTCTCCTGCTGCAGGTACACCGGCGGGTCACGGCCCGCGACCTCGCCAAACGGCTGGAGGTTTCCGAGCGTACGGTGCTGCGGGACATGGATGCGCTCAGCGGCGCGGGTGTTCCGGTGATGGCGGAGCGCGGCGCGGGCGGCGGCTGGAGCCTGGTGGAAGGGTACCAGACGAAGCTCACCGGGTTGAGCGCGGCGGAGATTCAATCGCTGTTTCTGGCGCGGCCGGCGCGTTTGATGGCAGACCTGGGCTTCGCGCAGCAGGCCGACGCGGCCATGATCAAGCTGCAGGCGTCCTTGCCGGCAGCTTCCCGCCACTACGCCGATTTTGCGCGGCAGCGCATTCTGGTGGATGCGCGCGGCTGGCGCGATCCCTCGGAATCGGTAGCCTGCCTGCCGGTGCTGCTGGATGCGTTGTGGCGCGCGCGGCGGGTGCGCTTCGTATATGACCGCGTACTAGGCGAACCGGGCGAGCGCATCGCCGATCCGCTGGGATTGGTGGCTAAGGGAAGCACCTGGTATCTGGTGGCGTGCGTCCAGGATGAGCCGCGCACCTATCGCGTCTCGCGGATTCGAGAGGCGGAGATTCTGGATCAGCCGGCCGCGCGGCTGGCCGGGTTCGATCTAGGGGAATTTTGGGAGCGATCGGCCAGCCAGTTTCGGGAGAAGCTGCCGCGTTACTATGCGACGTTCCTGGCCAGTCGCGCCGTAATGCAATGGGTGCGATATCGCGGCTGGCGCTTGGAGGAAGAATCGGCGGAAGGGGAAGCGGTGCGCGTGCGCATGCGGTTTGATACGGAAGAAGAAGCGCTTCAGTTTGCGCTCAGCTTTGGCGGCCAGATTGAGGCGATCGAACCGGCGGAGCTAAGGGCCAAGGTCGTGGCTGCGGCAAAAGCCATAATCGAGCGCAATAGCTGACGCCGTTCATGCTGTCTTCTGACTCCTGACTCCTGTCTTCTTCTTAAGCCGCCTTCGCCAACCGGGGCACCATCTCTTCAACCTTGTTGGCCCGTGTGGGCTTGGTGAAGATCGCCAGCAGTGCCGCGCGCGCCCACAGGTAACGTTGGCACTCGGAGCACCCGCATTGCGGGTGGCGATCCACATGGTCGATCAGGTAATCCAGTTGTTCGCGCAGGATGTCCGCCTCAGCGGCGGCTTCCGGGACATTATTGAGTGCAACTTGCGGCGCCATTGCATCACCTCCGTACTCACCTAGATAGATGTGCGGGGCGCGCGGCGGGCTCCGTTCGCGAGTGTAAATCATTGTCAGTTTTGGGTTAGTAAAGTTTCATCCGTGATCGGCCGATAAAGGAGTTATGGAAGATCCTCTGGATCTGGAATTGATAGCCAACCGCTTCTATCGCCTGGTGAAGGAACTGCTGCAGGGAGAGGTGCGCCGCACCTCGTTTCAGCGCTGGGAAGTTGACCTGTTGTTGGACCTGCAGGCCTGCCGGCTGACGCGTTCGCGGCGAGATGAGGCTCTGCGCCGCTATCAACGCGCGGTACAAAAGCAACTGGACCGAAGGGAATTTCCACCGGTCAGATTTGCGGATTTCCTGGGACGGCGAAAGCGCCAAATGGCGGCTATGCCGCCACCATTACCGGGCCAGGACGCGGCGTCCCTCAATCCGTAGCGGGCCGCTGAGGACCATGCGGATGGCTTGGCTGTAAATCCTGTGCTCCTGGTCGAGAATGCGTGCCGATAGCGTCTCCACGGTATCGTCGTCAAGCACCGGCACGGCCGCCTGTATCAGAATGGGTCCGGCGTCCAGGTACTCGTCGACGAAGTGCACGGTGCAACCGGTCACCTTCACGCCATGTTCCAGGGCCTGGTGCTGCGCGTCAAGGCCGGGAAACGACGGCAGTAGCGATGGGTGGATGTTCAACACCCGGCCGGGGAATTCGCGAATGAAACCGGCGCTGAGCAGCCGCATGTATCCTGCAAGGCAAACCAGGTCCACGGCGTGTTTCTTCAATTCGTCCACCAGCATGGCGTCATAAACGACGCGATCCAGGCCTTTGGATGGTATGCAAACAGCCGGCAGTCCGCGCTGCCGGGCAAGCTCCAAGCCCCGGGCTTCCGGGCGGTTGGAGATGACCACGGCGATCTCGGCAGCGATGTTGCCGGCCTGCACATTCCCGGCGATGGCCGCGAAGTTCGATCCGCGTCCGGAAAGCAGGATGCCGAGGCGCTTCACCAGTACACCACCCGCGGCCCGCGCCGCTTTTGCGGCACGACTCGCCCTATAAGCACGGATGGCTCGCCGATTTCCTCCAGCAGCGCGTTGGCCCGCCGCAACCTGCGCAAGGGCACCGCCAGAACCATCCCTATGCCCAGATTGAAAGTCCGCCGGTAATCGTCTTCCGGCAAGTTGCCAAGCCGGCGCAGCAGCTCGAAGACCGGCGGTACGGTCCAGGTGCTGGTGTCGATCTCGGCCGCCAGCCCCGCGGGCAGCATGCGCGGCGTATTATCGGTCAGGCCGCCGCCGGTGATGTGCGCCGCGCCGCGGAGCAGGCCCGCCCCCGCCAGCGCGCGGATCGGCCGCAGATAGCTGCGATGGACTTCGAGCAGCGCGTCGGCAACCGTGCTACCGAGTTCGGGCACTACGGTCGCGGGCGTATACCCAGCCACTTCGAAGAGCAGCTTGCGCGCCAGGGAGTAGCCATTGGTGTGCAGGCCCGTGGAAGGCAGGCCCAGCAGCACGTCGCCCGCCCGGATGCGGCTGCCGGTGAGCAGCGCGCCGCGCTCCGCCGCGCCTACGATGAATCCCGCCAGGTCGTATTCGCCGGGCGCGTAGAGGCCGGGCATTTCGGCCGTCTCGCCGCCGATCAGGGCGCAACCGTTCGCGCGGCAACCGCGGGCCAGCCCGGCCACTACTTGGGCAGCTACCCCGGCTTCCAGCTTTCCGGTGGCGAAGTAGTCCAGGAAGAAGAGCGGTGTGGCGCCTTGCACGGCAATATCGTTGACGCAGTGATTCACCAGATCCTCGCCCACCGTATCGTGCCGGCCGGTGAGGAAGGCGATCTTGATCTTGGTGCCCACGCCATCGGCGGAGCTGATGAGCACCGGCTTCTTCCATCCGGCCAGCGAGTAGCAGGCGCCGAACGTGCCGATATCGGTCAGGACGCCGCGCGTGAAAGTGCCGCGCGCGAGCTTGCGTATGGTGGAAACGGCGCGATCGGCTTCATCGATGTTGACACCGGCGTCCTGGTAGCGCATGTGGAATTCATAGTATAGCCAGATCGCACAATCTCACTTGATCACCGGCACGGCGGGCTGGACAAACTTAGTGACAAAGTCACCGATATCCGGGAATTGATAGGCCAGCCATGTAAGTACCGGCAAAACCCCGAACGATATGATGCGCAGGTAGAAATCCCAACCTAACTCGTTGGCTTTTGTATCGGTGATCCGGCTGAGAATGGCGTTGCGATGCATTTGTGCGAACACCCAGATCACGCCCGTTCCAAGCACGGCCAACAAGCCGGTAAACAACCAATCGACCAGTTGCCGCGGCTGGAACGGATACGAGTTCCAAGCCCAGATGGCCAGCACAAATGAGGCGGACACGAAAATCATGAGGTAACGCAGGTTCGCCAGCACAGCCCGGATGAGCGAGATATAGCGGATCGCCAGGAATTCTTCCGCCACAAGGACCGGCGCGGGTACGGGTGTGCCCTCTATATCGGCTCGCGATTGACGGGACTTGTCCGGCGCTCCGCAGATTTCCTCGCTTTCCACCAAGCCGGTGCGTTCGTCTTTCCAGTAAGGAATGAGCACCGTCGCCAGGAGTTCCCGGCTGGCTTCGGCCAGTCCGATCTCAATCCTGCGCATATACTCGTAGTCGTATCCGTCGGCGCGGACCCTTTCGGTCTGCCCGGTGATGCGCTCGCGCAGCTGTTTCACCTCGTGCAAGAGATTTGTGTTCGCGGTTACGAGCGGAAGGCGCTCGGGTACGGAGGTCTGCAGCTCTGGCTGATGCAGCATCTGGCGCATGGATTCCAAGCCGCGGGCAATGTCAAGCCACTGGTCCTGCAGCCGTCCGCTGCGGAGCATGGTCATCCAACCCATCACATTTAGCCGGCTGAACGCAAACCGGATAGGCATGCTTTCCAGGCGTTCGAGCAAGCCCCTTTTGAGGGCTCCCCAAATCAGGATCATGCGCAGCCATCCCGTGAAGGAGACCGCCAACAATGGAAAGAACAGTATCCCCACGAGGAACTCGTACGGGCACGATCGGTACGCCGGTGCGTTCCATAGCAGGTGATCCAGGCTGTGCATGGGTGTGAAGAAAGCAAACCACACTAATGCGCCGGCATAAATGGCTCCCAGAATGATATCCAAGGCGAGGCAATCCCGGCTGTGGCAGCGCCCGCTGCTGTCCACGGCTGCCGCTCGCCCGCGAGGCGGTTTCAACCGGAAGAACCGGCAGAGTACCTCGCGCGTAATCAGCAGGCATGTAATGTTCTGGTAAAGGCAGCTATCCCGCGTGGCCTCGCACTGCTCCAGATCGTCGTCCGAAACGTAAAAGAAGCGGCTCTGCGCATCGGCTTCCATACGTTTGGGAAGCCGCGGCCTTCCGTTGGTCGAGAAGCGCAGACGTCCCGTCTGGAAGAAGCCCCACAGATACCAACTGAAAAGCAGCAGCAGTACCGGCACGACGGGGGAGACGCCGCTTCCAGGGTGAATCGAGCGATAACAGAAAGACAAGCCAACCAGGGAAAAGGTACTGCCGTCGGCTGGATAGAGCGCAGACTCGGTCGAGCACAGGTGAAACCAAAGCGCCGGCACGCCCACTAGCGTGGTCAATGCGGCCAGGTTCAGAAGCAGATACACATTGGCGCGGGCCTGCAGATACACGTGCCGAAGGCCACTGGGGGGCTGCGCGGGCTGAAATGGCGTGCGGGTCCAGCCAATGTATACCCACGTCTTCCAAACGGCCACCACAACCGTACCCAGGCCAAGCACGAGCACGGCGATGCTCGCCCAAAAACCGGTCGGACCAACGCGAACCGTGCGGGACAGCCAGAGCACGGGGAAGGAAATTACGAACGCCATCGAAAAGAGCATGGCGGTGGCCACGTGCAGGTACGTGGAGCGGCGGCGCGGTTGGTCATTGTCGCGAATGGCCAGATCTCGGGTGAAGGGCGACCAGTAGTCCGCTATCAGCAGCATTACCGTATGCGCCAGACAAAAGAGGGACACTAGTATCAAAAGCACAGCCCACAATTGGGTGGGGTAAACGGTGGCTTTCGACAGTGCCGTCTTGGCAGCCTGGATGGATTCATCGGGCGTTACCGGACGGTCTCCGACAATTGGAAGAATCTTAGAATCCTTGACGCTTGCGTGCTTGCTGAGAATGGCGAGCGGATAGTAGCCGTCCTTCCCAATCACCGTGGCCCACAGGCTGGGATTTGAGACATCCGGTGGGTCCTCGAGGCTGTGGTAGTTCTGGAACGCGGGCAGATCGGCCCCGCCGGAGAAAGGACGAACGCCGAGTTTATTGTTCCAAAGCGTGTAGGAGGCGGCATTATAGTATGCCTCGCTTGCGGAATCGGTGTGCGCGCGGCGAACGCTCTTAAGTCCGATCAAAGGATATGGGGTGATTGTTATGGAGCCGATAAACGGGACGTTATCGATCTCCCTGACCATCAGTAGGTCGGCTCCGAAAAAGAGCAGCCTGGCATCCGGGCAGGCACGGTGCAAGAACTGCGCTAGAAAGATTTCGTCCAACACGTTAGAGGCGCCGATGGCAATGAACTGCGACCGAAACTGGCGGAGTTGACGGGCGATGGCCATCAACTGCGACTCCTGCGAAACCGGCGTGTTCTCACGGGAGAATTGCGGAACGCTGTCCTGCGCGCTGTAATCCTTCAGGGAGAAATGCAGATAGGGACTGAAGGCCGATCCGGAGGAAAGCGCGGCTCCAGATTGGCCGGCCACCTGCGCATTACGCAGTAACGAAATCTCCCTGGGGAAACGGACGATCTGAACCAGCTTGTTTTTGTCGATGATCGCCTCGTCAGCCAACGCTGCGCTAGCGCCGGCGGTGTTGTCCTCGACCAGCAAGGCCAATCTTTCTGCCTTGTAACCGGAATCGGCCAGACGCTTCAGAAGGACGGTTAGGTCGTAGTCCCAGTCATCGGCGAACGACAAAAACTTGATCTTAGGGTTGTCGCCGGACAGTTGTTTTGGCGGAAGGCTGGTCGAGGTCGTACCTGCCACCACAAACTCGACGTTCCTCAACGCCAGGGTTCTTTGCGCCGTTTCGATGCCCGCCCGGAGCGAAGCCGCTGAACCGGAGAATTGTGGCCCGAGGATTGTTATTCTGTTGGTCAGCCCGGTCGAAAAAAGCTGGCCACGAGCTGTTAGCAACGCTTTCAGTTGAGCTTCATATAGAAAAGCATTTTGCAATTGATAGCCGTCCACGCCCTGCGTGGGTGTTTCTGCGACGAGAAAAATGTAAATGACGTTATAAAAGCTGCTCAAGCCGCTTTTATTTCCAGGCTTCAAAACGATGAGGCCCGGCTGCCATTCGCGCTCCGGGCGGTGGCCAGGCTCGGCATCGTCCTGGGATTCGCCGAACTTCATCCCGCCACCGCGGTTCTTCCAGGGCAGCCAATAATAGCTGCTTACATAGTCGTTATCCGATGCGGCCTGCAAGATCTCGTCGATGGTACGATCGAACGTCAGAGATAGGTGTGTATGTACCGGGTCGGCCACCGTGGCAATGATAGCCGTGACATTGACCCGCGTTTCTCCTGCAGGGAATCCCCATCGTCCATTCTGGTCAGTGGCGCATGCGGACACTTGATCGGAATCTGCCATATGGCCATGCAGATCGGTTTCTCCGACTTTCACTTCGAATGTGACAATTTCAGGTGATGCCCGGAGCGGCTTTTGTTCGGCTTTCCGCGCCGGCGCCCAATAATTGCACGACGCCATCCATGGACCCTCGCGCGCAGATAGCGGCTCTTCCGTAGTCGCCGTGCCCTTGCCGCTCTCGGCCGCTGCAGCTAATTGTGGAGCGTCGGAACCTGTCTGCCGCAACAGAAGCGCTGCCGCCAGAAGTCCGCTGATCGCTAACCCTTGACCCTTGTTCATTGGAAAAGTCCTCCGATTAGGCGCTAAGTTGGCCTGCTGGATGCCGGCCAGCGTGCCATCTGTACTTAGTAAGCGCAATTACTCCGTGAGAGAGGACATCGGACAGTTAGGTGGATGAGCGCCGCCCAAATCAGCCAGCGGTGAGCACAATTTTGCCTTCGACGGAGCCCGCAGCCAGAAGTTCGAGCGCCTGGCGTGCTTCGAGAAGCGGGAACGTGCGGCCGACCAGGGGATCGATCTTCTTCTCCGCGAGGAGTGCGAAGATCTTGGGCAGATCCTCGCGCAGCGGCCTGGGGTCTTTCCGGTACAGCATGGTGATGCCGTAGAATTTGCCCAGCCGGCCGCGCAGGCGCGCCCCAACGAAAATATTGGCGAACGTGGTCAGTTGGGAGAGCGTTCCGGAGGCCCCCATGAAACCGAATCCGACCAACGTCCCGCCGCGCCGCAGCACGCCGATCGAGCGACCGGTATTGGCGCCACCCACGGCGTCGAACGCGTAGTCGACACCCGCGGGTTCCACGGCGCGCGTGAGCCGGTCGATCGACCCCGCCCGATAATCGATGGGAGTGGCACCGAGTGCGCGCAATGTGTCGTGTTTCGACGCCGACGCCGCGCCGTAAGTCTTCACTCCTGCCAGCCGTAACAGTTGCAGGGCGGCCGTGCCCACGCCGCCCGCGGCGCCCGTTACCAGCGCAGTGCGGCCTGGCTCGACTTGTGCCACGCGATGAATCATCTGCCACGCAGTCACGTAATTCAAAATCACGGCGGCCGCATCGCAATCGGAAACGCCGGCGGGGATCGGAAGGAAGTGCTCGGCCTCGCGCACCAGAAGTTCGGCGAAAGCGCCGTACACGGTCAGAGCGGCCACCCGATCGCCGGCCGCGAAGCCGGTGACTCCCGCTCCCACTGCTTCGACCACGCCGGCGGCCTCATAGCCGGGCACGAATGGAATATCCGGCGCGTACCGATACTTTCCATCCAACATGAGCAAGTCGGTCGCACCCACCCCGGCAGCGCGCACCCGCACGCGCAGCTGTCCTGAGCCGGGGGGTGCAACAGGCAACTCAACGATCTGGAGAACCTCGGGCCCACCCTTCTTCATCAGCATCACTGCGCGATAGGTTGCCGTCATGCCTGGTAATCAATGATGGCCTATTCGGGATTGCCAGGCAAGGCCAGCGGCCAATATCGTGTATGCTCAATGCATGTTGTTTCCAGGCTTTCCCGGAGTCGCCACGGCGCTGGGACTGTTCGCGCTGATTTGGCTGATCGTCTATTTGCAGAGCAAGGGGCAGCCGGTGGTCTTCGATCCCGGAGGCAAGCATGGTGAGTTCGGCAAGAGGCTGCTGCCCATGTACCTGGATATTACGAAATTTGTCCTGGGTCTGGCAGCCGGGTCGATTGTCCTGCTGGTCGGCTCGTTGAATTTTAGTCAGTCAAACGGCCGCTCTCTAAAGCCCTTCGCGTCGCCTCTGTTTCTGGTGGCGATGAGCATCATTTACGGAGTGCTTTTCATGATTTTGCTGGGCTTAAGCTACGAGCATCATCTGCACCATCCGAACGATCCCCACTCCTATAGCCGATTCCAGTACACGCGCAACCAGTCACTAGGGTTCGGCGCTCTGGTCTGCTTCTGTATCAGCTACATCTGGCTGATCGCCGCGGCAACCAAATGATCTGAATTTTTCCCGAATGAATCGTGGGACATGACTCCGTCGCGCGAAGTGCGGGACGTGGACGTCCCGCGCCGACCTGGAGGTCTGCCCCACGAGGCTCACTGGGCTCCGCGGTCGGGAAGCCGCAGGCGGAAACACGCGCCGCGGCCAATCTCGGATTCCGCCCACATGTCGCCGCCGTGGTCAAGCACCGTTTGCCGCGCGAGCGCCAGCCCCAGGCCCAGCCCGTTTTTCTTACCGGCGCTGACGAACGGCTCAAACAGCGTGCCGCGAATTTCGGGCGCGATGCCGGGGCCTGTATCGCGCACTTCCGCCACCACGAATCCGTTTTGCGCCGCAGCCGAGATCTGAACGCGGCCGCCCTCCGGCATCATTTCGAGGGCGTTGCCGACCAGGTTCGAGAAGACCCGCTCCATGCGGTTGCGCTCCAGCGGCAATTCGATTTCGTCGGGTATTCCGATGTGCACTTCCACGTGCTGTGCGTCGGCGGAAGCCAATAGCGATTCGCAGCCGGCCACCGCCACTTCCCGCAGGTTGCACAACTCCGCACCGCCCGCGCTGCCGCGCGAGACGTTGAGCAGATCCTGCAACAGCTCCTGAATGCGCCGCGAAGCGCGGTAAATATTGGCGGCCAGGCGCTTCACCTGCGACGGCGCCAAATCGGTATCCACCAGCATTTCCGAGCCGCCGTAGACCGCGGCCAGGGGATTGCGCAGATCGTGCACGATGGAGCTCGATAGCCGCCCGATGGTGGAGATGCGCTCCTGCCGGATCAACTCCTGGCGCGCCTGCTGAATCGACGCGCACATGGCGTTGAAGGTCTGCGCCAGGCGGCCGAGCTCATCCTGGCTGACCACCTTTACGCGGTGCTCGTAATTCTGGCGGCCCACCTCGGCGGCGGCGCGGTCCAGTTCCTTGAGCGGCTCGACGATGCGGCGCGCCAGCAGGTATGTGAGTCCCAGAGTGGCGGCTACAGCCAGCAGCCACAAGGCAATGATGTTGCGGCGGAGCGCGGCCAGGCGCTCCTGCGCGCTCTGGAAGGAACGCAGAATCCAGAGATCGCCAATGGGCTTGCCCGCGATGTCGAGCAAGGGCGTGGGCCGCGCCGCGTACTCGATACCGCCTGCACTGATGGGCTCGAGCGAAAGATGCGCCGGCAGCCGCGAGACGACCAGACGGGCAGCATCGGGCGCGAGCGAAGAGGCGATGGGCTGGCCGCCGGAAACGAAAAGAAACTCGCTGCCGCCGGTGCCGGCTTTCAGTTGCCGCGCTACCAGGCCGTCCACCGCGTATCCGGCTACCAGCACGTTTTGCGGAACATTCTCCAAATAGACCGGCGTGAAAACCGTTTGGTACAGATGTCCGCCGCGCAGCAGCAAGCCGGAAACCTGGTCCGGGAAGCGGGCGGCGGCAGTGCGCACGTCCTGTTCGGCGACCGGCATGCCGCCCACCGATGCGATCACGTTACCGGCCGCATCGGCGACCAGGAACGCCGCTTTTTTCTTGATGTCCAGTTTGTTCCAAAGCTCGTTGGCGGTGTCGCGAATGGTGGCCGGGTCGCGGGTGCCGAACGCCGAACGCACGTCCGACATCTGGGCCAAGGTCAGGCTGACGGAAGCCAGCAAGGTGGCGCGCGCCTCCCACAGCGATTGATACGCCTGGAAGCTGGCGCCCAGTTCGTCCTCCATAGTGCTGGTGGTGGTCTGGACCGCGTTGCGCAGCACGATCCATCCCGTAAGCGCGAATAGCAGCGTGACGGCCACGGAAGTGGAGAGCAGGATCTTCCACAGCAGCGACAGGCGTGAAAAGCGCGCGATCATTGGTTTGGCTGATAAGCCGGCTCATCGTCGATGGCCGCCGGATAATCTTTATCCCACTTGTTCTTGTGCGGCGCGGGAATGTAGCCCGTTTCAGAAATACGGATGGGAGAAAGAACCCGCCCAACTGTCTCATCGATGACGACCGGTGCGGCGAGCGCGTGCAGCGTCTCTTCCGTGGCTCTTTCGTGAAATACATGCACCGTGTAGTTGCCGGCCGGAATATTGCGAATCTCGAATTCGCCCGCTGCATTGGAGACATCGAACCAGGGCGTATCCAGAACCGCGATCACGGCGCTCATGGTGGGATGAATATTGCAGAATACCCGCACAATACCCGCCTTCTTGAACACCACATCGCGGCTGGTATTGGGACGGTACAGGTTGACGTCGAACCGCTGCCCGTCATAGTTGGAAAAGACGTTATGGAAGATGGGGTCGTGATTCGGAAAATCCACGGTCGACCCCACCGGAACGGCCAGCACGTGCGGCTTGAAATGCTTGTCCTTCTGCTCCATCACGTAATGGCGGGACGGGATTTTGCGAGGCGGGTCGCCGCCGGCAGGTTCCAGCCACACCACTACCCCCTTGAAATCCCTGTGATGGCGCACACCCGGGTCGCGCGAATCAGTCAGCACCACGGAACCTTTCAGGGTGGCGCACCACAGCGGCAGTAACCAGAAGCTGCTAAAAAAGATACGCCAGAGCCAGATCATAGTGGTTGTTTGTCCGCAGCCTACTATCAATATAAGTCGTGCGCGCTTGTGAAACCTCCGGACCGAACAAAACGTTGGGAGCCAGGCGGTAGAAGAAGTTCGCGCCGTACACCCAGTTCCGTCCTATGGTATATGGCGCCAGGTCCGTGGCGCGGCCGTTCTCCAATCCGGAGAACAAGTGGAAGGAGAGGCGGGATGTGGCCAGAAGGGTCAATTGCCCCCATCCGCCCTTGGTGTGGACCGGGATGGCGGCGCCGGACGGCAGGATGGTGAAACCTTCCAAACCACCCACCGGCGCCGTGTTTTGCCCGCTGAAGAATGCGCCGGTGAATTCCAGCTTCGAGACGGGGTTGGTGAACCAGTCGAGCGAAAACAAATTGGAAGGCACCGAATCGCCGGCCACGTGCGTGACGCTGGTGTGGAAACCGGGCGCAATTTCGACGCGCGGGCCTTCGGGAGAGTCACTTTGAAAACGATGATAGAACTCGAAGCGGCCTTCCAGGCCCGGACGAGCGGGCTCCGGCATTTGCACGTATTGCTGATAGGGCGCCACCTCGTTGGTTTGCACGGCGCCGATTTGCGCGCGCAGGCCGGTCGAATCCGTGAAGTGGATCTTCTGTTCGAAGCGCACCTGCGGAGTCCAGAGCCACAGGTTCCCGGCGGCCGAAAGCGGCGCGAACTCTACTTGCGCCAGCGAAGTGGGAGATCGCGGCGCGAAGATGGGCGGCTCCACGCCCGCCAGGATGCTTTGGTTCGGCCAATCGATGGCGATCTCACCGGTACGCAGCCGGAATCCGAAATCGAACGGCGTGCCCGAACCGCCCGCGAAATCCATGTAGACCGAGCCGTGCACTTTGCCATCGCCGAAAATCTGCGGACCGGAGTAATCCAGACCAATGGTGGTCTGATAAAAACTGCCGCCGCCGTTGGCCTGGTTGCCCGGCCAGGCGAACGTGGGGTATTCCATTCCGCCGCTGCCTTTGGAGTTCAGGAACGCATTAAACAGCGCCATGCCGGTGACGCGGATAGGGAACTTCTGGGAGGCTTCCACCTTGCTCTGCGCGAGTTCATCGAGGCGGCTTTCGTCCACCGCCGTTTTCTCGTCGGGGGTCGGCGCAGCGGCGGGCGGCTGCGGCTGGCTATTGGCTTCCGCCAGTTGCTGGCGCAGTTGGCGGATCTCTTCGGCCATGGACTGGTTTTGCTGCTCCAGGCGGTCGAGCCGCTGCATGATCTGCGCCAGATCGGGGGCGGCCGTTTGGGCCGCAAGGACTCCTGGCGCCATCCACATGAGGAGCAACCGCCAGCTGGCACCTCTCGGAAAAAAGCGGGAAACCGCTTGCTCACGCGCGCGCCTCAGAAGCGTGCCCATTTCCCGCAACCGGCAGCTAGGGCGATTGATCGGCAGATTTTTCATCGAGGAGTTGCTCCAGTTTGAGCCGCACTAGGGCGGGTGAATAGGGTTTCGGAAAAAAGGCGTTCGCGCCGATAGACGCGAGACGCGCGGGCGTGCGGGGATCCGTATCGCCGCTGACGACGATGATGGGCAGCCGTTGATGGCGCGGTTCCGCGCGGATCCGCTCGATGAATTCGAATCCGTCCATGCGCGGCATGTTGAGGTCGGTGACGACGGCGCTGACGGCGCACTCTCCGCTGGCGAGCAGGCGCAAAGCATCCTGCGCCGTGGCCAGTACAGTCACGGCGATGTCCGGAATCGCCAGGAACGCCACTTCCAGGGTGGTGGCCCACGAAGCGGCATCCTCCACTATCAGGATTGTACCGCCAGACATCCCAATACTCCGTTACACGTCATCTGAATATTTTCACCTATTCTGGCAAGCGCCCGGTGGCGGGCCTGTAAAAAACCTGTAAAAGTTCATCCACCACAGTCGGTCTGCGATAAACAGGTACCGGATATTTCCGGCGGTATTCCGACAGAAACTCGTCCTCTGTCGCCCGCGCGAAGGTTTCAATGTTGTCGCCGGCGCGGGCGGGCGGTTATGACGCTCCAGCCGTACGCCATCGCCGTGGAGGTGCAGGATGCCCCTCTCGCCAAGAGGCCCCACGCGCCTTGGCGGGCTTGCTGGAAAATGCCGTCGGGTGCTACACATGCTAGATTCCGCCATCGAGTTTATGTCCAACCACCAGCAGCGCCCAGTCCCCTTTGTAGCCCGTCTCCAGAACCCGGCCGCCCTCTAATCCCGCCGCCACCGCGGGGACCTCCCACCCGTTGAAGCCGCTGAGCAACGCTACACCGCCTGCGCACAGGCAGCGCAGCAAGTCCGGGGCCAGCCCAATGATGGCCTCCGGACTGATGTTGGCCGTGATCAATCCCGCCGCGGCGGACCTCACCGCGTCCACTGATCCCACGAACACGTTAGCGCCGGCATTACCGCGCGCGATCTCCACCGCCTCAGGGTCGATGTCGCACGCCCACACTGGCTCCGCCCCCAACAGCGCCGCAGCTTGTGCCAGTATGCCGGATCCGGTCCCCACATCCAGCATGTGCATACCCGGACGTACATACTTCTCCAGCGCCTCCAGGCACAACTGCGTGGTTTCGTGCCTGCCGGTGCCGAACGCCATCCCCGGATTCACCGCGATACGGAACCGCCCGTCGGGCGCCGGATCGCCACGCCACTCCGGGACCAGAAAGAAGCGCTCGCCCACCAGGATAGGCTCCCAGTCGGCCTGCGACGCGGCCACCCAGTCGCACTCCTCTTCCTGCCGCCAGTTCACCGGATGAAACTGGCCGATGAGCGCTCCGCGATCCCATTCGTCTTCGAAGAAGGCGCGCAGCCGGGTGTCGCTCAGTTCGACGATGCCGCCCGCGCCCGCTTCCCAAAGCTCGGCGATGGCCAGGTCCATCCGCTCGGGCGGGCACTCTATCTCGATCGAGAACATCGGCGTTCAAAGGCATTCTCGCATGGTGCGATCCCGCGCTCGCGAATGTTCGGTACCATATTTCCAGATGGACCGGAGGGATCTGCGGGCGTTGTCCTGGGTGCGTCTCGCGGAGGCCCGGGCTTTGCTGAAAGCGGGACTGCCGGATGGAGCTTATTATTTGGTCGGATACGCGGTGGAATGCGCGCTCAAGGCATGCATTGCCAGGGGGACGCAGCGGTATGAATTTCCGGAGAAGAAGAGAGTTAACGCCAGCCATACGTACGATCTCGGTGAACTCGTAAAGGTCGCCGAATTGCAAGACGAGCAAATTGGCGGCAGCGCAGGCTGATCCGCTATTCCGAAAGTACTGGAATGACGTGCGAGAATGGTCGGAGCAAAGCCGCTATGACAAGCATTCCGAGCAAAGCGCACGGGCGCTGATTGAAGCGATCGGCGACAGAAATCGGGGAGTAATGAAATGGGTCAAGCGTTATTGGTAAACGTGGACCTCAATGCGGGCGCCGAAATCCTTCGCATTCTGGATAAGGCTGGGGTAAAGGTGCGTGTCGCGGCTTGGATTCTATTCGACGAGTATGGCGACTGGCGGCTCCTCCTGTCATCCCGGCAACTCGATGCGGCCGGCCCGGGCAAAGCTTCAGGCCTGGTCTTCGATGCGCTGGTTGCCGCGGATTTTCCGGTCGAAAAGACTCCAACGATTCTGATTTTGCCCACGACGGATTCCACCGTTCGCGCGCTGCGCAGGATCTTCGGCAAAGCAAGAACGGTGGAAGGCATGCGGCTGGGCGGACAGATGATCGGCAAGCGCTGGGTGGAAGACGCTTACGTTTACCGTATTTCGTAATCGGATAACTAACCTATGAAACTACAAGGCATCATCCCCCCCATCACCACCCCCTTCGACCACGCCGGCAACATCTACGCCGCCAAGGTCCAACACAATATCGAAAAATGGAATCGCACCACGCTCGCCGGGTACGTGGTGACCGGCTCCACCGGTGAGAGCGTCCTGCTCTCGGCCGAAGAGAAAATCGAACTGTGGGAAATGGTGGCGCGTTATGCCGCACCCGAAAAGCTGCTGATCGCGGGCACCGGCGTCGAAAGCGTGCGCGAGACCGTGTGTCTCACCAACCGCGCGGCGGAACTGGGCTACAAGGCCGCGCTGGTCAAAACCCCGCATTATTACAAGAACCTGCTGAACCGCGCCGACGCGCAGACCCTCTATTACCGCGCGGTGGCCGACCAGTCGCGCATTCCGGTGATCATCTACAATTTCCCGCAGGCGACCGCACTCGATATCCCCGCCTCGGCCGTGGTGGAGTTGTCCCACCATCCGAACATCATCGGCATCAAGGAAAGCTCCGGAAACATGGAGAAGGTGATGCAGATGATGCGGGAATCGCGCCCCGGTTTCCAGGTGACGGTCGGTTCGGCGCCCACCCTGTGGCCTGCATTGCTGATGGGCGCTACCGGCGGGATCCTGGCATTCGCTAACGCCGCGCCGTACGCCTGCATCGCCATCTGGGAGGCGTACCGCACGCGCGAAGACGAGGCCGCCCGCGACTGGCAGAACCGCATCGCGCGCGCCGCCGCGCTAATCACCACCAAATACGGCATTCCCGGCCTGAAGCACGCGATGGACCTTAACGGCTACTACGGCGGCCCACCGCGTCTGCCGTTATCGGTCCCCACGCCGGAAGCCAAGCACGAGATCGAAGAAGCCTTTCAGGACTTGAAAGGCTGAGCGGCCCTCAGGTTCGCTTCAATCTTAAAATAGGGCTGGCTGGGCCGATTCCATATCGCCCCGGAAATCTGAATGGCAAAAACAGGGTTTCTCGATACCGTCGATGCCGGCTGCATACGAGGCTGGGCATACGACGATCAAAACCCGAATTCGCCGGCTATCGTGGATATCTGCATTAACGGAGATATCGTCGCCACCATTGGCTGTTCGGAATTTCGCCAGGATCTGTTGGATGCCCACATCGGCGATGGCTGTCACGGCTTTTCGTACGGCCTTCCCCAACTCGATGGCGATCTAACGGTGCGCTTCGCCGGCGGCGGCCCGGTCCTCAACAACGGCGTGTGCGTCTTGCCTGGATTGAGCTATCGCCTGCTGGTCTCTTCCGTGCTCGCCAGAGGCCTCTGGTCGATCGACAACCTTAACGTGTCGGAAACGGGGTTGGCGCTGGACGGATGGTGCGTGCCTCCCCGCGCTATTCCAGTGCCCTTCGAGATCGCCCATAATGGCGCCACGCTTCGGTTGACTCGTCACCCCCGCGATGACATCGCCCGCATGATCGGATTGGTTCGCGACGAGACTGGTTTCGGGTTTCGCGCGCAAGGTCCGCTTTCCGGCGCTTCCGGCGCGCACGAGTTTTCTTTTCAGCACGCCGGTTCGCGGCGCCCTTTCGATCCTCATCAGACCATTCACTATCTCGAAAGGGCCGCGTCCCTCCCACCGGCGGCGCTGCGCAAACGCGTCCATGGCGCGGAAGATGCAGCCAGTTTCATACGCGAGGGCTCCACCGTGTTTGTCAGGCTCGAGCGGGTACTCGAAGAATATTTTTCAAAATCGATCACTGGTTTTGGCCACGTGCTCGATTGGGGTTGCGGTTCCGGACGGGTGCTCCGCTACGTTGCCGGCAGCGGCGCCACAAGCGTCACCGGCATGGATATTGATCCGCAAGCCATCGCCTGGTGCCGCCAGACTCTTCCGCTGGGCGAGTTCATTGCGGCCAAGTCGCAGCCGCCGGCGCCAGTCGCCGCCGCTACTTTCGATCTCATTTATGGCATTTCCGTACTCACCCATCTAGGCGAGGACGATCAAATCAAGTGGCTGCGGGAACTGCAGCGGATCGCGAAACCGAATGCCATAATTCTCTTAACCACATTTGGAGATATAGCGTGGTGGCGAGGCCGCCTGCCCTGGAACCGATATTCAACCTGGCGTACCGATAACTCGGGCTTTTACAACGCCGGGCCAAGTAAAGATCTCGACGAGACCGGCGTGGCGGACCCTGGCTATTATTGCAATGTGTTCGTCTCGCACGAATTCATTTTGCGTAACTGGTCACGGTATTTCGAAATCGTGGATATTCTGCCGGGAGCGATCGGCAATCTCCAGGATCTGATTATTCTGCGCATGGGAGAGCCTTAGCCACAACAGGCACGTGCGGCGTAGCGTCGACGGAGCGCGCTCCGCAGTCACAGATCGGCTGTATCTTTCACGCTACGTGTTCGGCCAGACACGCCGAAGCATCGCGCCGCACCCAAAATCAGCAGGTTAGCGCTGGTAGGTGGACTGCATTTATGCCGGCTGTGAACGGAGGCAATCAGATGCGAGACAGGCGGCGGCAATTGAGGTATGGCGAGGCGCTGGCGGCGCTGTTTGTGGCGGCCGGCGAAGCGATGGCGCAGGAGACCCAAACAGCGGCGCGGCGGATTGTGGTGAGCATTCCGGACCGCGCACTGGCGCTGGTGGAAGACGGGCACGTGACGAAGATCTTTCCAGTAGCCGTGGGCGCAAAGGCTACACCCAGCCCGGCTGGCAGCTTCACGGTGGTGGCGCGCGTCTCTCATCCGACCTGGTATGGGCCGGGCAAAGTGGTGCCGCCGGGCAAGCGCAACCCGCTCGGGCCGCGCTGGATCGGGCTGAGCCGCAAGGGCTACGGCATTCATGGCACCAGCAATCCGAGTTCGATCGGGCACCCCGCATCGCACGGATGCATCCGTATGCGCAACGCCGACGTAGAAATATTGTTCGGACTGGTGGCGGTGGGCGACCCAGTGGAACTGTACGCGGAACGAACGGACGAAGTGTCGCGCATATTCGGCGTAGCCGCAGCCCCGCAGCAAGTGGCCGCCAATCGTGGACCGGCGGGCACGGTGATAGCAGGCGGTCAGTAAAGGAAACTCCGATGAATGAACTTGGCTTCTTAGCTCTGGTTTTGCTGGCGGGGACGACTTTTCCGCTGGCGTTCGGGATCGCGCGCTTGTGCCTGGCGGGAATGATTCGCGTGCTGGAACGGCGACGTTAAAAAACACTCCGAATGCGCTCTAAAGCTCGCTGCCAGTCTTCGTGACTCCCGCCGACAAGCGTTGTCGCGTGCCGTTGACGACCGGTACCGTCACACGCCGGCTGGTGCGCACCTTGGCCGATACCATCGAGCCGGCGCATTTCACTTGGCGGATCTCAGCGGGTCCGTCAGCGAGACGTCGTACACGGCCCCTGCCACGGGGTACCGCCGGATCTCGGCATCCTCCTCCAGCGCCAGATTGGCCGAACCGCGATGCATGCCAGGGGTTCACGGCGATCAAGTCCTCGGCCGCAATGAGCGCCATGGCCGGAGGAACATTTGGCGCTGGAGGCTGCCAGCAGGCCGGGCTTCGCGTTCCCAATCGTAAGTCTTGGAGCCTTGATAGACCAGCCAGTTGATGGGCGCCCAGACCTTTCCCCGCCAATAGTGCCGTTTGGGAAACAGAGGATCGTCGCGGCTGATGTTGGGTAGAATCCAGGGCCCGCGACTTGTTGGGATCGTAGAACGGCCCATTAAGCGCCTCGGCGCGTTCCTTCCGGGCGACCCGGCCGGGCATGCGACAAAAAAATATCCCGCGCCAATGCGGATTCGAAGCAGTTGCCGTCCTGTGGCGCCCAGCGCCGGTTGAAGTAGCATCGCCGGCGCTCGTCCCAAAGCAGTTGATTGATCCGCCCGGCCATGGCGGCTTGCCCCCGCTCGAGTTCCTGGGCGTCGCGCGGGCGGCCCAGTTCCCGGGCCATCCAGGCGAGTAACCAGGCGTCCGTCGTATACAGGCAGTTGCGCTCCACGGTTTCGAGCTCGTACGGGTGGGTAGCCTTGTTGTATGCGCGACATGCTACCATTGCGGGCTGTCGTCATGAGACTCAAAATAGGCGGCCTGCTGGCGGTCCTGGTAGGGATCTCGGCCACGTCACGGCTTACCGTCCCCGCGGTCGCGGAACCACCATCGATGGTTCTTCAGCAGCCGCGGATAAATGTCCGCCAGGAACTCCCGATTGGCCGCCGCGGGTAAATCTTGGCAGGTGGCCAGCGCCCCCACCGGAGATTGGGTGTGACCCCAGGCTACCGGCAAGATCCAGTTGTTCGGCCGCGGAAGCCACTGGCCGTATTGCGCGAACCTTCCCTGGTCGTTCTGCCACGAGGTGATGTCGCGCACCAGCGCGAAGGCTTTAGGCTTGTCCTCCTGACAGACCAGTAGGGCGCTGAAGAAACTGTCCCAAAGACATAGGCGGGTTTGCGCTGCGGAGTAGAAACCTCGCTCCAATGCAGTTGATCGTTAATGGCGGGCGGCACATCGGCCAACCCGCCCCCACCTTCCCGCCGATTTTTGAGGTAGAGCTGGCGGTTGGCCGACATGAGGCTGTCAATCTGCCGGTGCAAGCCAAGCGCGGGTAGTCTCTTCCGAAGGCGCATAGCGCTGGCCTTGCCGCCCGCACAAGTAAAGCGTCTTCACGCTCGGCAGATAGCTGTTGTATAATCCCGTTCCGATGCCGGTGCTATCTTCAGGCGCGGCGCTCAACGCGGCAGGCGTGGCCGCGGGCGGAACCGGCTTGGCGGCGCGAGTACAGGAGCCCTGGCGCCCATTCCCAGGGCCCGACGAACGAACTCTTAACCACTCCCGGCGTTTCGTGCGCGGCCTTCACTCCTCAGCCAATCGATCGTCGCCTTCGGAGCGCCAGTTTGTAAGTTGGTGGATAGGTATGGCGCGCCGACCAATATTGCGTCCGCCGTGTAAGAAAAGTAGCCCATCTGATCCCGGATCAACATTCGCGGCCAGCCGACCCAGCCGTCGTCAGACTGTTCCTTGCTCACGCCCAATCCAGGCAAAGCGCCGGATTGCGCGGATAGTATTCCCGATTTACCAGGTCCTTGGATCTGGCCAGTCCTACCGTATCCCACCAGCTTCGATTGGCGGTGCCGTCCGCATTCCGCGTGGGTGCATCCCAATGGTTGGTTCCCTCATATCAGAGGTACCAGGTGTCTCCGGTGCGGATCAGCCTTTTCGGGCGAATGTGTACTGCGTCCATTTATCTAACGTCTTCGGGCCGAAGACCGGGTCACCTTCGTTCTGGTTGAAAACCGCAAAGAAGAACAGATGGCGCCGGCCGTGCTCATCGGTGCGCACTAAATTAACGTTCTGTTGAAATCTATCCAATAAGAACATTTCTGTGGCAGAATGGTTTATGCCATTCGTCACGAAACGACAACCATTGATCCTCTCGGCGGCGGATCGGGAACGACTGGAGGATCTCCGGCGATCCCGCACCGCGGAGAAGCGACAGGTGCTTCACGCAGCCATTCTCTTGGAGTGCGCCAACGGAATGAGCGCCAATGCGGTGGCGATTGCCAACGGAGTGAATCGTCACACGGTCGCGTTGTGTGTCCGCAAGTTCCTCCAGTTCGGCATGGATGCGGCGCTGGGAGAATTACCGCGACCAGGCAAGTGCCGCCGCATCCCGGATGATGCCATTGCCTGGGTGTTGCATTGCGCCTGCCAAAAGCCGAAGGATCTCGGCTATGCATACGAACTGTGGACCTACGCGCTGCTGCAGAGCCACGTGCGGAAGCACTGCATGGCAGCCAGCCATCCCAGCTTGCGCGGACTGAGCCGGTCGAAACTGCATCGGATAATGACGCAGGGCGAGGTCCGGCCGCACAAGATCCGCTACTACGTGGAGCGGCGGGATCCGGAGTTTGAAAGGAAGATGATCGAGGTTCTGCACGTATATAAGGACGTGGAAATCGGGAACGCCGGTTTAGTGGAAGGCACACTGAAGGAGCCGTCTACGGTGACAATCTCGTACGACGAGAAGCCCGGCATTCAGGCGCTGGCACCGACTACGCCGGACCGGCCGCCCGTGCCCCATCAGTACCCGAGTCATCTCCGGGACTACGAGTACAAAAGACTGGGGACGGTGTCGTTACTCGCCGGTCTGGATCTGCATACCGGTCGGGTTACGGAGATCATCAGTGATCGCCACGCCAGCGTAGATTTCATCGCCCTACTGGGGAAACTCGATGCCGCATATCCAGCGTCAGCCAGGATTCGCCTGTTGCTCGACAACCACTCGGCTCACATTTCGAAAGAGACGCAAGCGTACCTGAGCCTGCACCCGCAACGGTTCGAGTTCGTCTTTACACCGAAGCACGGCTCGTGGCTCAATATCGTGGAAACCATGTTCAGCAAGATGGCCCGCACGATGCTGCGTGGCATTCGCGTCGCGAGCAAGCAGGAGCTGATTGATCGCATCCATCTCTACTTTGGAGAAATCAATGCCGACCCCGTGATCTTTCGTTGGAAGTATAAAATGGAAGAGATCGGCATTGTATAATCATCAACAGAACGATTGTCTAAGTCGAACTTATGCGTGTAGGAGACAAAGTTATAGACCGGGTTTGCGGCGTACTCTTGAAACGGGCCCAGCGGCGAATCCGCAAAAGCGACGCCGAGTTCGTTCCACGCCGGAGAGTTCTGCGCCGCATGCATCACGGCGAATCTGCCTTCCGGAGTAATCACCGCTCCCGAGCAAGAGTCCCGCGGGATCCCAGAATTCTTTGCCTGCGGTCATCACGATAGGCTCCGGCTCGACAGCTGCTTGCGGCAGGGTCACGCAAAGGTGTTCGAGAAGTACTCGCAGATGAAACGGGAGATGAAACGGGAGTCGTTGTCAGAAGCTGAACCGGAAGGCCAACGCGGACTTGCTGGGTTTGATACGGAGAGGATGAACTGATGGGGTTTTGTCCCGGTCGGGTTGATTTTGGCCCAATTTGGCCGGCCGGGACAGGTTCGCAAATTCCGGAAGTGGTTTAAGATCAAGAGAGGTTCAATACAACGGGCGCGTAGCTCAGGCGGATAGAGCATCTGCCTTCTAAGCAGAGGGTCGCCGGTTCGAGTCCGGCCGCGCCTACCACAAATCCATTAGAACCAATTCGTGTTCCATACTGTAAATGTCCTGAATACCTGCCTTTTGAGCCGCAGATGCTCACATTTTGACGACTATTTTGACGCCTTGGGAGGTTCCGCCAGAATCGCCGGCAAGGCGTGAGAATTGGCGCTGACGCGATTCTCGGGCATGAGGTGAACCTATCCGGGCCTTCCAGTCCAAGAGAAAGAAAAATGGCGGCCCGCCGATGGCGCGGCGTTCGAAGGTGCAGGGGAAGCAGGGCATCTGCGCGGCCCGCGTGGAAGTCATCCAATCAGCCGAAACGGCGGCTTGGGCCAAACCACAGGGACCAGATTACGGCGCGACAATATGTAATTCGTGGCAGAACAACCGGACAAGCCCTCCATGCTGGGGGAGGTGCTATCGCGGGCTGGGATCACGTCAGATCTCCCACAGAAGGTTCGGTTTGGTGGGCCTGTCGGTAAACTTACGCTGCTCGGAGTCGCGTGCGTAATCGGTCTATGTGTCGTCGGATTCAAGACCGGAAATGGGACAGCAGGGCTGTGTGCCGCCCTTGCGACAGTAGTTGCCCTGTCGGTCGGGGCTGGCATAGTCTGGTACGGCGACAAGCTCCCAGACCAAGCTACTCTGGAAGGAATGGAAGTGGTGGTGATGCACCAATAGAAATTCTGGGCGGAGGCAGTAGCAAAGGGTGGCACACCGCTGTTTCCCGGTTTGCAGCCGACCATTCCTGAACCGAAAAGCGTACTGCCGGAGATCACGTGAAAAGGTCTTTTATCTCGGGATCGGAGATGCCACAATGACCAGCGCCGGCGTGGAGGAGATCGAGCAACTGCTGAAAGAGGCCGACGATTGGTACCGACACGGGGCTTATTCTCGGCTCATTTATGTAGATGGTTCGCTGGATTACTGGAGAGAACGGCTGCGATCCACCACGGCGCTCGGTGGCACAAACTCATTCTTTTGGTGCGAAGTGACCATTCCGTACTCTGGCTACCTGCTACCAAGTGGTTGGGAGTGGCTGACTGATAAGCACAACCGGGCCGACTCGGCTTGGCGGCAGGGCACAGGCCAGCCTGCCCTGCCAGGCTTCTTATCAGGGTGAAGCCAGGGCGACGGGTAGAGGTTCCAAGCACCTCGATCTTGACCTTGCAGGGTTCCGCCAGCATGGACGTGGCGGAAGGACTACCCCAGGTGTTTCGCCGAGATCTTGCCAACTATTTCTGCTGGATCGATTCCAAATAGCGCAGCAGGTTATCCACGCGCAGCTTGGCGATGTTCTCGTCCGGGTTCATGGCGCGGAAGACCGGTCCCCAGATGGGCATGTCCGCGGAACCGTGGGCTGGCGTGGACGAGCCGCCGCCCAGCAATTGCCTCACGGAACCTAGCGGGAACTTTCCGCCATTATTTTTGGCAAGCTGTGTCAGATCGGTGGGGCTGGCTTTCAGCGCCGCGGCGGCTGGACCGCCGCCCTTGGCGTCCTTCCCGTGACAGACGGCGCAGTACCGTTGGTAGAGATCCGCGCCTTTGGTCAGATTGGTATCATGCGCCGCGGCTACGTCGAGCTTTGGCTTGGCTGCCTGCGCGAACGCAGTACCGGCCAATGCGCTCACCGTGAGAATGCTGAAAATGCAGGTTGAGATTCGCATGTCTCTAGAAAATCAACTTTAGCGCGAACTGCACCAACCTCGGATCGCGCACCTGCAGCACCTTCCCAAAGGTTCCGGTATCAGGCAGTACGTTTCCGTTAGCGTCCACCGCGCTGTCCGAGATATTGCCGTCGACTTTGGTGAATTGCGCGTGATTGACGATGTTGAAGAACTCCGCGCGGAATTCCAATTTGTATCGCTCGCTTACGGTGGTATCTTTCATCAAACTGAAGTCGATGTTATTAATGCCGGGCCCGCAGCACACCGAGCGCGGCGAGTCGCCGATGGTGCCGTACTCGGCCGGCGTGAGCTGCTGGAAATCGGCCGTATTGAAGGCCAGATTACCAGGCCCCCGCGGATTCAACCGTTGCAGCGGCGCCACTTGATTCGGCTCTCCGGGATATTGGAAAAACGAACTGTCCATCAACTCCAGATCAGAGGACGACATGATCGGCACCGGAAACCCGTTCTGAAACGTCACGATTCCGGAGCTCTGCCAGCCGTTAAGCAACTTATCCGCGAAACCGTGGATGGACATGTGCGGGAACTGATAAACGTAACTGAACACGAAACGGTTGCGCGCATCGAACAGCGACAGCGCACGGCTGTCCCGAAAATTCAGTGGGTTGAGCATGTTTTCAAAACTGGACGCATCGTCAATCGACTTACTGAAAGTGTAAGCCCCCTGGAACTGCAGTCCATGCGAGAAGCGTTTTTCGGCGCTGACTTGCAGTGAGTTGTAATTTGAGTTAGCCACGGTATTCTCCGTGAAGATACTCGAGAATACCGGCACGCCATCGGCCGGGCACCCCGTACCGGTCAGCGGATTGCAGTTAGGCGAAGAATACTTACGCAGCCCCACGAGCGTAATCGGATTCGGATTCGGCCCGGTCACCGTGGGCTGCGGCCCGTAAGGCAGGTGCAATGTGAATCCGGCGGGAATCTCGCCCGCGGCGATGGTGAATGCGGAATCCGCATAGAACGGACCGCACGCGAGCGACGGATCGTTAGCCAGCGTGGATAGCGAGTTCAGATCGAGGCAGGTTTGCGCGTCGCCGTAGTTCAAATCGTAGGAGGCCAGCAGCCTGTGCGCCTGGGTGCCCACATAGCCGATCTGGAAGAGAATATCGCTGGGCAGTTCGCGCTGCAGCGTGAAGTTGTACTGCTCGGAATACTGCGTGCGCATGTTCGGCTGGAACTGGCCATACAGCAGGATCGGCCGGAATGACGACCAATCCACCGGCTGGCCGCGCACGGGATTCAGGATGCCGTTGAAGGGGTTCGGCGAGACGGTGCCATCCTGGCCGACGAACGGCGTGTTGAACATGGGGTTGGCCAAAGTAGTGCTGCCGCCGAAGGGCGGCTCGGCGCTGAACTGCTCAAGCACCAGTTGCTCGATGGGATTGTAGAAAATCCCGAAACCGGCTCGGACGCTGCTCTTGCCAGGCGCGCCAACCAGCTTGCGCCAAAAGCCGGAATCCGCCGCCGGGCTCCAGGCCAAGCCAATGCGCGGCGCGAAAGCTTTGTAGTAAGTCTGCGTCATCCCCGCGGGAACTCCGGTATCGCCGGGAAACACCAAGCCGAGCGGGAAAACCGCATTGGCGGGACCGTTCTCACTGCAATCGGTGGAACCGTACACCTGTACCAGGGGATTGTCCGCCGCAAGCTGGCAGGGATAGATACTGGTCACCTGCCCGGGACGAAACGTCTGCACGTGATGGCCGATGTCGGTGAGCGGCGTATCGAGTTCCCAGCGCAGCCCGTAGTTGAGCGTGAGATTGGAGCGTATCTTCCAGCTATCCTGCGCGAATAGGTAGAGCGCCGTGCTGCGCACGTTCTCATGCTGCGCCGAGCCTTGCGTGTAGCCGTTCGGCAAACCCAGTAGAAAATCCGGGTAGAGATCGTCGGCGCCGACATCATTCGTACCACCGCCGGTGAAAGAGTAAGAGCCGTCCACGTTGTAATAGAGAGTCTGGTCGAAGCGCATGCGGCGCACATCCACGCCGAATTTCAGCGAGTGTGTGCCCATCACCTTACTGAGGCTGTCGGACCATTGAAAACTGTTGCCGATCTGCGGCAGCTCGCCTTCGTAATTATTGCCCAGCGAGAATCCTCCATCCGTGAAGATGGAGGGCACGCCTTCGTGGTTCGCGCCGAGGTTGGGCGTGATGCCGTATTGCGGATTGGCGGGATCGGAGAAGCAACTGGCAGCCGGCACCGCGGAACCGCAAACATTTTGCACCAGCTCCGTGTTCTGGGGGTGGTTGTAATTGAGCTGTCCTTCGCGAAAGTACGTGAAGCGCGCTTCGTTGACCACCGTGGGCGTGGCGGTCCAGGTCTCGCTCAGATTGAATTGCTGGTTGCGCGTGCCGTAGATTGCGCCGAACCCCGGTAGATTGGCGCCGGCAGCCTCGAAGGTGGAAAAGGGCTGCGTCTGTGTGTCGTTATCGAAGTAGTAGTAGAAGCTCAACTGGTGGTGATCGTTGATGTGCTGGTCCAGGCGGAAAGTGGATTGAATCCCCTTTTCGGTTTGGTTCGCGACTGTCTGGTAAATGTTGCCGCCGCTGTTGGGCAGCGGAACGTAATGGCTCAATAGCGCCGCCGCGGTGGGGTCGAAGCACTGCGACGGTATCTGGTTGTTCGGAAAAATCGCGGACCAGGCCGTTCCAGCGGCGATCGGCGCGCCGCCTTCCCCGGCGACGGCACCCGCGCAGCCCGGCCGGTTATTGAGTGCAGTGGCCAGGTAATTGTCTGTCAGGGTGCCGCTGAATGTGTCTTGCGGTCCGCCGGGCAATTGCGAGAAATCGCCGTTGCGTTCGGCCGCCGTGGGTACGGTGACCAGATCGGAAGGGATGCCCTGTACAATCTGGCGATCCTCCACGGAGGCGAAGAAGAAGGTCTTGTTCTTCTTGATCGGGCCGCCAAACGTGCCGCCAAACTGATTCTGGTGAAAATCCGGGCGGCTGGCATCGAAGAAGCCGCGCGCATCCAGGTCGGTGTTGCGGAAGAACTCGTAGACATCGCCGTGGTACTCATTGGTGCCGCCTTTGGTTACCACGTTCACGACGGAGCCGGAGTTCCGCCCGAACTCGGCATCGAAGGTATTAGTGAGCACGCGGAACTCCTCGATTGTGTCGGGCGACGGCTCGACTGCCGGAATGGCGACAAACTGATCGTTGGCATCGCCGCCGTTCACGTTAAAATTGTTGGCTCGCCCGCGGCCGCCGTTCACCGAAACCACGCCTGCATTTTCGCTACCCGCGAATAAGGAATAGCCCTGCTGCGATTGCACGCCGGGCTGGAGCTGCAGCAACTGGTACGTGTCGCGCGTATTGAGAGGCAGGTCCACCACGGCGCGCGAATTCATCACGGCGCCCAACTGCGTGCTGGTGGTTTCCACCAGCGCCGCTTCCGCCTCGGCGGTGACGGTTTGGGTGACGGCGCCGATTTCGAGGGTGGCGTCCACCACTACTACGTGGCCCAGTGTGATCTCGACGTGCTGGGCGAACTTCTTGAACCCGGTCGATTCGACGGTGACGGTGTATGGCCCGACGGGCAGAGACGGTATGACGAAATCGCCCTTGGCATCGGACGTGGCCGAGCGGCTGGTGCTGGTGCCCTCAAGCGTGGCGTTGACGCCGGCGCCCACGATGACCAGGCCGGAGGGATCCTTGACGCTCCCGCGCAGATCGCCCGTAGTTTGGGCCAACGACGCCGAGACGGCGCACCAGCCCCACGCAAGCGCGACACACGCTTTTCCTCTCACTTTCCGTACCTGCATGTATGTTCCTCCCTGGTTAAGGGAATGAAGCCGCGGATCGGGATATTATGACACACCAATGACCGCCCGGCCAATAATGTGGGGCTGTCGCGGACTGCGGTTTGCCGGACGGGGGAATCAGACGCTTGCGCCGCGGTTTCAGGAGAGACACCGGGTAGCGCCGCTGGAACTTCACCCGCGCATCCAATCCCACCAAATCGAGCCTGGAGTTTGACGGTGAAACGCACTCGGCCGCCGCGGAGGCCGTCTCGCCGAACCATGCACAGTGATCGGTGTGCGGCCATTCCCGGGCAGCTGCCGCACAGTATCCGGGGCTGGCCGCGGAACGGGAGGATCGCGCCCGCGCGATTTGGTCTGCGGCGCGTCTCCCTGATGGCGCAGGTTTCTCTATCGCTAGGGCTGCTGCTCACGGCCGGATTATTTCTGCACGAACTGCTTAGATTCCGCAATACCGATCCCGGCTTCGCCGTGAACAACCGGACCTATGTCACGACACTGCCCCCGCTCCCGCGCTACCGGGAGTTTCGAGCGCCGCTATAAGGAACTTATTGCCGTTGACATCCATCAACCGGGCTTGCGTCTCGCAACTGGGGGCACGATTCTCAACCCGCGACTACCAGCAGCGTCCGTCCCGGTTATCTGCGGAATGGGGCGCGACTTGAGCACCCCGGCCCGGCGGCCCACCCGTCGCGATCGTCAACCGCTGGCCACACGCCTGTGGTCCGGTCAACCGGCCATCGGCAAACGCCTGTTGCTGGGCAGCCGCGATCCCGTCTGGCTCTCTACCGCGGCGTCGCGCAAGACTCCGAAGGGATCACGAACATCGTGGTTGAAGTGGGGCCTTAAGTCCGCCTCGAGCCCGCCCTCCGTGCGACAATACGTCCGATGGCCGATTTCCGGTTCCGGCTGAACCCGCGCGGCGTGGAACTGCCTAACTGTTCCGCGGTGTTGAACGGCCATGGCACTTGCTACGAGGTCAGCAACTACCGCACCACCCTATCGCTAAAATCCGTGGTGCGCGGCGCAGCGCGCTATCACACGCCGCAGGGCCAGTATCTGCTCACACCGGATGCGTTCCTGATCCTTAACGACGGCCAGCGCTATTCGCTCGAATTCGAAGGCGGCGGGCGCATCCATACCGAGACGCTCTGCCCGTTTTTCCAGTCCGGCTTTCTGGAACAAGCCGCTGCATGTGCCGGCGAATTCGGGGAGCGGCATTTGGATCACATCGAATTAGCCGCGCCGGCGCTGGATTTCTGCGAGCGACTCTACCCCAAGAAAGGCGCGGTGGCGCGCGCGCTGGCCGATCTCGCCGCCGGCCTGCAGGATCGGCGCGCATCCACGCCGTGGCTCGAAGATCGCATGTATGGACTGGCGCGGGCGCTGACCGGACTGCGCCTGCAGGTGCGCCGCGAGGCGGAATCGTTTCCCGGATTGCGTCCCGCGACGCGTATGGAACTCTATCGCCGGTTGTATCGTGGACGCGACTTTCTGACGTCATGCTACGACCAGCCGCTCACGGTGGCCGCAGCCGCGCGCGTAGCCGGTGTTTCGCCGTTCCATTTTCAGCGGATGTTCAAGCTGGCTTTTGGCCGCACGCCCATGCAGTTTTTGCAGGACACGCGCCTCGAAGCCGCTCGCCGCCTGCTCGCCTCGACCGGCGATGACGTTACCAGTATCTGCTTCGCGGTAGGCTTCGAGAGTCCGGGATCATTCAGTTGGCTGTTCCGCAAACGGTTCGGCGTTTCCCCACGCGCATTCCGTGCCGGCGAGAATCGCAGGATTCGAGAAGTATTGCCTGGGGCGTTCGCGTAATCTTGGCAGCATGACCTGGATTCCTGACGGCATTGAACTCGCCCCTGGTGTGCGCATCGAACGACGCGCCATCTTCTGGGCGCCGCTGGCCGTAGCCGCCGCGGTGCTACGCCCGGCCCAACCGGCGCGCGCGGACACCACGGTGCCGCCGCTCGATTGGGACGATTTCATTCGCCTGTGCCCGGCCGATGCGGCGGCCTTCGCCCGCGATGCTTCTGAAATCGGCCAGGATGCGTATCTGAACCGTATCGCGGCGTGGGCCGTGCGCCTGAAAGCCGCGCCCGAAACCAAACTGGGCGCATTCGCCGGGCTCGATCCCAAAGTCGAATTCGGCCCCAGTTTTCGCGGCGTGCCTTTCGTGGTGATTCAGTGGCGCATGGCGCCGCACGCGATTCTGCCGGCGCACTGCCACCCGCAGGCCAGCGTGTGCACGGTGGGGATCGAGGGCGAAGCGCGCGTCCGACACTTTGAAGTCGATGGGCCGGCCCCGGCTTTCGATTCGGGCGCGCGGACCCCGTTTCTGATGCGCGAGACGCGCAGCCAGATTGTGGCGCCGCGCCGCATCAGCACGCTCTCATCGACACGCGATAATATCCATTATTTCGAAGCCGGCGACGCGGGCGCGCGCGGGCTGGACATTACCACGGCTTACGGCGGCGACGGCAGTTTTTCGTTCGTGGCGTTTCAGCCGGACAAACCCAAAGATTCCCGGAAGCAACTGTTCGAAGCCGTTTGGACCGGCATGAAACTCTAAAGGAGCGCATATGGCAGAGCATATGGCAGAAATGGATCTCTCTTCCGCTACGATTGGGCAAGCCTCCATCAATGTGCACGACCTGGACAAAGCCGTGGCCTTCTACCGCGACTCGCTGGGTTTGCACTTCCTGTTCCAGGCCGGGCCAAAGATGGCCTTCTTCGAGTGCGGCGGTCTGCGGCTGATGCTGGCCATGCCCGAGAGACCGGAATTCGATCATCCCGGCTCGGTCTTTTATTTCAAGGTCGGAGACATTCAGGTGGTCACGGCCACGTTGCAATCCCGCGGCGTGCAGTTCGAAGGGCCGCCCCATCTGATAGCCGCCATGCCCGATCATGATCTGTGGATGGCTTTTTTTCGCGACGTGGATGGCAACCTGGCCGCACTGATGAGCGAAGTTCCGCGCGGATAGACCTGCCTAGTGTAAGTTGCCGCACAATTCATAAGCTATTTCTTTTACGTCAGGCGGAGGACTGCACTAGAATCAAAGATCGGCATGGTGATTTACTCCGCGGGGTGGCGGTTCAGACTGGTATGCGTGCCCCTGTTGCTCATCCCGGCTCTCACCGCTGACAATTCGCTGCAGGACGCCACAGTCGAGACTACTCCGGAATCTCTCAAACAACTCACTCTCGAACAACTCTCACAGATCGATGTGACGTCGCCTTCCAAGGGACCCACGCCCGCCTTCCGGTCACCCGTGGCCATCTATGTCATCACCGGCGAAGACATCCGGCGATCCGGCGTCACTACGCTGGCGGATGCGCTGCGCCTGGCGCCGGGCGTCGAGGTGGCGCGCATCGCTGGCAGCAAATGGTCCATCGGGATTCGCGGGTTCGGATCACGGCTGGCGCGGTCGGTACTGGTGCTGATTGATGGACGGAGCGTCTACACGCCTCTCTTTGCGGGAACCTACTGGGAAGTGCAGGACACTTTACTCGAGGACGTCGACCGGATTGAAGTGATCCGCGGCCCCGGCGGTACCATCTGGGGCCCCAATGCGGTGAACGGAGTTATCAATATCATTACTAAGAGCAGCAAAGATACGCGGGGCACGTATGCCTCGGCGGGCGGCGGAAGTAACGAGCAAGGCTTCGCCAATTTTCGCTACGGCGGCGGCGATGACAATGGTTTCACCTACCGCATCTATGGAAAGGCATACGACCGCGGCCCCGAACATCATTTCGATAACGACAACTTTGACGACTGGCGCGGCGCGCAGAGCGGCTTCCGCACGGATTGGGGGAACGGCCGCGATTCGTTCACGGTGCAGGGAGACATTTACTCACAAGAAGACGGCGAACGCGTTTCGGTGACTAACTATACGCCTCCCTCTACGGCCAACGTGGATGGCAATGCGGATGCTTCCGGCGCAAATCTGGTTACGCGTTGGACGCGCACGTTCGGCGAGGGGAACGATCTTCAAATCCAGGCCTATTACGATCGCACGAACCGCTACGAGCCAAACTTCGGGGAGACCCGCAACACGTTCGATGTCGATCTTATCGCGCACACCAAAGTGCGATCGCGCCAGGAGTTCATTTACGGATTGGAAGCGCAGTCGAGTGACGGGCACTTCCGCGAAGTCAGTACGGGTCTGGTATTCGATCCCTTCAACCGGCTGGATTATGAACTCTCCGGCTTTGTTGAAGACGATGTTACTCTGGTAGATAACAGGCTGCTGCTTTCGGCCGGCAGCAAGGTATTCCGCACTAACTTCATGGGTGTTAATTTCGAGCCGAGCGTGCGGCTAATGTGGACTCCGGCGCAGAATCATGCCTTTTGGGCGGCGTACACACACGCGATCCGCGCGCCTTCGCAAGCGGAGCACGATTTCTATCTCTCCAGTTACCTCGGGCCGGCCGATGGATTGCCGCTTTTCGGGCGATACGGCGCGAATCCGAATTTCGCACCCGAACAACTCAACGGCTACGAACTGGGATACCGCACGCTGATCTCTAAGAACTTCTTCATCGATTTCGCGGGTTTCTGGAACCACTATCACGATCTGTTCAGCGAAGACCTGGTGGCTTTTGAAACACCGGCCCATACGCTGCCATTTGCCGCGCCAGTGGTGCCGCCCAGTTACCTGCTGATTTCGGCGCAATTTCGCAACGACTTCTACGGCAACACGGCGGGCGGCGAAATCGCACCGGAATGGCGCCCGACTGACCGCTGGCGGCTGCGCGGGTCATATTCGTACCTGAATATGGACCTTTCCAAAGCGGCCGGAACAGCGCCTGGAAATACGCCGCAAAGCGTGGAAGGCTCGAGTCCGCGCCACGAAGTCACGGCGCAATCGTCATTCGATATTTCCAAGAGATTGCAGGTAGATCTAATCTATCGATATGTAAGTGCCTTGCCGGCACTAAGCGTTCCAGGATACTCAACTGGCGACGCGCGGGTAGCCTGGCGCTTCAACCGGCATCTCGAGCTCTCCGTGGTGGGGAACAACTTATTCCAGCCTTATCACGTCGAGTATGTGGCGGACCCCGGCGGGCCGGTTGCTGTCGTGCGCAGTGTCTACGCGAGCCTGGCCTGGGGAAAGTAGCCATGACGCCGCACTTAAGCCGGCGGGACCGCTCCACTAACAGGAGGCGCAGCCTTTTCACTTTTTGGACCTGGGCTTGTGCCGGGGTGCTCCTTTCACCGCCTTACGCCACTGCGGATGCGACGCTCGAATATCAAGTGAAAGCGGCGTTCCTGCTGAATTTCACAAAGTTCATCGAATGGCCCGCCACGGCTTTTGCCGATGCCGGTGCGCCGTTCACGATTTGCGTTCTAGGTAACGACCCATTCGGGAGTGCGCTGCAGCAGGTGGTAGCGGGAGAGACCGTGGGCGGCCGCAAGCTGGCCGTGCGAAAGATGGATCAACCTCCTGCGCCGCAAACCTGCCAAGTCGTTTTCCAGGCCGGCAGCGGCAAAGACCGGGCCGCGGCGCCGGGCAGCCTGGGCGCCGGTGTTCTCACCGTGGGCGAGGGCGAGAGTTTTGTGCGCGAGGGCGGTATAATCGCTTTCGTAATTGACAATCACCGCGTACGTTTTGATATCAATCAGTCCGCGGCGGATCATGCTGCGCTAAAGCTAAGCTCCAAGCTCCTAAGTGTCGCGAGGTCAGTTACACGGTGAAACGGGCGACAGTGATGCGTAATTTTCGCGACAGGCCGATCGGCCAGAAGGTGACCATCATCACCATGGTGATCACCACAGCTGCCCTGCTCCTGGCAGGCTTAGGAATTGTAGTGGCCGATTCCATTCTGTATCGCAGGGCGCTGCAGCACGATTTATCGGCGCTCGGCCGGATTATCGCGGACAACAGCACTGCGGCATTGGAGTTTAACGATCCGGATTCCGCGGCCCAGATGCTGGCCGCGTTACGAGTGCGCACGCACTTAGACGCTGCTTGCATGTATCGGTCGGACGGTATTTTGTTCGCCCGATTTGCGGAACAAGGCGGCTTCATATGCCCGGCGCCTGAGATGCAGGAAACGGTTCGATCCAGTACCGGCCGGATCATTCTGGCACAGCCCATCCTGCTGCACGGCCGCCGCATCGGAACCCTGATGCTGTTTTACGATCTCGGTGAAATTCGCGAGCGGATCAGATTGTACGGAACCACGGTAGCTTGCGTTCTGCTCGCCGCAAGCTTGCTTGCATTTCTATTGTTATCGCACTTGCGGGCGCTGATCGCCGATCCGATTTCACGGCTGGTAAGCGCCACTACCGCGGTCTCCGAGACCGGAGATTACGGCATCCGCGCGCAGAAACTCTCCGGCGATGAGCTAGGTGTCCTGGTAGACAGGTTCAACGAAATGCTGGCCGGCATTCAGTCACGGGATAGTGAGTTGAAGAAAGCCCTGGCCGGCCGCGAGGCGGCGCTGCGCGCGGTTGAAGAAGAGCGCGAGCGGTTCCATTTCATGGCGGAATCGATGCCCCAAAAGATTTTCGCCGCCGGTCCCGGTGGAGAGTCCATATACCTTAACAGACAGTGGATGGAATTTACCGGACTTGGCTTCGATCAACTGAAAGAGTGGGGATGGGTGCAATTCATTCATCCCGACGATCTGGAAGAAGGAATGCGCGTCTGGCGACACAGCATAGCCACCGGCGAACCCCTGCAGTTGACCAGCCGGTTCCGGCGCGCCGATGGCGCTTACCGGTGGCATCTCAATCGCGCACGCGCGATGCGCAATGCCAGAGGCGAGATCACTTTGTGGATCGGGTCGAGTACCGAGATTCACGAGCAGAAGCTGAAGGAAGAGGATCTGCGGCGCGCCAATGAGGATCTCCAGCAGTTTGCATACTCGGCCAGTCACGATCTGCAGGAGCCCATCCGGAACGTGGCAGTTTACAGTGAGATAGTAGCCAAACGTTACCATCACTTATTAGATGCCGACGGGCGGCTCTATCTGGGATTCCTGAAGGAGGGCGGCCGCCGCCTGGCCACGCTGGTGAACGACCTGCTGGCCTACACCAGAGCGAGCCGGGCGGAACTGAGCGAGGCGGTGGTAGACTCGTCGGTGGCTTTGCGGGACGCGCTGGCCGGTTTGACCGAGGCGCTGCGCGAGAGCCAGGCGATTGTAACTTATGATGCGCTGCCGGAAGTACATATGAGTGAAGCGCATCTGCAACAAGTCTTTCAAAACCTGGTCGGAAACGCGCTGAAATACCGAAACGCCGCGCCCCCCAAAATCCATATCTCAGCAGTAAGCCGCGGTGGTTTCTGGTGCTTTTCAGTGCAGGACAATGGCATCGGCATCGAGCCGCAATATAAGGAGAAGATCTTTGGTGTATTCAAGCGACTCCATCATGACCAGAAATTCAGCGGTACGGGCATCGGTTTGGCTATCTGCCAACGCGTGGTTGAACGCTATGGTGGACGAATCTGGGTCGAATCAGAACCCGGAAACGGCGCAACCTTCTTCTTTACCATCCCGCACCACACCGAAGCCACCCGCAGCGCGGCGCTTCAATCTGCTTCTGGCTGAGGATAACCTGCCGGACGCGCTGCTGGTCCGCGAGGCGATTGCGGTGGAGAATCTGCCGCTGGAAGTGTACGTGGCGCCGGACGGCCAACAGGCCATCGATTTTATTGCCAGGGCTGAAAAGGATCCCGACGCGCCTTGCCCGCACTTTCTACTGCTTGATTTGAATCTTCCCAAAAGGGATGGATTTGAGGTTCTGCAGCGGTTGCGCTCCAGCGCGAAATGTAAAGACATTCCAGTCCTGATTATCACGTCGTCGGACTCACCCAGCGATGTAAGTGAGGCGGCGGCGCTGGGTGCGGGTTACTTTCGCAAACCGCCGAGCTATGACGAGTTTCTGAAGCTGGGTGGGGTGCTGAGACAACTTATCCAGGACAGCGGGGTGATGTAAGTGTGGGGCTGAAGCCCCGCGCGGGCTAAAGCCTGGCTAAAGCCCGCCCTCCAAATCCTGCAGCAGTGACGACAGCCGCATCCCGGCGTCGGCCTGCCCTCCGAAACGCAACGCATTGTAGGCCGAAGTAAATTGCAGTACAAGCATTTGAATTTCCGAAGGAGGTAGCGAGCATGCGAATTCTCTCGGTGTTAACCACGCGGGTTTCTGGTAGCCCCGCCGCTTGAGCAGCTTCAGCATACGCTGATAGAGCAGCGTGGCATCCGCGATGCTCACCTGCCCGCGCCGCAGGCGCCGCAATCCCAGCCGCATGCGCCACAGCCGCCACAGCCTGGGGGCCGACCACGCGCCCAGCGCTCCGCCGAACAGCCCGAGCAGCCACCACCTGCCCGTTTGGGCCAGCCACGCGCGCGCATAGGTCCAGTTGTCTCCGGCATCGAAGATGCGGTCGAGCCAACGCAGGCTGACGCGCCGGCTGGCTTGTTCCATGCGATCGGCCAGCGTCGCCTGATGGCTCAGATCGTAGCTGACCACCCACTCCTGCCAGAACGTTTCCACCGCGTCCGCATAGAGCCCCAGCCTGGTGAGCAGCGCGTTGGCGCCGGGGGAGGGGTCCGGCGGTGTCGGATCGAAGGTTGTCCAACCGCGGCCGGGGAGCCAGGCTTCCACCCAGCTATGCGCGTCCGACGCGCGAATCACATACAGGCCCGTGAGCGGATTGAAAATGCCGCTTTGGAAACCGGTTACCAGCCGCGCGGGAATTCCCAGCGTGCGCAGCATCACCGTCATAGCGGACGCGAAGTATTCGCAGTGCCCCTTCCTGCGGGTGAACAGGAAGTATGCCAGCGGATCGGCAACCTGACGCGAGGGTAGTTCCAGCGTGTAGCCGTAGCGACTACGCAGGAAACGCCCCAACGCGATCGCACGGCGAGTATCGTCGTCCAGTCCGCGCACCGAATCGCGGGCCAGTGCGGCGATGCGCGGATCAAGCTGCTGCGGCAGGCTCAGGCAGTGTCTTCTTTCGTCTGCGCCAAGGAAATCCTCGGCGGCTCCGGTATCGCCCAGCCAGCCCCAGACGTCGTAAAAGAACCCTTCCGCCGGATGTTGTCCAAGGCGGTAGCTGCCATCCTCGCGCCCCAGGATGAATGGCAGCTTCCGCCAGACAATCATCGTATTCGGTTTCCCGGCGAAGAACAGGACGTCCGAATCGAGGCCGTTCAGGCTGACGCGATAACTCACGGCCTGGCCGTTGCGGCGGCGCTGCTCGGCGCTGGCAAGCTGGAATTCTCCCTTAGCCACCGGCGCAATCCAGCGCGGTTCGGTGGGAGGCTCAAACCAGGCCCGCCCATTGAAGTCGCTCAAAGTCGCCCCACGCCATTTCAGGTTGGGCGGAGGAGGGGCCAGATTGAATTGCACGTGCATGACCGGACGGGATGTGGACTTGATCTCTCCGATCTCCCCCAGCAAGACCTGGTTTGAGAAGCCTGGCAGGTAGTAGCGATGGGACACCAGCCGGCGCAGCGCCGCATCGGTGCGCGGCAGAATAAAAAAGAGACCGGTGGTTAGCCCCAAGATGCCCATCGTAATGACAGTCGTCAGCGCTGCCAGGCGCCAATGGAAGCGGCGAGATCCGCTGCGCGCGACGGTCAGCCTTTTCTGCATCGAGCGGCGGATCTCGGAGCTGGTGAAGGCCGCCATGGCGAACAAGAGATACAGCGTCAGGAAAAGGAAGAAGTTCGAATTCGAAGAAAGGATGGCGGCGGCCAGCAGCTCCAGAAATGCAATGGTGGCCATGAAGAAGTAGTCGCGATTGGTGCGCGAGGTCAGGATCTGGATCACGGCGAGGAAGAACACCAGGTGTACGGTGGACTGAATGAATGCCCGGGAAAGGAAAAAGTAATCGAGCGGGAAGAAGCCCACGTAGGCCAGGGTGAGCGCCAGCACCAGCCGCGGCGAGATCGTGAGCCGCAGGGCGCCCGAGATCAGCAGCGCACGCACCAGCAGTCCTGCGCCGGTCAGGAAGACGGTGGGCGCGTCCAGATAGCCGGATCCGGCCACCGCCAGATAGCCGCTGACCACCAGGCCCCACAGGGCGAACTGGAAGAAACGCTCGACCGCAGCCGCGGCATTCGCCGGTGAGCGGGACATATTTCTATTGTACTGGGACGGACTGTCCGGCGGCCCGCGTGGCTCATGCGCCAGGCTAGAACATGGGGATTTCACGTCTGCATTGCGACGGATACTTGCAACACGCCAGCCTTTGGTTTACGGGGCTTCGAGCCATGCTGCGTTAACTTACTCTTTATGACGCGGCGTTGCGTTTTCAGCAAAAACTTAATCCTCCGCTTCGGGGCGCCAGGATGCTCCTGTTCCGGTCCGGATTTCTCCTGAGCATCCTGTGCTCACTTGCCGTCGTTAACTCTAGGTTCAATCCATTTCCCCTGCCTCCGGATGGTCAAGGTGGATACTCCAATGTTAGAAACAGTATACTTTTTGATCCGGCGCTTTCCTCGGCTCTACTGACCATCGGGCTGGCCCTCTTTGGACGCGGCGCCTCGCGACTGCTGTTGGCCAGCAGCGGGTTTCTGTCTGCAATGGTTGCCTGCGGTTCTGTCCTGTCAAACGGCGTTTAGTTAACCCGAAACACGATTACTGGCTTTTGTCGCATTGCGCAAAGGACCCGGACAAAACCTGATAGCCCATATGATTAGCTATGGAGCTGTTTCACGTGCCGAAAGCCAGGCCATCTAAGGAGAACTGGTTCCACCCCGGGCAGTAACGTGCGGCCCAGCCAGTCATGGCGACAAACGTTTCACTCAATCCTAGCCGGATGACATGCTGGGTTCTGATGGCCCTCCCGCTGACGGCAGCGTTCGCACAGCAATCCGAGCCCTTCGCCGCGACCGAGCGGGAGATTTCCGCCGAAGCCGCGCAGTTGATGCAATCGCCGGGATACCGTGAGAAAGCGTGGGGTGCTTACCTGTCCGGAAAATATCGCCTTCAGGATCAGTCTACCGCCCTGGTCTCGCAACTGGCGGCGTGGCATGAACTGGCCGCCAACACGCTGCGTGGCGATACGCCGGAGTATGCCGCGATTCAGGCGACTTTGGATGCGCTCATTCAACTTGGGCACCCGGTAGACCCCGCGAACCTGATGTCGTTCCAAAGGCAATGGCCGGTCGAGGTGCTGATCCTGCTGGCGCAAGATCCGCCCGGGAGCCGCGAAGCCTTGCTTACGATGGCGAGGACCACGGAACGAGATCCAGTGGGCACGATATGGGTGGCCGCGCATAATCTGTTAGTGGAGTCCAGAAGCGCCGGCATCGCGGCGCTAATTTTGTCCGAGGTAAACGTGAGCCATGTGTTTCGCGTAACCCTCGGCTCGCGCCTCCGGCCTGGCGAACGGTCCGTTCACGGTGCAGGTGCCGTCTGTTTTGGCCCCTGGGAGCTTGCACCCGGTTTTCCTCCATTTAACGTCGATGAATTGGTTTTCTTGCCGCAGACAGGCGATGTCATTGCGGCGCCAGGAATGCACCCTGTTTATTACCACCGTGCCCTGCCCAATGGCCTCCGAGGTGGAGCGTTTGTGCCTCTCGATCACCAGGAGTACTGCTTGGAGTATCTAGCGGCCCTGAGCTATCTTTCGCTCAACACGATCAAACAAGCGCTGGCGCCCGCCACCCACATTCGGTGGACCAACCTGACGGATTACCGGAATCAGGTGAATGCGGCCATCTCCGCGCAGCGCGTCTGCATCCAACTACTCCTGGAAAAAGCTGCACAGCGCCGGAGCACTCGCGCCGGCCGAAGCGGATGCGTTACAACTCGAGATTCTCATCGAGCAGGACGCCCAACGCCAGGCGGGCCCGGCCCTTCCGAATTTGCTGCCCGTTCCGGCACGCACCAAGTAACTGCTTGGCAGGCGTTGTCAGGACCTGCCGGTATCGTCAAGGCTTGGTGCTAAGATAATCTCTCCAATCCGCCCTATGGACCACATCCTCTCCATCGTCCTCTTCACGCCATTGGCCGGCCTGCTGGTCCTGATGTTCCTGCCTTCGTCGAACCCGCGAATCATCAAGCTGTGGGCCAACATCGCGTCATTCATCGGATTCCTGGTGTCGCTGCCGCTGGTCTTCGGCTTCGACCGCACCAAGCCGTGGGCCTTCGAAGAGCAGGCCTCCTGGATACCCTCGATCGGCGCATCCTACCACCTCGGCGTCGACGGACTCGGCCTCCTGCTGGTCATGCTCACCACCGTGCTGGGCTTCCTCTCCATCCTGTCGAGCTGGAGCGCGATCGAGACCCGCCTCAAGGAATACTACGCCTTCTTCCTGCTGCTCCAAACCGCCATGCTGGGCGTCTTCATGTCGCTCGACATGCTGCTGTTCTTTGTCTTCTGGGAGACCGTGCTGGTGCCCATGTATTTCATCATCGCCATCTGGGGCGGCCAGCGGCGCGCCTACGCGGCCATCAAGTTCATCATTTATACCTTGATCGGCTCCGTGCTGATGTTCCTCGGCATTCTGACGCTCTACACCCAGTATCACGCGCAATTTCAGACCTACTCGTTCGATCTGGCCGACCTCATGCGCGTCAGTCTTTCGCCCGGCTTGCAATGGTGGGTTTTCTGGGCGTTTTTCGTGGGCTTCGCGGTGAAGGTTCCCATGTTCCCGTTCCACACCTGGCTGCCGGACGCCCATACCGAAGCTCCCACGGCCGGTTCCGTGATCCTGGCCAGCGTTCTGCTGAAGATGGGGACTTACGGCTTCCTGCGCTTCTCCCTTCCGCTGCTGCCGGAATCGGCCAAGAATCCCACCATCGTAAACGTGATGGCGGTGCTATCCATCATCGGCATCGTGTACGGCGCGCTGGCCTGCCTGATGCAGAAGGATTGGAAGAAGCTGGTGGCGTATTCGTCGGTCAGCCACCTGGGATTCTGCACGCTGGGAATCTTCGCGTTGAATCCGGCGGGCATCTCCGGTTCCATCATCCAGCAGGTGAACCACGGCATCTCCACGGGCATGCTCTTCCTGATTGTGGGCGTGGTCTACGAGCGGCGGCACACGCGCGAGATCTCCGAATACGGCGGCCTGATGAAGGTCATGCCGGTGTTCACCATCGTGTTCCTGATCGCGGCCCTCAGCTCGCTGGGCATGCCCGTCTTGAACGGCTTCATCGGGGAGATCACCATTTTGCAGGGCGCTTACCAGATGTCTTTCAACTGGGCGTTCTGGGGCGCGGTGGGAATCGCACTGGGCGCCGCTTACCTGATCTGGCTGTTCCAGCGCACCATGCTGGGTGAGGTTTCAGAGAAGAACCTGAAGCTGCACGACCTGTCTTGGCGTGAGATCGCGGTCTTCGCGCCACTGATTGCCTGGGCATTTTGGATCGGCCTCAGCCCGCAGGGGTACTTCGGCGTGCTGGAACGGCCGGTGGCGCAGATCGTGGAGCGCGTGCGTCCGGGATATTACGCCCAGCATCACCTGGCGAATCCGCTGACCAACACTGCCGCGGCCGCAGCCACGCCCGCGCCCTGACGTGCAGCCCGATATTTCGGTTGCTATCGTCAATTGGAACCGGCGCGAGTACCTGCGAGCCTGTCTGGCCTCGCTGACAGCACAGCGCGGTGCTGATTTCGAAGTCATCGTCGTGGATAACGGTTCGCGCGACGGCTCGGCAGAAATGGCGGGCGAGGAGTTCGGCGCGCGGGTGATTGCCAACGCGGAGAACCGGGGCTTCTGCGCCGCCAACAATCAGGCATTCGCTGCCGCGCGCGGCGAATTTATCGCACTGCTGAATAACGACACCGAGGCTGCGCCGGATTTTCTCGCCAACCTGCGGCGGGCCTTCCATGCCGCGTCGGACGTCGGCATGGCCGCCGCCAAAGTGTTGGTGTGGGAAGATCCGCGGCGTATCGACAAAGTTGGCCATTTGATCTATCCCGACGGCCAGAACCGAGGTCGCGGCACGGGCGAGATCGACGCGGGACAATACGATCGCATCGAGGAATGGCTGTGGCCGGATGGCTGCGCCGCCATGTACCGCAAAGCCATGCTGGATGCGACCGGCGGATTCGACGAAGACTTTTTCATGTTCGGCGATGACGCGGAACTCGGGCTGCGCGCGCGTATTGCCGGCTGGCGCTGCCTGTACATGCCCGGCGCGGTGGTGCGGCATCATCGCGGCGCCAGCCTGGACGCGGGATCCACCAGGCGCATTTTTCTGATCGAACGCAACCGGGTCCTGCTCGCCGCCAAACTGTTCCCCTGGAGCTTGTTGCTGCTGAACCCGTTTTACTTCGCCTTGCGCCTCGCGGGTGGCATCGCCGCGGCCGTGGGCGGGAAAGGCGAAATGGTGCGCTTCCCCGGCTTCGGCGGCAAATTGCGGCTGGCGTGGGCCGTGGTGTACGCGGATTTGGCCGCCCTGCGCTTGTTGCCCCGAATGCTCGCCAAGCGCCGCGATGTGCGGCGTATCGCGAAGCTGACGCCCCGCCAAATCCGCCGCCTCATTCTGGACCATCGCATCCCGGTGCGCGCGCTGGTCGAAAAATCGAACTAGCTGCCGGGAGTTTGGCCCGAGCTTTACTTGACATCCAAGTGAAAGCGCGTCATAGTAAACACGGAGACCACTTGAATGCCAAGTGAACGTACCGATCGCCTGAACGTGTTGCAGGGAACGCTCGATCTCATCGTGCTGCGGACGCTCGAATCGATGGGCCCGCAGCACGCCTACGCCATCGCCACGCGTCTCGAGCAGCTATCCGGCCATCAGCTCCATCTGAATCAGGGCACGTTGTATCCCGCCCTGGTGCGCCTCGAACAGGATGGTCGCATCAAGGGCACCTGGGGCTACACGGAAAGCCGGCGCGAAGCGAAATTCTACGCCATCACCAAGTCCGGCGAGCGGGCGCTCGTCCAAGAGACGCGCCGCTGGCGCCAGATGGCGGGCCTGGTCGACAAGCTGATCGCCGAGGGAGCCTGAGCGCATGCGCCGGACTTTTGCGAGACTCTCGAATCTGTGGCGCAGCACGCGGGCCGAACGCGAACTGGCCCGCGAAATCGAGGCGCACCTGGCCCTGCTCGCCGAGGATTTCGAGCACCGCGGCTTAAGTCCCGAGGAGGCCCGCCAGGCTGCCCACCGCGCTTACGGCGGCATCGAACAAGCCAAAGAGCTGCATCGCGACGCGCGCTCGTTTCCGCGCTTCGAACAACTGCTGCGGGATATTCGCTACGGCACGCGCAGCTTATCGCGCACGCCGGGCTTTACCGCCGTTGCCGTTCTGACCTTGGCCCTGGGGATTGGCGCCAGCACCGCGATCTTCAGCGTGGTGAACGCTGTGCTGCTGCGTCCGCTCGCGTACCAGGACGCCGATCGCCTGGTCACGATCCTGCACTACGGCACCGGCCCGGTGGCGACCGCCAACTACCTCGATTGGCGCGACCAGAGCCGTTCGTTCACCGCCATGGGCGGGGCGGATTTCTGGACGCCGAATCTGACCAACAGCGATCCGCCGCAGCATCTCTATGGCATGAAGGTGACCGGGAACCTGCTGCCGCTGCTGGGTGTGGACCCGCTGCTCGGGCGCCTGTTCATCCCCGGTGAAGATCAGGCCGGCGCGGAGCATGAAGTGATCCTCAGCTACGGCCTGTGGCAGCGTGCGTTCAATCACGATCCGAGCCTGCTGGGGAAAACGGTGACCCTCGATGGCGAAGCTTATACCGTGGTCGGCATCATGCCGCCCGGCTTCAAGTTCGCGCCCTTCTGGGCCACGCACGCGGAATTATGGGTTCCGGACGCATTCGGCGAGCACATACATGAACGCGGCGGCAACCATCTGCGCGTCTTCGCGCGGCTGAAGCCGGGAGTCACACTGGAACAGGCGCGCGCCGAGATGGCGGCCATTACCGGCCGGCTGGAACTCGCCTATCCGGCCACCAACCGCGGCGTGACCGTCAGGCCGCTCCGGGAAAATGTGGTCGGCAAAATCCAAACGCCCCTGCTGATGCTGCTGGGAGCGGTCGGCTTCGTCCTGTTGATCACGTGCGCCAATGTGGCCCACATGCTGCTGGCGCGCACGTCCGACCGGCAACACGAGATCGCCGTGCGGGTAGCGCTCGGCGCCAGCCGCGCGCGTATGATCGCCCAGTTTTTGACCGAGCATCTGGTGTTGGCAGGCATGGGCGCCGTAGCCGGTTTATTGCTCGCCCTCGTTGGCACGAAGTTGCTGGTGGCGCTGAGCCCGGCATACATCCCTCGCGTCGAGACGGTCACGATCGACGCGCAAGCGGGGCTGTTCCTGGTCGCGGTCACCCTCCTGACGGCCCTGGCCTTCGGGCTGGCGCCCGCCATGCACGCCGCCGCCGCGAATCTGGGCGTCGCGCTAAAGGAGGGCGGCCGCGGCGATGGCCATGGGGCGCGGCGTAATCGCCTGCGCGGTTTCCTGGTGTCCTCCGAATTCGCGCTGGCGTTCATGCTGTTGATCGGGGCCGGCCTGCTGATCCGCAGTTTCTTCGCGCTGGCGGCCGTCGATCCCGGATTCAACCCGCATCAGGTCCTCTCGCTGGTGGTGTCGGTGGCCGGAACCAAGGAGGTCGAACCGCACCGCCGCGAGATCTTCTACCGCGAGTTGCTGCGGACCATCCGCAAGCTGCCGGGGGTGGCGGATGCCGGCGGCATCAACCATCTGCCCCTGGCCGGCGATCTGTGGGACCGCAGCTTCGCCATCGAAGGCCGCCCTCCAGCGCGGGCCGGCGAGTGGCCCGGCGCCATTTATCGCATCGTGATGCCGGGATATTTCGAGACCATGCGGCTGCCGTTGCTGGCCGGCCGGAGCATCCGCGAAAGCGATGATGCGCGGGCCGGGCGCGTGGTGGTCCTTAACCAGCGGGCAGCGCGCACTTATTGGCCTGGCGAGAATCCCATCGGAAAACGCATCGCGATCAATGGCGACGAGATTGGCAACACACCGCGATGGATGACTGTCATCAGTATCGTGGCGGACGCCAAGCAGGAAGACTGGGCCCAGAAGCCCGATCCGGAGATGTACCTGGCCGCGCTGCAGACTCCCGAATTCCTGGGTGGCGGATCGCCGGTCGCGCCGCACATGGCGTACATCACGCTGGTAGTACGCACGGCCGGGCGCCCCGCCGATATGGCAGGGGTCATCCAACAAGCCGTGCGATCCTTTGACCGCAGCCTGCCCGTCTCCGGGATTTTAACCATGGACGAGGCCGTCGCCCAAGCGAACGCGCAGCCGCGCTTCGAGATGCTGCTGCTCGGGATCTTCGCCGCCATCGCGCTGCTGTTGGCGGCGGTGGGAATCTATGGCGTTATGAACTACGCTGTGGCGCGGCGCACGCGCGAGATCGGGATCCGCATGTCGCTCGGCGCCAGCCGCGCGGCGGTGCTGTGGATGGTCTTCCATCAGGCGATCGTGCAGGCCTTCACAGGCGCGGCGGCTGGTATCGTGGGCGCGCTGGTGCTGGGGCGGCTGATGATCAAGCTGCTGTATGGCGTCCAACCAGGCGATCCGCTCACATTCGGCAGCGTGGCCTTTGTGCTGGTGGCGGCCGCGCTGATCGCCACGTATGTTCCCGCGCGGCGGGCCAGCCGGATCGATCCCATAGCGGCGTTGCGGAGCGACTGAGCACACGCATTACAATGTGGAGGAATGTTTACCTCCACCGCCGATTTGATTCTCCCCAGCACCACCACCGGATCCTTCCCCCGTCCGCGCTGGTTCGATGTCAGCATGTGGGGCCGTCCTTTCGACACCTGCATGCTGGACGTCCGTTTCCGCGAGAAATTCCAGGACGCCATGGCCGTGCTCATCAGCGACCAGGAACGCGCCGGACTGGATATTCTCACGCATGGCGATCTGCACGTCGACGAAGACCTGGCCGGCCGCGCCTGGCATCATTATCCGCTGCAGCGCTGGGCCGGATTCAAGGGCGACTACCTGCAGCCCGAAGAGACCACCGCGCCGTGGCTGCACTATCCGCCCGGCACGCTGCTTAACGAAATCTACACCGGCTGGCGCTGGCCGCACGTTACGGGCAAAATCGAACACCGGCCGCTCGACTATCCCAAGATCTGGCGCATCGCGCAAGGGAAGACGCGCAAACCCGTCAAATTCGGCACCTGCTGTTCCCAGGTGATGGCTCTGTTTTTGGACATCCACACGCCGCATTACCACGACAAACGCGAAGTCATTTGGGACATGGCCGAGGCCATGAACAAGGAACTGCTGGCGCTGCGCGAGGCCGGCTGCCGCTGCATCCAAATCGAAGAGCCCACGTTTCACTTCATGGCCAACACCTACGGCAAAGATCATGAAGAAGTGAAGTTCATGATCGACGCCTTCAACCGCGAAGTGCAGGGCCTGGACGACGTGGAGCTGTGGATTCACACCTGCTGGGGCAATCCCAATATGCAGCGCGTGATGGAGGATACCAGCTACGCTAGCTCGCTCGAGATCTATCTGGAACGCTGCCGCGGCGATGTCTGGACGCTCGAGATGAAGGATCGCAACCAGCAGGATATCGAGCTGTTCGAGCTTTTCAAGCACGATTTGAAAAAGAAGATCGCCATCGGCGTAGTCAGTCATCGCACTTTGCAGGCGGACCGGCCCGAGGATGTGGCCGCCGAGATCCGCAAAGCGCTGCGCTACATCCCGGCGGAGCGTTTGATCGTATCGAGCGACTGCGGTTTCGGGCGCCAGGGCGCCAATCGGGAAATCGCATTCTACAAGGCCAGTGCGATTGCCCAGGGCGCGAACATCGTACGGCGCGAGCTTGGGTTGCCGCTAACCGACGTGCCGGCCGCCGATCCGATGTTGCAGATCGATGTTGTGCCCGGCCGCTGATTTGGGGGGCGGGCTTCAGCCCCGCCCATGGCACTTAACGTAGACAAATAATGTGAGAAATTTTCTAGGGCGTTTCCCCCTGTAATTATGGTGCGGTAAACCCTTTTGAGAACCGTTTGATGCGGATTTAGTCCCCAAACAGTATGAAAACAGACGTTAGCCCGCCAAGGAAACGAGGTGCCGCCCGAAAACTCGCTCCCCTCCTGTTCGGCGGTTTGCAACGCTTTCGAGCGCTTGCCGGACGCCGTGCCGAGCTTAAGGAATCGCACGATTACGCCGAAGCCATTGTCGAGACTGCCGGGCCGCAGTTGCTTCTCGATGCGAACCTGCGTGTGAAAACGGCGAACGAGTCCTTCTACAAACATTTTTGCGTCTCTCCGGCGCAGACCGAGAATTGCCCGGTATATGACCTAGGCAACGGCCAGTTCAACATTCCCGCACTCCGCACACTCCTGGAGGAGGTTCTGCCCCGGAACCATTCTTTCAATGACTTCGAAGTGACGCACGAGTTTGAAACCATCGGGCGGCGCACGGTGCTGTTGAGCGGTTGCCAAGTGGCCAGCATCCAGAGAATTATCCTGCACATCGACGACATCACCGAGCGGAAGGAGGCACAAGCTCTGCGGGCTTCGGAGATTCGGTACCGCCGTCTCTTTGAAGCGGCCCGGGACGGGGTGCTCATTCTCGACTTCGACACGCGGAAAATCACGGACGCCAATCCGTTCATGTCGGAAATATTGGGCTATACGCACGACCAATTGCTGGGCAAGGGACTCTGGGAAATCGGTCTGCTCAAGGATGAAGCGTCCAGCCGCGCGGCATTTCGCCACTTGCAACGGAATACCATCATCCGCTACGACAATTTGCCGCTCCAGAACATAGCGGGCGAGCGGCACGACGTGGAATTCGTCAGCAACGTGTATGACGAAGACGGCCGGCAAGTCATCCAATGCAACATCCGGGACATCACTGAGCGCAAGCGGATGGACGACGCACTGCGCGATGCCAAAGACCAATTGACCGCTCAAGCCGCGGAACTGGAACGCTTGGTCGCTGAACGCACCAGCCAGCTTCGCGAAACGATCATTGAACTGGAAGGGTTCTCTTACAGCATCTCGCATGACATGCGTGCGCCGTTGCGGGCCATGCAAAGCTACGCTCAATTCCTTGTGGATGAGCACGGCAGCAAGCTGGATGAACAAGGACTCAATTACCTTCACCAGATTATGCGTTCCGCCGTTCGGCTCGATCGCCTCACACAAGATGTCTTGAGCTACACCAGAATTCCCCACGTTGCGTTGCCCATGGATCGCGTGGATCTGGACCGGCTGATGCGCGATATTGTGGAAGCGTTCCCCTTCGGGCAGCCGATCAAACCGGAGATTCAAATCCAAGGTACGTTGCCGACGGTTGTGGGGAGTGAGGCGCTGCTGGCGCAATGCTTCTCCAACCTGCTGAACAACGCCGCAAAATTTGTTTCGCCGGGGACCATTCCGCACGTGGAGATTTCGGCGGAAGCCATTGACGACGATTGGGTTCGAGTGTGGTTTAAAGACAATGGCGTCGGCATCGCGCCTGAGAATCACGACCGGGTTTTCCGATTGTTCGAGCGGGTGCATCCCGCCACGGAGTACGAGGGAACCGGCCTCGGCCTGGCCATCGTGCGCAAGGCGGTCGAACGCATGGGCGCGCAGGTCGGCTTCGAATCGGAGCTGGGTAAAGGCAGTAACTTCTGGATTCAGCTAAAAAAGGATAAGTAACGAAACCGATTCTCCAAGTCGAAGACGATGAGAACGACGTGTTGTCCATGCAACACGCCATGCGGCCGGCGACTCACCGGCCGCCACTGGCTCAGCGGGGGCCATCGGGCACGCCTGGTCGGACCAGCCTCTCCCGCCAAGAGATTTTCCACACCGATGTCCCACACTTAAAGATGGCCAGGACTCCGGACACACACGTCCCCGCAATCGGGACGCGCCCGCAGGAGTGGCTGAAACGGCCGTCGCCCGCCCTGAGGTACGGCGCCGCCATCCTGCTGGCCGTTCTGGCGCAGGCGGCCCGGTTACGGCTGCATCCGCCCACCTTAATCCCGTACATCCCATACGTGCCGGTCATCCTGTTGTCTGCAGGGTACGGCGGGCTTGGACCGGGACTGCTGAGCACCGTTTTGTGTGCCCTCGAATCGATTTATTTCGCCACGGAGCCAATCGGCAGTCTGCGGCTCGCCACCATCCAGGATTGGATGCACATTGCAGGACTGACCCTGACCGGTCTGGTCGCCAGCGTATTGTTTGAGCGGCTCAGGCGCGCCTTGGTGCGGCAGCGCGCCGCCTACCTGCAACTGGCCACGGTGCAAGATGCCGCGCCGGTGATGCTGCTGCTAGTGGACGACGCGCTCCGCGTGCGGAAGGCCAACGATCTGGCCGGTCAATTCGACGGACGGAACGTGCCGGACATGCGGAGTCTGCAGCTTGGCGGGGCAATTGGGTGCCTGAACGGTTTGGCCGATTCCAGGGAATGCGGCCACGGGCCTGCGTGCGCGGAGTGCGCCATCCGCCAGGCGGTATTAGATACCGTGCGCAACGGAACATCCCATAGAGGAGTGGAGGCTTGGGTGCCTCTGTCCGTGGATGGCCGTGTACAAACGCGATGCCTCCAGGTTTCCGTCGCCCCGATACATCTCGACCCGACCGGCAAGACCGCGCTGATTTGTGCGCAAGACATAACCGAACGCAGGATGGCGGAGGCGGAACTGCGCGAACAGCACGTCGCGTTGCAACGGCAGGCCAAGTTGATCGACCTGTCGCATGACGCGATCGTTGCCGCTGGTCAAGACCGGGTGATTACTGGATGGAACGCGGGCGCCCATGAGATGTACGGCTGGACGGAAGCCGAAGCTCTGGGCAAAGACATCGATCGCCTTCTCGAGACCCGCGCCACGATTTCCATCGGCACAATCGACGAGATCCTCAGCCGCGCTGGCTGCTGGGATGGAGAATTGCAGCACTTCAGCCGCGACGGCACGCGCTTGACTGTTGACAGCCGGCAGGTTCTGCTGCGCGATCCGGACGGTAATCCCGCTGGAATCCTGGCAATCAATCGCGACATCACCGAGCGCAAGCGGACGGACGGCGCGCTGCGCGATGCCAAAGACCAATTGGCCGCTCACGCCGCGGAGCTGGAACGGGTGGTCATTGAACGCACCGGCCAGCTTCGCGAAACTGTCGGTGAACTGGAAGCGTTCTCTTACAGCATCTCGCATGATATGCGTGCGCCGTTGCGGGCCATGCAAAGCTACGCTCAATATCTTGTGGATGAATACGGCGGCAAGCTGGATGAACAAGGAATCGATTACCTTCACCAGATCGTACGTTCTGCCGTTCGGCTCGATCGCCTCACACAGGATGTTCTGAGCTACACCAGAATTCTGCACGCGGAGTTGCCCATGGATCGGGTGGATCTGGACCGCCTGGTGCGCGACATTGTGGAAGCCTTCCCGTCCGGGCGGCCGGTCAAGCCCGAGATTCAAATCGAAGGGACGTTGCCGCAGGTTGTGGGGAACGAGACGCTCTTAATGCAATGCGTCTCCAACCTGCTGAGCAATGCCGCAAAATTTGTTTCGCCGGGAACCGTTCCGCACGTGGAGATTTCGGCGGAAGCGATTGACGACGATTGGATTCGAGTGTGGTTTAAAGACAATGGTGTCGGCATCGCCCCGGAAAACCACGATCGGGTTTTCCGCTTCCTCGAGCGGGTTCATCCCGCCACCGAGTTCGAGGGAACCGGCCTCGGCCTGGCCATCGTGCGCAAGGCGATCGAACGCTTGGGCGCGCAGGTCGGCTTCGAATCGGAGCTGGGTAAAGGCAGTAACTTCTGGATTCAGCTAAAAAAGGATAAGTAACGAAACCGATTCTCCAAGTCGAAGACGATGCGAACGACGTGTTCTTCCTGGAACATGCCATGCGGAAGATGGGCTTGGCGAACCCCATCCACGTCGCCAGCGACGGCCAGCAGGCCATAGACTATTTGAAAGGCGCCGGCAGATACGCCAACCGCGAAAAGTTTCCGCTGCCCTGCCTGGTCCTGCTCGATTTGAAGTTGCCGCACGTGATGGGTCTGGACGTCCTCAAATGGATTCGCCAACAGCCCGGGCCGGCGTTGGTGGTAATCATACTGACTGCGTCCGCGGAGGCTGGGGACATTGCGGCCGCCTACCGTCTGGGCGCCAATGCGTTTCTGACCAAGCCGTCCGAATCGGGCAAGCTCGAGGACATGGTCAAAGCCCTCAAGGACTTTTGGCTGACGTGCAATACGCTGCCACAGGAATCTTAAAGAAAACACAACCCCAGCCCCTGCAACCCGGCGGATCTGCCAGGCAACTTCTGGCCGGAAGAGAATCCATCGAGAGTTTCTTGACTGCGCTACACGCATGGCGGGGCCGCGAGATGAACCGATCCCGCGGCATGCGGCCGGCCGTTCCCGGCACCGATGTCGTCTCGTTCCTCTTCAAGGACGATAGCCGGGCGCATCGGCCCTCCTGCCCCCGCGCAAAGCGCGCCCCGACGCCATAATGAAAACAGGTCCCTCAATGCCCGACTGCCTGAACCCCGTTCAACGGATTCTCGCCGCCGCCCGCTTCGCCTCCGAGCGCCATGCCAACCAGCGGCGCAAAGGCCGCACGGCCGAGCCTTACGTAAATCATCTTTTGGAAGTTGCCGAACTGCTGGCGCGCACCGCCGGTCGTCTCGATACGAACCTGATTGTCGCCGCGCTGCTGCACGATTCGATTGAAGACGTGGGCGTCTCGCGCGCCGAGATCGCGGAGCTCTTCGGCGAGGACGTCGCCGCGCTGGTCGCCGAAGTGACCGACGACAAGTCTCTGCCGAAAGAAGTGCGCAAAACCTTGCAGGTCGCGCAGGCACCCGAAAAATCGGCTCGCGCACAGGCGCTGGGCACGGCCGACAAAATCTCTAACGTGCGCAGCGTCGTCGCCAGCCCGCCGAAGGACTGGGACTTCGCACGGCGGGCAGCCTACGTGCGCTGGGCTGCCGATGTGGTCGCCCACTATCCCGCGCTCGACCGCCGCCTGGCTGCGGAGTTTCAGCAAGCCTGCGACGAGTTTGCGGCCCGCGTTTACGAGTAGGAAAAATCAGGCGGCACGAAAGTCTTTTTCTGCGGGGCCGCCAGCGCTTCGTCCACCAACTCCCGCAACAGTTCGTCATAGATGCGCGCGTAGCGTTCCGCGCCCTCATCCAGATGCAGGGCGAACTCGCGCGTCAGCCGGACTTTCTCCCGGATGTACGGCCGCGCCATGCGCGTGAAATGCTCGAACCAGTCGTCGGCCACCCCATCGTCGTACTTCAGCCGCAAATATTCGCGTAACGCGTGCCAAGTCTCCGTATGCGCGCGCAGCATCTCGGCCGTATTCTCGACGCCGCACTCCGCGACGGTCTCCAGGTACAGGGCCGCCACGGCGTTCCCGATCGCCGCGCGCCGAAAAGCCAGCCGCGGATCGTCCGTGGCCAGAGCCGCCCGTTCGATCTCGAGCAGCGCGGGCGTGTCGCACAAGTCGCGCATGGTCAAGTCCGGCCGCAGAGGAGCAATACGCATCCGCCGCCGGCGCCGTTCGCGCATCAGGTAAACCACCGCGGCACCGATCAGCGCCATCAACAGCGGGAACAACTCGCGCAGCACGACTCCCCCAAAGTCAGAGTACATCACAACCACCGGCCACCACCCACCAACCACCAGCCACGGCGCAAGCGGCCACGGCGCGAAGCGCCCCTAGGCTACCATAGACTGCATGAGTCCGAATCAGCCGGGGCAGCCGCCCAAGTTGCCTATTCCTGGAGTGAAGAATCTGATCGCGGTCGGCTCCGGCAAAGGCGGTGTCGGCAAGACCACCGTGGCCGTGAACCTGGCCGTCTCGCTCGCCAAATTGGGCCACCCCACCGGCCTCATGGACGCCGACGTGTACGGACCGAACGTGCCGCTGATGATGGGCATCAATCGCACGCCCATGGCTTACGGCGAGCGCATCCAGCCCCTCGATCAATTCGGCGTGAAGCTGATGTCCATGGGCTTTCTGAATCCCGGAGACAAGCCGCTGGTGTGGCGCGGGCCGATGCTGCACAGCGTGATCCAGCAGTTTTTGCGCGGCGTGGATTGGGGCGAACTCGATTACCTGGTGATCGACCTGCCGCCCGGTACCGGCGATGTGCAACTCACTCTCATCCAGACCGCGCCCATCACCGGCGCCATCGTGGTCACTACGCCGTCCGACGTGTCGCTCGAAGACGCGCGCAAGGCTGTCCACATGTTCTTCCAGGTGCGCGTACCCATCCTGGGCATCGTGGAGAACATGAGCTACCTGATTTGCCCGCACTGCGGTGAGCGCATCGATGTATTCAGCCACGGCGGCGGCCGCCGCACCGCAGCCGAGATGAAGGTGCATTTCCTGGGCGAATTACCGCTCAACCCCGCCGTGCGTGTCGGCGGCGACAGCGGTAAACCCGTCGCGCTCGACGCCGGCGACGGCCAGCCTGGCGCGGGTTTCCTGGAACTGGCGCGCAACACCATCGCGCGCATTGAGGAGATCGGTCCGCAGGAAGGACCGCGCATCGAAATCCTCGATTAATCATGGACTGATGATCAAAATGGATCTCACCCGCCGCACTCTGATCAGTTCCGCAGCCCTGGCAGCCGGTGCCTTAGCCGCGTCGCCCGCATTCGAATTGGAAGAAGCCACCCTGGCCGATTTGCAGAAGCGTATGACCGCCGGCAGCCTCACCGCGCGCGCGCTGACGCAAGCTTATCTCGATCGCATCGCCGCCATCGATAAGCGCGGACCGGCGCTCAACTCGGTAATCGAACTCAACCCCGATGCCCTGGCCATCGCCGCCGCCTTGGATGCCGAGCGCAAAGCCAAAGGCCCGCGCGGTCCGCTGCACGGGGTTCCGGTGCTGATCAAAGACAACATCGATACCGCCGACCGCATGATGACCACCGCCGGATCGCTGGCCCTGCGAGGTTCCATCGCCGCACGGGATTCCGTGGTAGCCGGGCGGCTGCGCGTCGCCGGCGCCGTACTATTGGGCAAAACCAATCTCAGCGAATGGGCCAATTATCGGTCCAGCCACTCTACCAGCGGTTGGAGCGGACGCGGCGGCCTGACGCGCAACCCTTACGCGCTCGACCGCAACGCCTGCGGTTCCAGCTCCGGATCGGGCGCAGCCGTTTCGGCCAACCTGTGCGCGCTGGCCATCGGTACCGAAACCGACGGCTCCATCGTGTGCCCATCATCCACCAATGGCGTGGTCGGTATCAAACCGACGTTGGGCTTGATTCCCGCCACCGGCATCATTCCCATCGCGCATTCGCAGGATACCGCCGGGCCCATGGCGCGCACCGTCGCCGATGCCGCCATTTTCCTGGGCGCGCTCACCGGGTTGGACTATACCACATCGCTCGACGCGAACGGACTGCGCGGCGCGCGCATCGGCGTGGCGCGCGACAAATTCTTCGGCTTCAGCGAAGAGGGAGACCGGGTGATTGACGCCGCGATCGCGGAGATGAAGCGGGCCGGCGCCGAAGTCGTCGATCCCGCCGATATCCCGACTGCCGGCAAGTTCGACGATTCCGAATCCATCGTGCTCAGCTACGAGTTCAAGAACGATCTGAACCTGTATCTCGGCGCGTTGGGCCCTAAAGCGCCGGTGCACTCGCTGGCCGATGTGATCGCCTTCAACGACAGCCATCGCGAACAGGAGATGGTGTATTTCGGCCAGGATATCATGATCAAGGCGCAGTCCAGGGGTCCGCTGACCAGCCAGGAATATCGGGACGCGCTCGAAAAAGATCACCAGTTGGCGCGCACCGAAGGCATCGATGCGGTGATGGCGAAGTTTCACCTGGATGCGTTGGTCGCGCCCACCGCCGGCCCCGCCTGGTGTACCGACCTGATCAACGGCGATCACGCTCCCGGCGGCAGTTCCACGCCGGCCGCCGTGGCGGGCTACCCGAATATCAACGTGCCCGCGGGTTTTGCTTTCGGCCTGCCGGTGGGCATCTCGTTCTTCGGCGCAGCCAATTCCGAGGCCCTGCTGATCAAGCTGGCGTATGCTTTCGAGCAGGCCACGCGGCATCGCCGCCCCCCGAAGTTTTTGCCCCGCATATCGTAAACGGCTCGGCCTGGCCCCCGCTTGACGGAATCCATTTCCATATGCTACATTGTGTAGCGCTACAATGCGTCGCACACAAAAACCGTTGCGCAGTCCCTTCACCGACCTGGAACAGGCCGTCATGTCCAGCGTCTGGCGCCGCCGCGCGGCGACCGCTGGGCAGGTGCGTCAGGACCTGCTGCCCAAACACCCGCTGCAGGAATCCACGGTACGCACCCTGCTGGGACGCCTGGAGAAGAAAGGGCACCTCAGGCATGTAGTGGAGGGAAGAACTTACGTGTATTCGAGCGTGGTCGAGCCGCGCCACCTGGCCATCCGGGCGGTGCGGCAGATCATCGCGCGGTTTTGCGCCGGATCGGCCGAGCAATTGATCGCCGGCATGGTGGATAACGATGTGCTCGACACGGCACAATTGCGCCGCTTGGCCGAGGAGATCGAGACGGGCCGAAAAGGAGGTCCAAAATGAACTGGTACGAATGGAACGGAATTTCACGCGAGCTATTGAACTGCCTGGCAGATGCATCCGTGCGTGCGGTGGTCCTGGCGGGAATGGCTGGATTGCTCACTCTTTTTCTGCACCGCAATGCGGCCGCGCAGCATACGCTATGGACCGCGGTGGTAGCCGGCATGCTTGTGCTGCCGCTGCTGCACCCGGTCGTGCCCGCGGCGTACGTATACGTGCTGCATCGTTCCGCGCCTGCCTCGGCGGCCACTTTCACAGCCGCGCCACCGGCGGGTGTGGCGCGCAGCATATCGGAACCCCCTGTTTCGCTGCGCATCGCACGCCCGGTTCCAACGCCTGGGTGGCCCGTCTACCTTGGAATCTCGTATCTCGCCGGCGTCGCCATCTTCGGCGTCCAACTCGCGTGGAGCCTGTGGATGACGCGGCGCTTGCAGCAAGGTGCCCGATCGATAGCGCCCGATTTATGGAGGCACTTCGATCTGATTGCCAGCTCGGGAACCGATACCCGGATCGAGGAATCGGAACGCGTGCGGGTTCCCATCACGGCTGGTTTGAAACGCGTGCGGGTGCTCTTTCCGGCCGATTGGCGCGGCTGGACGGCGGACAAGATAAGACTGGTGCTGGCACACGAACTGGCACACGCGCGCCGCCGCGACCCGTTGATTGGCCTGGTGGCCGCGATCAACAGATGCCTGTTCTGGTTTCATCCCCTGGCGTGGTGGCTGGAGCGCCGCGTAGCTGTGCTGGCCGAGCATGCGGCCGACGATGCGGCATTGGCGGTCGCGGGCAACGCCCAAAGCTATGCCCGGGTCTTGCTGGAGGTGGCGTCCGGCATGGCAGGGTTCCGGAGGCGGGTCATCTGGAACGTCTCCGCCATCAATGGACAACTGGTCTCCCGTCGTATCCGCCGCATAATGGTTATGCGCACACTACCCAGCGGGCGTTTGGGCAAACTGGCCTGCGCGACCCTGCTGCCGGTTGCCGCGGCGATAATCTGGATCTCGCTCGCGGTAGATCTGCAAAGTGTCGCGCGCGCCCAGGCTACGAATCCCGCAGCGGATGCGGGCGCCGCCTGGTTTGGCTTTCGCTCAGACGGCATACGGCCGGACACGACCAGCGCCGAGGAAGCCGCCCAAATGGAGCAACAACTGGCCGTCAATCCGGAGGATGAGACGGCTCGCTCGAAATTGTTGCATTATTACTGGGCCCACGAGATGCATGAGCAGCGCGTTTCGCTAGTGCTATGGTTGATCGATCATCATCCGGAATCCGCGCTTCACGGCTATCAGTCCGCGTCCATATTCCCGAGCGAAGGAAATGCGGCGGATTTTATCGCATTTGGTGTGGCGCGGAGCCGGTGGTTAGCTCAGGTCAACTTGCACCCGGACGATGCCCGCGTACTAGCCAATGCGGCGCGCGCTTTGGGCGAAGGCAGCACCGCGGAAGGAATGGATCTGCTCGAGCGCGCCCGGCAACTGGACCCGGCGCACGAAACCGGGCCGCTCGCTATGCTGTATGCCTTGTTGTTGGAGTTCAATTGCGACCTGGGCGCGCAGCGGGGTGGACTCCACGATCCGGCCCTCGCCGCCAGGGTCCGAAGCAGGTTGCAGGCATCGAGCGATCCGGTGTTAGTGGGCGCGGTAGCGCGCCAATTCGTCAACGACGCCACGATGAAGGCGCTCACAGGCGCCGATCATTGGGACATGGCGGCGCTGCGGGCGACCGCGACCGAACTGGTCACCCACGCGCAAGCTTTGGAACCGCAGAACCGCGAGTGGTCCGATTTGATGGAAGGGGTTGAGGGGCTTGGTAATGCTGCGGCAGGAGTGCCCGCTGGCCCGGGCGTGGTTCACATCGGCACGGGTGTTGCCGCCGGCATGCTCCTGCGATCGTCGCCGCCTATTTATCCGCCCCTGGCAAAAATGGCGCGCATCGGGGGAGTCGTGAGGCTGCAGGTGCGCATCGGGACGGATGGGACTGTGAAGGAGACGACGGTCATAAGCGGGCATCCGCTGCTGGTGCCGGCGGCGGTGAACGCAGTGAAGAGCTACGTATATAAGCCGGTCACGCTGGCCGGCAAAGCCGTTGAGGCGGTCGCCACCGTGGAGGTTCCGTTCGGTCCCGGCCAAGAGTAGACGCGCTTGTTAGAGTTAGACTATCCGGATGGTACGAATCCATTCGGTTCTCATCGCGGTTGCGGTGGTTCTGCTGTGCGCGATTTCGCTTCCTGAGGCAACCGGACAGCAGGCGTCCGTTCACCAGCAGATCCTGACGCTGGTTGAGCAGCACAAAGCGGAGTACACCCAGGCTTCCAAGACCATCTGGGAATACGCTGAGTTGGGTTACCACGAAGAGAAGAGTTCGGCGCTGTTACAGCGCGCGCTTAAGGATGCCGGTTTCCGCTTGGAGGCAGGTATGGCGGACGAGCCCACCGCATTCATTGCGACTTACGGCGAAGGCCGGCCCATCATCGGCGTTCTGGGCGAATTCGACGCGCTGCCCGGACTTTCGCAAGCGGCCGTGCCCGACCGCCAACCCGTGGCCGCCGGAGCGCCGGGGCACGGCTGCGGTCACAATCTACTGGGCGCAGGCGCGGCCCTGGCAGCGGTAGCTCTCAAAGAGTACCTGGAAAAGAATCACGTGGCGGGGACTTTGCGCTACTACGGCACGCCCGCCGAAGAGGGCGGCGACGGCAAAGTCTATATGGTCAGAGCCGGGCTGTTTCGCGATGTGGATGTGGTGTTGCACTGGCATCCGGCCGATCGCAATTCCGTCACCAACGGCGGCGCGCTGGCCATTACCTCGGCCAAGTTTCTGTTCCATGGCACCGCCGCGCATGCGGCTTTCGCGCCGGAGCGCGGCCGATCGGCGCTTGACGCGGTGATGCTGATGGGCACGGGTATCGAGTTCATGCGCGAGCATATGCCGAGCAACGCACGCATTCACTACATTGTCAGCAATGGCGGCGCGGCCCCCAACATTGTTCCCGATACCGCGGAGCTTTTCCTGTATGCGCGCAGCCCGTCGCTCGAAGCACTCGATGGGATCTGGGCGCGCATCGTGAAGATCGGCCAGGGCGCCGCGTTGATGACCGAGACTACCCTGGACACGAAAATACTCGGCAGTGATACCAACATAGTGGCCAACGATGCCTTGGCGAAAGTGGCGCAGCGGAACCTGGAGGAGGTCGGCGGCTTCTCATACACGGCTGAAGAGAGGCATTTTGCCGAGGAATTGCAAAAGAGCCTGCCGCCGGGCGGCGCGCGGGATCCCGATTTGACTGCTGCCGTTCAGCCGCTGCGGCCTTTCGATCCGAACGAGCCGGCGGCATCCACGGACGTGGGCGACGTTAGTTGGAACGTGCCGACGATCGGCTTCACGGGTGCGACGTTTGTTCCCGGAGTGGTGCCGCACACGTGGCAAGCTACCGCGTGCGCCGGTATGAGCGCGGGCCAGAAGGGGATGCTGGTGGCGGCCAGGGCGCTCGCGATCACGGGCGCGGATCTGTTTTTGGATCCGCAACTGGTGGCGGATGCCAGGAAGGATTTCTTGCGGCAAATGACGGGTAAGAAATATAAGTCGGAGATTCCGGCGGCGCAGAAGCCGCCGCTCGATTACCGGCAGTGACCAGCGGACCGTGTAACCTTTCTCGTCTCGCCCCGTAACACTACTCATGGATTTCGTCCTCCAAGATATCCGTTATGCGCTGCGCATCCTCCGGCGCAGTCCCGGTTTCACGATGGTCGCGGTCCTCGCGCTGGCCTTGGGGATCGGCGCCACAACGGCTATCTTCAGCGTGGTCGACGCGGTCATCCTGAAGCCGCTGCCCTACAAGGAACCCGGCCAATTGGTGCAACTTTGGATGCGCTTTACGGGCATCGGCATCCCCAACGATCAGAATTCGGTGTCTGCGCCGGAGTTCATGGACCTGAAGCAGAACCGATCGTTCTCCGAAATCGCCGCGATCGACGATGCCAGCTACAACATCAATATCGGCGGCCTGCCGGAGCGCATCCAAGCTGCTGTGGTTTCGGTGGATTTCTTCCGGCTGTTGGGCGTCGGGGCGCAACTCGGCCGGGTGTTTCTGCCGGAGGAAGGCCGCGCCGGCCACGAGCATGTGGTGCTGCTGAGCGATGGGTTATGGCGGCGGCGTTTCGGGGCCGATCGCGCGGTTTTGGGGCGGAAGCTGATCATGAACGGCCAGAGCAGCGAAATCATCGGGGTGTTGCCGCCGCGCTTTGAAATGCCGCGCGAGGCAGAAGTGTGGACGCCGCTGGCGTTTTCCGCGGCCGATCTCACGCCGGACAATCGCGGCAGCCACGGTTTGAGCGTGATTGCGCGCGTTAAAACCGGTCTGAGCCTTCAGCAAGCGCGGACTGACATGGCCGCCGTGTCGCGCCGCATTATCGAGCAGAATCCCGATTACCCATATAAAGATTACAACTTCAAAGTGCTGCTGGTCCCACTCCTCGACCAGCAGATCGGCGACATCAAGGTAGCGCTTTGGGTGATGCTGGGCGCGGTTACGCTGGTGCTGCTGATCGCTTGCGGCAACGTGGCCAATCTGTTGCTGGCACGCGCGTCGGCCCGCCAACGCGAGATCGCCGTGCGGCAGGCTCTGGGCATCGGACGTTGGCGGCTCATACGCCAGTTGTTGACCGAAAGCCTGCTGCTGGCACTTGCCGGAGGTGTGGCCGGCCTGGTGCTCGCCAGTGGCGCGCTCCGTCTGCTGATTGCCGCCAGTGCCACCAGTTTTCCCCGCGTGGCCGAAACCAGGATGAATCCCACCGTTCTCCTGTTCACCCTGCTGGTCTCCGTTGCGACCGGCATTTTGTTCGGCCTCGCGCCGGCGTTTCAGTCTATCCGGCGCACCACCTACGACACCCTGAAGGAAGGCGGCCGCGGCGGCGTGAGCGCCGCTTCTGAACGCCTGCGCGGCGCGCTGATCGTAGGAGAATTGGCGCTCTCGCTGGCGCTGTTGGCCGGATCCGGTTTGCTGATCCGCAGCTTTCTGCGGCTCGAGGACGTGGACGCCGGTTTTCGTCCTAGCGGTGTGCTAACCATGCGTGTTTCCCTACCCGAGCAGACTTACGCGAAGCCGGAACAGACCCGCGTTTTCTTTCGCGAGGTGCTGGCGCGCGTACGCGCATTGCCCGGAGTAGATGCCGCTGGAGCAGTAACCGGGGTGCCCCTCACCGGCGTAGGCTGGTCGGGCACCACTGCCATCGATACGCAGGCCGTTCCGGAAAAGGAGCGCACGCCGGAGGCCGATCAGCGTCCCGTTGCGCCCGGCTACTTCGAAGCGATGGGGATTTCGCTGGTACGCGGCCGCTATTTCGACCAGCGCGATACGGTAACGTCCGCGCCTGTTGCGATCGTGGACGAGACGCTGGCCAAAACCTATTGGCCGCATCAGGACGCCATCGGCCGGCGCATTAAGAATTTTGGCAATGACGCTCCGTGGCGCGTAGTGGTCGGCGTGGTGCGCCACGTGCGATACCGCACACTCGAATCTCCGTCGCGCGTGGAGTTCTACTGGCCTTACGACCAGACGTCGTTCACTCTTCACTCGATGAGCCTGGCGATCCACACCGCGGCCGATCCGCGCTTGCTCGCCAACGCCGTTCAAAAGCAGGTAGCGGCACTCGATCCGGATCTGCCGGTGTATCGCATCCGTACCATGCAGGAGCTGATGGCGGAGTCTGTGGCGCGGCGCCGTCTCTCGATGTTCCTGCTGGAAATTTTCGCAGCCGTGGCGCTTTTGCTGGCCGGCGTCGGTATCTATGGCGTCATGTCGTATTCGGTCGCGCAGCGCGTCCACGAAATGGGCGTGCGTATGGCGCTGGGCGCGCGCGGCGTGAACATCTTGTGGCTGGTGCTTCGTCACAGCCTTTGGCTCACCGCGGCGGGCCTGGCGATCGGCATGGCCGGATCGCTGCTGCTGACCCGGCTGCTGGCGACCCTGCTGTTCGATGTAAAAGCTAGCGACCCGCTGACCTTCGCGTGCGTAGCCCTGTTTCTGGTAGCCGTCGCACAACTTGCCAGCCTGCTTCCGGCATGGCGTGCCACCAACATCGATCCGGTGAACGCTCTGCGCCAGGATTGAACTTCCCGCACTCTTACATCGTATGGTAGATGAGCAGGGCGAACAGACGCGGGTTCCGCGTCGACCCTGCCGTGTTACGCGAAATGGAGCTACAGTGAAACGAGAGGAAACCAAAGCTATGATCTCGCGCTTGCGCATCGCCTTACCGGCCGTGCTGCTGTTGGCCTCGGTTGCCATGGCAGCCGACGACGTCAAACCGGAGGCCGTCCTGGACAAATTCGTGGAAGCCACCGGCGGCCGGGCCGCGTATGAGAAGATTACGACCGAAATGGCCACAGGAACGGTGGAAGTCATGGGGATGAGCGGGGCGCTCACCAGTTATCGTGCCGCGCCCGACAAGTCTTACACGCTGGTGGATTTCTCGGCCGGGCCGGGCAAATTCGAAGAAGGAACCGATGGCGAGGTGGCCTGGGCGGTCGACGCCATGCAGGGCGCGCGCATCAAGGAAGGCGACGAACGCGCGGCGGCTCTGCGCAGTTCCGCTCTGAACATAGAGACGCACTGGCGCGATTTCTATAAGAAGGCCGAACTTGCCGGAACGGAAGATGTAGGCGGCAAGCCCTGCTACAAACTGCTTCTCACGCCTAATACCGGGGCGGCTGAGACGCGTTACTACGATAAGAGCTCCAACTTGCTGGTGAAGGTAATTCTGCCGATCACTACTCCGCAAGGCGACGTGACCGCGGAGGTGGCCATGAGCGATTATCGCGATGAGAGCGGCATTTTGACGGCGCACACCATCGACCAGAAGCTTCCCACCGCCGAGATCGTGGTGAAGATTCAGACTGTAAAGCACAACGCCGATATTCCCGCCGGCCGCTTCGATCTGCCCGCGGAAATCAAAGCGCTCATGAAGAAGCCCGACTCGGCTGAGAAGAAGTAATCAGTGTAATTTGCGCGCCCGCAAGAACGCGATCAATTCGGCCGGCAGGTCTGTCTGAATGCCGGCCGCGCCCCGATCGATGGCATCCTGCCAGCTGGCCGGGTTATCGGCAGATCCCAGGCGGTCCACGTAAATCGCGACGCCTGCGTGCTTCGCCGCGGAGATGGTAGCGTCGTTGAAATCTCCTGCATCGAAGGCCACGACGCGCGGCGTCAAATCCGTGAGCAGCTTTTCTAACGTGGTGGCGCTATAAGCTTCCGGCATGATCTTCAATGACGGGCTGAGCGCCTGCACTTTCTTCAGGAATCCGGCGCCTCCATAGATCACCACCGAGTCCAGCATGCCGGCTTTTTCCAGAGCGGCCGTCAGATCGGCCGGCGCGATGTCCTTGGCATCCACATATACGCCGATTCTGCCATGCGCCAGTGTCAAAGCCTCCTCGAACGACGGCACGCGTGTGCCAACAAACTGTGAACTGAACTTCGCACCGGCATCCAGCGCACGAATCTGGTCGAGTGTCATGTCGCGAACCGCACCCGTGCCGTTCGTTGTACGGTCCACAGTCCGATCGTGCATCAGCACCAGGCGTCCGTCGGCGGTAGTACGCACGTCCAATTCGAAAAAATCGGCCCCGCAATCAATGGCGGCTTGAAATGCGGGCAGCGTGTTTTCAGGATGCGCGCGATGCTCGCCGCGATGGGCTATAACCGCGATGCGATCGGCTGCGTGCAGCGGAAAGCATGCCACGACGCTGAACAATAACCTTAGCGCTGCCGTCTTCATGCATGAGATAGTATCAGATCATGCGTTGGCTTCATCCGGCGGCAGCGGTTTGCGTGATCGCCGCGCTGGTGCCGGCCGCGGCCCTGGCTCAACATCCGGTAATGGAGACGAAGGTCGCGGGAAATAAGCGCCTGCCCGCGGCGGCCGTGATCGCCGCATCCGGCTTGCGTGCGGGTCAGATGGCTACGCGCGCGCAACTCGATGCCGCCGCGAAGAAGCTGGCCGATACCGGGTTTTTTTCGAGCGTCACTTACAAGTACGATCCGGAGACCGCTGGGAGCGTCACTGGATACGCACTTACTTTCCTGGTGACAGAGCAACCGGCCATCGTTCCTGTCCTGTTGGATATCCCGGACGTGGACACCGAACGCCTATGGCTGCAGCTCAAAGCGGCAGATGGATTGATCGACCGGCAGATGCCGGACAACGATCTCGCGTCGGCTTATTACAAGCGAGCTATCGAAGCTGTACTTCGAAAATTGAATCATCCGGAAGAAATCGTCGCCAAAGACGAGGGCGACTTACCTACCCACCGCATGTGGCTGGTGTTCCGTCCGGCCAGCCTGCCGCAGATCGCGGCGATTCGGTTTGAGGGCAACTCCGCGCTTTCCGCGGCCGCGCTGGAGGCCGCCATGGCCAAAGTTGCCATCGGGCAGGAGTACACGGAGCGCTCCTTTCGGCGTATGCTGGAACTCAACCTTCGGCCACGTTATGAAGATCTGGGGCACCTGACCGTCGCGTTTCCGCGCGTGAGCATTTCGAAGGCGGGCCCGTCCCAGGTATCCGTCACCGCGGCCATCGATGAGGGACCCGCGTGGCGCCTTGGCAAGGTAGTCATCAAGGGCGAGGCTCTCCCACTGGCCGACTTGTATGAGGCCGGCCGATTCTCGCACGGGGAACCGGCAAATTGGAAGCAGTTCATGGCGACGGTTCACGACGTGGAACAGGTGTTGCGCCGGGATGGCTATCTCAAGGTATCGTCAAATCCCGTGCGCTCGTTTCAAGATGCGGCCAAGATAGTGGACGTGAATCTGGAGATGACCAAGGGCCCGCAATTCCTGTTCGGCGAGTTACACATCGAAGGCCTCGAGGAGATAGTTGAAGAGCGTCTGACTACACTGTGGAAGATCCCCAGCGGCGCGCCGATGAATCAGCCTTACATTGATGAATTTATCACCTCGGCGATGCCGATTCTGCGCGGTAAGTTCAGATCGTTTAAGTCGGAGATGGAGGTTCATCCTGGCGAACAGGTGGTAGACGTTACTCTCAAGTTTCGCTGAAAGGGGAATCTGATATATGCTCATCACGCGCAGAAATCTTCTGGGGCCGGTGGCAGCGCTGGGGATTCGCGCATTGCGGGCGCAATCTACGGCTGGCAGCAAACTCAAGGTAATTGTGACCGGCGGACATCCGGGTGACCCGGAGTACGGGTGCGGCGGAACCGTGGCCCGCTACGCCGATCAAGGACATGACGTGGCGCTGCTCTATCTGAATCATGGCGAGAAGAGTTGTCCGGCGGCGCCGGATGACCAGGGTGCCACCGTGCGCACGGGCGAGGCCAGGCGCGCTTGCGAGATTCTGAAGGCACGCCCGTTGTTTGCCGGCCAGTGCGACGGCCACGCGGTGGTGGATGAAGCGCGCTATCGGGAATTCCGGGAACTGATCGAAGCCGAACGCCCAGACGTGCTCTTCACGCACTGGCCGATCGACGGGCATCGCGATCATCGCGCCATTTCCATGCTGGCCTACGATGCCTGGCTGGCCGGGGGCAAGAAGTTCGCGTTCTATTATTATGAAGTCTCGGACGGCGAGGATACGCTGATGTTCCCGCCTACCGACTTCGTAGACATCACGGCTGCGGAGCCGCGCAAACGCCTGGCTTGTTATGCGCACGCCTCGCAGGCGCCCGATAAATTCTACGCGCTACAGAGCCAGGTAACCCGGTTCCGCGGCGTAGAGAGCGGCTACCAGCAGGCCGAAGCGTTCGTGCGGCACCTGCAGAGCCGCACCGGGCAGCTGCCGTGATCAAACGCACGGCAGGCAGACGACCAGCCAGTCCGTGAAGCTGGTCATCGATACATCACCTTGTCCGGAGTCCAATTTGACGCGGTCCACAACCACCAGCGCTCCGGCCGCCGGAGTCAACGGGACATCGGCCGACGTTTCCGCGCGGCACGCGTCGGTGCATTTCAGATAGACCTCCAGGCTGTGCGTGATGGTGGGTGTCGCAAATGCCTGGTTGACCACCACGCTACCAATCAGCCCGGCCTTGAAACCGGTGCCATCCAGCCTTACCTCCTGTATCGGGAGCTCAGTATTAGAGGAGGCCACCTGGTAGGTGATGTCGGAAGCCTGTTTCTGGCCGGACTCCACGCTCCAGGGAGCCGCAAACTGCAAACTGTAGTTACCGGGCACCAATAGGGGCGTGACAGTGATTTGGTCCGCCGTGATCTTCGCCGCGCCTCCGCTGGCGCCCGATTTGTAGGCGAAGTGCGAAACCCGAAGACTTCCGAGTTCACAGCCCGCGGATGCCATCGCGATATAACTCGCCACGCTTCCGGGAGAGCAAGGCGCGCCGGATCCGGGCACGTTAAGCAATGTAACGCTCAGAACCAAAAAAAGCAGCTTCTGCATGGGTGGCCTCCCTCAAGCATTGTAAGGAGGTGAGGACGAAGCCGGCGCAGGCACCGCGCGATAACGGTACTATCCGGTGTGCGGAAGATTACGATCGAGGCGAGCGGAGCTAAGCGGTCTTCTGGCCGTTAGCGATCTCGATGGCCTTCTTCAGCAGCGGATCCTCCTGCTGCTTCTGTGCGGGCTGGTCCGGGTTCTCCGGCAGAGGCTCGCCATTCTCATCGAGTTCGACCTGGGCTTCAGGCTCGGACATCAACGTTTCCGGCGTGACGCCCACATCCTGGATGGCCTTGCCATCCGGCGAATAATACTTAGCCACCGAAAGGATGATAGCGCCGCCATCGTCCATGGTGATGGCCTTGCGCAGAGAAGCATCGCCGTAGGTCCGCTCGCCGACCAACTCGGCGCGCTTATCGTCCAGCAACGCGCCCGCGGCGATTTCAGCGCCGTCCGCCGTGCCCCGGTTGGTGATCACCACCAGCGGCAGCTTCGTGATATCTTTGGCGGCATCCGCTTCAAAATCCTGGCGCGGCACCTTCTGACCCTGCAGGTAAGTAATCTCGCCCTTGGCCAGGAAAAGATTAGCCAGTGCGATGCCTTCCTGCGGCGAGCCTACTGCGCAGTTCCGCAGATCGAGAATCAGTCTCCGCGCGCCCTGCTTCTGCAAAGACTCCACAGCGGCAGCCACTTCCTTAACCTTACCTGGCGCCAGCGTATTGGGATCGATGTACCCGATATTCTCCGCCATCATCTTGGCGGTGATCGCGGGATACGCAATGTCAGCGCGCGTCAGCTTGATTTTTTGCGGCTCCGGACGCCGCACCCGCACCACGGTGAGTTCCACGTTCGATCCGGGATCGCCTTCCAGCAGCATGCTGGCATAAGCCAGCGGCATGTCGCGGGTAGCTACACCGTTGATGGTTTCGAGCATGTCGTTGGTGGCGAGGCCCGCCTTGGCGGCCGGCGATCCGGGAGTCACGCCCACTACGCCGACAAAGCCGAATTTCTTGGCGAGCACCAGGCCAACATTCGCCTTATGCGCGTCCTTGTTTTTCAGGTAATCCTTATACTGGTCGGCATTCAGGTAGCTGGCGAACGGATCCACGGACTCCAGCAGTCCGTTCAAAGCGCCCAAAGTGACGCTCTTCATATCCGGCTCTTCCACGTACTCGTTCTTGATGCGGTGCAGCACCTCCGTGTATACGCCCAGTTGCGGATACGGCCGGTCGGTCGATGCGCTTCTGCCCAGCACGCTGCCCAGCACCAGCAGCAGCAGGACGCACGTTGACGTGGAGACCACCAGGTATTTGATACGGCTGTTCATATGTCCAATCTATTCAGAAAAAATCGAAGGAACCCAAAGCCATTATATCAGGCTCCGGCGCAGCAACACCCGCCGCCCGGCATACCCTGAACCATTGGACGGCGATCAGGCCGTTTTGGTTGCCCGGCGCGTTTTCCGGGCGGATGCGTGCCGGCGTGCGGGGCGGCTGGAGGGCCGCCGCGCCGTGACCTTCCGCACTGGAACCGCTCTGCCGGAGCGCGCCGCCCTCATCAATCGCGCGGGTTGAGGCGGCGGCGCGGGCGTGGCCATCCGAGCGGAGGCGACCAATACCGCGGGTATCCGTGGTTCCGCGGGGGGCGGCGCCAATGGCGGGGGAAGCTCCCCGAGTCGCACGGACATCGCGGGCACTGGATGGATGTCGATGGCCTCCGCCACCTGCGGCTCGTTCATGACTGGCTGACCTTGTGCGCCCAAAGGTTCGCGCTCGACCATCTCCCGGATCGTGCCGGTGGCCTGACCCAGGTCGAAGCGGGAGACATTATGGTTGAACAGCGCCGCGATCTGATTGTCGCGCGCACGTTCGAGCCGCGTCTGCGCGTCGGTGACTTCCAGGCTGCTGGCCACTCCCGCGTCGTAGCGCCGGCGCGCCTGGGTCAGCTCACTTTGCGCCAGCGAGAGTCCGGCTTCCGCCACTTTCACCTGCTCCTCGGCGGAATGCAGGCTGTCCAGAGCCATGCGGACCTCCAATTCAACCTGCTCGTGCAGGTCGTTGGAGCGCACGCGTTCCTGGCGGAATTGCGAAGCAAATTCGGCGCGTCGCGCGTCGCGCCGGCCCCCATCGAAGATGGGTACGCGCAACGAGACGCCGTAATCGCGCGTGGGCAACAGCGCTACGGTGCTGCCGTTCGTACCCGTGGTGCCGTAGTCCGCATAGGCGACCAGGCTGGGCAGGCGCTCCGACTTGACCGCGTTGGCGTTAAGACGCGAGGAGGCCTCCCGCTCCGCCTGCGCTTTCACATCGGGGCGGTTCTCGACGGCTTCCGCACGCGCCTGCTCCAGGGTGATGGCGTCCACCTGTTCATAACTCAGCTTGTCGGTCAGTTCCAGCTCCGTGGACAGGCTGAGACCCATAGTGCGCAACAACTGCAACTGAGCCTTGTTGCGTTCGTTCTGGACCACCAGCAGGTGCTGCTTTTCATTGGCAAGCTGCACCTTTGCACGAGTCACCTCGATACCGGTACCGGTGCCGGCGGTTCGCTGGTTCTCGGATTGCTGCAAGACCGCCTCCGCCAGTGACACGTTGGCCTGATAGGCCTCCACATCGGCATTGGCGCGCAGCGCGGCCAGGTAGGCTTTCGCCACCGTGGTGGAGACGGAATTATCGGCGGCGCTCCGGTCGTTTTTGGCGGCGCGGAAGGCGGCGCGCGAGGATTGATAGCGGCGGATACTGCTGAAGTCGAAAACGTTCTGGGTCAACCGGGCGCGCACATCCACCGAGTTAAATGGACCAACCACGCGCGGAATCTTGTCCGCGATATCGGACAACAGCGGCGCTTCGGCGGTGCTCAGCACGCCGCAGATCAGCGTACTCGCGGTGCAGGGCGGAGGATTCTTCGCGGCTCCCAGCAGCGTGTCGCTGGCGGCCAGGTCCAAACCCAGGGCGGCCAGGCTGCGCATGGCGGTGGTCTGCTCGGCTTGCGCTTCTATATCGGGCAGCAACAAGGAGCGCACTTCGGCGGACCGCGATTTGGCCTGCCGCAGGTTCTCGTCGGAAAGCTGGATGTAAGTGTTGCCTTCCGGGGAAAGCGCCAACTCTACCGCCCGTTTTAAAGTCAGTTGCAACGGAGCGCGCTCCGCCGGGCTATCTGCAGCGGTAGAAAGCCACGGCACTGTCACTAACAACAGCAGCAGAGACCATCTGCGCATGAACTCTCCTCTTACTGTATAATTCGGTTGAACTCTTCGGCGTGCGCCGAACGAAGTTTAACACCTGTCTAAGTAACAGGAGTTATGTAGGTTGGATATTTGGCACTATCAACTAATTCACGCGCCCGGTCCGCACCAGCCAGTTGCGGAACATAGCCACAAAGTCGCGCGCAACGGGTTCGGTGCGCAACTGCTCCAGCGTGAATTTCATCTTGCGGCTCCAGTTCGGGTACTGCCAGGTGGTGGCGGGCAGGTTTTGCTGCGCGGTCTCTTTGGTCAGATCCTCCTGGTTGACGGCCAGGAGTTGGGAAGGCGTCAGTGCCAGGAATCCGATGACTGCATTGTGCAACTCACCGGTTATCTCGGGCAGGAACTCCGCCGACCTGGGGACATAGTCCGGCAGCAGGTCGAGGCTGTGCAATAGGTCCAGCATCTTCTGTTTCTCGGCGGCGCGATCTCGCACCTGCCGGCGGTACACGGTGTCGTCCGGGAACATGCCGGCGCGGCGGCGCGCTTCAATATCCGCGCCGGTCCAAAAGCCCGCCAGCGTGGGCAGGTCGTGCGTGGTGGAAGAGACCAGCGCGTGCGCAGGATACTCCGCGTAGGTCTTGAAAGCCTTGTCCGCGCGCTTTTCAAAATAGAACAGCCGGTAGCTCAGGATGCCAAAGCGGTCCAGTGTTTCCCGCACGAATGGCTCGACGGTGCCCAGATCCTCGCCGATGATGACTACCCGCTGCCGTACGCTTTCGAGCGCCAGGATGCGGATCAGGTCTTCGTAGTTCTCGCGCACATAAGCGCCGCCGGTGGCATCGGCGCCCTCCGGAATCCAGAAGAGACGGAAGAAGCGCATAACGTGATCGATGCGCAGCGCGCCGCCGTAGCGGCAATTCTTGCGGATGGATTCGGTGAACAGGCGGTAGCCGTCGTCGCGGTGCGCATCGGAGCAAGGCGGCGGAAATCCCCAATCCTGGCCTTTCGGAGAGAAGTCGTCGGGCGGCGAACCCACCCGGCACCCGGAGGCGAAGAACCGGCGATGGGCCCAAAGGTCCGCCCCGAAGCGATCGGTGGCCAGCGCCAGATCGTGATAAAGGCCAATCGAAAGACCCCTTTCCCGGGCGTACTCCTGGGCCGCCCCGAGTTGGAGGGAGAGCTGCCACTGCACATAGCCATAAAACAGAAAATGCCGCCAATGTTTTTTGCGAAAGGCTTGCGTTTCCGGGGAATCCGGGTCCTGATACGGTGCCGGCCAGTCCGGCCAGGTCCAGACATCGGGATGCCGCGCGTGCAGGTATTCATCCAGCGCGCAATAGGTGGCGAATCGTCTGAGCAGGTCGCCTTCATCGGCCAGAAAGCGGCTGAACTCGAGAGCGCGCGCGGAGCCTTCCCGGTGCTGGCGTAGAAATCCGGCGAAGGCCAGTTTCAGGAAGCGCAATTTCCACGTGGCCACCTGCTCATATTCCACATACTCGGAATCGCGCAGGGCAGCCAACTGGCGCTGCGTTTCAGGCTCCGACCAAAGCCGCTGCGCGCGGCGCGACGCGCGGAAATCTTCGATCGATTCTACATCCAGGTACAGATAATTCGGATAGAAGATGCACTCCGGCAGGTAAGGACTGGTGTTGTAAGGGCGCCGATTATAAATGGCATGCAGCGGATTTAGCGCAATGAAGCTGGCGTGGGCATCCTCGGCCACCCAGTCGACCACGCCGTGCAGGTCGCGCAGGTCGCCGCAGCCCCAATTGCGCGCCGAGCGGACACCATACAGCGCTAAGGCGATTCCCGCCGCTTTGCCGCCGCCGGCCAGCGCGGGAGACGCGTAAGCGCGCGCCGGCGCCACAATCAGACGGGTGCTATGTTGCAATCCGCCCAGGCGGATGTCGACCTGGTGATAACCGGTCGGCAGGCCCGCCGGCAGCGGCACCTGCTTGCGCGTGTAGTGGCGGCCGTTCAGTTCGGTTGCACCGCACTCGGGATAGCTGCGCAGGGAGAACTCCAACGCGCGGCTCGTCCCGTTTTCTTCGTGAATCTCGATCCGCGCCGTTTCCTGGCTGAGCTGCGCCGGCGCGCGCAGCGGCAACTCGACGGCGGCGCCCTCGGTCACCACCAGGCAGGGAGGGGCCAGGCGCGTCCACTCCTTGTGACGGCGCGCTTCGATCGAAACGCGCAGGCTTTCGGCGCTCTCCGCCCGCACGCCCAAGCTGCGCAGAATGGCGCGCTTAGTCTCGTCTGAAGTGATGTGCTTGCGGCCCCAGATATCCCAATATTCCGGGTCAATCCGCCACAGGCGAGCGGCGAGATCGAGCAATTGCGCGTAATAATCGGAGTCCATGAGGGATATGTACTGATTTTACAGGACTACGGCGCTCGGAAAGCGCTGTCTGCCGGCAAGAGCGCCGGTCCCACACGATTTCCGCTTGACGCGTAGCCGTGAGATAGGTTAGTCTAGGCATAGACTAAAATAGTATGAGCCAACCTACAGAACGGGATCTTTTTCCCGGCGCATTAGAGATGATGGTGCTGCAGACGCTGCGCCGCGGTCCGCGCCACGGCTACGCACTGGCGCAGGAGATCAAAGGCGCCTCCGCGGACCTTCTGCAGATTGAGGAGGGCTCCTTGTATCCCGCCTTGCAGCGTATGCTGAAGGCCGGTTGGGTTAACGCCGCATGGACCCTTTCGCCGCGCAATCGCAAGGTGCGCGTCTACAAAATCACCCCGGCCGGCAGCAAGCAATTGGAAAAGCAGATATCCAGCTTCGACCGCATGCTGGAGGGCATTTCGCGCGTGATGAGGCCGGTCGAACCATGAAATGGATGCTTAATTTCCTGCGCCGCCGCCGCGAAGACCGCGAACTCGATCGCGAACTCCAGTCGCATCTGGAGGAAAAAGCCGGCGAATTCATGGACTCCGGAGTGCCGGGACAGGAGGCATACGAGAAGGCCCGGCGCGAATTTGGAAATGTGGCCCTCCTTCGCCAGGAGAGCCGTGACGCTTGGGGATGGGTGCGGCTGGAAACGCTGCTGCAAGATTTACGCTATAGCGTGCGCATGCTCTGTCGCAATCCGGGTTTTGCGGTGGTAGCGGTGCTTTCGCTGGCGGTAGGCATTGGCGTGAACTCCACTATGTTCAGCCTGGCCGATGCCATTCTGCTGCGTCCGCTTTCCGTCGCGCAGCCTGGCACGGTCGTTACCGTGCACAGCCATAGCCCCTCCGATCCCGCCGGCGACATCTCCTATCGAGATTATGCCGACTTCCGGGATCGCAGCCACAGCTTTACCGGACTGGTGGCGTTTACGTTCTCAAGCTTTGGATTCACCGCCAAACGCGGCGATTTGGCCCAAATGAAGGTAGGTTACCTGGTTTCGGGCAATCTGTTTCGGGTCATGGGAATCGAGCCCGATCTCGGCCGCGGCTTCCTGCCGGAGGAAGATCAAGTGCCGGGCCGCGACGCAGTGGTGGTGCTGGGCCACGATTTCTGGGAAAAAGACCTGGGCGCCGATCGCAGCGTCATCGGCCGCAAGGTGCGCTTGAACGGCATCGATTTCACCGTGATTGGCGTGGCGCCGGCGCGTTTCACCGGCTTGGATCAATATTTCCGGCCTGCCATGTTCGTCCCCCTGGCCATGGCCCCGCGCCTGGACAGCAATCCCGCGCACAACCTCCTTGAACACCGCGATAATCGCGGGCTCTCGGTGAAAGGCCGGCTGAAACCTGGTGAAACCGTCGCGCACGCGCAAGCCGAGCTGGTGGCGATCGCGGGAGCGTTGGCGCATGCTTACCCGGACACCAACCGCGACTGGAGCGTTGCGGTGATGACCGAAATCGCGGCGCGCATACAGCGCTCGCCGCCCGACTCCACCCTGGTCATGATGCTCATGGCTTTGGCCGGGTTGGTGCTGCTGGTGGCCTGCGCCAACCTGGCCAACCTGCTGCTGAGCCGGTCGCGCGCACGTACCCGCGAGATCGCCATCCGGCTGGCGATCGGCGCAGGACGCCTGCGTCTCATCCGGCAACTCCTGGCCGAGAGCCTGGCGATCGCGTTGGCCGGAGGATTGGTCAGCCTGCCGTTGGCTTACGGCGGCGCGGCTTTCCTGGGCCGTATCCGGATTCCCACGGATCTGCCATTCGTGCTCTCCATCAGGATAGATGAACGGGTGATGTGGTTCAGTCTGGCGGTCTCGCTCGCGAGCGTGTTGCTGTTCGGATTGGTTCCCGCGCTGCAGGCCAGCCGCACACACCTGGTGCCCGCACTGAAGGCCGCAGATGCCGATAGTTCCGGCAAACAGCGCCTCTGGGGGCGCAACGCGCTGGTGGTGGCGCAAGTGGCTCTTTCGCTGGTGCTGATTGTGGTGGCCGCCATGTTAGCGCGCGGCTTCGGCGCCGAACTGATGCGCGGTCCCGGCTTTCGTACGGATCACCTGGTGATGATGAGCTTCGACCCCGCGCTGGTGCGCTATAGCGACGCGCAGGCGCAGCAGTTCTATAAACAGTTGCTGGAACGTTCGCGCGCGACACCCGGTGTGAAATCGGCGGCGCTGACCAGGGTGATACCCATGGCGCCGGATCAACATACGGAAAACGTCGCGCCCGAAGGTTTCCAGCTTCCCAAGGATCGCGACGGCCTTAACGTGTTCGCCGATATCGTGGGTGAGGGCTACTTCGAGACTATCGGAGTTCCCATCATGCGCGGGCGTGGCATCGGCGCGCGGGATACGGCTGATGCGCCGCGCGTGGCCGTGGTCAACCAGGAATTCGCCCGGCACTTCTGGCCCGATCGCGACGCCATTGGCAAGCGCTTCCGGCTGGACGGCGCCAGCGGACCGTGGGTGCAGATTGTGGGAATTGCCAAAACCGGCAAGTACCTCTGGATCGGCGAAGCGCCGATGGACTTCCTATACCTGCCGCTGGCGCAACGTCCCGCTCCGCGGATGACCCTGGTGGCCCAATCGTTCGGCGATGCCGCCGGCCTGGTGGCGCCGCTCAATGAGGCGGTGCGCAACGTAGACGCCAGCCAACCAGTGTACGACGTGCGCACCATGGCTGAGTTTTACCGCATGCGCGCCATCGCCTTGCCTGGCATCCTGAATCAGACCGTGGCCCTGATGGGCCTGATCGGCCTGTTATTGTCCATGGCCGGGCTGTACGGTCTGATGGCCTACTCGGTCGCCCGCCGCACGCGCGAGATTGGCATCCGCCTGGCGATCGGCGCTAATAGCGGGGAGGTGGCGCGCATGGTACTGCGGCAGGCCTTCAAACTGGCGATGACTGGTCTGCTTCTGGGGCTGGCAGTCAGCTTCGCCGCGGAAAAGGTGGTGATGGCGGTATTCAACTCCGCCGCGCGCGATCCGCTCGCATATGTGCTGGTGGCGCCTGCGCTGCTGGCCGTGACCATGCTGGCCGCCTGGGCGCCCGCCTACCGCGCCTCGCACGTGGATCCCACCCGCGCTCTACGGTACGACTGATATCGGCTGGCGTCAGAGAAGGGCCGCGTATCCCACATCACCCCACGGAATCAGCCGCGGCTCATCCTCCGACCACCACACCAGCACGCGGCCATAAAGCGACTCGTCGACGGCCAGGCGCGTTACGGCGTCGGCCACCTGATCGAGCGACAGCAAACGTGACGGCGCGCCCCGCTGTTTGCGCTCTTCAGGAGTCAGCGGCTCCCAATAAGTGCGCACCTGCTCGGATGCGATCCAACCTGGCGCCAGGCAGTTCACCCGGATGTTCTCTTTTTCCCCCAACCACCCCAGAGTAGTCGTAAGCCGCAGGACACCCGCCTTGGCGGCATCGTATGCCGGCGCCGGCCTCTCGCGGCCGTGCCACAACGCAGAGATCGAGCTGATATTCACGATGGCGCCGCCGCCCGTACGGCGGAGGGCATCGATCCCGGCGCGCGTACCGTACATCGTGCCCAGGAAGTCGGTTTCGACCGTTTCAATCCAGTGATCGAGCGGGGTATCGCCATGGAATCGTGCAGAGGCGTTGTTGACGACGATGTCCAGACGGCCGAAGCTCTCCCGGGCGAAAGCCATCAGGTTGCGTACCTGGGCTTCGACGCGGACGTCCGCCGGATAAAATGCAGCGCGTCCTCCGGCGTTTTCTATCTGCCGGAGCGTCTCGTGCGCGCCGGCCTCGTTGATGTCGGTGATGACGACGGCGGCACCATCGCGCGCCAGCCTGCGGGCAATGGCGCGCCCCGATCCGCTACCGCCCGCGCCTGTGACTATGGCGACCTTCCCTCGGATTTCCATGACGCCAGTATGCAACTCTCCGCGCCGGAAGAATTGATAAAATGCGACATGCGCGAAGAACCGGTGAGCGCGATTCTGAACGGCACGGGTATGCTGGTGCGCTGCGCTCCTCCGCCTTTACAGAGTTACCTGGGCTGTTTTTGGTCGTTAGATGGCGAAGCGCCGGCATCGGTGGCGACGTTGCCGGACGGCTGCGCACAATTCACCGTGGAACTGACCCGGCATGCCGCGCCCCGAATCTTCCTGAGCGGTCCGCGCCGCGGGCCCTGCCATTACGCGAAGCCTCCCATGACGCGGGTTGCCGGCGTGCGGCTGCGCCCCGGCACCGGACATCTGCTGTGGCGCCGGCCGATGTCGGAGTTGGTCGATCGGCGGGTAGCCTATCCGGCGCCCGATCTGGTCGCGCGGCTGGGGGGTGTGCCCGAGGTGGATGCGTGTTTCGATGCGCTGGAGTCGTATCTCGCTGAGCGGCTGGTGGGCGCATCACCCGACCTCCGCGTCGCGGCAGCGGTGCGCATGATCCTGGAATCGGCGGGTGAGGTGCGCATGGCGGAAGTGGCGCGGCAGTGCGGCATCAGCATCCGGCAGCTTGAGCGGTTGATGCGGGTATGGGTGGGCTTGCCACCTAAGCTGCTGGCGCGGGTGGCACGCTTTCAAGCGATGCTGGGCAGTTTCGCATCCACGCCCGGAAATCCACTCGGCAGACCAGCCCGCGATTGGACGCAAATAGCCGCCGAAGCCTATGCCGACCAGTCTCATTTAATCCACGAGTTCGCGGCATTCGCGGGGGCCAGCCCGCGGCGTTTTTATGCGATGCAAGGCGCGCACGCTTCGGCCGCCCGGTGCCGGTAAGGGAAATGACTTCGCGCGTGAAACCACACTCTTTCGGATTCACCAGGCGCCGGAGTCATCCGGATGGACGTCCACCACAGCCGAAGCCAGGCATCGCTCCCAGGTCACAAACGGGAAAGAGCTGGGCCAGTTCCTTCCCGGTGGCGAGTTCCTGGAAATTGGAGACAAACCTCCACCGCTTGAAATTGTAGCGCCGGGGCGAAGGGGAGCGGGCATCCATCCCCCCATCCCCCAAGGGTAATCGCGTGCGGAGCGCCCCTTTGATACAATCGGGATGCGTCGATGTCCACTGTAAATGGCCAGCCCCGCCTCACGGTGGCGGACTTGGCCGCCCGCTGCCGCGGCCAATTCATTCCGGTCAACCACACCTTCTCCTACTTCTGCACCCCTTCGATGGCGGAGGAGGACCTGCGGCAGTACTTGCACGACCCCATTGCCGCCCTTTCGCTGGTGCTTTGTTCCGACCTCGGGACCGTCGGACTGGTGCTGGTGCCGTACCTGGAGAAGGGCAATGTCCGCGCGGGAGATCTGGTGAGCTTCGAGAAACCGGCGGAAGGGCGACAGCTTACTGTTTCGCGGCTAAATGCGGGCGACATGACCATCCTGGTGCTGGCGACCAAGGAAGAAGAGATCGCCAATTATCATTACACCTTCTACAATTCGCTCGCCGCGGTCATTGCGAACAAGTGGGACTTCGAAACACGGGAAAGCTTCTACCGCCAACTACGCGAGGAACTGAGCGCGGAAGTGCACGGCGAGGTGGACGAGCGGAGCTGGCATCTGAAGCAGTCACTGACGCGCCGCCAGGCCAACATACGCAAGGAGACCAAGCTGTTTCGCGATTATGCGCGGCAAGCCTTCGAAGATACGCTCACGCTGTATATGCACGGCACCTGTTGCGATATCGACATCGAGACCGGCCCGCGGCAGATGCCCAGCCGCTACTTACGCAAGCGCCTGGAGTTGCTGTGCGAGATGTATCCGCCGCCGGAAGGGTATGCGGTCTTTCCGGAACAGTTGAAGAAGCGGTAGCCGGCCGCGGGGAATCGCGTTGGGCCGCTGTTGGGGAGTAAAGATCGCCCGGCGAGTTCCGTACTCGACACACTGCCGTTCCCCAGCCCGACTTGCGGGACCCAAACCTCGCTACGGCCCGAGATTCGTGTCAGCGAATAACCGCGGTCTCCCCGAAAACATGTCCATATATTGGCATTGCATACGAGCGCTCCGGACCCGTGGGCCTGCGCGATTCGCGAAATCCAGGAGGCGTTCCCTAAGCGTAATCACCCGGCTTATTCCACAATCCAGACCACGGTCTATCGCCTGGAGGGAAAGAAGACGCTACGCCGTGTCAAGAAGATCGGCCATGCCCACATTTTCGAGGCTTGATGTCACGGGGTGAGGCCCAAGGCCGGCTGATCAATGAGCTGCTCTCGTTGCTGGGCGACCGCCTTCAGCCAGTCATGGCTCACCTGATCGAATCGAGGAGACTTACCCTCGATGATGTCAGGGACGCCGAGAAGGCCCTGCTGTTACTTGAGGAACGAGACGCGAAAGAGGAGAAAAAATGATGCCCGGAGTCGCCGCAGATCTTACGAACTTATCTTTAACCAAATAATCAGCCGCCTCAAGCCTTATTCGTGCGGTTGGCCCTCTTATCCGGAGTTGCCCTTAACGGAAATTACTGCACTGTTTTATTATGGCTTTGTAACGTTTTAATATTATGATTTCACTATCTATTTTGAGGAGCATGAATGGATCATGACGAGGCCCTGATCGCTCAGGCTGCCAGCCGCTACGCACAGAACAAGCTTTCACACGCGGAGAGGGAGGCTTTCGAAGAGCATTTTTTCGATTGCAAGATATGTTCGGCCAGAGTCAGTTTCGAGGTGAAACTCCTCGCGAACATCCGGCAGGCGATGCAGGCACCCTTTCCGGAGCCCCGATTCGTATCCTCATCCGCGCCCGAACTTTCATCACTGCAAGCTGGGCAAGCAGGCATCCGGAAAGAATGGCGGAAGTGGCTGCGTCCGCGCCCCGCCCTGGCGGTTTCGCTGGCAGCCAACCTGGTGTTGTTTGCCGGAATCGCCTATGTGCTATTCGAACGCACGCACGAGGTTGGCGGGCCGCAACTCAGGGCCGCCTATTTTGCGCCAGGGCCGGCACACGGCGCAGATCTGGTACACCCGATTTCAGCAGGCGAGAAATATTACCTGGTGCGGTTTGTCGCCTCCGCCCAGAAAAGCCAGTCCTACGCTTATGAGGTTCTCGATCAAGCGGGCGACCGGAAGTTATCCGGGTCGTTGACCACGCCGCCCTCCGAAGACGACTTCTTATACTTGCAGATTCCCGTCGAGAATTTACCAGCGGGTGTTTATACATTGTCGGTCCGGGGTGTGCCGGAAGATGAAATCGTGTCACGGTCGAGATTCCGAACTTCCCCTTGAAAAGGAGATAGCTCCAGCCCGTCCCGCTTTCTCTACGTTAAGAATCCTGGTAGGATCTTCTTCGGCGAAATGAAGGCTGCTCCCGACCTTGGACTGGCACCCGATCCACCAGGTTTATATGGTGCGGATGGCGGGCGGCCAAAGCGATGGGCGCGGTTCTGGAAACGGCGGCTGATTGTCCCTGCCCTGATCGCCCAGTTTCTGTGGCTCTGCGGGTGCCGGCGCCGCGAAAGTGATGCCGTCTTTTACGGGAAGGCGGCGTACGCACTCCGCAGCGGGGACTTTAACGCGTCGCTCGAGATGGCCCGCGAGGGCCTGCGCCAGTGGCCCGTCGGCGAGTGGGGTTGGAAGTTTCGCCTGTTATGCATCGAGGACCTCGTTCCGCTGGGCCGGATGCCGGAAGCCCGTGCACTTCTGGAAGCGGCCCACGGCCTTCCCAGCGCCAGCCTGCGCGGCCGGTGGGCACTCGACCGTGCCAGGATAGCCAAGCAATCGGATCCTAAAAACGTACCCGCACTGCTGCAGGAAGCTCTCCAGCAGGCGCTGGCTGCCGGCGACATTGCGTCAAGCTGCCGCGCCTGGCTGCTCCTGGCCGAACTGGCCGAGACCTTTAGCGAGGCGGAGAAATATAACCGCGCAGCTCTCGCCCAAGCCGAACGCGAACCCGATCCCTATTTTGTCATCGCGTCGCGCCTCGATCTTGGTTACAACCGGGCAAGATTTGGGCGTTTCGATGAAGCGATCCCTTTTCTGGAGGACGCCCGCGACAGGGCGCTGCGCCGCGGCGCCAAGTACATGATCGCCACCGCCCTGGGCAATTTGGGTTGGTGTTTTTCGATGCTGGGCGATACCGACCGGGCACAAGGTGCCTTGACCAGCGCCGCGGAGATCACCGAACGAATCGGCGCCAAGGACAACCAGCAGCGCTGGCTCGGCGGGCTCGGGAACATCTACATGATCCGGGGCGATCTGGATCGCGCCGAGAGTTATCAGCAACGCGCCGCCCAACTGGCGCGGGATGCCGAAAATGACGCCTGGCTGGCTATCGCCCTCACCAACCTGGCGCAGATAGCGCTGGACAGGGGGAACCTGGCTGCCGCCGAATCGTACAATAACCAGGCTCTGGAGATTAAGCGCCGCTTGGGTAACCAGTGGTCGTTGGTCTATTCCGAACTGACCGGCGCGGCCATCGAGAGACTGGGGCGCCACTACCAGGCCGCGGAGACCGAATATCGCACGGTGATTCAGCATGCGCCGCGAGCGCACGCACCGGACGTTCTGTGGCAGGCGTACGGCGGGCTCGCATATCTCTATTGGACGACGGGCAGGCCGGTACTGGCCGAGGCTCAGTACCGCAATGCCATCGACACCATTGACCACGAGTGGGATAAACTAACCAGCGACGATTGGAAGACGACGTTTCTCGCGCCGGCCGTCCTGATCGGATTTTTTCAGGACTACGTTGATTTCCTGATCGCACAAGGGCACCCGGCGAGAGCCCTCGAAGTGGCGGAGTCGTCGCGCGCGCGCGTTCTCAATCAACGGCTGGGGCATCGCGGCTGGGTCCCGCCCAGCTTTCAGCTCAACGAACTGCTGGCCGCCGCCCAAGCGTCCCACACGGTGATTCTCTCGTACTGGCTAAGCGGTCCCGGCGGAGCCAGATCTTCGCTATGGGTGATCGGTTCCGGCCGCCTTACCAGATTCGATCTGCCGCCGGGAAAGGAAATCGCCAGACTGGTCGAGAAGTACACCGGCATCATCGCCCAGGGGGGAGATCCGCTGGCCCGCCGCGATGGCGTATCGTCGGCATTGTATGCAGCCGTGCTGGCTCCGGTGCAAAAACTGATCGCGCCCGGGTCGAACGTGATTATCGTGCCGGATGGCGCGCTGCACCAGCTCAACTTCGAGACGCTGGTGGTGCCCGGCGCGCCGCCTCACTATTGGATCGAGGACGTGGCCATCTCGACGGCTCCCTGCCTGCGGGCACTGACCGGCGGCCAGCGGCAGGCAGCCCGTACACCGAAGTTGCTGCTCCTGGGTGACCCGGTCCTGACGGGCCAGGATTTTGCGCCCCTCACACACGTGAAGCAAGAGATCGCGGCGGTCGCGGAGCAGTTCCCGGCGGCGGACCGGGTGGTTATCACCGGGGCCAATGCGATTCCGGCGCAATATGCGAAAGCCTCGCCGGCGAACTTCACTGACATCCACTTCGCCACGCATGCCACGGCTAATCGGGAAAGCCCGCTGAACTCGGCCATCATTCTTTCGCACCAGGGTGAGACTTACAAACTGTACGCGCGGGACGTAGCGGACGTGCCGCTCAGCGCGGACTTGGTGACCATATCCGCGTGCTCTAGCGCCGGGGCGAAAGCCTACGCTGGCGAAGGGTTGATGGGATTTGCCTGGGCTTTCCTGCAGGCGGGCGCGCAGAACGTGATTGCCAGCCTGTGGGACGTGGATGACGCCCGCTCGGCCGCCATGATGGGCGGTCTCTACGCGCGGATCACGGCCGGCCAGAGTCCCGCGCGGGCACTGCGCGCCTGTAAGCTCGCCCTGCTGCATGGGGGCGGAGGCGGCCGGTTGCCATACTATTGGGGACCGTTGCAGGTTTTCACGCGCCGCATCGAACGGCCAACTTCAGTTCGCCTTCCTGCGACAACCTAACTGCCTAGAAATGCTTCCATCGCTCCGAAGAACGGCTCGGGTTGTTCCAGCCATATGAAATGTCCGGCGTTCGGAATGACCAGCAGGCGTGCGTTGGGAAACGATCTCTCCCATTCGCGCGAGCCCTCCAGCGGCACGAAATCGCCCTGCCCGTGCAGGATCAGAACCGGTCCGCCATATCGGGCCGCTGCGGATCGCCAATCCCACGCGCTGAGTGAGGCCGTCAGCGCGCGCAAATGCCGGCTTACATTGGCCATCCGTTCGTTATCGGACTCGCGCGGTTGCGGGAACCCGCGGGCATACGCGCCGCCATCGGCAAAGTAGCCGGGCATTACGGCGGCGCGCCAGGCTTTGGCAGCGGTGGCGGGATCGGCGGGCGGCGACTTCATCAGGTCCGCGATAGCCTGCGGGTCCAGACGCGACTGCAGCACCCTGGCCGCCTCGCCGGAATACGATGGCGCCATTGGTCCACTGAGAATCAGGCGCTCGACAAGTTCCGGATGGCGGCTGGCGTAGTCCGCGGCCACTGCGGCATGGTAAGACCAACCAAACAAAGCCACGCGTTCCAAGTCGCAATGGCGCAAAACCAGGTCAAGATCTTCGGTCTCGCCTTCGAGGGTGATCTGGCTCGAGTCCGGCATGGGACCGGAATTGCCGCGCCCGCGCGGATCGTAAAAGACGACCGTGCGGTTGCGTGCCAGGCATTCGAAGTCGCCCGCGAGCCATGCCGCGTTGGGAATTAACAGGGCGCGTGAGCCGCGCCCTAACTTGCGAAAATAGACAGGTACGCCGCCGCGGCCGGTGATCGTTCCCTCCTGGCCGGCGGCGTCCTGCTCCACAAATTACAGGCCTTTCTGCGTCAGGAATTCGATCAGATCCACGACCCGGCAGGAGTAGCCCCACTCGTTGTCATACCAGGAGATCACTTTCAGCAGATTGCCGTCGAGCACCTTGGTCATCTGCCCGTCCACGATCGAGCTGTTTGAGTTATGCAGCATGTCGGTCGATACCACGGGATCGTCGGTGTAGGCCAAAATACCCTTCATCGGGCCGTCCGCGGCCGCTTTGAAAGCGGCATTAACTTCCTCTGCAGTGGTAGGCCGGCTGGTGAGCGCCACCAGGTCGACCACCGAAACATCCGGGGTCGGCACGCGCATGGAATAACCATCCAGCTTGCCCTTCAGCTCAGGCATGACCAAGCCGATCGCCTTCGCCGCGCCCGTGGTGGTGGGAATCATATTCAGTGCCGCCGCGCGCGCGCGCCGCAAATCTTTGTGGGGAAAGTCCAGGACATTCTGGTCGTTGGTATAGCTGTGGATGGTGGTCATGGATCCTTTCAGTATCCCCACCGTTCTATGCAGAACCTTCACCACGGGCCCCAGGCAATTGGTGGTGCAGGAGGCATTCGAAATGATATTGTGCTTCGCTGGATCGTACGCGCCGTCGTTCACTCCCAGCACCAGCGTGACGTCTTCGTTCTTCGCCGGCGCGGAGATGATGACTTTCCTTACTGTGCCGCGAATGTGCTTGCAGGCATCCTTGGCATCCGTGAATTTGCCGGTGGATTCGATGACGATCTGGGCGCCCACCGAGTTCCAATCGAGCAGCGCGGGATCCTTCGTGGCGAATACTTTGATGCGCTTTCCGCCCACCAGGACGGCATCCTCTTCGGCGCGGATCTCTTCGGGCAGCGTACCCAGCACGGAGTCGTATTTCAGCAGATGCGCCAGCGTTTTGGTGTCGGTTAAATCGTTGACCGCCACGAATTCGATGTCGTTCCGGTGCAGAGCCGCCCGGACTACATTGCGGCCAATGCGGCCGAACCCATTAATGCCAACCTTTACAGCCATTTCTTCTCCTAAAGACTTGAATGTGGGATTACCTTAAAGGATATCAGGAGGACACTATCCGATGCAATCGAACATCACTTCTTTCAGTATGTGTCATGATGTGGCGCACGCTTCGGCGTGCTGCTGTCGGCTTCAGCCGACAGTTCCGCACTTCACGGCGAACTGAAGTTCGCCGCAGCACGCTAAAGCGTGCGCCACGGGTGTATTACCTCGGAACTTGGGGATCGGCCACCTCGGTGCCCAGTCCCGCGTATTGTTCTTTGACTTTGACCACCTTACTGCCATTGAATGTTACAAACGTAATCTTGCCGGGCGGCTGTCCGAAGACCCAATCTTCCAGTTCGACGCCATCTTTCGTTTCGCGCGATTTGTGATTGGGCCGGCCCATGGCCATCAGCACCTGGTCGCGGTCCATTCCTTCAAGCACCTTTTTATCTTTAATCGCCGTCTGCACTTCCGGCGGAAGGACTTCGGCATAGATTTCGGTGGCGCTGCGCTTCTCGAAATCCAATACAGGAGCCAGCATCTTCTTGACTTCAGCCGCCTTCATCGGCTCCAGAGGCTTATGGAAGAGTAACTCGATGGTAGTGCCGCCGGGCGCATTGGAATCCCCTTTGCCCAATTGCACGGGGGTACCGCATCCGCCCATGCCCCCGCAGATCTGCGAGCTGTCGAACCATCTGCGGCCCCCGTTGAATCCGCCATTGATCTGCAGCACCAGCTTATCGGCATCGATCAACACGCGCGTGATCTTCACGGTGTCGCCCACGCGCCCAGCCGGGCCATACTCATGAGACGCCGCCTGCCATACTTTCTTGTCGAACGTGCCCGTGGATTCGAACGGCAGAGCCTTCTTCGACCGGGGCAAGAGTTGTTTCACGGTGGCGTATTCGGCCAGTAGGCCGCGCACCAGTTCGATGCGGTCCTGCTCGGTGAGTTTGTCCGCCGCGTGCACCAGCGGCGTCAGGAAGATGGCGAGAACGGCTGTCCAGCGTCGCATGTCACATCACCCGCGGGCGGGTCCAGCAAGGCGGAAGGTTGCCGCCGTATAGGCGCTTTCCCCAAATACGCGAACAGCAGAAACAATACGGCCGACGTCAGGATGCTGCCTTCCGGACCGTAGTCGCCGCCGCTCCAAAGCGTCCCGGCGGACCACCGCATGGTGAACCCCGTCAGTCTTATTGTAAGCCCGCTGACGTTGACGCCGAAGAGCGGAAGAGTAAAATTCCATCCGAAGTGCAAGCCGATGGGCAGCCAGAGGTCGTGGCTGCGCACGAACGCGTATCCGAACAGGATGCCGAATCCCGCGGTATTCGCCAAACCGAGCCCGGTGGAATTGGGATTACCGGCATGCAGTAGAGCGAAAACAACGCCCACCGGCAAGATGGCCGGCCAGTCGCCCAGCGCGCGCAGCAGGATCTGAAATCCGAATCCGCGGAACAAAAGTTCCTCGCCCGCCGATCCGAATAGCAGGAGCGCGGTGACGAAGAAAAACGAAGGCAGACTGGCTTGGGCGGCGGGATCGCTTTCCAAGCGTGCCGCGCGAAAAAGCACCGGTCCGGCCAGCACCAGGGTGGCCGCGCCGATGCCGCCGAGGCAACCGTAGCCCAGGTTCAATAAAGAAGACCGGTCACTGTGCAGTCCAATGGCCGCGATGCCCCGCTGGACATAGATCCGCAGGCATAGAACGTTGGAAAATGCGGCGGCCAGTAGTCCGGATATGGTGATGGTTACGATGTACGCAGCGGGTCCGCCGATCCAAAGCAGGATTGAACCTAAAACAAACGCAGCAGCGAAATACAGGCTGATATAAACTACCACTTTGATTGCGACGGTGAGCGCGTCCGCGCGTGCGTTCATAAGAGTGCTAAGAAGACTCAAATCCTCGCAGGCCGTGGAGGGCGGGCTTTAGCCGGCGTGGGGCTTTAGCCCCGCTGCCATCATTATAGACGACGCGCGGAGTTGCAGGGCTGAAGCCCTGCGCGGCTAAAGCCAGGCTAAAGCCACAATGCCACTTAGTTTTCGCGCAACCGAACACCTGCATAAATGTGGGGCAGGACTCCAGTCCTGCGGCCGACGTCCACGTCGGCCTGCCCGCGTTTGGAACAATTGATTCCAAGCGCGAAGGCGGGTCCTGGAGGACCCGCGCAGACCTGGAGGTCCGCCCCACAAATTATGCAGCATTCCCAATATTGGGATAACTACGTGACATTGGGCTAAAGCCCGCCCTCCACGTTTACCACGGGTCATGCGTCATATTCGAGTAACCGCGACTGACTCATGCTCAGGTTACTCGTAGCCGCGATCTGTTGCTCCGCCGTGCAAGCCGCGGTGATCAGCGGCGTCGTGCTCGATCATTCTACCGGCCGTCCCCTGGCGCGTTCAGTGGTGGCCCTGCGTCCGGTAGAGGGCACCGGCGGGAAGCCGCTGTCGGTGCGCGCCAACCGCACGGGACAATTTACTTTCACAGTGGACGCGGGCATGTACCTGCTGCGCGCCTCGCGGGACGGCTTCGCGCCTTTCCAGTACGGCCAGAAGCAGTGGCACGCGGCCGGCAAGCCCATCTCTGTCGAACAGGACGGCTCCCTGTACCTGGATATCCGCCTGCGCCGGTACGCGGCGATCTCGGGCACGGTCCTGGACGAAAACGAAATCGGCATCGCGGAACAGAAGGTGGTCGCGTATTTGACCAGGCTGCCGCTGCGCATCGCGGCCGCCGCCACAACTGACGACCGCGGCATCTACCGCATACACGGTCTGGAACCCGGCACTTACTATGTGCGCGCCGCCGCCAAGTTGCTGGAGGATGGCTCCGGGCTGCTGCCCACGTTCCACAAGGAGACCATGACGGTAGATCAGTCCATCACCGTGGATGTGGATCTCGACCAGCAGGCCGACGACGTCGATATTCGCCCGTTCCCCGGCAAGCTGTTTCGCGTACGCGGCCGGGTCTTCGTTAGCCCGCCGGCGCCGGTTACGGTAAGCCTGATTTCGGATGTGGGGCGCGTGCAGACCAAAACGGCGAGTGCTTTCAACTTCGAACAGGTCGCGCCGGGAAACTACCAACTGATCGCGGAGGGCGACGATCCTTACGGCCACGGCAAACTCGCTGCCTACCAGGAAATAGCGGTGGATCGCGATACGGAGTTGTCGGTGCATGTCACCAGCTTTCGCGAAACCGAGTTCCGCATGCAGGACGAGAAAGGCAATCGCCTGGACCCCGCCGACGCCCGGATCACGGCGCGCCGTAAGGATCTCGACGGAGGAGGGCGGCCGGAAGTCTTGAAGCTGGAGAATGGTAGCGCGGCGCTGGGACCTGGACGTTGGGAGATGTCTATCGGGCCGCCGGCGGGTTATTATGCCGTGCAGGTCGCCGGTGTCTACGGCATGCCGGAATCGGAATCCGGCCGCGCGGATGGTTGGAACGAGGTCTATTTGCGCGGCGCGGACGTGGTGTCGATCAAGGTGTCATCGCATCCCGCTTCCATTCACGGGTTGGTGACCGGTGCGGGACATGATCCGGCACCCGGCGCGCCGGTTTACCTGGAGGCGTTCGATAAGGACAATCGCAAGAGGTTAGGGGAACTGCGCGCGATGCGCACCGACGTGCGCGGCCAATATCGTTTCAACAGTCTGGCGCCGGGGTTATATCGCATTCTTTCGACGTTTGAGTATGAGAAGCCGGAACCGGACGAGATGGAAGCCGCCGGCGCGCGCTCTCTGACGCTTTCGGAATCGACCGATACGGCGCAGGATTTGGATCTCTATGCGCCCTAAGAAACTGTGGGGCAGGACTCCAGGGGGTGCCCGCTTGGCCCGGCGGGTCTCCAGACCCGCCCTTCGGGTGACTCCATAAGTGGTGCGCGATCGCATTCGAAGGTGGCTGTCTCGGGCGGGATACGTGGTGTTCAACACCCGCGCGCCGGGCTGCTATGCGCGCGATAGCCTGTTCACCGCGAATAATCACCATTTCCAGGACGACCCCGCTTTCCGGGTGGCCTACGCGCGCGGCGTGAAGGCCAGCGCGGGCGCCGATCCGCACATGCAGTGGCGGGTCCACGTGGCGTTGTGGGCAGCCGGTATCGCGGCACGCTTGCCCGGCGATTTCGTGGAGTGCGGAGTGAATGCCGGATTCGTCAGCTCCGCCATCATGCAGCGCTTGGACTGGGCCAAAACCGGGAAACGCTTTTATCTGATCGACACCTTCAGCGGACCGCTACTTGCGCAGTATTCTGCGGCAGAGATCGGTGCCGGGCGGGCCGGCCTGGCGGAGGAAGCCATCGCCAGCGGCGCGTATGTGACGGACATGCAGCGCGTACGCGCGAACTATGCGGAGTGGCCTAACGTCGAGATCGTCCAGGGCGCGGTGCCTGGTGTACTGACTGCGCTGCGCCTCGGCCGGGTCGCGTTCCTGCACATCGACATGAATTGCGCTTACCCGGAGCGAGCCGCCTTGGAATACTTCTGGGACCATTTGGCGCCGGGCGCGATGGTACTTTTCGACGATTACGCGTATTTTGGGAACGACGCTTTGGCTGCGGCGATCGACGCGGCTGCCGCGAATCTGGGTGCGGAGGTTCTGTCGCTGCCGACCGGACAGGGACTGATCGTCAAGTAGTGCGCGACGGGCGCACCGCTCTATGCCCGCACGATGCCTTGCCGGATGGCATAGCGCACCAGGCTGGCGGTTTCGTGTACGCCCAGCTTTTCCATGATGCGGCTGCGGTGCGAATCGGCAGTTTTATAGCTGATACCGAGCAGGCCGGCAATTTCCTTCGTGGAATGGCCATTGGCGACCAGCGACAGCACCTGTACCTCGCGCGACGTTAATGGGCTCACGGCCGTGGTACGGTTGGGCACCGGGATCTCGACGCAGGAACCCAGATAGCCGAGAAATGCGCCGTCTTTATCGAACTGCGCCACGCCCGCGTCGCGTATCCAGCAGTATTGCCCATCCGCGCGGAGCAAGCGGTACTCCATGTCAAACGCCTGGTGCGTTTGGAGCGCGCGGCGAAAGGTTGCCAGGCAGCGTTCCCGGTCATCGGGGTGAACCCCTTCCACCCATCCGTTGCCGATCTCTTGCGCCATGGTCCGGCCGCGAAATTCGAGCCAGGAGCGGTTGAACAACGTGCAAAGTCCGTCGCGGTTGGCGGACCAAAACATGAACGGCGCCTGGTCGATCAAAAGGCGGAAGCGATCGTCGGTGGATTCGGCGTAGTCTAGCATGGCGGAGGTGGACTGAGGCATATTCTTATAGGATCTTAATGCCTGGGGGTGTGAAGACGTAAGTCAGGTAAGTACCATTACTTAGGACGGATACCTTTGAGTAGAGAGTACTTCACGCCAACAAAGAGTGCCCGAGGGACATTCGCTTGCCGCCATGCGTCCCGGAGTGATATCATAGAGCATACGATTGTGTCAGCGTGCCCCGCATCCACCCCGAAGATTCCATTTCGAGTGTCGCCACGATCTGAAAAATAAAGGAGTAAACCCCTACTAATGGCTGCCAACAACTATTCCCAAGGCGCTCAGGTTGAGCACGACAAATTCGGATTGGGAACTGTGCTCGCGAGTAATGAGGAGCGTATTGTGATCAAATTTGACGATCACGGTGAAAAAAAGTTCGTAACCCCCATGGTGATGGGGCAGTTGAGGAAGAGCGACCGGCAACCGCCGGCCGAGAAACGGGCCTCCCGCGCGCGCAAACCCAAAGCCGCACCGGCGCCCGTACACTAGAGAAACTAAAGGAATTGTCATTTGAACGCTCGAGCAAAACGCTTATTCGAAGAAGCCCGCAAGAAGAATCCCGACCTCAAGATGCCGTCCGAGACCGCTCCCGCTACGGAGCTATCTGAGGAAGATCTGGCCCTGATCAAGCAGGGGGTTGGCGATAAGAGCAGCAGATCCGGCGGCCAAGGCTCCGCGGAAGGCTCCGGGGGCGATGGCCCTCGCGAACAGATTGGCTCGGTAGTAACCTACTTTGAAGCCAAAGGTTTTGGTTTTCTCCGCCCGGACGATGGGGGACGCGATGTGTTTTTCCACGTATCCCGCCTGGCCGAGGGCGACCCCACCACGTTAAAGCCCGGCACTCGTTTGCTTTACGAGCTGGGGATGGATCGGACTGGAAAACTGGCGGCCAGCAGCGTACGAATCGCTCCTGCTGCTGCGACGGAATAACCGGCCTACTGATTTTTCTTTTTTTTGGAAGACCCTTGCCCTTTCGGGCGCCGGGGAGGTTGCTTCAGGGGTCTTTATTTAGAGGTTAGTCTCGCTTTGGTGGGAGTTGCCTCCCCGGCTTATTCCAATAATAGAATATCGTTCGGCGGATTGCAACAGTTTTCTGTATTTTTCGGTAGACCGGCCAGATTCTGTAACGAAAAATACAGAAATTGAACTCAGCCGGCATCCGCCTTGCTGGCTTCGCTCCCTTTTACCTCCACACCGGCTAGATCTTCCAGTACTTTAATGGTCGCGCAAATGTCTTCGTCGCCATGCCCTTTGGCGATAGATGCCTGAAACATCTGGTGCGTAAGGGCGGTCAGCGGCAGAGGCACGCCCAGTTCGTCGGCGGAGTCCAGCATCAGGCCTATGTCCTTGTGCATCCACTTTACCGAGAAAGCCGGGGCGAAAGCGCGCCGCAGGACCAGCGGAGCTTTAGCCGATACCAGTCCCGATTTAGCGGCGCTGTTATCGAGAATATCGAGCATGAGAGCCGGATCCACACCGGCCTTGGTGGCCAGCACCATGCCTTCGTTGAAGCCCTGTAACAGATTCGATAAAATCAGATTCTGGGAGAGTTTGGCGTGCAGGCCCATGCCGGGTCCGCCGCAGTAATAGAAGCGCTTACCCATCACTTCCAGATAAGGGCGAATTCGCTCGAAGACGTCCTGCTTGCCGCCAGTCATGAATGTCAGTGTGCCGCCTTCGGCCCCGGGCTTCGAGCCAGTGCAGGGCGCATCCAGAAAATCGACGCCCTTGGCAGCCAGCGCCTGGCCGATCTGCCGGCTGGCGGTGGGCGCGATGGTGCTGGCGTCGGCCACTACCGAGCCTGCACGGGCTCCTTCGACGATGCCATCGTTTCCCAGAATCGCCTCGCGTGACATCGCGGTATTGCCCACGCATAGGAAGATGACATCCGCGTTCTCCGCAACCTCTCTGGGGCTGGCGCAGAAGCGGCCCTTCCCCGTGGCGGCCAATTCGTGCGCTTTGCCCGCGCTGTGCGACCAGAGGGCCACCTCGTGGCCGGCGCGCAGAAGGTTCCGGGCCATCGGGTAGCCCATAATCCCAAGTCCTAAAAATCCTAATCTAGCCATCTCCGAATTGTAAGCCGGGTGCGGCATGTGCGACAATTTGCGTTCGATGAAACCTGCCGTATTGGTCACCAAACGCATTTATCCCGAGGCCATCGCCTATCTGAAAGAGCACGCGGAGTTGGACTACGAGGAATCGGATGACGGCATGCCGGCGGCGGAGTTGGCGCGGCGCATCCGCGGTAAACGGGCCGTTGTTAGCCAGCTTACGGACAAGTTCACACCCGAGGTGCTGGCCAGCCTGGATGGCCTCCAGGTGATCGCGAACGTGGCGGTGGGCTATGACAACATCGATATACCGGCGGCCACGCGGCTCGGCATCCTGGTGACGCACACACCGGACGTGCTCACCGATACGACGGCCGATTTCGCGGTCACGCTGCTGCTGGCGGCGGCGCGGCGCGTGGTCGAGGGGCATCAGTTCGTGCATTCCGGGCAATGGACCAAGTGGCGCGTGGACCTGCTGGTGGGGCAGGACGTGCATCACCGCACGCTGGGCATTTTCGGGATGGGGCGCATCGGCCAGGCGGTTGCGCGGCGGGCGAAAGGCTTCTCGATGCGCATCATTTACCACGACTCGCGGCGGGCGCCGGAAGCATTGGAGAAAGAGTTGGGAATGGAGCCGGTTAGCGCGGACCAGTTGCTGCGGGAAGCGGATTTTGTGAGCCTGCACGTGCCGCTGATGGCGGAGACGCGGCACCTGATCGGCGCGCGCGAGTTGCGCATGATGAAGCCGACGGCCATCCTGGTGAACACTTCGCGCGGGCCGGTGGTGGACGAGCCGGCGCTGGCGGAAGCGCTCGCTCAGCGCGTGATTGCGGGGGCGGGTATCGACGTGTATGAGCACGAGCCGCAAGTTGATCCAGGGCTGCTGAAGCTGGAGAATGTGGTACTGGCGCCGCATATCGCCAGCGCGTCGGTGGACACGCGGATTAAGATGTCGATGATGGCGGCGGAGAATGCCGTGGCGGCGATTGAAGGACGCCGTCCGCCGAATCTGTTGAACCCGGAAGCTTTGAAGAAATAGCGTGGGGCAGACCTCCAGGTCGGGGTGCCCTCTGGGCCGGGTCCTCCAGGACCCGCCACGGCCGACGTGGACGTCGGCCGCAGGACTGGAGTCCTGCCCCACAACGCGGCACCGATTGCTGTAAAACTTACGGCATGGCAATATAAAGCTGCTTCATGTGCAGCATGGGGTTCGCCCTTCCCGTGGGCGGCGTATTCGATATGTTGGTCATGCCGGCCGTCACGCTGCCCAGACCGCCAAAGAGTTGCTTAATCGGATAAATGGCGCCAGTCACCTGGCCGTTGGGGCAGGCGTAACTCGCCGACTCGGTTTGCGGGCAGGTAGAGACCGGAAACGTCGGTGAACCGAGCGGGTCGCCCACGCAACTCCAGATCGCAGCATTGGTGTACGGATCCCGCACGCCAGCCAGGAATTCATAGTGTCCGTTCGACGGATTCTGGCTGATATAGGCGTACCAAAAATACCAGTCATTTCCCTGAGAGTTAGGCTGCAGGGTAGGCAGGTTCACCGCGGCCGAGCACTGATTCACGCCAAAGTTCTGCCCGTCCTCCGATCCGATGCAGCCATAGCTGTCCGGCGTACCGGGGGCCGCGGAGCAGTTGCTGAAGTTGTAAAAATAGAACTGGTCCACCGCCGGGCTGTAATAGTTGTAGTGCGCGAAGCCGTACTCGATGTCGCCGGAGTAACAGGAATCCGAGGCGAAGTATAGCGCGCCGAGAACGTATGGTGCCGTGGTGTAGACGCTGGGATTCCATTCCGCCAGCGCGGCAAAGCCATACGTAGGCTGTTCGGAACCGGTCACCTGTTGCGAGGCGGACTGGTACACCGAACCGATCGCCGCTTGCGCACGCAGGATCGGCCCGGTCAATTCCTCGTATTTATTGCCAGTGGCCTCGCCGCCGTTATAGATCCAATACGGGGGCTCGTCGTAGGATGCATTCCAGAAGCACCCGCCCGCATACTGGCTGACGCCTCCCGACGTGAAGTAGGGCTCGAAATAGAACGCATCGGGTATGCCTTCCAGGCCAAACTCGCCGGTTGTCCAGCCGGGTGTCGATGGCGTAACTTGCACAGGCATGTCAAAACTCCACAAACCCCCGGTTGGAAGCAGGGGCTGATTCGGATCGGCGCCATAGGAGAAATTGTATTGCGGGGTGACCGCGCCGAACGTGACGGCGGCCGGCGACTGGCCCGCAGGCACGGTTACCCGAACTGGGGCGGGCGGCGTACCGCTGGAACTTTGGTCTTGAGCGGCGACCACGAGTACACACAACAGCATGCCGGCAAGGCTTCGCGCCATCGCCGGGGCTAAATTGGGAATAAGCATTTTTCTCCCTGGGCGCGAATCTTGCGATCCCGCTTTGGGCGTCTTATTGCAATTCAAGTACAATTCAGCCGCCAGTGGTTAACCATCGTTATGGTGAACGCGGTTCCCGCCGATCTGTATACTGGTGCCTGTGATTCAATTCACCCGCCCCGCCGTGGGCATCGAATTCGTCCTGTTACTGAGCGTACTGGTAGCGAGCTTTACAGATCTGCGCTCGCGCCGCATTCCCAACTGGCTGACTGTAAGCACGCTGGTGCTCGGCTTTGTGTTGAATGCACTCATCTCCTACCCTTCGCCGCTCGATGGTGTGTGGCTGGCAGCTAAGGGGTTCGCGTTGGCTTTTGTGTTGAACCTGGCGATGTATATGCTGCACATGACCGGCGCGGGCGACGTGAAGTTGCTGGCGGCAGTGGGAGCCATGGTGGGATGCTCCGATTTCGTAGGCATCTTCCTGCTGAGCGCGGCGATCGGCGGCGTGTTGGCCATCATACTCGTGCTGCTGAAGGGCCGCTTGCAGCAGACTCTGTGGAACCTTGGATATATGATGAGCGAACTGATGAAATGGCACGCTCCCCACGTGACGCGGGAACAACTGGACGTGGGCAGTGCGAAGGCGCTGCGGTTACCCGGCGCCGTGCGGATCTGCCTGGGCGTGGTCGCATTTCTGGTAATGGCGCGGGTTTGGTCACCGGCATAGTCCTTCCTTAGTACGTGCATTACGGCTTTCGCCCGAATTGCGCAGCGATCTCCCTCTATAATTGCAACTGAGGGAAGTGCGATCCTTCCCCGGCAGGCGATGCCAAACCAACGGACGGCCTAATGCTCTATATACAGATATTCCTGTATTTACAGGTGCTGGATTTTTTTACTACGCTCATCGGATTCAAGTTAGGGTTGGCGGAAGCCAGCCCATTCATCCGCGCGCTCATGCACTTCGGGCCGGTAGTGGCTCTGTTGCTTTCGAAGATGGCCGCCGTGGTGCTGGCCGGTGCGTGCATTGCGATGCGCAAACAGCACGTGATCCGTTGGATAACCTACTGGTATGCAGGTCTGATAGCCTGGAATCTTTGCACCATCCTGGCTGGCGGCCGGTGCGGATAAAGCCTGCTTCCCCCAGCTATGCTTAAAGCGGGAGGGGGAGAATGTATCCGCTGAAAAAAGGCAAAGCTGCCTCACAAGCACACGTCGGATTGCCGGAAGGAACCTTCGAAGAAGAGCACGGGCGCAAAGGCTTTTACGGCAAGAGCGCACATTTGTACCACGCCCACGCGCCCACGGGATGGGTGCGCTTCGAAGGCAAACTGCGGCCGCATTGCTTCGATCTAAACCTCCTGGAGCCGCCCGACCTGCACGACGCGCAAGGTCTGCCGGTAGCGTTCCTGGGCAACCGCGACATTAAGCTGTACGTGTCGCGCCGCGCCGCGCCCATGCCGTTTTACTATCGTAATGCCGATGGCGACGAACTGATCTTCGTGCATCGCGGCGAGGGGACCATCGAAACAGACTTTGGCCCCATGCCGTTCGAGCGTGGGGATTATATCGTCGTACCGCGCGCCGTGACCTACCGCATTGTACCGGGCAGCCCGGATAATTTTTTTCTGATCGTACAATCCCGCGCCGAATTCGACCAGCCGGACAAGGGACTGCTGGGCCAGCACGCGCTGTATGACCCGGCCACGATTGTCACACCCGAACCCTCCCCGTGCCTGGATGACGACCGCGAATGGGAGATCCGCATCAAGGTGGATGACGAAATTTCGAAGGTGTTCTATCCGTTCAATCCCATGGACGTGGTGGGCTGGAAAGGCGATCTGACGGTATGGAAGATCAATATGCGCGACATACGCCCGATCATGAGCCACCGCGCGCACTTACCGCCGAGCGCGCATACGACCTTCGTCACGGAAGGCGCGGTGATCTGCAGCTTTCTGCCGCGGCCGCTCGAGCAGGATGCAGACGCCTTGAAGGTGCCGTTCTTCCATCGCAACACGGACTACGACGAATTCATTTTTTACCATGATGGCGATTTTTTCAGCCGCGATAACATTAAAGCGGGCATGGCCACCCTGCACCCGCGCGGCATCCATCACGGACCGCATCCTAAGGCGCTGGCTAACCAGGGAAAGAAGGCGTTTACGGACGAGAGCGCGGTGATGTTGGACGGGCTCAATCCGCTTGAGGTGCTGCCGGCGGGGGAAAGCGTCGAGTGGAAGGACTATTGGATGAGCTGGATGGAAAAGAAGTAACCGCGCCGGCGCGCGTGATACCCAGCTTCTGCATGCGCGATTGCAGGGTGGTTCGCTTCATCCCTAGTCTCGCCGCGGCGCCTGCCGGTCCACCGACCACCCATTGCGACTCGCGCAGGGCGCGCCCGATATGTTCGCGCTCGGCCTCCTCGAGCGTGGTCAGAGCTGCCGGGGTGGCCGGCTCGCCGCCGTTGCGCAGCTCGGATAGCGGCACATGCAGCGCGGAACCGCGCGTCAGAATCACGGCGCGCTCGATCAGGTTTTCCAGCTCACGCACATTGCCCGGCCAATTCCAGTTGGCCAGCGCCTCCATGGCGTCGGCCGGAATCGTCTCGATGCGCCGGCTCATGCGCCTTGCGTACTTCTGCGTAAAATAGCGGACCAGCAGCGGAATATCTTCGCGGCGCTCGCGCAAGGGCGGCAGCGGAATCGGAAACACGTTGAGCCGGTAGAACAAATCTTCGCGGAATTCCCGGTTGGCGATCATCTGGCTCAAGTCGCGGTTGGTGGCCGTCACCAGCCGGATATCCACTTTCACCGTGCGCGCGCTGCCCAGCCGTTCGAACTCGCGCTCCTGCAAAACGCGCAGCAGCTTGGGTTGCAGCTCAAGCGGGATATCGCCGATCTCATCCAGAAACAGCGTGCCCTTGTCCGCCAGTTCGAAGCGGCCGATCTTCTGGCTGATGGCGCCGGTGAACGCGCCTTTCTCATGGCCGAACAGTTCGCTCTCGAGCAGGCCTGTGGGGATGGCGGCGCAGTTCACTTTGACGAAGGTGCGCTGGCGGCGCGTGCTCAGGTTGTGGATGGCGCGCGCGATGAGCTCCTTGCCGGTGCCGCTTTCGCCCTGGATCAGCACGGTCGAACCAGTGGGCGCCACGGTTTCCACGTCGCGCAACGCGCGTTTCCACGCCTGGCTCTCACCCACGATCTCCTCGAAATCGTGTTCCGTGCGGATCTCGTCTTCCAGATAGAGCTTCTCCTCCGCCAGCTTGTTTTTCAGCTCTTCGATCTGGCGAAAGGCTAGCGCATTCTCCACCGCGATAGCCAGTTCGTTGCCGATTTGCGTCAGCAACTCGACATCCTGCGGACGAAAGTTCTCGTCGCGCAGGCTGGCCACATTGAGCGTGCCGAGCACCCGGTCGCCGCGCAGCAGCGGGATGCAGACCGCCGATTGCAAGCCCTCGGCCAACAAGCGGCGCACCACGTCGGAAGGATAGCGCTCGACATCCGCGCGATTCCACACCAGCGGCCGGCGCGTGCGCATGGCCTCGGTGGCGGGCGAATCCTCCGACGACCCCGTTTGCGCTTCGTGAATCTGGCTGTTGCCGCCGGGAAAATCGAGCGCTTCCAGGCGAAGCTGGCCCTTCACCGGATCGACCACCACCAGGCTGGCGTACTCGTGACGAATCAGGCGACGCAACAATTCCGAGACCGCCCGGAATAGCTCGCGCAAGTCCAGATTGGCTACCATGGCATTGGTCACGTCGAGGACCACTTGCAGGCGATCGCGCTCGCGCGCCAGTTCCCCCTGGTAGCACTTGGCGGCTTCATAGTTGAGCACGTTCTCGACGGCCACGGCCACCTGGCGGGCGGCTTGCGCCAGAAATTCGAGGTCTGCGTGGTCGAAGGCGAAGGGCTCTCCGCCGCCGATGCCCATGGCGCCCAAGCGCCGTTGTGCCGTAGTCAGCGGCAGGATGCAGCACGAACGCACGCCATGTTCCCTTAAGAACTGCATCACCTTCGGGTAGCGCGCCTCCTGCTCAATATCATGCTCAATATCATGGATGAGCAGCAGTTGCTGCGTCTCCCAAACCAGACCGGAAGGCGACTCATCCACGGGCGACTCCCAATCGGAGGAAGCCGCCGGCCGCGTGGAGGTGAGCACGCGCAGTCGCATTGTATTATGTTCGGGGACGTGCAACACCAGGTTCAAATAATCGAACCGCAGCACGCCGTGCAAACGCTGCGCCAGATCTTCAAATAATGCGGATAAATCCCGGTTCTGGGAGATTGATTCGGCAACGCCCAACAGGGCGCGGTACTGACTTACGACAGTATCAGTATCGGTTTTCGAGTCCAATTCTAATAATACGGTAAGCGGGGATTAGCCGGCTTTTCGGTGGCTGCGGCGGGAAGGTCCTTATTGCGGCGCGTCCGAAATTCATGTTGTTCGATGTGCATCGCGGCGCTCTTCTCGTGGACCCGCACCAGGCGGCCGAGCGCCACTAGTTTGAGCGGACATCCGCCATCCAACGTGGCCGGCCAGTTGACCGACACCTCCACGCGCTTGCCGGCGCGTAGATGCTGTTGGGTTTCGAAGAGCATCCCTCCACTACTCATATCCAGCGTCTTACCGACTCCGCTTTCGGGAACGGCGGCCCGATGGTCGAGTATCCTGTAGAGTACTTCCTGTTCGATGGCAAACCGTCTCGTGGCGCGCCGATCTGACGCTTGATCCGGCTTGGTATTTTTGTGGGACATGACCCTATGATGCGGCTTTGTACGTGGCGCGACAATGGTATCGCAGCATCAAAATCGATTGAGGTACCTGGTACCAAAGGCCTGCGGGGATTTTCTACAAATGGAAAGCGGCTAAATCCCGCCCTCCAGGACTACAATAGACATTTCATATGCATAAACGTGCAGCGTTGCTACTGATCGCCTGCGCCCTCGGGGCGGCTGACCTCCCGCGCGCCGAGTATCCCCAACCGCAATTCCAGCGCGAGCATTGGCTCAGCCTGAATGGCGTCTGGCAGTTCGAATTCGACGACGCCAACGCCGGACTGGACGCCGATTGGGCCGCCGGCGATCATAAATTCAACCGAAACATTACAGTACCGTACTGTTTCGAGAGCCGCCTGAGCGGCATCGGCGATACTTCCTTTCACCCCTGGACCTGGTACCGTCGCAGCGTGGTGGTACCTGCCGAATGGAAAGGCCGGCGCGTACTGCTGCATTTCGGCGCCGTGAATTACTGGTCGATGGTCTGGGTGAATGGAAAGCTGGCCGGCAGTCATGAGGGCGGCAACACGCCATTCTCGTTCGACGTCACCCGACTGCTCCAGCCGGGCGCGAATATCGTCACTGTGCGGGCACATTTTCCGCCTACGGATCGCGATATTCCCCGCGGCAAGCAATTCTGGGAGCCTAAATCTAAGAGCATTTTCTATACGCGCACCAGCGGCATCTGGCAGCCTGTGTGGATGGAGCCGGTGGGCGTCAGTTATCTCGATCACGTCAAGATTACGCCCGCGCTCGAGGGTGCCGTGCGCCTGGAATTCACCATTGCGCGCCCGCGGCCGGACCTGGAGATCGCCGCGTCAGCCGCCTTCGCGGGAAAGCCGGTAGCATCCGCCACCTCCCAAGCGAACGGCGCCTTTGCCACCGTAAGACTATCCATCGACGAGCCGCGCCTTTGGTCGCCCGCATCGCCCAATCTCTATGACGTCACGCTGGAATTGAGGCGCGGCCCCGAAGTGCTCGACCGCGTGCAATCCTACTTTGGCTTTCGCACCGTGGCCGCCGGGCACGGGCGCATCCTGCTGAACGGCAACTCCATCTTCCTGAAGATGGTGCTGGACCAGGGTTACTGGCCCGAAAGCATCCTGACGCCGCCCACCGATGAGGCCATCCAGTACGACATCCGCACGGCGCAGGCCATGGGTTTTAACGGCGCGCGCAAACACCAGAAGGTGGAAGATCCGCGCTACCTGTATTGGGCCGATCACCTGGGTTTTCTGGTTTCGGGCGAGATGGCCAACGCGCAAGAATTCGACGATGCCTATGTCGCGCGCTTCACGCACGAATGGACGGCGGCGGTGGAGCGCGATTACAATCACCCGTCGATCGTCATCTGGGCCCCCATCAATGAAAGCTGGGGCGTGCCCAATCTGCGCGACGTGCGCCAGCAGAATCATCTGAAATCGTTATACGCGCTGACGCATTCCCTCGATGCCACGCGCCTGGTCATCGACAACGAAGGCTGGGAGCACACCGGCATGACGGACCTTTTCGCTATACATGATTACACGCGCACGGGCGACCTGCTCTACGAGCGGTATAAGGATCTGGGCGAACCTGGCGCCGGGGTTCCGGACAACGCCAAGGTCGCGCTGCTACCCGGTTACCGGTACAATGGGCAGCCCGTGGCATTGACGGAGTTCGGCGGGATTGCGTTCATCCCGGCCGGCCACGATGTGCCGACGGAGGCTTGGGGCTATTCGGGCGTGGAAAAAACGGCGGATGCCGCGCTCGAGCGCCTGCAGGGGCTGTATAGCGCTATCGCCCGCATTCCCGGCTTTGCAGGTTTGTGCTACACGCAGTTGACCGATGTGGAGCAGGAGATCAACGGCTTGATGACGTATGACCGGAAGCCGAAGTTTGATGTGCAGAAGCTGCGGGAGATTAATGCGCTGGTGCATTGATGGTGAGGCAGGGTGTCTGCCCCACACCATGTGATACTCCATGATCCTGGAACTAGCCGCCAGCGGCGCCGGCGGAGCGGCCTTCTTCGCCTGGGCAGTGCGCGGCAGGGCGTCATCCGTCTTCGGTCCGTCTGTGCACCGCGGCCCGCGGAAGCGTAAAACCATCGCGCTCACGTTCGACGATGGCCCCAGCGAATCCACACCCCGTGTACTGGATCTGCTGCACCAGTACCGCATCCCCGGCACCTTCTTCCAGATTGGCGCAAATGTGCAGCGCCTGCCGGATGTGACACGCGCCGTCTACGCCGCCGGCCACGAAATCGGCAATCACAGCCACACGCATCCGCTCTGCTGTCTTCATTCGCCGCGGTTTATCCAGCGCGACTTTGCCCGCGCGCAGAACACCATTACGGATGCCACGGGATGCCCGCCCCGGCTGTTGCGCGCCCCGTTCGGCGTGCGCTGGTTCGGTTTCCGGCGAGCCCAGCGCCGTCTCGGCCTGTGCGGCGTAATGTGGACCGCCATCGGTTATGATTGGAAGCTGAAGGCTGATACCATAGTAAGCCGTATGTCGGCGGGGGTGGCCAATGGCGCTATCCTTTGTCTGCACGACGGGCGCGAGTTGCGGGTCAATCCCGATATCCGGGAAACCATCGCGGCCGTCGGCCGGCTGATCCCTGTCTTGCGGGACCAGGGCTACGAGTTCGAAACGGTTAGCCGCTTATTATGTCCGACGAATTAATCGAGAGAGTCCGGAAAACGATTGCGACTTCCAAGCGCCTCCCCGAAGATCGCGTGACGATCGATAGCGCCTTCGAGGAATTGGGCATTGATTCCATGGATGCCGTGGAGATTCTGTTCGCTCTTGAAAATGAATTCGATATCAGTATCCCAGACGAAGAAGTGAAGACCGTCCGCAACGTGCGGCAAATGGTGGAAGGTGTGGAAAAGCTCCTGGCGGCTAAGTCGGCCGGGACTCCCACTGTCCAGTAGTATGCGCCGGGTTGCCATCACCGGCGTGGGCGTGATCGCCGCACCGGGCCGCACCGCGGACGAGTTCTGGCGCAACCTGGTCGCAGGCTGCTCGGCCATCGGACCGCTCGAATCGATGGACGGCGCGGCGCTGCGATTTCAAAATGGCGCGGAGGTGCGCGGCTACTCGCATGCCCCCTACTTCGAGGACCGCCGCGCCGATTTCATGGACCGCTTCGCGCAGTTCGCCGTGATCGCCGCGCGCGAAGCTGTGGCTGGAGCCGGCATCGAGTGGACTCCCGAACTGCGCGAGCGGACCGCCATCATTACGGGCTCCTGCGTGGGCGGCCAATCCACCGAGGACCTCGGGTTCGTGGAAATTTACAAGCTCGGCCACAATCGCGTGCATCCGCTCACCATTCCCAAGACGATGGCTAACGCCAGCGCCAGCCACATCTCGATGGAGTTTGGAATTACGGGCCCCAGTTTCACAATTTCGACGGCCTGTTCGTCGGCCGGGCACGCCATCGGCCAGGCCTACTGGATGCTGCGCTCCGGCATGGTGGATCTGGCGTTGACCGGCGGCAGCGAAGCGCCCTTCAGCTTCGGCATCCTGAAAGCCTGGGAAGCCATGCGCGTGGTCTCGCCGGATACCTGCCGCCCGTTTTCGCGCGACCGGCACGGCATGATCCTGGGAGAAGGCGCGGGTATGCTGGTACTCGAACCGTGGGATGCCGCCCAGGCGCGCGGCGCCACCATCTACGCAGAACTGGTGGGCTTCGGCATGTCGGCGGACGCCTGCCATATCACGCAGCCCTCCGCGGAGGGGGCCGCCCGGGCCATGCGCGGGGCGTTGCGCGACGCCGGCATTCAGCCCGAAGAGATCGGCTACATCAACGCGCATGGCACGGCCACTGCTGCCAACGATCCAACCGAAACGTCGGCGATTCGTAATGTATTCGGTGCGCACGCCGATAAGCTGGCCATCAGCTCGACCAAGTCCATGCACGGGCACGCGCTGGGCGCGGCGGCGGCATTGGAGGCCGTGGCCGCCATTCTGTCGCTGCGCGATGGCATGCTGCCGCCCACGGCTAATTACCGCATGCCCGATGCGGAGTGCGATCTGGATGTGATTCCGAATTGCGCGCGCGCCGCGCAAGTGGAGTATGCGCTGTCGAATTCGTTTGCGTTCGGAGGATTGAACGCCGTGCTGGCGTTTCGGAAGGCGTAGACGTGGGGCAGGCGTCCACGCCTGCGCGGGACGTCCACGTCCCGCCACCAGGACTGAAGTCCGGACAACGGTTACTGCACCGTGAAACTAGCGGCCGTGGTGCTTGTGCCGCCGGGCGTGGTGACCGTAATCGGTCCCGTGGTGGCGCCGGAAGGAACAATGGCCCAGACGTAATTGGGGCCGCTGTTACTCGCGCTCGCGGCGGCCACGTTGTTGAAAGTCACGCTGGCCTCCAGCAGATTGTAGCCCCAGATGCGGATCTTGTCGCCAGGCGAGCCTCGCGCCGGAGAGAAGCGCAGCGCCTGCGGGGCGGGCTTGGGGAGGCCGATGTCTAGCGCGAAGATCGTGCCGAGGCCGTAGCGCCCGCCGGACGCGGCGGTGCCGTAAATGCGGCCGTCGCTACCTTGGATCAGCGTAGTAAACCAGCTTTGCCCATTCCGCCCGTTCACCTTGTAGATCGGAGTGTATTGGCCGGACTTGGTGAGCTCGAAGATCTCGCCGCCGCTGGGCGGAACGTCGTAGGCATTGGTGATGCCGTAGAAATTGCCGTCGCTGGCTTGCAGCAGATGGGCCGGGTAGGGATTTTTGTTGGTGAACGAATAGAGAAGCGTAAACTGGCCAGCCATGGTGACCTGGTAGAATGCACCGTGTCCATTGGCCCCGGCGCCCTGCGTGAGGCCGTAGAAGTTGCCATCGGTGCCGTGGACCATTGACTCGGGCGTAATGGTATTCAAGGGAATGGTGAGGACCTTTGTGAAATTTCCGGACGGCGTCAGGCGGAATAGGTAACCGGGCTCAGCCCGCACCGCCGAGATGCCGTAATAGTTACCGTCCGACCCATAGATCGGACCTGCGGCGACAAATTCGTTCGCGGGGAACTGGTAATTCACGGGAGTTGTATTTCCCTCCAGATCGCTGACTACCAGGTAATAGCCGCCCACGCCGTTCCCCCCGTAGCCCAGGAGTTCCCCGTCCGGCAGGTTTAGCACGAAGGCCTCTGTGAATGTCTGCGGAGGGTAACTGACGACGCTATTGGGCTGGAGGTCGAGGGAGAGGGGATGCGTGGCATTATTTGAGTTACCCAGAAACAGAGAATAGGCTCGTCCGTTGGCTGCCGTAACTGAGGAAGTAAGGCCGCATGTGCTGCATCCGCTCGGAACTGAGGCAAGCTGGGCGACGGCGCCGGGAACAGCAAGGGAGAGGATGATCTGGCTCGTCCCCCAAAGGAAGGTACCGGGCGTAAATTGCGTGAGAGAGACGGGTGCTCCATACGGTCCGGCCTCGTAGATCACACGGAAGGTAACTTGAGCGGGCGCGGCTGCGCTGGCGGTTGCCAGACAGCACGCCAGAAGAAAACTCCTTGACCAGCAACCCCGGCGAATACGAAGGGTAACTGGACCATCGGTGGGGCACGCCACAATGTTCACGTGTGAACCTCCGTTTACTCTACGTCCCGCGCCGGTTGCCCCACAACTCCACATGCAACCGCGGGCTGAACCGGAAGCCATCCTGTTTGCAAATCTCCGCCAGCCACACGCCCCGCTCGCGCAACACACTCGGGTCGATGCCTTCCGGCATCAGGACCACTTTGCCAGCGTCCGCGCCTAACTGGCGCACCAGGTCCCGCACCTCAGCCATGTCCTCCGGCCGCGCCACAACGAACTTGAGCTGATAGTCGTAAGTCTCCATCAGCCGCCGCAGCACCTCCGGCTGAATCCGCAGGCGATCGTGCCGTTCCTGCCACTCGCCCTCGGGCGTCGAATTAGCCAGCTTCGGGCTGATGCTCATCAGGTCGCATTCGACCGGCGCGAACACCGTGCCTGCCGTCTCGACGGTGATGTGCAGCCCGCGCGTTCGCAAACCGCGCGTCAGTTCCACGATTTCGCGAGCGATCATCGGCTCGCCGCCGGTGACCACCACGTGGCGCGACGCGTAAGCTTCCACAGCCGCCCAGATACGTTCCAGCGTCCAGTCGTCGCCTTCCGGTTGCCAGGATGTGTATGGCGTATCGCACCAGGAGCAGCGCAGGTTGCAGCCGCTGGTTCGCACGAAAACCGAAGGCACGCCCACCAGCGAGCCTTCGCCCTGAATGGAGTGGAAGATTTCAGCGATCCGCAATGCCAGCCTCTTCGAATCCCTTGCGGCGCAGCAGGCAGGAGTCGCACTGTCCGCAAGGACGGCCCGCCGCGTCCGGATCGTAACAACTGTGGGTCAGGCTGAAATCGAGGCCCAGGTCGCGGCCCAGTTTCACGATCTCCGCCTTCGATAATCGGATCAGAGGCGTGTGAATCTGGATGCGCAGGCCGCCCTCGACGCCCGCTTTGGTCGCCAGGTTCGCCATGCGCGCGAAGGCTTCGATGTATTCCGGGCGGCAATCGGGATAACCGGAGTAGTCGAGCGCATTCACGCCGATGAAAATGTCCGGCGCTTCCAATACCTCCGCCCAGGCCAGTGCGAACGAGAGGAAGATAGTGTTGCGCGCCGGTACGTAAGTCACGGGAATGCCGTGCGACATATCTTGTGCCGCGCGACCTTTGGGTACTTCCAGGTTGTCAGTTAGGGCGCTGTGTCCGATCTGACGCAGGTCAATGCGCGCCACCACGTGCCTCGCCGCGCCTAACGCCTGGGCAACCCGCGCCGCAGCCTCGAGTTCCACGCGATGCCGCTGGCCGTAGTCGAACGAGAGCGCGTAGCATTCGTATCCTTCGCGGTGGGCCAGTGCCAGGCAGGTAGATGAGTCCAACCCGCCACTCAGAAGGCATACCGCTTTTCCTAGGCTGTCTGATGCCATGAGGTTTCTTCTGCTGCGGCGGGGCTCAAGCCCCGCGCCGGCTAAAGCCCGCCCTCCACTATTCGTGTGACTTGCGCCAGTCCGCCTCGGAAATCGGCGCAATCGGCGCCAGTTTCTTCGCCTGCAATTCGCGATTCAGATCCGGCAACGCGCGGTTCGACAGATCGGTAAACTCGTGGATGACATCCTCCAGTTCACGCCCCAACACCTCGGCGCGGGCCACTTGCGAATCTGTGGGACGGCCTTCATAACCGTTCACGTCGCCATATAAGCCGACGTCATCCGAAGACCCGCCGAGAAACTCGCGCAGCCGCTCCTCGCCCGTGATCATCCCGCCTTCTTTGGTGGCGACTATCTTAGACCGGATCGCGTCGGCCGACGCCGCCAAGTCAGTCAGCTTAGTCCGCAGCGGGTCGGCAGCCGGCAACTGCGCGGCGCTTTTCTGCGCGCCATCGCGCACCGCGACGATATCATCCACAGCCCAGCTCATGTGATCCAGCAATGTGCCCAACTTAGTTACTAAGTCGAACTGCGCCTGGCGGTCTTCCACCGTGAATTTAGCGCGCGGGTCCAGCACTACGCGGACCTCGGCATTGTAGATCTTATCGCCCTTCGTCATCTTCACCGTGTAAACACCCGGGACGACGCGTGGACCCGTGATAGCGCCAGCGGCTACGGTGGCCGCGGGTGGGACGTGCGGCGGCTTCAGGTGCATGCTCCACACCGCCCGGTTGATGCCCCGATGCCCGCTCGATGGCAGCGTATCTACCAGCTTTCCCTGCGCATCGAACACCTCGATCTTCAGATCGCCATAGATGTGACGGCTGCGCTGATAATAGGGAATCATGGCGCCAGTCGGCCGGTTAGGTCCCACGTAAGTTGCATCACCCTCAGACCAGCCGCCGGTCGTCTCCATCCACTCGACGGCCGGCGGAACCGCCAGAAACGCGGCGTATTCCCCCATCAGACCCGGCGTCAGTGCGCGCAGGGGAGAGATGTCGTCGATGATCCATATGCCGCGGCCGTGCGTGGCGAGAATCAAGTCGGAGGTGCGCGGGTGAATGAAGATGTCGCGCACGGCCACCGCTGGAAAACTGGACCCTTTGTATTGCGCCCACCGCTGGCCGCCGTCCACGCTGATCCAAAGTCCGAATTCTGTGCCCAAAAACAACAGATTGGGATTAACGATGTCTTCCCGGATCACATGCGCGTAGCCGCGCGCGCCGCTGTCCTGCACAGGCAGGGGCGTCCAACTCTGGCCGTAATCCGTCGTCTTGAACAGGTACGGCTGCATATCTCCGTACATGTGCCGATCGAAAGTGGCGTACGCAGTCCCTTCCGCGAAATGACCGGCTTCCACCCAAGTTACCCACGGCGACTTGCCCACCCCCGGCACGTTCCCCACAACATTAGTCCAATGCTGGCCGCCATCCCGCGTGATCTGGACGTTGCCGTCATCCGTCCCCGCCCAGATCACCTGGCCGTTCTTGGGCGACTCGGCAATTGAATACACGGTGGTGTTCATCTCGGCCACGGAGTTATCGACGGTGACACCGCCCGACTCCTCCTGCTTCTGTTTCTCCGGATCGTTGGTGGTGAGATCGGGCGAGATGCGCTCCCAGGATTGTCCATGGTCCCGCGAGCGAAACACGAACTGCGCGCCGATGTAAATGGTGCCCTTCTCATTGGGACTGATCACCAGCGGCGCATTCCAGTTGAAGCGCAGTTTCTTTTCTCCGTATTGCGCGTAGGGCTTGATGGCGCGCGATTCATGCGTCACACGATTTACCCTCTCAACTTCGCCACCTTGCGTCTCGACATAAATGTAAGCCGCGTCGGCCGGGTCTTCCCACATCCAGAAGCCATCGCCGCCGCACATATTTTCCCAGCGCGCATTGCTCACGCCGCCGGGATAAGACGAATCGCCTACCCAACAACTGTTATCCTGCAAGCCGCCATAGACGTGATACGGCTCGGCGTTATCGGCGCTGACGTGATAGAACTGCGAGACCGGCAGGTTCATCAGGTGTTCCCAGCGCGTGCCGCCGTCCTGGCTGCGCCATAGGCCGCCATCGTCTCCGGTGAACATTATGTTCGGATCCACCGGATCGATCCACACGTCGTGAAAATCGCCGTGCGCGTTGGCCACCGCGCTAAAGCTACGCCCGCCATTGACGCTGAGCAACAGGGGCCCGTCCACTTTGAACACTTTGTCTTCGTCTTTGGGGTCGACGATCAGGTTGGCGAAATAGAACGGACGCCACACCTGGAACTGGCTGGCATCCAGGCGCGTCCAATTCTGCCCGCTGTCTGACGAGCGATACAGCGCACTGCTTTTCGACTCGATAGTAGCGTAGACCACCAACGGCTTCGACGGGGCCACCGCCAGCGCAATCCGGCCATACGGCTTGTCGGGCAGACCCTTAGCGTTGGCGGGGGTCAGTTCGGTCCAGTGCTCGCCGCCGTCTGTGGATTTGAACAGGCCGCTGCCCGGGCCGCCCGAGCGAAAGGTCCACGCCTGCCGCCGGAAATCCCACATGGAGGCGTAGATGGTCTTCGGCTCCTGCGCGGACATGGAGAGCATGCCGCACCCGGTTGAGCCATTCGCGCCGGCGAGTACTTTCCGCCAGGTTTGGCCGCCATCGCCGGTCTTGTAGACGCCGCGTTCCTCGTTGTCGTCCCACAGGTGACCGGTGGCGCAAGCATACACGGTGTTGCCGTCTTTGGGGTCAATCAAAATCTTCGCGATGTGCTCGGAATCCTTGAGTCCAACATTCTTCCAATTCTCGCCGCCGTCGACCGACTTATACACGCCATCCCCTACGGACACACTGTTGCGTACCCAACTTTCGCCGGTGCCTACCCACACGTTCTTTGAGTTAGAGGGGTCGATCGCCACGGCGCCAGTCGATTGCACGTCGGGCAGATCGAATACGGACTTGAAGGTGGTGCCGCCGTTGACTGACTTCCAGATACCGCCGCTGGCGGATGCGGCGAAGACAGTCAGCCTGCCGCTATCGCTTACCGCAGTCACTGCCGCGATACGGCCGCTCATTTCCGCCGAGCCGATATTGCGCGCCGGCAGGCCGGAAATGGTGCCCGAATCGTAGCGCACAGGCGCCTGCGCCAGCAGCGCGGGACTGAGCAGCATTGACACAACCCATACCCGCGTCATGGCCGTTTCTCCTTTGCCGGCATTTTAAACTCGGCAGCTTCCAAGGGAATATTGGCCTCGATCTTGTCGATGGTGATCTTACTCGTTTCGCCCGGACTGCGCGGGTTGCCGGCCTCCAATGCGAACGGGAAATAGACGCCGTTCACCAGCTTATACGAACCCATTTCGGTGAACGATTCGCGCACCGAACCATGAATAAACTGCACGCTCTCGGTGCGAATTTCGAGAAACGTCTCCGGGTCGAGATAGTAGTAGATGATATCGCCGTTCTTCAGCGTCACCTTCAAACGAAAGGCGTCGTCCCCATCGACAGTATCGTGGCCCAGGTACTCGATGGTGTTGCCCTTTTCTTTGTAGTCGGCCAGGTGGCCGTAGAAGTCGGCCTGGTCTTGGAGTCCGCGCAGGTCGTCTTCGCCCATCAGCTCTGCATCTTTGCGTCCCGAGAACGGCATGATCTGCCAGCCCACGGTACCATCGTAGGCCTGGATGCCGGTCATGCCCATGAGCGTGAACGTCTGGCGGAGCAAGTCGGGCGCCATGGTGTCCATTCCGACCTGCATGGTGAAGGAACCTTGTTGCATCTTGCCGGTCATACGCAGCGAGTGGAGTGCCTTAAGCTTCTCGATGCCGCCGTGTGCCGCCATGTTTTTGTTCACTAGTTCGTCGGCCGTCTGCGCCGGTAGCAGCGCCGCAAAGGCGATCCCAATCGTGAGTCTTGCCATGTAACCCATTTCTGTTGACCCCTTGTCGTCAGAACACATATCGTAGCAGGCTCCGGCCATTGGCGGTTGCTCTTGTAAATACGATAGTCAAGGTGTAAAATGCCGTCGCTCAGTGCGGATAATAATGCGATGGCGTGATAAGTTGGTAATCGCTATAGAGCTTGGCGAAAGTAAGTGGACTCCCGGATTGTTATTTCAAGTTACAAACCCGGTTTTACTTTAAGGAGAGCCTGGCGGCCGGCGGCGCGCTGATGGGATCGCGGCTGTTGGCCGCGAGTACATCCGTCTCTAGTCCTCCGCTTTTCGAGCGGAGATGCCGCCGTTTTGAAATTCCCGGCGGCAGCGGAGCTGATCGAGGCGGATCTGTGGCAGCAGTATGCGGAGCCTGGCCGCGTGTTTCAATTACTGCCCTGGGCGTCCCTTGCCCCGACCCGGCGCCCCCGCGCAATTCGGATTAAAATATCAGAAAGAGCTCTTCCCGGCCATCACCAATGTGGATAGTCCGCCTAGCCCTCCGCCGCCCCTACACCTTCGTCGTCATGTCCATGATGATCGTCATTCTGGGCATCCTGGCCGCCCTTCGCATGCCCACCGACATCTTCCCCGAGATCGATATCCCCGTCGTCAGCGTCATCTGGTCCTACGCCGGCATCTCCCCCGAGGAAATGGCCGAAGTCGTCACCATCCGCTGCGAGCGCTCCTTCACCACCTCGGTCAACGACATCGAGCACATGGAGTCGCAATCGCTCCCCGGCATCGCCATTATCAAAATATTCTTCCATCCCAATGCCAAAGTCGAAGCCGCCGTGGCCCAATTGGCCGCCGCCTCGCAATCCGTACTGCACTCCCTGCCCACCGGCATGACGCCGCCCTCCATCCTGCGCTATAACGCCTCCAGCGTTCCGATCCTGCAGCTCAGCATCTCGAGCGACACCATGAGCGAGTCGTCGCTCTATGATTACGGGTACCAGTTCATCCGCACTCAGATGGCTACCGTGCAAGGCGCCAGTTTCCCCTTGCCCTATGGCGGCCGGCCCCGCCAGATCATGGTCGATCTCGACCTCAAATCGCTCTACGCGCAAGGTCTCTCCGCCAACGACGTGGTCAACGCCGTCAACGCGCAAAGCCTGATTATCCCCTCCGGCGTCGCGAAAATCGGCTCTAACGAATTCGTAGTGCGCCTCAATAGCCTGCCGCCCACGGCCGAGGCCTTCAACAGCCTGCCTATCAAGCAGACCAACGGCACCACCGTCTACCTGCGCGACATCGGCCACGTGCGCGACGGCTTCGCCATCCAATCGAATATCGTGCGCCACAATGGCAACCGCGCCGCGCTCCTCACCGTCCTCAAAAACGGCGGCTCCTCCACCTTGCGCATCGTCAGCCGCATCAAGGAGATTCTGCCGCGCATCCGCTCCACGCTGCCCGCCGCCCTCAATCTCAAGCTCCTGTTCGATCAATCCATCTTCGTGCGCGCCGCCATCAACGGCGTACTCAAAGAGGCCACCATCGCCGCCGTCCTCACCGGCCTCATGATCCTGTTGTTCCTGGGCAGTTGGCGCAGCACCATCATTGTCTGCATTTCCATCCCACTCTCCATCCTCACCTCGCTCGCCATCATGAACCTGCTGGGTGAAACCATCAACGTCATGACGCTCGGTGGACTGGCCTTGGCCGTAGGCATCCTGGTCGACGATGCCACCGTCGAAATCGAAAACATTCATCGCAACATGGGCCAGCGTAAGCCCATCATCAAAGCCATCCTCGACGGCGCCTCGCAGATCGCTATCCCCGCCTTCGTTTCCACGCTCTGCATTTGCATCGTCTTCGTGCCCGTGGTCTTCTTAAGCGGCGCGGCGCGCTACCTGTTCACGCCCCTGGCGCTGGCCGTGGTGCTGGCCATACTGGCGTCCTACCTGCTCTCCCGCACGCTCATTCCCACCATGGTTATGTACATGCTGCGCGGCGAAGCTGAGCGCTATCAAAACGAGTCGGGCGAAATGGAACATGCCGGACAAGGCTGGTTCGGCGGCGTCCACCACGGTTTCCAGACGCGCTTCGAGCGCATGCGCAGTGCCTATCGCCGCCTGCTCGGCTCCGCCCTGGCGCACCGCAAGCTGGTGGCCGTCTGCTTCGGCCTCATCGTGGCCGCCTGCGTCGCGCTGCTTCCCTTCATCGGCACGGACTTCTTCCCGCAAGTGGATGCCGGCCAGATCCGCCTGCACGTGCGCGCGCCCGCCGGCACCCGCATCGAAGAGACCGAGGCATATTTCAAACAGGTCGAGGACACCATTCGCCAGACCGTGCCCCCCGCCGAACTGTCCGATATCCTCGATAACATCGGCCTGCCTTACAGCGGCTTCAACATCGCCTTGAGCGATAGTGCCACCATCGGCTCGTTCGATGGCGAAATTCTGGTTTCGCTCAAGCCCGAGCACGCTTCCACCTGGGGCTACATCCGCGATCTGCGCCAGCGCCTGAACCGTCAGTTTCCCGACCTCACCTTCTTCTTCCAGCCGGCCGATATCGTGGGACAGATTCTCAATTTTGGATTGCCCGCGCCCATCGACGTGCAGGTCATCGGCCCGCTTTTGAACGCCCCCGCCAACTACGCGCTGGCCCGCCAGATCACCGCGCGCCTCGCGCAAATTCCGGGCGCGGTAGACGTCCACCTCCACCAGGTCGTCGACGCACCCGAGCTGCGCTTCAACGTGGACCGCACCCGCGCCGATCAGCTTGGCCTCACCCAGCAGGACGTCGCCAACAGCCTGCTGATCTCGCTGAGCGGCAACCTGCAGCTCGCGCCGAATTACTGGATAAATCCGCAAAACGGCGTGGACTATCCCATCATCGTGCAAGCGCCCGAATACCGCATGGCCTCCACCGCCGAACTGCTCGATACGCCCGTGCATGCGGGCGGCGCGCGCGCTGCCAATCAGCTGCTCACCAATGTGGCGCGTCTCGATCGCGGCGCCACGGCTTCGGTTGTCAATCACTACGATGTGCAGCCGCTCTACGACGTCTACGCCAACGTCCAGGGTCGCGATCTCGGCAGCGTGGCCGGCGAAGTGCGCCGCGCGCTGGACACTTTCCGTCCCCGGCTGCCCAAGGGCAGTTTCTTCGAAACGCGCGGTCAGGTGGAAACCATGCGCACGTCCTTCATCGGTCTTGGCGCGGGCATGATCTTCGCCGTAGTGCTGGTGTATTTCGTGATGGTAGTGAACTTCCAATCCTGGCTCGATCCCTTCATCATCCTGATGGCCCTACCCGGCGCGCTTTCCGGCATCCTGCTGATGTTATTCGTCACTCAGACCACTATCAACGTGCCGTCGCTGATGGGCGCTATCATGAGCATTGGCGTGGCTACGGCGAACAGCATCCTCCTGGTGAATTTTGCGAACGATCTGCGGGAAACCGGCGCCGATTCCACTACCGCCGCGCTCGAAGCCGGTTACACCCGCCTGCGCCCCGTAATCATGACGGCACTGGCCATGATCGTAGGCATGCTGCCTATGGCTCTGGGTGTGGGCGAAGGCGGCGAACAGAACGCCCCGCTGGGCCGCGCCGTAATCGGTGGATTGCTGCTGGCCACCGTCGCCACGCTGTTCTTCGTGCCGGTGGTTTACAGCGTGCTGCGCCGTCAACCGCCCACTTATCTGGAACACGAGGCCGAGGTGCAGGCGTATGATCGCTGAAACTCCCCCAGCCAGCACCCGCCCGCAAGCCCGTGCCGGGCGCCGCAGTCTGCTGGTATTCTTCGCGCTGATCGCCGTGCTGGTGGGCGCCGCCGTCGTAGGTGGCATCCTGCCCCGCCTCACTCGCCAGAGGGCTCTGCTGGCCGCCGCGGAAACCCAAAACGGGCAGCGCCCCCTGGTGGAAGTCGCTACTGCGCGGCTCGCGCCCCTGCGCTCCACGCTCGATCTGCCGGGCGATCTGCAAGCCCTGGTCGACTCGCCCATCTTCGCCCGCGTCGATGGCTACCTCCGCACCCGCCTGGTCGATTATGGCGATCGCGTCAAGGCCGGCCAACTGCTGGCCGAAATCGATACGCCGGAATTAGACCAGCAGCTTCGCCAGGCGCGCGCCACGCTCTCGCAAATGCGATCCGCGCTCAACGAAGTGAAGGCCGATCTCGATCTTTCCAAAGCTAATCTGAACATGGCCCGCCTCACTGTCGAGCGCTGGCGGAGATTGGCCAAGGGCGGTGTCGTAGCCCGCCAGGAAGCCGATCAGAAAGAGGCCGACTTCGCCGTGAATGAAGCGCAGGTCGCCAAGGCCCAGGCCAGCATTGCCACCACCGAGGAGACCGTGCACGCGAACGAAGCTAATGTGCACCGCCTGGAGGAGATGAAGGCGTTCGCCCGCATCCTCGCGCCGTACGATGGCGTCATCACTTCGCGCACCGTGGACATCGGCTGGCTCATCAACTCCGGCAACGGCGGCGCCGCGCGCGAGCTGTTCCATATCGCGCAGATTCAGGTGCTGCGCATTTTCGTCAACGTGCCGCAAACCAACGTCGCCTCCATCCAGCCCGGCCAGACCGCCGAGCTGCGCGTCGAAGAGTTGCCCGGACAGGTGTTCTCCGCGCACGTCACGCGCATCGCCAACGCGCTCGACAGCAACTCGCGCGCCATGGTGACGGTGCTCGAAGTGCCCAATCCGAGCGGCGTACTAATGCCTGGCATGTACGCCCAAGTGCGCTTCTCCACCGGCCGCGCCGAGCCGGCCATCCTGGTCCCCGGCGACGTGCTCATCCTCGGCCGCCAGGGCCCGCGCGTCGCTGTGGTTGCGCCGGACCATCGCATTCACCTGCGCCAGATCCGTATCGGCCAGGATCTGGGATCCGAAATCGCAGTTGTCTCCGGCTTGTCGGCCGGCGAAATGGTGGTGGCCAATCCATCCGATGCCGTGCGCGAGAACGCGTTGGTAGACGTGCGTAATGTCGGCAAGTAGCGTATAATCTCCCTATCTGCGTTCTAGGAGGGGAAGATGGAGCGCGCGCACCGCACCACGGGACTGCTATCGCTGGCGTTGTTGCTGGCGTCATCTTTCACGTTCGCCAAAGACAAAGATCCGGAGCACGATCCCGACCAGATCGGAACGCGGGACGTGGGCAAGGGCGTGAACTTCTACTCCGTCGAGCGCGAGATCGGCCTTGGCAAACAGATGGCGCAGGAGACCGAACGCCAGGCCAAGATCATGGACGACGCCATCGTCGGCGAATATGTCAACCGCCTGGTGCAGACCGTGGCGAATAACTCCGATGCCAAGGTGCCCTTCACCGTCAGGATCCTCGACTCCGACGAGGTCAACGCCTTCGCGCTACCCGGCGGCTTCATGTTCGTCAACACCGGCCTGATCATGCGCACCAACAATGAGGCCGAACTTGCCGGAGTGCTGGCGCATGAGATCGCGCACGTGGCCGCGCGCCATGGCACCCGCCAGGCTACCCGCGGACAGCTCATTAACTATGGCACCATCCCGCTCATCTTCGCGGGCGGATGGGCGGGCTACGCCGTGCGCCAGGCCGTCTCGCTGGCCGTGCCCATGGGGTTTCTGAAATTCTCCCGTAACATGGAGACCGAAGCGGACCTGCTGGGGCTGCAGTACCTGTACAAGTCCGGCTACGATCCCAACGAGTTCGTCAACTTCTTCGAGAGAATCCAGACTCTGGAAAAAAGCAAACCCGGTGCGGTCTCGAAGCTCTTCTCGACGCATCCCATGACCGGCGATCGCATCCGCGCCGCGCAGAAAACAATTGAGCGCGATCTGAAAGCCGCGCCGCAATACACGGTGGATACTTCGGAGTTTCACGATGTGCGCGCGCATCTGATGACGCTAGGCAACCGCGGCAAGCCGGGCGATGACCCGTCCCGCCCGGTGCTGCGCACCCCCACTAAACGCGGCGCGCCACCATCAATGTGATGTCGTCAGCCTGCGGCGACCCCGCTGCGAACTCGGTCAGCGCCTGATTCACCGCAGCTACAATTTCGGGCGCACTCTTCGCCCGGTTTTCCGTGAGCACCGCCGCGAACTGCTGGTCGCCGAACTCTTCGTCTTTGGCGTTAGTCGCTTCGGTAACGCCGTCGCTGTAAATTGCGAGGACATCGCCCGGCTCCAGCTTCGCGTGATACTCCGAGTAGTTCGCCATCGCCAGGATGCCCAGCGGCGGGCCGCCGCCATCCAGATACTCGACACCGCCCCGAGCGCGCACGATCACCGGCGGATTGTGTCCCGCGCTGCAGTAACCCAACTCGCCCGTGGCCGGATCCAGTATGCAAAAGAAGAACGTAATGAAGCGATTGGCCGGACAGTTCTTGCAGGTGATCTTGTTCACCCGGTTCATGAACGCCGCCAGATTCTCCGGCTCATCGGCCAGCACCTGCACGCGCGCCTGCAGGCCCATCATCATCAGCGAAGCGGGCATGCCCTTGCCGGAAACATCGCCCAGCACCATGGCCACGCGCCCATTCGGGTAAGTGAAAAAGTCATAGTAGTCGCCGCCCACCGTGCGGCAGGCGGCGTTGTATCCGGCCAGATCCGCGCCGGGCACCTGCGGCGCGCTGGCCGGCAGAAAGCTGCGTTGGATCTCGGCCGCCTGGTCCAATTCGCGGGCCATGCGACGCTCCATCTCCTCGACCTCGGACAGCCGCGCGTGCTCGATACGGATAGCCGCCACGTTGGCCATCACCGTGAGCAGGCTGAGGTCGTCCTTGGTGAAAGCGCGAAACATGTTCGGCGAATCGACGTAAATCAATCCGATGGTGCGCTTCTCGGTTTGCAGCGGCACCGCCATGAGCGTGCGGACCTTCTGCTCCACGATGCTCATGCGCTCGCGGAAGGCCTCGTCCAACTGCGCATCGCGGACCAGCATGGAAGCCTTCTCGTTGATGACCCGGTCGCGCACGGCCGAGCTGATGCGAAAGCCCTCGCCCTTGTTGGCCTTCACCTCCAGGCGATCGCCTTCCAGGATCAACAGCACGCCGCGCTGCGCCCCCACGCCTTCGATGGCCAGATCCAGGATCAGCGGGAACAGATCCGCCAGTGTGCCGCGGCCGGCCAGTTCCTGCCCGGCGCGAATCAGCGCCTGCACCTGCTTGGCGCCCTGCTGGCCGGGCCGGTCCACAATCGTCTGGCTGGAGAGCGCGCCTTCCAGGCTGGTGAAGATGGTGGAGGTGCTGGGCGGATCGGCTTCGCCGGTCTCAAAGACCACTACGCCTTCTTTCGGCCGGGCGCCATCGCCCTTATCGTCAAACACAATGGCCAGATGCCCCGCGGTGATGCGGTCGCCGGGCTTCAGCTTCAGCTTCGCGCGTAACGGGATGTTGTTCACCAGCGTTCCGTTCTTGCTGCCCAGATCCTGCACAGTCCAGTCGTCGCCATCGCGTTCGAGCACCATGTGCTGGCGCGAAAGACCGGCATCGTCAGGAAAACACAATTCGGCCGCGCTCGAGCGGCCCACCGTAAAACGGTCTCCGCGCAAAGGTACGTTCTTGATCTGCCCGTCCGGGCCCTGGATGACTATCTCGCGTTGCATTTTCGGTTGCGGATGCGCCACAGTTGATTATACAAGCACGGGCAGTCGGGTGGGACTCACGGAAGCCATTGGTAGCTGACGAAGGCCAGCCGGCGGTTGTCGGGAGACCAGGAGGATGCATCCATAGTTCCTCTTCCGCCCACGAACTTCGCCAGCACGCGCACTTTGCCGTCCGCGAGCGACATCACCCGCAGCAGGACATCTTTATCCTCAGGGCAGCCGGTGGTATCGAGACTGTATGAGAGAAAGGCGATCTGTTGCTTATCTGGCGAGAGGTGCGCGAAGCAATTGTGGAAACCGTCGGATGGCAACTTACTCTCGAGTGACGCTTCATTCGTATCATTGATGTTATTCGTCTCTACGATTTGCGGCTGTCCTCCGGCAGCCGGGATGCGTTCCATCCTGCTTTCGTGATGGAAGATTAATGTACTGCCATCGGCGCCGAAGGATGGCCCAGACAGCCGGCCCTGAGTAACATAACTTACACGCCGGTCACCGGAAAGCGGAACTGTCTCCAGTGTGCTGTACAATTTCGGAGTAGCTTCAGCGGGCGCGCTGTTAGTCAGTTCGACATTCGAAAATAGCGCACTTTCGACTGCGTCCTTGTTGTGTGCGCACACACCTATGCCCACATAGAACGGGTCGTGCATCGGTACATGCAAGGAACCTCCAGCGTATTGCGGTTCTTCGCCCTGGCCGGCCACCCACATGTAGAAGCCATCGCCGCGCTTGACGATGCGCAGGCGCGCCGGAGCCTTCACGGCTGACTGGATTTCACTGGTGTTGGCGCCTTTTTCGTCGCGGCCTTGCAAGGAGGTGAGCCCGTCTCCATGCCGCGCTGCGTCGGCGTATGGCGAGTCTCGGTCCAGGCTTTGGCGAACCATTAACACGGCTTTGCGGTGCGCTTCGCCGCCGGAACCGAGAAACGAGATATCGGCCGACAGCGTGACATCGCCGGATACTTTCTTCCATACGAACTGGAATGCGTCGGAGGCGAACCACATGTTTTCGCCGCTCCCGGCGATGGCATAGGTCTGTTTGGCCGGGTCATATGCGGCGGTACCCGGATGCAGGACTGTGCCGACATCGGTGTGACCTTCGAACGCCCCGAGTTGTGCGGCGGCGGGCAAGGAGGGGCGGGCCGCGGTCTCCTGACTGAATAAGCATTGCCACTTGCCATGGCGCTGCTCCCAAATAGACGAAACATATGCAGTGGCTTTAAATTGTCTGCCGTGAGATGTTCCGGATTCGGTGAGTTTGTACGTGATCAGGCCGGATTTGGAAGACAGCGGCAGGAAGCGCACGTCTTCTATGGTGTAGTCGTTGAGGCGGAACTCGGACGTGTTCTTCAGAACTACCGCCTTGCCGGCGGGTCCATGCGGGTCGACGAAGATGGCGTTGTCGGCGGTTAGGGCGGCGAATTCCGATAGGTTGCCGGTCTTCAGGCTGTCCAGACCCTGCCGCTCTTTGGCTAGAATCTGCTTTTCGAGCGTGCCTGGTTGGGCTTGCGCCGACAGTGTTAGTAAGAGGAACAAACATTGTACTTTTGTCATTTAGTGCCTGGTTATGACATGTTGGTTTGTATATACGGCTCGCACGGCTTCGGGTTGCTCCGTTCCGGACGCCAGGAACCAGCTCCATTTCGTGGGCTGATCGAGCATGGCGGCAGTCGGCAGCCAGCCTTCTGCCCCGAGCCCGATGACTTTGCCGAGTGCGTAGCGGGACAGTTCGGCATCGCGGCGCCATGCATATTGGGTATTGCCCAGGTCGATCTGCAGCCCATCGGCGTAGCCGAGGCCCGGGAAGTAATCGGCAAACTGACCGGGCGAATCGGGACCGAAGCCGGGCGCGGCGGCATCCCATACCCAGACAAGATTGCGCAACTTATGATGACTTACCAGGCGATCGAATAACTGGCGGTATAGCGCGGCCGATTCCGCTTTGTGGCCCGCCCACCAGAACTTCGCGCCATTGGATTGCGGGTAAGGTCGCCATAGCACCGGCACGCCGGCTTCTTGTAACTGCCGCAAGGAATCGGCGGCCGCGTCTACCTGGGTGGTCCAGCGTGTGAAGAGATGCGCGCCGGGCGTGAGCAGTTCCTTCCATTCGAAGTCGGATAATTTGCCGGCCTGATCGTCGGTGGGGCGCGCCGGACGCCAGCTCAGCGTGACGAGCGCGTGGCTGCGATACTGATTCTTAGCTTCTTCGACGACCGCCCGCGCGTCGGGCGAGGCCAGATCGGCACCGTAAATCGCGGGGTATTTGGTGGTGGTCTCGACGATGAATTGAGTGGCGACCGCGGGCTTGGAGTCACTATCCTGACCGCTGAGAATACCTTGGGTAGAAACGTGGCGAAGCGCGGCCAGCAGCTCTTTAGCTTGCGGCAACGGATCGGGAGTTACCAGTTGCGGATCGGGCGCGGGGGATATCTTGTGCATGGCCGCCATAGCTGTAGCCAGGCGCGGATCGTCGCGGCTCAAGGCGCGCGGGTCGTTGTAGACCGCATGCACGGCCTCGAGCGGGTTACTCATCTCGATAAACTCGCTCCAGGTCATGAACCATGTGTACTTGGGTTGTGCCGCGAGTGTGGCCGGACTGGGAACGCCACCCACCTCACCGAGCGCGACCGGCTTACCCGCAGCCAGCGCTACCAGAGCCTCGTAGTAACTTTGCTTGAATTCGCCGTATATATCAACCGAGAGTATGTCGGCGAAGGCGAGCCCGGGGAAGTAATCCGGATACGGACCGGGGCCATGACCGCCCGCGCCGGGAGAATTGGCATTCCACACCCAGACCAGGTTATCGAGATGGTGGTAATTCACGAAGCGGTCGTAGAGTTGGCGATAGAGGGCGGCGGAGCCATCCGCGCCTTTGCGTCCGCCCCACCAGAACCAGTCTCCGTTGACCTCATGATAGGGACGCCACAGGATGGGGACGCGTGCTTCGCGCAACTGCTTCAGGTAGCCGGCGATGACGTCGACCTGTGCGCACCAGCGCTGGTATAGATGCGTACCGGGGGTGAGCACCTCGCGCCACTCGAAATCCGACAGGTGGCCTTGCACGCTCTCCCGGAAAGTAACCGGCTCGTCGTCGGTGGGGCGGACGGCGTGCCAGGTGAAAGTGACCACAGCGCCATTGCGATACTGGCGCATGGCTTCTTCGACCAGCGCCGGTCGTGCCAGAGTGGAGTCTTTGTCGGCGCCGCCTTGAAAACCGAAATCCTGGCCGAAGACAGCGGGATACTTGCCGGTAAGATCGTAGGCGCGGTCGGTCCAGTTAGCGATGGTGTTGGGATAGTTGTGCTGGCCGGTGAGGATGTAGCGGCCGGAGATGGAATATAAGTAGCTGAGCAGCGCGCGCGCTTCTGGCGAGGCTTGCGGATTGACTGGCGTTTGGGCCGTTGACGTGGCCGGGCACGCTAGCAGCAATACTCCGATTGCTTTGGCCGTGGTCGAGATTAGTGGCCTACGGTAGGTCGACTTCCAGGGCGTAGATATCGGAATTGGCATAAATCACCGCGGCTATGGGGGCGTCGTTGGGATCCAGTCCGGCCAGCAAATAGCCGATGGAGTTGGATTGCGGGATCTGTTTTGCGCTCATGATGCGCTCCTTTCGGGCGCCGTTTACGAGTGCGCGGAAGACCGGCTGATCGGGGGCGAGCACTTCCTCCCAGTAGACGTGTTTGCTGTCGGTGGACCAGAAGGGCTGTCCGAGACCCTGGCCGGAAGCGAGTGGGCTCCATTGACGGGTGGCGAGGTTGAGCAGCGAGATCCGGGTTCCAGCGCGATTGGTTGCGGCGATGTATCGGCCATCCGGCGACCAGGCGGGCTCGACGAGAGACTCCGATGCCGGCAGAAGAGAGGCCGCCTTCGTTTTGCGATCGAGCGAGAACAGACCGGACTGGCCGGAGGCGCCCGGCGGAAGGCGGCGCGCAAACACGAGAGAGTTTCCATCGGCGGACCAAGTCGCGTCGTCATCGATGAGCCGGCCATCGGTGAGTGGTTCGGGGGCGCCGCCGGCGGACGGGACCACGAAGATCTGGCTGGCGTGACCGACCGGGCCGCCGCTGAAGACGATCTCAGTTCCATCGGGCGACCAGCGTGGATTGGACGCATGCAACGAGGGAGGCGTCAATTGCAAGCGTTGGCTGCCATCCGGCAGGCTGCGCCAGAGGAGATCGCCGGGCGCCGTGGCGTAAGCGATGCGGTCGCCTTTTTTTGAGAAACTGACCCGGGAAGCCTGCACCCCGGAGAGGAAGGGTGCGGCTTCAGTATGGCGGGCATCGTAGCGCACCAGTTCGCGACGTTCCTGCCCGGCGGCGAAGAAGACGTGTTTGCCATCGGGGCTGGGCGCCATGGAACTGAAGTCCGTGGGCGTGGAATAAAGCTGGAGCGGAGGGCCTTCAAACGCGCGCGGAAACCGGCGATGCGCGCGGATGGCATAGACGCTGGAGACGCGGTTGCGGAGCGCGCGAAACAAATAATAGTTGCCATTGGCGGTGAAATTTCCGTTGTCGTCGCCGTCCGGTTCGGCGGCGCCGGACTTCCATTGGCGGAGAAAGGAATGCAGATCCGCGCCGGCGGTGGAAACCTCCCATAAAGTCCGCGGGCCGAGGTTCGGACTGAGCATGGAAAAACGGAGCACATCGGCGCGCGAGGGCGGCGCCCAGCGGATGGAGTAGGGAATGCCGGGCGTATCGAGAAGCTTGCGGGCATCGGAGCCGTCGGCGGCGGCCAGATACAGCGCGGAACCGCGGGCGAAGACGATGCGGCTTCCATCGCGCGACCAGGCGGCCGCGTGCCCGGCGGCATCTCCGAGGCGGCGAGGCGAACCACCCACAGTGGGGACCACCCAAAACGGCCGCTCTACTTCGGCGCCGGAGCCGCTGGCGACCAGCAGATTGGAACGGTCCGGTGATATGTCGAGGATGTCGGGGTTAGCGAGGGGCTGCTCGAGCGGAAGAGGAAGCGGCAGCGGGGTTCCGCCTTCGACGGAGACTTGGGCGAGCGACCAGCGGCCGCCCTCGCGCTGGGTGAAATAGACACGGGTGGCATCGGTGGCTACGCCATTGCCGGGTTCGACGCGGCCAGTTTGAGTGAGCTGCACGACGCGCACGAGGCTGGCGGGCTGGACGGAGGTGGCCAACCAGTAAACCCGGACGGCGAGGAACAGGATGACGGCCAAGGCCGCCACGCGTCCGTAGACGAGGCGGCGGCGCGGCGCGATTACGGGCGCGGTGGGAGGGGCGGAGGGAATTGGCGCGAGCGCAGCGGGGGCGGCGACGGGCGCGGGTGCGATTTTGGTGCGGACCGGGGCGATGAAACGGTATCCGCGGCGGGGGAGGGTCTCGACGTAGCGGGGGGTGGCGGGATCGTCGGCCAGCGCCTCCCTGATTTTCTTGGCGGCGATGTTGAGGCCGTTATCGAAATCGACCAGGGTGTCGTTCCAAAGGCGGCGGACTAATTCCTCGCGCGTGACGACCTGGCCGGGACGCTCGAGCAGGGCCACGAGAAGCTGGAAGGGAAGCTCCTGCAGCTTAATCTTATGGCCGTACTTGCGCAGTTCGCCTTGGGCCAGATCGACTTCGAAAACGCCGAATTGGAGAATTTGCGGGGAACGGTCGTTCGGGTCCACGGATGATTCCACCTGGATCGAGCCATTAGCGAGTTTAACATCCCACCTGTTTGAGCGCGCTTCGTGTGTGGGGGTTGTCGGCGGCGGGCGGTGGCAAACGGCTTAATATTTTTTCGTCCGGGGTAAGGCAATTTCGGGCAAGTCAGGTGTTCTCATGGGGTGTTGTGCGATGACAGGATGTTTGGGAGATGGCGGGAATTTTGGGAGGATGGCATTTCTTGCTCGCTTGGACGGGCCTTGTTTGGCAGGGACACTTCGGCTGTTCTCATTGGCAGGGAACACGCGGCGAGGTGGCCGCGACCAAGAGGTGCGGTGCAGCGGGTTAAAGCCCCGCGCCGGCTGAAGCCCGCCCTCCAGAGCTTAGTCCACGAGGTTGGGCACGGAGCAATGTCCTCGCATTTTTCTTTGGGAGGGTTAACATAAAGGTAGATCATGAATCGTGAAGAAATTATCGCCCGGCTGCAGGAAAACGAAGCAGTTCTGCGCAGGCTTGGTGTAGCTCAGGCCGCATTGTGTGGTTCGCGGGCGCGTTGTGATGAAGGGTCCGACAGCGACACCGACATCATGATCGAATTCGATCCCGCGGCCCGCATAACTGTTTTTGATTACGCCGGTTTGAAGGATTACATCGCCGCCTTGTTCGCTGGACGCGTGGACGTAGTGAACCGCGACGGGCTGAAGCCTTACGTCAAACCGGCAGTCACAACTAACGCCATCTATGCCTTCTGACGCCGCGGCCGTGTTGCGCGATATGGAACGCCATATCGCCCTCGCTACCCAATTCGTCGCGCGCTTGGATTACGAGGATTTTCGGAACGACATACGCACGGTTTTTGCCGTCACCCGGTGCCTTGAAATCATTTCGGAGGCGTCCCGCCCTCTTCCGGATGAGATCAAGGCCCGGAACCCGGCGATTGCCTGGAAGAACATGGCGGGCGCCGGCAATGTTTACCGTCATGACTACGAGGATGTCGCCGCAAGGTTGGTATGGGACGCCGTACAACTGGCTTTGAGGTGCTGGGCACTGGCCTCACACATCGGATGACTTCAGCCGGTAATGCGCTCTTGCTTTGGAAGGTCAAGCGCCTCCAAAGTAACTCGGCGAAGCTGGGGCGACGATCCCGGTTCCTCGTCTGCAATGATCCATCCCACAGGTCGTTGGTTTGGGCGAATCTGCGGCTGCTGATTGTCCAGTTCACAGAACGGCCGCATGGTAGAATTCTCGTGTCCACGCGGCGAATCGCCCGCACTGCGGAAAGCAGCCGGCATCCCAAGTATGAAGGAACCAGAGAGGCCCAAGGGCGATGAGGCACTTGAGTCATTCACCTGCAACATCTGCGGAGCGCAGAACCGCTCCGCCGTGCCGGTGCGTGACCGCGAGGCGGTGTCCTGCTCGCAGTGCCGCTCGTCAATCCGGTTCCGTTCGGTCATTCTCGCCCTCTCTCGCACCCTGTTCGGGATGGACCTGGAACTGCCGGAGTTTCCTCTTCTCAAGAGCGTCCGTGGGTTCGGCATCAGCGACGCAGACACGTACTCCGCCCGTCTGGAAAATCGCTTCAGCTACACGAATACTTTCTATCATCGGGATCCGCGCTTTGATCTACTGCGCCCCGATGAAAGGGAATCGGGTAAGTACGACTTCGTTATCTGTAGCGATGTCTTGGAACATGCCCCAAGCCCAATCGAGGTGGCTTTTGCCACACTGGGCGGCTTGCTGAAGCCAACCGGGTTCCTGGTTCTCACGGTTCCATACTCCCTTGAGCCGGGAACCCTCGAGCACTACCCCGAATTGGCCGAATCGGCCTGTGCGGAGATCAATGGCCGGACCGTTCTGGTGGGACGATCGTCCGATGGCGGGTATCACGTGTTCGACGAGCTCACCTTCCACGGTGGCGCCGGCTCGACCCTCGAACGCCGCATCTTCTCCGACGCAGGGATCCGAAAGGGGCTAAGCTGCCGCTGGATTTCTGATCGTGAACTTCGATTCCGTGGGAAACCGCGGTTTCGGCGTCGACCTCTCCGCTCCCTGCTCGCTCCCCGTGATCGCCAGGAGGGTCCCGTTCGCGCTATGCGCCAGCGGCGTTAGCGAACTAGTGGGGCAGTTGTTGTCGGCGCGCGCCGCCTTGAACGCAGCTCGGTCGTCCCGCTGGCACCGGCTGGGGAGAACCTTCGGTGCCGGCCCGGACCTTGGCCCCCGGCATGCGTCGGCAAGCGGGGCGGCGGTGAGCCCGATCTCGATTTGACCGCCGCGGCGTTGCCCGCAGGCCGATCCTACCGGTACCATTCGCACTTGAGCAGCCCGCACGAGACCTGCGCTATTTTAGTTAAACAAGGACAGCGGATACGATGGCAGCAGAGCACCGCGGAATGGGTCTGGAAGGCAAGAATGTAGTCGTGCTGGGCGTGGCGGACGAATCCAGCCTGGCGTGGGCGATCGCCAAGCGCTTTGCGGAACATGGCGCGCACGTTTTCATCGGTTATCAGCAGAAGTTTTTCAGCCGCGTGCGGCTTCTGCTGTTACAGAACCCTGGCGTGCAGGGCGGCCGCTGCGACATCCTGAACGACGAGGAACTCACGAATTTCTTCGCGCGCTTCCAGGGCAACCCGCTAGACGTGCTGGTGCATGCCATCGCCTACGCGCCCAATGAACTGTTTACCGAGCCGGCATCGGCTGCGAGCGCCGAGGCATTTTGCCAGAGCCTGACCGTCTCTGCGCACTCCCTTTGCAAGGCCGTGCGGTTCGCCAAGCCGAGCCTGCGGGAGTGGGGCAGCGTGATCACGCTGACCTACCAGGCGTCGGAACGCGCGGAAGCTTCCTACGGGCTGATGGGTGTATCCAAATCCGCGCTCGAAAGCGCGGTGCGGTACCTGGCGCTGGAGCTCGGCCCGCAAAAAATTCGCGTAAATGCCCTTTCCCCGGGACCTATCGAGACCGTGGCGGCCACCGGGATCATGGGCGCATTCCTGCGCAACCCGGATGCCTTGGAACGGCAGCGGGCGCGCGCATTTCAGGAGGCCATCGGCATGGCGCGCGCGGAAAATCATGCGGATGCCCTGGCCACCGCCAGTGCCGCCTGGAAGCATTTCCAAGAGCTGGCGGCCAAGCGCTGCGCGATTGAAGAGACTGTGTCCAAGGAGGATGTGGCGGATTCCGCGCTGTTTCTGGGCAGCGACTACTCGCGGAAGATCACCGGCCAGGTGATCCACATCGATTGCGGTCTTTCGACCGCCAACGCACTCTGAAGCGCGCCATCCAAATCGTCCCCTTCCGGCTGCGCCACCTGCCGCGCGTCCTGCGGATCGAACATGCCAGCTTCGGCGCGGATGCCTGGCCGCGGCGATACTTCCTGGAGCTATACGGCGAGTGCCGGGATTTCTTCGTGATCGCCAAGTGCGGCGGGCGCATCGCCGGCTATGCGGTCGCGTGCGCCGAAAAACGTGAAGCGGAGATTGCGTCGCTGGCCGTTCACCCGGATTATCGCAGGCGAGGCGTGGGCGACGCCCTCATGCGCTATATGTTGCGCCGGTTGCGCGCAGCGGGTGTCCGCCGTGTGGAGTTGATGGTGCGAACCGGCAATGCCGCGGGCGCCCAACTGTATCGCTCGCTGGGCTTCCGGCGCGTGCGCCTGGCGCCCGGCTATTACGAGGATGGCGGCGATGGTGTCCTGATGGCGAGGGCGATACAATAGACAGTAAATGGCCGATAAAGATCATTTCGAATTAGTGATGCGCGACGTCAACGCCTGGAATCAGTGGCGGGATGAGAACCCGCGGGAGAAGCCGGACCTGTCCTATTCGGTCATGCGCGGCGCGGATCTGATGCTGGCCAATCTATCGGGCGCGATCCTGTGCGAAGCCGACCTGGTGCTGGCCAACCTGCGCGGCGCGGACCTGCGGCACGCCGATCTGCGCAACGCAAATCTGATAGGCGCGCGGCTGACCGGAGTTGACCTGGCGCACGCCAATATATGCGGCGCGGATCTTTCGACTGCCGAGGATCTAACCGAGGAGCAATTGCGGCATGCGCGCGGCGATGCGCAGACCAAGCTGCCGGAAGATCTGCACCTGCCGGAGAATTGGCCGAAGAAGGGCCGCAGCGCGGCACACTAAGTAGCCGCCGTCAGTTCCTGATCCTTATATTGCAGCTGGTACAGCTTCCAGTAGATGCCGCGCAGCGCCAGTAACTGCTGATGCGTTCCGGACTCGCGCAGGCGTCCCTTGTGCATTACCAGGATGCGGTCGGCGCGCTGAATCGTCGACAGCCGGTGCGCAATAATGATCGACGTGCGGCCTTCCACCAGGCGGCTCAAGGCTTCGCGCACGCGCAACTCGGTCTCCGTATCGACGCTCGAAGTGGCTTCATCCAGGATCAGAAAGCGGGGGTTGTGGGCCAGCGCGCGGGCGAAGCTGATGAGCTGCTTTTGGCCCGTGGAGAGTCCGCTGCCGCGCTCGCGAATGGCGTATCCGAATCCATCCGGCAGCGAATGGATGAAATCCAGCAAATTGACTTGTTCGGCCGCTTCCTCCACTGCCCGGCGCGAGATGCCCGGCGTGCCCAGCCGGATGTTCTCCTCGAGCGTACCAGTGAACAGATAAGGGTCCTGCAGGACCACGCCAAACAAGCGGCGCAGTTCCTGCGGATCGAGTTGGCGGACGTCTGTGCCGTCCACGCGGATGGCCCCTTTCCCAACGTCGTAGAAGCGCAGCAACAGGCTCATCAGCGTGGTTTTGCCCGCGCCGGTGTGCCCCACGACGGCAATGGTTTCGCCCGGATTGACCGTGAAGCTCACATCGCGCAGCACCCAGTCTTCATCTTTATAGGCGAACCAAACGCCTTCGAATTCGATGCGCGCCGAAACTGGCGCCGGCCGCGGCTCGGCTGGCGCAAGAATTCCGGCTTCGGTATCCACCAGTTTGAAGATGCGTTCGGCCGAGGCCATGGCGCCTTGCAGGATGTTGTACTTTTCGCTCAGGTCCTGAATGGGGCGAAAAAAACGCAGACCGTACTGCAGAAACGCCACCACCACGCCGAGCGTGAGAGCGCCGCGCTGGACGCGAAAGCCGCCATACGCCAGAATACCCGCCAGCGCCAGCATGGAAAGAAACTCCACCACCGGATAAAACCAGCCATAGGCCGTGATGGCATCCTTATAAGCGTCCATGTGCTCGCGATTCACGCCTTCGAATTCGGCCCGGCTGCGAGTTTCGCGATTGAAGAGCTGCAGCACCACGATCCCCGTGACGTGCTCCTGCAGATACGCGTTGATCTTGGCGATGGCGATGCGGATGCGCCGGTAACTCTGGGACACGCTGCGCCGGAAGATGGCCGTTGCCAGGATCACCAGAGGCATCACCGTGAGCATCAGGAGGGTCAGCCCGGGGCTCAGCTTGCACATGATCGCCACGATGAAACTCAGCACCAGCACATCGCTGAGGATGGTCACCAGGCCGGAAGCGAAGAGATCGTTCAGCACGTCTACGTCGGTAGTGACGCGGGTGACCAGCCGGCCTACCGGGTTGTGGTCGAAAAAAGCCAGATCCAGTTCCTGCAGGTGCGCCATGAGTTGCTTGCGCAGATCGAACATGGCGAGCTGGCCGGTATACTGCATCAGGTAAACCTGGCAGAAATCGAAAATGAAAGTTCCTACCAGAACACCCAGGTAAAGGATTCCCACCGCCGTGAGGCCGTCCCAGGGCGTGGTGGGCAGATAGCGATCGAGAGGTGTGGGAATCCGTGTAGGACTGGGAGCGAGATAGCGGTCCACGGCGATCTTGGTCAGCAGCGGACCGAGCACTTGCAGTGTGGATTCGAGCAGGAGGAAGAACAGCGAAAGCGCCACGTACCCGCGATAGGGGCGCATGTAGCCCAGCAACCTGCGCATCAGCCGGGAGTCATATGCCTTGCCGAGGACCTCTTCTTCCACCTGATGCTTATTTTATCGTGAGTCGTGGCGCGAATTTGAACGGTCGGCTTAGGGCCGCCGAGCCAGGTCCGCCGGAGGCGGACCGAACGGATCGTCGGGGCCCGATAGCGGATCGGAATAACCGGCACGGCGCACGCGCGGCATCGGCTTATCGCTTACGTAGTAATCCGCGCCGGATTCGGTTGTCGAAGCGACCCCCTCGGCGCCGGTGCGCCGCAGCAGTTCTTTGGCGCGTTTGACCCAATCGTCGCTGTCGCAATGTACGGACATCAGGACGCCACCCTGCTTGATGCGTCCCTCGAAGCGCTTGGCCTCGTATTCAGGCACACCCATGCCGACTAATCCACCAATGATGCCGCCCACGGCTCCGGCTGCACCGACGCCCGCCAAGGCCGCTACAATTGGTCCGGCGGCCACCAGCGGACCGAGACCCGGAATGGCCAACGCGCCGATGCCCGTCAGCCAGCCCAAAACGCCGCCGGAAATGCCGCCTACGATGCCACCGGCCGTAGCACCTTCCGGAGCCTTCGTATTTTTTTCATGAGCAAAATCTTTAGTGCCCTGGTTATCCTGGAACAGCACGGAGATGTCCGTCCCGCGAAACCCCGCGGCACGCAGGGCTTCCACGGCTTCTTCCACGCTGACACGATCGGGGTAAATGCCGAATACCGATATGTTCGCCATGATCTCTACCTCGCCGTGGAAAAGAGCACGGGGGAAGCCAATGGATTTCAACGCACAATCGCCCAAACGGCGGGAAACGAGCGATCTAAGCCATCAGACTGCGCAAGCGGCGGGCACTCTCCGGACGGCGCAATTTGCGCAAGGCGCGCAATTCAATCTGGCGGACGCGCTCACGGGTGACATCCAGGTTCGCACCAATCTCTTCGAGCGTGTGCTCGCGGGCGCAACCGACGCCGAAGCGCAGCCGAAGCACCTGTTCCTCGCGCGGAAAGAGGGTTTGCAGGAAGGCGGAGGTCTCATTTTGCACCTCGGAGGCCAGCAGCGAATCGGATGGAGAAGCGCTCCTATGGTCTGCAATTACCTCGCCCAGTGAGGACATCTCATCCGTTCCAACCGGCGTATCCAGCGAAATAGGCTCACGCGAGATGATGCGCAGCTTACTCACCTTGTCACTGGTGGTTTTCATTTGCGCGGCCAGTTCGTGGTCCTCCGGCGGCCGGCCCAGATCGCGCTCCATTTGCCGGGAGGCCCGGAAGAACTTATTGAGCTGGTCGTTCATGTGGATAGGAATGCGGATGGTGCGGGACTGTTCGCCGATGGCGCGCGAAACCGATTGCATCACCCACCAGGTGGCGTAAGTGGAGAACTTGAATCCCCGGCGGTAGTCGAACTTCTCAGCCGCCCGCATCAGACCCAGGCTGCCTTCCTGCACCAGGTCGAGCAGTTGCAGCCCTCTATTCATATAGCGCTTGGCCACCGAGACCACCAGCCGCAAATTGGCATTCACCAGATCCGATTTGGCTTGCTGGGCCTGCCGCTCGCCCTGGCGGATCCGTTGCAGCGTGGCCTGCAAGCCGCCTAATGTGGCACCCGCCTGCGCTTCGCAATTCCTGATCTCGGCGCGCAGCATGCGTGCGCGCACCTGTCCGTCCCGTTCCGGCGCCGGGCCGATCCGCCTCAACTCGCGGTCCAGCCGCTCAAGCTCCGCGGTGCGCTGCTCCAACTCATTGCTGAACTCGGTCAGTCGGCCGGGCAGAAAGGGAATCGCGCGGATGTGCTGCGCCATGGTCACACGGGCACGCAGCATCCGGCCGGTCAACTGGCGCCGCAACGCGCGGTCGCCGGCGGGCACCGCAGCCAGCCATTGCTCGATTTTTTGAAGCTTGTTGAAGTGGCGCTTCACGCGCGAGAAGTGCGCGCTGAATTCGGTCTGGCGTTGGCTGTCGGCGGCACTTCCCTCTTCCACATCCGCGCGCTCGATGAGGCTTGCCAATTCCACCGAGCCGGCTCCCACTTGAGCCAGCAGGTCCACCACGCGGCGTTGCACGACTGCGGAGCGGCTGAGCGCTTTCTCGCGCCGAATCCTGCCGCGTTCCATGCGGCGGGCCAGATCCACCTCCTTAGCGCGCGTAAGCAAGGGAACCGAGCCAATCTCCCGCAGGTAACGCCGCACCGAATCGTCAGGATCGGTGAACGGTGAACGGTGCTCTTCAGTAGCGGCCGAGTGCTCGATGCCGTCCCCGTCATCCTCCAAAGCTAGCGCTAATGCAATTCCTGCGCCGGGATGCGCAACGTTCGGTATTGGTGCGTCAAACTGGGTGCCCTCACCCACTCGCATCTCGTAATTCGCAAACATCATACCCCTCAACTCCCTCTCCCACTCTTAGTGGGGCAAAACATTGCGCATTCTCAGCAGCTTGTACCAGTTGTATGGACATACCACGGCTCACGAGCACTACGGCGACATTGCTCGGAACCGATAATTGCTGAGGTTGCAACGCGAGGGTGTGCAGTTCAGGTGCCAACTTCCAGCGAGCAGAACACGACAGAGGGCCTGACAGTGAAATAAGGCTTTTCCCCGGGGGGCTTCGTTGAAACTAAACAGCTTATTGGGTTCGAATGGTAATCCGCAGGCAAACTTGGCGCGATCATACTGCCGTCATGGAGTTAATTGGCGCGAGCCGCAGTCTCAGCCTTGCGGACTGCCTTTTCGCGTAGATTGTAAGCGTCGATGGCTACCTGCGATGCTTCGCGCGCCATGCTGCTGCTCAGGCGCTTCTCAGCCTCGTCGAACATGCGCTCGGCTTCCATGCGAACGCGGTAGGCTTCGTCATCGGCCGTCTTCAGCTTCTGGGCCTCAGCCTTGATTTTCGGATCGACGTCCGCCGCATCTTTCCTGGCCTTTTCGTACTTGCGTTTGGCAGGGGCACCGCCCTCGGCCATGGCAGCCTCCGCCGTCAACTCGGCGTAGGCTTTTTGCAGGCCGTCGGTCCACCCGCTCTTGACGTCCTTTTCCAGTTCGTCAAAGGCTTCCCAGGCAATGTCGGCCGTCTGCCGCACCCTTTTCTTCTCGGTGAGCCATTTCCAGACGCCCCAATTCTTGGCGACTTCCAGAAGCGACTTGGCATCTTCCACTTGGACGAGTTTGCGCATATTGCGATCTGCTGACAGTATCTTTGGGCGCGCGGGCGAAGTCAACCCGGTCACTGCGCCAGTGACAGCTTCAGCGGCGGATTTGCTCCGGATTTCAGAACCACGGTCTGCGCGTCCGGCTGCGGGAGCGGTCCCGGATCTTCGAACGAATACGTTGGCGCGACCGTTTTCCAGACGGCGATGCGATATTCACCTTCCGGGACGGAAAAAGAAAAAGCGCCCGTTTGATCGGCTATGGTGCTGCCCGCGGAATAAGGGTTTCGGCGCGTGGTGGGGGCGAATGCTACGGTAGCCTGGCTGGCCGGATGCCCGGCCGCGTCCGTCACCACGCCTTCAACGACCACCATCGAAAGAGCGCCCACCGTCAGCCGCAGCAGGGCGCTCGACTCGTTGGGGATATGGAACTCGTGTCCCAGGATGTCCTCGTCGCCCAAGTGCGCGGATTTGAGATAGAGCGTCGCCACAGAGGGACTCACCCCGCCGAGATGAACCGAGCTATAACGTCCGGGAAGGATGTTGTGAAAGATCAGGCTGCCGTCGGGTTTCATCAACTCGATGATGGTGCTGGCGCCATGCGGCTGCAGATAGAACTGCAATTCTTCCGGCTTGACATCGGCCTCGATGGTGACCGTGGCGGGTAGGTCCCGCGGGGGTTGCGGTTCCAGCTTGAGCACGAGGCCACCGAGGTCGGATGTGCCCACATCAATCGGCTGATATGCGGCCAGCAAGGGCTCCATCCCTTCCGGGGTGTTGGCTGGCCCCGCGCGCGCTTCAAGAGTATATGAGCCGGGCGGCACGTCGCTTATGGTGAAGGCCCCCTGGATGACTTTGGCGCTCATGCATGACGAAGATCCGTAGTCTTCGCAAACCAGCGAGACTCCCACGCCGGAGTGGCGCGATACTCCCGGATCGGGCAGCACCACTTCACCTGTGATACGCACACCCTGGCGGCGCAGCATACGGATATTCGCCACGGCAGGCTGTGACTGGCCCGGCGCGAGATCGACCGGCACTGCGTCGCTCATGGCGGTGGCAGACAGATGGAACGTGGCGCCGTAATGCGGGTCCCAGAAACCTAAGCCACCGCTGGGCGTGGCCCGCACGTAATATTGGCCGGGTTGGAGGTCGCCGAGCCAGTACTCACCCAAGTCGTTGGTCCAAGTCTGGCCACTCGATTCCAGCTTGCGTTGGCCTTCGTGATACACGTAGCGGCGCGCTTGGATTAAGCAGCCTTCGGCGGGCCAGCCGTCCTGATCCTCCACTTTGCCAGAGATCTCGCCGGCGCGTACCAGTTCCACCTGCCAGTTCGCCAGCGTTTGACCGCTCGCGAATTTCACGTTTTGCATGCCCCCGAGGAATCCGGCGCGCGCGATGTGGAGCGTGTAAGTTGCCGGATGGACTCCGGTTATGCGGAAGCGGCCATCGGCGCCGGTGACAGCTTCCGTTTTCATCCCAAACCTGAGTTGGGCGCCGGCCACCGGCTGTCCGGTGGCGGCGTCAATCACCCTGCCTTCCAATGTCGCGGGCGGGGCTGGCGTCTGCCCGGCTAGCAGCAGAGGCGCCAGGAAAAGCAGCAGCGCGTTCTTCATTGCGGACCTGCTTTCGGCTGTGGCGGCAGGGTAAGAAGCAATCGCGCGTTTGTGCCGTCTTTGACGGTCACCGCCTCGGCGGCCATTTGGCAATCCCGGGAGTAGCGCGGTTCGCTGATCTGGCGCGTGCAGGCGAAGATATCGTAAAGGCCGGGTGCAACCGGAATGTCGAACCGGCCCCCAGCCTGATGCACGTTGACCGTGTAATTGGGGTAAACCATTTCGGTCAAGACGGCGGCAATCGTGGCGGTCTCGGCAGGTGCACCGTCCGCATCCCTCACTTCGCCCGTAATGCTGCCGCGCGGGCAGACGACCTCCACCTGCAGCGGACCGAAGTCTCCCCCCTCCATAATGAAGTCACGCTGCGATTCCCTGCCGCCCAGCCGCAGCGCGCCCGGGGCCGCGAACCGTTCGCCCTGGATGGATGCACTCAGACTGTACTGCGCCGGCAGCAGGTCCTTAAGGACGAAACTACTATCGCCGTTCACGGCCACGCCATGTTGCATCGGGTCGGTGAGAGTCAAGTGCACGGCGCCCTGATGGCATCCTTCGCCAACATGTACGGTGCCTGTAAGATCGTGCGGCCGATCGAGGGCGACGGTCAACCCGGACACCTCGGCCTGGTTGACCTCGATGGTCTGGATCGCGGCCGCGAGATTTCTGCGGGCCTCCGGCCGGCCGTACATTTCGCCCAACACCGCGGTGAGCGTGTATTTACCGGGCAAAACGTCCTGGATTTCGAAGGTGTCGCCGGTGGTATTTGCGTATTGGCCAGCGGTTCCCGGCTCGGCGGCGACGGACCGCAGCCAGATCATGGTCATAACCGGAGCCGCCGATCGATTGCCATCCTGACTGGCGGGCTTCACGATGCGGCCTGATACCCGCACGCCGGTGCGGCGCAGGATCTCGACGTTGGCGTTTGATATGGTGCGGCCGCGCGCCACCTGGATGGGCTTGGCTCCGCCCAGATCGAGGGCGCCGCCGTAATAGGTGACGCGGTCCGTTCCTTGATCGTCGGGCGGCAACCGCGAGTGGCCCTCGACGAGGAGGTAGTAAGTGCCGGGCCGCAATCGCGCGATGCGATACGCTCCGCGTTGGTCGGTGTAGACATGTGCCACCGTGCTCCGACCGGTCTTATCCTGCTTATCCTGCGGCCCGCCGCGCAGCAGGGTGACGCCGGCAACCGAAACCGGAGCGCCGCTCGAATCTGTTACCGTTCCCGCGATCACGCCGTAACGGATCAGGATGATGCGCAGGGGTTCGGCGTGGCCAGTTTGAAAGGATGCACCGAAGCCGCCATAGGATTGCGGCCCCTCTTGCGGCCCCATATAGCCGATCTGCTGAGCGGCGATCGAGTAACTTTCTTCGGTAAGGCCGGTGAACCGGAAGTGGCCGGCGCGATCGGCGAAGGTGAACCAGGGGCCATCCAGCGTGGATTCCAGTTTGACGCGAGCGCCGGAGATTCCCTGCCGGGTGTCGCCATCAACGATATCTCCCTCGATGACGCCGCCGTCGGTCGGTGGGGTTTGGGCGGAGGCGGTCGCGCAAAGATAAACCAGGAACGCCGTGAGGAGCGCTGCCTTGGTCCGCATATAACGCCAGAACTACATGTAACATCAATCTACGCGCACAGGGCTTCCGGGCAAGCCACCAGGTGGGCTTTTTGACCGGTGACGACAACCCTATGCGTGTCGTGGAGGGACTTCAGAGAACGCAGATGCGCCAGTTCATCCGGCAGGACGACATCGTGAACCTTCTGCCCCGCGCCGACGCGCATGTGTATGTCAGTGGGTCCGTTGCCGGCGGCCTCGGCGGGCCACAAGGTAGCGAGGATCTTCCCGCTTTCATCCGCGAGTACCGAGATTCTCATGGTTTGCCCTCTTGCTGCCTATCCGTACGAGGCTATCTATAATAATAGTGATTCGAAGAGGGACAACGTTTCACGGGCGCCGGGGCCGGCGTCGGGGATTGCCCGCACAGCACTCGCGGCCGGTGGTACGGATGGTTATTGCAGCAACCGCGTGGGCGGCTGGTCGTAGCACACCACGCCGCGAACGTTATCCTAGTGACAGAGCTCGTTGGCTGGCTGCTTCCAGGCGAGCCGGCGTGAAGGTTTTCGCCGGACTGAGAATGCCCAGGCGAGCCCGATAACACGCTTCCGGGCGCGGCGTGCGGATTGCCATTTCGAAATGGCGCCGATTTTGATCGGCATCACATCGCACGATTATCGACACCATTTCGGAGTCGTTATCGACGTCGGTTAGGAATGGCTATCGCCGTTGTCCGGAATCCGCACTTCTGCGGGGTGGTCGGACTCGATTTTGCAGTTTGCCGTCACCAGGCATGGAACTGAGAGCCTGTCTCCGACGGCGGAGGAAAGCGCCGCCAGGCTTTCCGACCAAACACTTGCACCCGCTCGTTCGACGAACCGGCATGCATCATCTCCGGCCATCGGTTTACTGAATAGGAAGCCCTGGAAGACATCGCACCCCAAACCCTGGAGGATGGCCGCCTGCTCGGGATACTCGACGCCTTCACTGACAACCTTGAGGCCGATTCCGTGCGCCATCGAGATGAGCGCGGCCACCAGTCGTTCCGATGCGCTGGCGCTCGTAAGATCGCGGATGAACGAACGGTCGATTTTCAGCGTGTCGAGCGGCATCCGGCGCAGCCGGCTAAGAGAGGAGTATCCGGTTCCAAAGTCGTCCAGGGCGACGGACACGCCCAGTTTGCGCAGATGTTCGAGCATGAGCGTCGCACTCCCAGTGTTTTGCATGACGGCCGACTCAGTCAACTCGAGTTCCAGCAGTTGCGGGCGCAGGCCAGTGTTCTCCAGAATCTGCTCCACCCGGCGCACGAAGTTCCCCTGCGCCAACTGGACCAGGGATACATTGACCGCGACTTGGACGGGCGTTGCGGAGAGCGCATTCCAACGCACCGCCTGCCGACAAGCTTCCGCAAGCACAAATTCCCCGATGGGTACGATGAGGCCCGTGTCCTCGGCCACCGGGATGAAGCAGTCCGGCGGGACGTAACCGTCGGAAGGATGGCGCCATCGGCAGAGCGCCTCAAACCGCACCAAGGAGCGGGGCGCGGAACTGACCATCGGCTGGTAGTGGACCTCAAGCTCGCCTCGGTCAAGCGCCCTGCGCAAGTCGCCTCCGATACGTAAGCGGGTCCCGGCAACGGCCGCCATTTCGTCGGTGAAAAAGCAATACCGGCCTTGACCCTCCTGCTTGGCCTGATACATGGCCGCGTCGGCGTGCTGGAGCAGCGTCATTGGATCGCAACCATCCTGCGGCAAACGGCAAATGCCGAGGCTGGCTGTGACGAACAGTTCGTAACCGTCCACAAAAAATGGCTCACGGAGGCTATCGAGCAGCTTCGACGCGAACTCGCCCGTTTTCTCCACGGTCCCGGGGTTCTCCTGGATGATGGTGAACTCATCACCCCCTACCCTGGCGAGTGTCGCCGCATCGGCAAGGCACCCTCCCAATCGCGCGGCGACGGCCGGCAGCAGCAGGTCGCCGACGCCGTGCCCCAGACTGTCGTTGACAAACTTGAACCCATCCAGATCCACATACATCAGCACCAGTTCGCGATGCGCAGCCTTAGCCCGGGCCACCGCTGCAGCCAGCGCCGTTTCAAAAGCCCGCCGGTTCAAGAGGCCGGTGAGTATGTCGTGCGTGGCCTGGTGTTCCAATTGCGCACGCGCTTCCATTTCGCCGGAAATATCCTCGACCAAGGCTAGGAGATTGGCCCTGCCTCCCTCTCCTTCGACGCGGCATATGCTCGAGCGAACCCATAGACTCTCACCGTCTTTCCGGCGGAAGCAGCGTTCGACCACGTAACTGGCTGTCTGGCCGTCGAATAAAGCGTCCAATTTGGCGCGGGCGTCCCGCTGATCCGGCTCACCCAACAACGAGAAATACGATTCTCCCAGGAGTTCCGATTCGCCGTAGCCGGTCATACCGCAAAGAGACCGATTGACCTGCAACAATTGGCCGTTCGAGTCCGCCGCCAGCACGCCGATCGCGGAATTCACGTAGGCGCGGTGGAAGCGGTCTTCGCTTCGCCGCAAAGAAGCTTCCGCGGATTTCTTGTGCTTACTCTCTTCGAGTAAGACGCGATAGACGCGCTCCGTGTCCTCCTTGGCACGTTCCAGTTCCGCCGTATGGGCGCTAAGTTCGGCGTCCGCCTTCTTTCGTTCGCTGATATCCCGGGCGATGCCCAGGACGGCGGGTGTTCCCTTGTAGTCGATGGCCCGATTGTTGATCTCGACCGGTACACTGGTCCCGTCCTTCCGCAATTGTACAGATTCGAAGCAAGCCGCCCCGCGTTGGACGATCGCGGCGAGCCGTTCGGGCAGGAGCGCGGCACTGTCGGCCGAATCGATGTCTTCGATCCGCATGTTCACGAGTTCATCGCGGCTGTAGCCCAAGCTTCGGCACGCCGCCTGGTTCACCTCCAGCACCCGGCCGTCGAGTGCCGCAATGAAGATTGCGTCGTTGGTTGAATCGAACACCGTGCGGAATTCCGCCGCTGCTTGCAGGGCCGCCCGATCAGCCTGGGTCTGCAGTACGCGTAGCCGGCGCGATTCGATTCCATAGGAAAGGTCTCTGGCCAGTTCCTCCAGCAGGATCAACTCCTCTGCGTGAAATGCGTCCGCTTCGGAGGCGTAGATATTGAGGGCGCCGATTACTCTCCCCTCGTAATGCAACGGAAGGACTGCCTCTGACCTGAGTCCGTGGCGGAGGGCCAACTGCCGCCACGGCAGGAACCGGGGATCATTCGCAGCGTCGTTGATGACCGTGATTTGGTCTGAGCGGATGGTCAATCCGGTTGGACCGTTTCCCAGCGGACCGGCTCCCCATGTGACTTCGAGCGAGTTCAGATACTGCGTACCGGAACCCGAACTGGCAACAATCTGCACCGACTTAGCGGGGTTGTCCTGCGCGAATCCGATCCATGCCAGCGGATAGCCGCCCTTGTCCGTAATGGCTTCGCACATTTCGCGGTACAGGTCGGCTTCATCTGCAGCGCGGACCAGGGCATGATTACCCGCCGACGAGACCCGCAACGCTCTGGCGGTAAGGCCTGGATTCTCTTCTGCACGATTGTCTCCGCGGACGTCCTGGCTGATGGTCTGCGCATGCTGCTCTCCCTGTGCATTAACTATCCGCAAACTGGCGTCCATCGTTGTACCCCGGGTCCAAATCTGAATCACGCGCCCTATTTACTTATCGGTTGACTTCGCAAAACCCCTTAGGCCTGTTGGCAGCTTGAAACGAAAGGGGTTGCGCCTTTGTTCGTAGCCAAAACGGCGTCGACGGGAGATGATGACGTTATGGTTCATTCAAAATAGGCGAGGTATGAGGGGGGATCGATTCATTGGAAATCACTCCCAGTGGCACGCTGACGACGCTGCGCAGCTTTTGCTGCGAAACGGATTGTGCGGACGGCGACTATCTGGCGGCGCTGGTCCAGGACACCAATGGGGGACTTCTACGGGACAACCACAAATGCCGGCGCCCACCGCTATGGCACAGTCTTAAACCTGTCTGTGGGGCTGGAGCCGTTCGTAAGGGTGTTGCCCGGCTCATGCAAGATAGGAGCGGCCGTCAGGGCTGGCGGATAACCTCCCGTTCCAATACTTCCATAGCCGCCGTGCGCCCCACCCGGTTCCGCTGTGGAGAATCGTCTGCGGAATCACGCCGTGGGGCAGCGTACGTCTACGCGAACAGGCGCGCGAAATGCGAATTGGGCTTCACGATGGTCTGGTTGCGCTCGGGCCCCGTGGAGATGCAGCCCACCTCCACGCCGCTCTTCTTCTCCAGGAAATCGAGATAATCGCGCGCGGGCGCGGGCAGTTCGCTGTACGACGAAATGCCGAAGGTGGAAATGCGCCAGCCCGGTAGACATTCATAAACCGGTTCGATGGCGGCCATCCCCTTCACTGTGGCGGGCATATCGGCCACTTCCCGGCCGTCCGCGCGATAGCCCACGCAGACCGGGATTTTTTCCATTTCATCCAGCACGTCGAGCTTGGTCACTACCAGGCTGTCGAAGCCGTTGATCATGGCCGCATAGCGCATCAGCGGGACATCGAACCAGCCGCAGCGGCGCGGGCGTCCGGTGACCGAGCCGAATTCGTTGCCGCGATTCCGAATCTGGTCGCCCCAGGAGTCCAGAGCTTCGGTGGGAAACGGGCCGCCTCCCACGCGCGTGATGTAGGCCTTCGAAACGCCGATGACGCCGTGGATGCGCGTGGGCGGTACGCCGGTGCCAGTGGAAGCCCCGCCCGCCGAGGCGCTGGATGAAGTTACGAAGGGATAGGTGCCATGATCGATATCCAGCATGGTGCCCTGCGCGCCTTCGAACATGACACTCTGTCCGGCGGCCATGGCATCGTGCAGCAGGCGAGCCGTGTCGCAGACCATGGGGCGGATGCGCTCGGCCAGTTTCTCGTATTCGTCGCGGACGGCGGCGGGGTTCAGTCCGTCATCGAGGCCCAGCGCCAGCGCGGCGGTGCGATGTTCGGCCACCAGCGTGTCGTAGAGCGGCGCGAAGACATCGCGATCGAGCAGATCGGCGATGCGGATGCCGCGGCGGCCGATCTTATCTTCGTAACAGGGGCCGATGCCGCGCGAAGTTGTACCGATGGAAACGCGCCCCGGCCGCGCCTCACCCAGTTTCTCCATCAGGCGGTGGGAGGGCAGCAGAACCTGCGCGCGGTTGCTGATGAAGAGATTGCCTTCCACCGGCAAGCCCGCGGATTCGAGCATGTGGATCTCGTCCAACAAAGCCGCCGGATCGACGACCAGCCCGTTGCCGATCACGGCTTTCTTGCCGGGCCGCAGAATTCCGCTGGGAATCAGCTTCAGCACAAACTTCGCGTCGCCGATGCGCACCGTGTGACCGGCATTGTGTCCGCCCTGATAGCGGACCACCACATCGAATTTTTCGGAGAAAAGGTCGACGATCTTTCCCTTGCCTTCATCGCCCCACTGAGCGCCGAGGATGATTAAGTTGCTCGCATTACGCATGACGGCCAAACCCATTCATTCTACCGCATGTGATAACCTGACCTTAAATGCAGCTTTCGGAAGTGTACCTGTCGCTCGGGGAGCGCGGCTTTGCAGAACTGATTCGAGGCATCTCAATCGGCAAGCTGAAGACTTACCAAATTTACGGCCCGTTCAAGACCAGCGCACATCTGACCAAGCTGAATACCGAGACGCTGCACAAGCACACTGATCGATTTTGGGCGCGCCTGAGCGAGCATGACGAACAGTTCGCCAAAGATCTGGCCCAGACTGTGTTAGTATCACACCTGGACATGATTGCAGCGGTGCTGGATTTCCTGGGTGTTCCGCACGAGGGCGGGTTCTTCAATAAGGACCTGAACGCGAAGAACTATTTGACGGACGGGTGGGCAGAACGGGTGTTCGAGAAGTTTCGGGCCGTTTATTCCGAGCCGGTTCTGCTATTTTATATAAATCACCTGTCATGGGAATTGACCGATCAAGCCGAGCCGTTTGCGCCGGCTTCAGCGGCATGAAGCCGCCGCCAAAATTTTTTGGTTGCAAGTGTGCTAAGGAAACTGTACAATCATGAATCCGTTGGAAGCCTTTTGCGAGTGAGTCCGGATCGATGTGGTTCTGGCCTGGAACTCGTGGGGAGAGGTTTCCATAACGGTAGAAACAGCAACTCCTGGCGGTACAACGATGTCGGTCCACCAGCAGGGTGACCTGCGGTAATGCGGGCCGGGGAGAAGTTGCGCGGCCTGAACGACGACAGGGATTGGCCTGCGTCCATGCTGGGTGCGTGGTTTCGCCCAGTGCGGCACTGAAATTAGGGTGTTTGCTTATGAGTCATTGCGAATTCCACTATTCATACCTTTTGCCCCAAAAACCGGGCATTCTTCCGTTCGACGAGACGATTACGAAGTCCTGCCGGCGATGCGGTGCGACTTTTACGACCAAATCGCGCATACGGAAGCGCTGCGACGCGTGCCAGGAGGTAGTGGCCTACGAGAAGCAGCAGAAAGCGAATGCCCGTCTGAAGGCGCGACGGGCGGCTAAGCGGGCCCTGTTGCGCGGGTGAGCGGCCCGCACGGCTTCGGCCGGGACGAACTCGCCACCCTGCGTCGGCTCCCGACGTCCGAGAAGACGTAGCTCTTCCTCGATAGCGAGATCGGCTATAACCGGCTGTAACCGGCTGTAAGCGGGAACCTCAAAGCGCTCGTGTCGCTCGCCGCGCTTGGTTCTGCGGGACTGGCTGGCGCATTGCATGGCGCATTGCATGGAGGGCGCGCTGTTTGGCGCGGCGGCCCTGCGGGTGCCAAGTTTCCCGAAGCGGTGCGTGACGACGATCACGTGCCGGCGATCGTCGGGCAGCGCGGGCATTGGGGAGCCATCGCCAAATCCAACTATTCGGGCCTGCGGTTCCGCGAGCCGGTTTTACCGCACACCGCGGGAACTGCGAGCGTTTACTACAATCTGTCCGGATACGCGTGTATTCGCGTCCGGAGAATCTGCGGCGCTTGGATTCGCTGGGGTGGATCACGGTCGAATCACGTGGATGCGCGTTTGCAGATGGGAAGGTTAGGCGGCGGACGCTCGGCTGGGCTGGCGCTTTGGCTTGGGAGCAACCATTCTGACCGGTGTTGGCATAAATCACGCTGGGGCCGGGCTATCCGGAAAGGCGATGCCGAGATGCCGGGCTGCGGCGGCCATGGGGCGGTCGGCTGTCCACAGCTTCGACTCCTCTATCAAGGCCGACGCGAGGAGATGCAAATCGACCCAACCGAGACCGCTGCCCCAAAGACGCCGGGATTCCAGCAGATGACGGACCTCCGCCTCTGAGGCAAGCGCCGCGACGGGCAGTTCGTCCAGGAAAGCAATCGTTCCGGCACGCTTGGGCAGGTTTCCGCAGGCTAACTCGCCCAGAACGAACGGGTGCAGTAGAACGCGGCGGCTCCTCAGGAGGGCGGCCAGCCGCGGTTCGGCCGAGCGCAAATGGTTCGCCCACACGGAAGTGTCGACCAGGATCATTTCGCGGGCTCGGAGCGCCTACGCCGGGGAAGTTGAAAATCCGGCATCGTCCCGCCGAGAGCCGCCAGCCGTTTCCCGGCCTCGATGGCAATCAGTTGACGCAGGGCCTCGTGGATCAAGGCAGTCTTCTCCTCGATACCGGTGTATGCACGAGCTTTGCGAACTAATTCGTCATCCAGATTGAGCGTAGTTCTCATATGCATCAGTATAGCTGATTGATGCATACAGGTAATACCACGCATCAGATCTCCGCCGCTATGCGGAGGATCGAGTTTGCGACGTCGATTTGCCGGGTATCGACCAAGTGGAAGAACCCTCTCTCGACGTCCACGGCGCGCTGCGGCGGCCCCAACCAGTCGGCGATCCGCCGGCAGATGTCGACCCACCACTCATAAGCCTCCTCATTACTCGTATTAGCCGGGATGTAGGTGGGCTGTTGTTCGAATCTGTTTTGGAGTTCTGGAATCTGAAGTAGTTTCCTATCCAGTACACAGTATCGTTCCGGGTCTAGGAACGTGCGGAATTTCGACAGGAACGACAGATTGCGGTATTCGGGGAGACCAAGGGACCGCAGTTCGCGTATGCCGGGTCCTGATAGCCCGGGGAGCAGTGCCGCGGCTCCTTCCAGTTGGCCGGTCGTGACCTTCGAGCGGAAGCGACGCACACGGTAATCTCGGCGACCGCCGGCGCGGTAATAGCCCCAGTAGAGAATGCATGACAGCGCATCCTTTAGGAGGCCAGTATCGCCGGCCGTCAAATTCGTCTGAATATGGCGTTCGAGATCCTGAATCGTCGGGAACTTCAACTCGCAACCGTTTTCGAAATCAAAAGCGACGAATGGGTACGAATATGCCTCGATTGCCCTCTCGAGAACCGCAAACTCGGGAGGCGCGTCAGCACCTGTCCCCTCTTTCACCCTCCTATAATCGCCGCTCTTGCCGCCGGTCTTTTCGAGCAGGTACACGTCCTGAATCTCGATCGATTTATCCAGCGCCTTGGTCATATCGTAGACCGTCAGCGCCGCCACGATCGCGGCGGTGAGCGCTTCCATTTCGACGCCGGTTGGCGCGGTGGTGGCCGCGCTCGAGATAATGCGCACGCCCGTCTTTTCCACACTTACTTCCACATCGGCGTGGGAGAGCATCAGAGGATGACAGAGAGGGATCAGATCGGCCGTTTTCTTGGCGGCGGCGATGCCGGCGATGCGGGCGATCTCCAGCGGATTGCCCTTGGGATTTTCGGGCAGGCTGCGCAGCACGCCGGGCCGCATGCGCACGAAGGCATGCGCGCGCGCGGTACGGCGGGTTTCCGGCTTGGCCGAGACATCCACCATGCGCGGACTGCCGGCGTCATCGAAATGCGAGAGCTTCTTGCCGGTTCTTCATTTCAGCAATACCCGGATCCAGTCGCCGGCCTGCCACGAGGCGCGATCGGCATCCACAACCATGTATGCGTTGGCGCGCGTCATAGCGGGCACATCGCTTGAGCCGTGCCAGGCGACAGGAGTCACTTCGGCGCCATCGTGGCTCAGACAAGCGGGCAGGAAGCGGGTCAGCCCCGGCTTATGCTGGAAATCCTGAGTGAGCCGCGCGTACGGCATGTGCAGGGCGGCATCATCCTGCCCGCCCAATAGTTCCACGGCCGCGCGCGCGAAGATCTCGAAGGTGACCATGGTGGATGAAGGATTGCCCGGAAGGCCGAAGAAAAACTTGCCGCGCGCCTGGCCGAACACCAGCGGTTGGCCGGGCTGAATCAGAACGCGGTCGAAGAAAAACTTCGCACCCAGGTCCTCCAGCACGCGCTCGACGATATCGTACTTGCCAGCCGAGACGCCGCCGGAGAGCAGCAGCAAGATCGGCATCCAGACCGCGCTCGATCAGCTCGCGCGTGGGCGCGATTTCGTCAGGCGCCACCGGCAGAATCCCCGGCACGCCCCCTGCGCGCGCCACCTGCGCGGCTAGCGAGTATGCGTTAGAGTTGCGAACCTGGAACTCGCGCGGCGTGGCGGTTACGGGCACGATCTCATCTCCGGTGGTGATGATAGCGACGCGCGGCGCGGCGTAAACCAGCACGTTTTGTCTGCCGGCCGCGGCCAGCATGGCGATGCCCGTGTAGTCCAGACGCCGGCCGGAATGGAGCAGGATCTCGCCGGCGCGCGCTTCGGAACCTTGCGGATTGACGAATTGGCCGGGTGCAGCCGGCTGGCCGGCAGTCAAGCGGGGGCCGTCGCGGGCGACGTGTTCGAGCATGACCACGGCGTCGGCTCCGCGCGGCACCGGCGCACCGGTCATGATCTCGACAGCCTGACGCTCCGCCACCTCCCCCGGGAAGCTTTCGCCCGCGCGGACCTCGCCGATCACCGTGAATTCGCCGGGGAGGTCGCGGGCGCGCACCGCGTAGCCGTCGCGCACCGAACGCGCCAGAGCGGGGTAATCGCGATCCGCCGGAATGGGTTCGCCCAGCACTCTTCCCGCGGCCACTTCGAGTGCAACGGTCTCGGTTAGCGGCGTCGCCCGCGCCGCGCCGACCGTCTGCAGCACGGATTGCCGCGCTTGATCGAAGGAGAATGCGGGCACAGGATTATTCTAATCCCAGTGCCGCAAGCTTTAGCTGGCGGGACTGAAGTCCCGCCCGGCACGCTGAAGCGTGCGCCACACACAAAGGGGCGTGTCACGTTATGCTGGTTAATCCGCATGCCTGTCATCTCCGCCGATGCCCTTACTACCTGGGCGGCCGGGTTGCTCGAAGCCGCCAGATTCCCGCCTCCCAAGGCACGATTGACGGCGGAGTCCCTAGTAGCCGCCAACTTGCGCGGCGTCGATTCGCATGGCGTGCAGTTGCTGCCTTATTACGTGGAACAAGTCGAACGCGGCGACATGCATCCGGCCGCGGAAGGCCGTGTGGCCTTGGAATCCGGGGCCTGTATGGTGTACGACGGCGGCAACGGCGCGGGGCAGGCCATTGCGGACGTATGCTGCGGACACGCCGTGCGGCTGGCGCACAAGCACGGCATCGCGATCGTGGTCGCGCGCGAATCCAACCATTTCGGCGCGGCGGCCTTTTGGGCCCAGAAGATTTCAGCGGACGGGATGATCGGCCTGGTTATGTGTAACGCTTCGCCGATTGTGGCGCCGTGGCAAGCCAAGCAGCCCCGCCTGGGCACTAATCCAATTTGCATGTCGGTGCCGGGGCCCTGGCTGCTGGATATGGCTACCACTACGGTCGCCAATAACCGCATCTTCAAAGCGCTGACGAACGGAGAGGAAACCATTCCCGCGGGGTGGGCAGTGGATTCCGAAGGTGTGCCGACCACCGATACCGATGCCGCCATTCGCGGAATGCCGATGCCGCTGGGCGGCTATAAAGGCAGCGGACTGGCGATGCTGGTCGAGATTCTGTGCGGCGCGCTGAGCGGGGGCGCCATGAGCGTGGATGTGGGCGGCATACGCATACAGGGGAAGCCCACCCGCATCAGCCAGACGTTTGTGGCCATCGATGCCGGCAGGTTCATGCCCGCCGAAGAGTTCGCGCAGCGCATCACGTGGCTGGTAAATACGGTCAAATCCGCCGCGCCGGCCAAAGGCTACCACGAGGTGATGGTGGCCGGCGATCCGGAATGGCGCGCCGAAGCGGAGCGGCGCCAAAAGGGAATTCCGTTGGGTGACGGGACATGGCGGTGCCTTGCTGAAACTGCCGCGCGGCTGGGCGTAGAGCCGCTTCCGGCCTGACACGTTCCACCATCTGATACACTGATTTCACCCAAAAGGAGGGATGCTTTTGAAACACTCGTTCCTGATACGGACTACCGCGCCCGCGCTACTTGCCCTGTTGGCGCTGTTAAGCGGGACGGTCGCCATCGAAGCCGCCGAACCAGACACCAACGCCGCAGCCGCCTATTGTGTACAAGAGGGCGGAAAAGTGATCGACCGGATTCCTATTTTCGGCACCAACGGTCCGCCATCGAGTTGGCTGGTGCTGACGGGGCCGCGCGGCTTTTGCCAGTTCACGTCGCCAAAAGATGGCTCGCGCATTCATGTGCTGCTGCAGACGCTGTACGCCACCACACCGACGCTCGCCGCACTGGCCTACTACGCCAAGGTTCAGCCAGGCGAGGGCGGTGGAGGCACTCCGGCTTCCTACTATTGCACGCAACTGGGCGGCTCGGACTCGTTTGGCGGCGTGAACGCCGCGGGCGGCGGCTGGGTGGGAAAGGGCTCCATCGATACAGTGCTGGAAGCTTGCATCTTCCCGGATATGTCGTCCATCGATTCGTGGGGCTTGTACTATAACAGCGCCAGTATCGTTCGCGGAATCAATTTAGTCGGGGTATTGCGGTACGCGCCGCCTTCTGGCGAGAAGGCGCAGTAAGCCGCGGCTGAGAGCCACAATGCACGATAATATAGCCAGATGACTGTGGAGATCGAAGACGTCACCCTGCATCTGGCGCACCCGGATGAACTGGCCGTCCGCTGGGTAGGGCAGGAAGAACCGATGCGTCAACTGCTGGCTGCGTGGCTGGTAGTGAGCGAGCAAGACCTGCCCATGCACCCGCGCCTGCTGGGCAAGCCCGGCGTGGGCAAAACCACTTTGGCTTATGCGGCGGCCAAGCGCATGGGGCGCGAGGTCTACATCCTGCAAGCCACCATGGACACGCGCCCGGAAGACCTGCTGGTGACGCCGGTCATCGAAGGGGAAGGCCGCTTGCGCTATGTGGCTTCGCCGCTGGTGACGGCGATGATCCGCGGCGGCATCGCCATTCTGGACGAAGGCAATCGCATGAGCGAGAAGAGCTGGGCCAGCCTCGCACCGCTGCTCGATAACCGCCGCTACGTGGAGTCCATCGTAGCCGGCATCAAGATCAAGGCGCATGCGCAGTTCCGCATTGTCACCACCATGAACGACGATGCCTCCACGTTTGAGCTGCCCGAGTATATACACTCGCGCCTGCAGCCGCAGATCCTGATCGATTTTCCGGAGCGCGACGAGGAGTACCACATCCTGAAGGAGAACTTGCCCTTCGCCGAGGAGCGCATCCTGACATACGTGACCGAGTTCCTGCAGCAGGCACACGCGGCCGACGAGCGGTACACGGTGCGCGACGGCATCAATATCGGCCGCTTCGCCATCAAGCTGAAGAGCCTGGCCACGCAAAAAACGCACGAAACCGAGGCACTCGAAACGGCCATCCTGGAAACACTCGGAGAAGAAGCGCTGCGCTATGCCCGGGGAAATCGATCTTCCTGATCTGCGCGATCCGGGCAGTTTGCGGCGCGGGCGCTTCACCTACTTGCCCGTCGTGCCGGGGCGGCTGGAGTTTGCCATAGAGGTCCGCCGGGCGATCTTGCGGGACCGGCCGCAGGTGGTCGCACTGGAATTGCCCATCACTCTCGAAGCGCAATTCCTGCGCGCGGTGGCGCGGCTGCCCGAGATATCCGCCATCACTTATGCCGATGAAGGCGACCCGGAACGCGCCATCTATGTGCCGATCGAGCCCGCCGACCCTTTTGTGGAAGCTATCCGCAGCGCATTGGAGACTGGCGCGGAGGTTATTTTCGCCGATCCGGATTCGGGCGAGCGCCCGCACCTGAAGGATGCTTATCCCGACCCGTATGCGGTCCGCCATGTCGGCTATGAGAAATATGTGGAGGCGTATCGCATTTATCCGCAGGAGCGGTCATCTCAAATCGGAAGGCATGCCGGCGGTATCGCATGGAAGCTGCAAGGCTGCGACCCGCTGGCGCGTGTGCTGGTGGTGGTGTCGTTGAACCTGCTGGACCCGGTGCTGGACGCCATGGACGAGCCGCAGGCGCAGCCGATGTCCCGCCTGCACCGCGACGGCGTACGGGTGCTCAATCCGCATCCCGATTCGCTGGCCGAAATCACCATCGAATATCCTTACCTGCAATACCGCTACGAGCAGTTTCGCAGCCTGATGACGGACGCTGACCTGATTGACCGGCGGCATGCGCAACTGGCGCTCTTCCGCGATGCGGAGAAGAGCTACGAAGTGAGCACCGGCGAGCGTGTGGCCCACTGGCAGCGCCGGCTGCTGGCGCGTTATGCGCGGAACCTGGCGCTGGCCGATCATGCGCTGATGCCCGGCATATTCGATCTGACCGTGGCCGCGCGCAGCGTGGTGGACGACAACTATGCCTGGGACGTTTGGGAAACTGCCGGCCGCTATCCGCCGCAGCAGACCGCCAGCGATCTCGAAACCGTGCAAATCTCGGGCGAGGAGATGTGGCTCGACACGAAACGCATCAGGCTGCAGCGCAGGCTTCCGAGCGTCAAGCGGCGGCTGCGTCCGGTGGGATTGAAGCCGCGCAAGAAGGAGAAGTTCGCGGGCGAATGGGCCAGCCAGTTGGACGGCAACAGCATCTGTTCCTATCCGCCGGAAGATCTGGTTGTCGAGGATTACGGGCGCTTTCTGAAGAAGAAAGGCAAAAGCATTATTTCGGAAGAGCGCACGCGCACCGAGCCGTTCACGACCTCGCTGCTGGATGGCATCGACCTGCGCGAGACCATCCGCAACTGGCATGAGGGCAGGATCTATGTGCGGCAGTTTCAGAAGATCGCCGGCGAGGTGGGATCGGTGATCGTGATCTTCGACGAGGATCGCGACAATCGTTACTATTACACGACGACGTGGCTGGGCGAGCATCAGAACGAATCGGACATGGCGTTCTACGCGACGTTTCCGTTTGACAACTTAGTGGGGCCGGGCATCGGGCGCGGTGAGTACGGCGGTTTTCTGATGAGCCTGCCGGCGCGGCGCATGTTCGATGTGTGGCACGATCCGGATTACGATTTCGCCGAGACCAAGCCGGAACGCCTGCTGCTGGCCGGCCTGGATTACTCGCTCGAACGGTTCGTGGTGTATGTCGCGGCCAAGCCGCCCCGCACGGTGTTCCGCAACATCGCGGCTCGATTCGGGCGGACGATTATTTATATACCGATCGGCCAGCTATCGCCGGTGGCGCTGAAGAAGATCCGGGTGGTGCATGTGCTGGATGGGTATGACAAGCGGAAGGCGGCGAAGGAGTATATCTGGTAGCGGGTGGTTAGTCTTTCAGCTTCTTCAGAATGTGCCTGGCCAGATTTTCGGCGATGTCAGTGTGAAAACTCCAGCACCTGGAAATAGTAGGGGCCGGTTAGAGGGATTTCCCGCTCAAACTTCAAGCGCCGATTTAGTGCGTCCCTCAGAATGGAACTAACCGCGAGGTTGGCGCCGTAAAGAACCCAGACGCGCGTGTCAGGGGCCATCGTGGCCAGACGGCTCGCATCGTTCTCAGCTTCCGCCTTCAATAGTGGCAGCCGCTGGTCATCAACTTTGGTATCACCCCAACCCAGATGCGCGCTGTTTTCACTCGGGAAACTCATCTCTAAAAACCGCGCTGGGGCCCCCGCGCGCCGCAGATAATAGTCCAGGGTGGCACGGCTCAGACTGGTAAAGACCAGGGCGTCACCGGGCTTGCCAAGTTGCAGCAGGAGCCTGGTGGCGGCTTTGTCAGAGTTGGACTCCGGCAAGCCGCTTTCCGAATTCACGTCCCGCTGCCAGATGTGCGCGACGAGTACGGTTGCAAGTGTCAGGTAGCAGAATATCGCTAAAGCCGGCCGCGGGGCTGATCGGGCGAGGGCGGCGCCCAGCCACAAAGCCAGCGGCGCCAGCCCGATGATGGTGTAGCGGCCCGGCCAAAAGATGGGCTTGACGGCCGAGACCACCAGCGGCAAAGCCAGCGACACCCCGAAGCAGGTAATCAGCAGACGCGCCAGCGTCGCATCGGCCGGCTTTTGCCCCCGATGGTAGAAAATGAGGACGCCGCATGCCGCGTAGAACGCCAGGGCATAGGGTCCCCCATAATAGTCCATGAAGGCATGCGCCACAAACACCGGCTCGAACCGCGGCATCCAGCCGGTCGCGCCGTTGTGCAGTTGAGCATATAGAGCCGGAGACCACAGAACCAGAAAGGGCAGGTACGATGCCGCACTGGCGGCCAGGAAGGCTCGCAAACGCCTCCGCCGCCAGATTATGACAGCGGCGCATTGCCCGACTAAGACGAAGGCGAACCACAAATGCGTGAGGGCCCCCACCGCGTTCACGGCCACATACCAGATCCACGGCCGCTGCGAGTCGTCTTCTTTCTCGAAGATCCGGCAGAAGAAGACCGAGGACAGCGCGGACAATAGCCCAAGCAAGGTGTACATGCGCACATTTTGCGCCTGGCGGATTGCCTGGGTGCTCACCAGGTAGCAGAACGCCGCGTATAACCCGGTACGCTTGTCCCGAAATAGGGTACGCCCGCCCCAGTACACCGTGATGGTCCCCGCAAGATAGGCTAGTCCCGATAGCAGCCGCAAGGCGGGCTCGGAATCGCCGAACAGCCTTACCCAGAAATGCAGCAGAACGTAATAAACGGGAAAATTGTTGTCCGCCTTCAACCGCTCGAATATGCCAAAGAAGCTGCCGGACGCGATCGAAACCGAATTCGCTTCATCCAGCCAAAGAGACCGGCCGATACCGACGAAGATGAAGACCAGCATGGCTGCGGTAGCGGATGGAAAAAGAAACGCCTCCAGCCGATCCGAGACGCTGTCGGGGAGTGTGGAAGCCTGCGCGGCGCGCGAGCTACTGCCGGTCGATAGCATCGACCCTATTATAGTTTGCACCCCGCGCGGGCGCTGCGCTAAATTCGAGGTTCGCGTGCGTCTCCAGAACAAAGCCGGGCTGGTTTGTTTGGGCGTCGGACTGTTGACGCTGGCTGTGCGCGCGGCTTTCTTGCCGGTGGTGCCCATCCCGGATCCCACCGTGCACGACGAGTTCAGTTACCTGCTGGGCGCCGAGACCTTCTGTCTGGGCCGGTTGGCTAATCCGCCCCATCCGATGTGGGCGCACTTCGAGACTTTCCATGAGAATTTCCAGCCGACCTATTCGAGCAAGTATCCGCCCGCGCAGGCGCTATTCCTGGCACTGGGCTGGAAGCTGTTCGGGCACCCGTGGTACGGCGTCTGGTTGAGTTGCGGGATCATGTGTGCGGCGCTTTGCTGGATGCTGCAAGGGTGGTTGCCGCCGCGCTACGCACTGTTGGGCGGCCTGATGGCGGTGGCGCAGTGGGGCGTAGCGGGGTATTGGGTCAATTCTTATTGGGGCGGCGCGGTCGCGGCGGCTGCCGGGGCGCTGGTGGTGGGGGCGGTGCCGCGCCTGGTGCGCCGTCCCACGGCGGCGGTGGCAGCGCTGGCGGCGCTGGGGGTCGTGACGCTTGCCAATAGCCGGCCTTATGAAGGAGCCGTTACCGTAGTGGCTGCGGGAGCCGCGCTCTGGATTTGGCGGCGGCGCGCGGGCCGCCCTTGGCGCGACCTGCTGGCATGGCGCATGGCGTCGGCCACAAGCGCGATTCTGGCCGGCGGCCTGGCGTTCACGCTCTACTACAACTTCCGGCTTACAGGCGACCCGCTACGCATGCCGTATTCTCTGAATCAGAGAATATATGCAGCTGCGCCGATCTTCTGGATGATGCCCCTCCAGCCCGCGCCGGTCTACCGGCACGAGATTATGCGGACGGCTTTGGCAGGATTGGACAAGTCGCTCTACGACTTCGCACGCAGCTCTCCCCTTTTTGTGGTGACCGCTTTTCTGGCAACGCTGCAGTTCTTTCTGACGCCGGTCGCGACCGCTGCCGCGATTACGGTAATTCTGCGGTGGAGCCTCAAGGTGCGCATCGCGCTCGGGATGATCGCACTGATCATTACAGGTCTGCTGCTGGAGAGGTTCTCGTTGGCGCACTATTTCGCGCCGGCCACCGGTGTGGTCCTGCTGCTGGTCATGCTGGGTGTTCAATTTCTGCGCGTGCGCTTCGGAGCGCGCGCCCTGGCGATTTTCGCGGTGCTCTTCTTCGCCAGCGCCGGGATTCAGGCGGCCCGGCACCCGCTGGAATATTTCCACAAGGAGTTTGCGGCAGCCCGCCGGGACGTGGTCGACCGGCTAGCCGCGGAGGGGGGGCGGCATCTCGTGATCGTGCGGTACAAGCCTGACCATAACGTGCTTGAGGAGTGGGTTTACAACCGCGCGGATATCGACGGCGCCGCCATCGTCTGGGCACGCGACATGGGCGAAGCCGGCAATCGCGAGCTTCTGGATTACTGCCGGGATCGCAAGATCTGGCTGCTGGAGGCGGACCGTCCCCCCCTGACGCCAGTACCCTACACGCTGCGGTAGACCCATTGTTGCGCGATGCGGACACTCAGGCGTAGCGATACTTCTTTCGCCCCCGGCGTAGCAGGGGACCCTCAAAGTAGTCGCCAGAGAATTGCGCCAGAGCCAGTGTGGCGGCGCTCCCGACGAGACAGCCGAGCAGACGGCTGGCAGTCATGTTCTGCACGGCGGTAAACAGGGGCAGATGAAAGATGTAGATGGCGAACGACAGCGCCCCGATTTTCTGCAGCACGGGCGTACGCAGAAGCCGGGAAACCAGGGGACCGGGATTCACCACGCAGCAGAGCAACAGGCACGTGTACGCAATCGCGATCGCTGAGTACCACAGGGAGGGCATACCGGCGATGGACCGGAAGTGCAGCAGCAGGTATAGCATCGGCAGGCCCATCAGGGCCGTCCCCATCCAGGTCATTCGGTAGTGGCGCCTTAGCCAACCGAGCGACGGGGAATGCCGTACCAGCGCTGCGGCGACGACCCCGAAGACCAGAGTATCGGCGCGGCCCGGCGTGATCAAGTCCGCAGCCAGCGGCCATCTGGCAGGCATGAGCAAGCGGCAAACGGGCGCGCCGGCAAGCACCGCCGCGGCCAGCCACGGCAGCGCCCGTGCTGGAACGAAACGGATCAGCAGGGGCGCCAGCAGGTAGAATTGTTCTTCGATCGCAAGCGACCAGGTATGACCGATCCACACACTGTCCCAGGTAGGATGCGTACCGATGAAGAGGTTCTGCACGAACACTACGTAGGACCAGTGCGGCGCATCGGCAGGCATGTGGAGCGCCAGGACCAGCACCACCCAGAGGTAATAGAGCGGGAAGATGCGGTGGATACGGCGGCCATAGAAAGGCTTGAAATAGGAGCGCCGGCTGCGGTTGTCGAGGAGAATGCCGCCGATCAGGAAGCCTGAGAGGACGAAGAACAAGTCGACCCCGGTCCAGCCTAATCGGAAGGGGGTCAGCCAGGGTGAGGAGAAAGTGTCGAGGTAGTGCCAGGCGACTACCAGTAGCACGGCGATGGCGCGAAGGCCGTCCAGTTCCGCGATGCGCTCAGCGGACGGCACCGCGCTCTGCACGACCGGGAATGACGTCGTGGGTTGGCTGCTGGGTAGCCCTAGCGGCGGGTGGAATGCCTGCCCCGCATTGGGGCTAGCCAGTATGGAGCGGCTCACTGGTGGAATCCCTGTTGCATGGCGCGCGCAGATACTCTTCGATGGCCCGCAGGCGCTCGGGCGTGCCGATGTCGTAGAAGCGCTGCGCGGTGGGCAACGCCGCCAGTTGCCGGCGGCCGATCAGGCTGTGGAAGACGCGCTCCTCAAAAGATACGGGGCCGTCGCGGGGCATCAGGTCGAGCACTTCGCGGCGAAAGCAGGAGACCCCGGCCTCCACGTATTCCAGATCGGCATCCGCGGACGCGGTTTTGTCGTAGCGCGTCACCAGTCCGCTGCGGTCGAGGGCCACGTTCGGGTGCACGGCGGTTTCGCGCGACGGGTCGCGGTAGACGACGATCATGCCCAGGGCGGCGGAGTCCCGCAAGCGGCGCGCTGCCGCGGTGTAGGCGATGGGCAGAAGGGAATCACCGTAAAGCAGGAGGAAACTTTCGTCCAGACGGGCGCGGGCATCGCGCAACGCGCCGCCAGTGCCCTGTGGCTGAACTTCGCGGCAATAGCCGAGACGCAAGCCGAGGCGGGCGCCGTTGCCGAAGTAATCTTCGATCTGCTCGCCCAGGTAGCCGGTAAGCAGCAGCACGTCGCGGAAGGATTGGCGTGCCAGCAGGTGGAGTTGATGTTCCAGGAACGGGACGCCGGCGACGGGGACCATGGCTTTGGGCATCTTACGGGTGAGCGGGCCCAGGCGGGTGCCCAGTCCGCCCGCTAGGATTACTGCCTGCATGCGGCCTCGGTGGGCGAGCTTCGCTCGCTGTGACTGGTGGCTAGTGGCTGGTGGCTGGTGGTTTCGTCTCGCTTCAGCGACGCTTCAATGGCCAGCGCTACGGCTTCTTCCGAGTTGTAGCGGGCGCACCAGCCCAGCTGGTTGATGGCTTCGGCATCCAGGCGGAAGCGGGGCACGTCGCCCGGCCACCCGCCTTCGCCACCGGTGTATGCGAGTGTCACCCCCTCCAGCCCCATGGCGGCTGCCACCATTTGCGCGATGCGGGTGACGCTTAACGAATCGTCGCAGCCCAGGTTGAACACGTGCAGGCCATGCGGCGCGTGGTCTACGGCGAACAGGATGGCTTCCACGCATTCTTCGGCGAGGAGGTAAGACTTCGCCTGGCGCCCGTCGCCCAGCACCTGCAAGCGGGTCGGATCGCGGCGCAGCTTGTCGATGAAATCGCCGATCACCGTGCGGCCGCGCTTGCGCACCTTGGGTCCGACGACGTTGGCGAAGCGAAAGATCCAGCAGTCCATGGCGAACAGGTGCTGAAAGGCGCCGATCATGGCTTCGCAGCCCAGCTTGGTAGCGCCGTAGAGAGAAATGGGGCGGGGGGCTTGATCCTCGCGGATCGGTTGGCGTTCGCAAATGCCGTAGACGGCGGAAGTGGATGAGAAGGCCAGGCGGCGGACGCCATGCCGGCGCATTCCTTCGAGCACGTTATAGGTGCAGATGGTGTTCTGCCGAAGATCTTTATCGGTGGGTTCGCCGGGGACGAACTTCACGTCGGGATTGGCTGCCAGGTGGTAGACGATCTCGATATTACCGCCGCCCAAAGCGTCGTCCATAGCGACGGGATCCAGCAGATCGGCCTCGATAAAACGGAAGCCGGGCCGGACCAGCGCGTCCGCGATATGATCCCATTTCCCGCTGCTGAGGTTATCGACTACGGTGACGCGCCAGCCGCGGTCGAGAAGAGCCGCGGCGAGATCCGAGCCGATGCAGCCTGCTCCGCCGGTGACGAGTGCGTGTGGCATCATGAGCGGCGGGATATGGCGAAGATGGGCCCCGCACAGCCTGCCCGGTTGGCCGCGTGCACCACTAACGTGGAACTGAACGTATAAAAGGCCGCGATCAGGCAAAGCAGCCCCAGCACCGCGAGATGCATGTGCGGCGTGGGGACGGCGGGCAGGCGCAAGCCTCCGGCCAGGTAATCGCGCACGAGTGGCGCGCCCAGCGCGACGCCCGCCAGGCTGGCGAGTCCGCTGGCTAACATCGCCCGGTCGTACGAGAACAGCCGCAGCCAGCGTTCCGCGCGCGCGGCGGAATAGCGGTAGATGACTTGCACGATGCAGCCAAGATAGAAACACTGCAGGCCGACCACCGAGAGCGTGAGACCCAGCATCATCCAGTTCAGCGAAAGGGTAATGGGGCCGAGGGGCACGGGGCCGAGGCTTACGGGCACGGTCAGCAGCAGGCCCAACGCCAGCAACACCAGGCCGGGACGCAGCAGGAAGAAATCGGCCCCGAACAGGAGCATGGCACGCAAGTTGATCCAGCCGGCGCGCCAGGGCTCCAGCCAGCCGTTGCGCTTCATGTGGCTGAGGCGGCCGGCGGGGTCTTTCAGGAAGTGCACCGGCACCTCGGCCGTCTTCAGCTTGAGACACACGGCCTTGAGCACCATTTCCGAGGCATACTCCCAGGATTGCGATGCGAGGTCCAGGCGGACCAGGGCGTCGCGGGTAATGCCGCGCATGCCGCAATGGATGTCGGAGAAGTGTGTGGCGTAGAGGATGTTCAGGATGGCGGTGGTGAGCGGCGTGCCAAAATAGCGGTGCAGCGGGGGCATGGAGCCGGGTTCGATAGCGCCGCTAAAGCGCGATCCCATGATGAAGTCATAACCGGCGCGAAATCGCTGGACAAAGCCGGATAGCTCGCGGAAGTCATAAGTGCAATCGGCGTCGCCCATGAGGACGTACTTACCGCGTATGTATGGGATGGCGTCGATGTAGGCGCGACCTAGACCGCGCTTGGGTGTGCGCAGAACGCGCGCACCGTGCGCCAGTGCGATGGTTGGCGTGTCGTCGGTGGAGCTATCCACGATCAGGATTTCCCCTCGTATCCCGGCGCTCTCCAGGCCTGCCTTGCACCACTCCACGAATTCGGCGATCGAGATACACTCATTGAGGGCCGGCACGACGATGGATAGCAAGGGATCGGCTATGTCGTTAACCGGAGTTAGTAACTCGACGTCGCTTTCGACCGGATGGAGAGACTCGACCGGGTAAGCTGCGGCTGCCATCGCCCGGTAGGATAACATGCGCAGTCAGTTGTTATACGCGATTTAGGGTGCTGTCTTTGGTTAGGCGCTGTCTTTCGTTAGCCGGGCTACGGAATCGGTGCCTGCGGCGTCGCGTGGCGTCGCGGGCAGCCATCTGCTAAACTGCGATGAGGAGCGAATGTGGCGCCGCAAACTTTGATCGAAAATGCCGAACCAGCTTATGCAAAGACGGCGTAGATCTGACTCTGATCCGATGGATGCTGTCGTTAACACCAGCCGAGCGCCTGGACGTGTTGCAGGGCTTCGCGGACTCGTTGGCGGAAATTCGTGTCCGGAACGCCGCAGCCTAAGTTCGCCGCAATTCTAAGAGAATTGAGCAATCACGCTGTCGATTTTATCTTGGTCGGGGGAGTGGCGGCGGTGCTGGAGGGCGCGCCCGTCAACACGTTCGATCTCGACATTGTACACTCCCGCCAGCCGGAAAATGTAGCGCGCTTGCTGGATGCCTTAGAGAGCCTGGACGCGGTTTATCGCAGCTATGGCGAGCAGAGACTCCGACCCCAGATCTCGCATTTATCTTCCCCCGGCCGCCAGCTTCTGATCACTCGCTTCGGTCCCCTTGACGTTCTAGGAAGCATCGGACGGTCGCGCAGCTACGACGACTTGCTGCCGCATACGGTCGACATCGACGCAGGGGTCGGACTTCGCCTGCGGGTTCTCAATTTGGAGACGCTGATCGCAGTCAGGGAAGAGGTGGGGGGCGCCAAAGATGCGGCGACGTGCCCATTTTGGCCCATTTTGCGCCGGACGCTGGAGGAAGCGGCGCGCCGGTAAGGCACCCCGTACCCTCACTCGGCTCACGGAGTCAACAGGAAGCCGTGAAGCACGACGCTCGCGTCAAGGTACCAGCCCGTGACAGCACCCGCGTCGCTTATACTCTGGGGCTGGTACCCAGTTCGGCGCCAGTGGCTACGCCAGGAGCCTCGAATGGCGCTATGTCGCCGCGTGCGCCGCGCATGAAGCCGCGATTCACATTTCTGGCATCCACGTAATAAACCGGCGATGATTCCTGTTTCGCTGCTCCCGGCTGAGACCGCCTCCCCCAACTTATTTTGTCAGACCGGCGACGTAGACGGCGCGGTAGCCCTCGAGATGGGCCTCCGTGCCAATCACTTTGACGATGTGGCCCATATGCTCGGCGCCGGCCGCGGCGATAGTCACACCGCCATCGCGACGCGGGTCGTGCTCCTCGGGCATGAGCATGTAAAGTGTGCCGTCTTTGGTCAGCAATCCGACGGGCTGGCCGTTTTGAGCGCACTTCTGCCCGCAACTGCGGTGTTTCTCGCCGTGTTTACCCAGTTGCAGATAACAGGAGACATCCACCACTTCGCCGACCAGCGTGACCTCATGGCCCGCCTCCGGCTTCTTATCGACACCGGCTGCAATTGTGGTGGCAGACCACGGCTCGCTGGCCGAGACGCCTAAAGTAGCGGCCGGCGCATCGTAGGTGCCGGTCGTTACAGCCATTTCGGGGTGCAGGATGGCACCGCCGGCGGCCATCAGCAGGGCGGCCGCGCAAGTGAGAGAGGTCCCGTACAGAACAGCTCTTAGAAGGTTTGACATAGTTTCCCCAGTTTACAACGATTTAGGGCACACACCGGAGTCCTGCCGCAAATGGGAAAATTAATACTCAACGCCGACGAGAAACAGGCCCTTGGCTGGTGCGGTGGGCCCGCCTTTGCGCGGACACCCGGGAACCAGCAGCGCACGCAGGCCGGACTCATCCAGATTGCCGCGGCCCACTTCCAGCAGCGACCCCACGATGTTGCGCACCATGTGTTTCAGAAAGCCGCTGCCGCGCACGCGATATATCAGCCGGTCCGGCGCGGACTCGATCCGTGAGCTGAAGATGGTGCGTACTTTCGTGTGGCCTTCTCCGTCGCGCTCGTCGGAAGCGGCGAAGGCGCTGAAGTCGTGTTCCCCATCGAGAACCGGCGCGCAGGACCACATGCGGTCTTGCGCCAGCGGATAGGGGTGATGATATACGTAGCGCCATTCCCATGGCGGGCAGACCTCCGCGCGGACGATGCGGTATTCATATGTCTTGGCTACGGCTTGAAAGCGCGGGTGAAAATCAGGCGCGGCTTCCGCGGTGGAAAGCACCCGGATGGCCGCGGGCAGCAGCCGGTTCATAGCCTTGCGGAGATTGGCCAGCGGGATCGGATTCGCGATGCTGAAAGCGGCCACCTGCGCGAGGGCGTGCACGCCCGCATCGGTTCGGCCGGAGCCGGCCACGTGTACGGCATGGCCTTCGATCTCGCTGACTGCGGATTCCAGCATCGCTTGGATGGTCGGCAAACCCGGCTGCACCTGCCAGCCGTGGAAATCGGTACCGTCGTAGGCGATGGTTGTCCGGATGCGCCGCATGAGCCGCGCGTCACGCCGGGCGGGAACCGGGTTTCACGGCCGGCAACCCCTGCGCGCAGAGCGGGCACCCGGCCGGATCATAGGCCGCCACTTCCAGGGTCATCAGCGCCACGCGGGGCACTCCTACATCGGCCTGACCGCCGCTGCGGTCCACGATCGAGCCAGCCGCCACAGGACGCGCTCCGGCCGCGCGCAACGCTTCCACCACGTCTCGGGTACTTCCTCCAGTCGTGACTACGTCTTCCACTACCAAGGCCAGCTCGCCCGGTCTAACGGTGAAGCCGCGACGTAGTATCATCTTCTTGTTCTCATCCCGTTCCGTGAAAATGAATCGCGCCCGTAACGCGCGCGCGACCTCGTGGCCTATGATGACGCCGCCGAGCGCCGGCGATGCCACCAGGCCAACCGGTTCGGGCACCAGCTTGCGTAGTTCATCTGCCAGAACCTCGCCCAGTTGGGCTGCGTATCCAGGATATTGCAGCACCAGGGCGCATTGCAGATATGCCGGGCTGTGCAACCCGCTGGTGAGGCGGAAGTGCCCATTCAGATAAGCGCCGGTGGTGCGGAACAACTCCAGGATCGACTCAGCTTGCGGCGTCACAAACGCCTACTATACCATTGGAAAAAACCAAGGTTATCCATGCATCGCACTAGATTTGTCCTATCCATTCTCTGTGTCCGGCTGTTGATCGCGCCGGTTTTTGCCCAGGAGGCGCACGAGATCGCCGAACCGGACGGAAGTTTCGCTTGGTTGACGAGGCCATACCGAAATCACGAAGTACCCCCCATCGACGTGGCGAACTCCGGCCGCCTGGAAATGTTGCTGCGCGCCGGGCGGCTATATCTGTCGCTCGACGACGCCATCGCTCTGGCGCTCGAGAACAACCTGGACATAGAGATCCAGCGCTACGGCCCGCAGATCGCGGACACCCAGGTCTTGCGCGCCAGGGCGGGAGCGTTCGCGCAAGGCGTCTCCACGTCCGTGACCGCGGGACCCACCAGCGCCCAGCCCGGCGGCGTGGCCCAGAGCGGCGTCATCGGGAATCCTTCGACACAGGCCAGCGCCGCCAGTGCCACCGCGGTCGGCAACACTGTAATCAACCAGACCGGGCCGCCGATCCCGGTCTATGATCCGGCCCTGGTGGGCAACGCGAGCTGGGCGCACCAGACGATCCCGGAGAGCAGCGTCTTTATCGCCGGCGTCGACGATCTGATTCAGCGGCAGGACACCTCGGGTCTGACCTACCAGCAGGGTTTCTCGACGGGAACCTCGGTGAGCCTGGGATTGACCAATTCCACTTCGATCGGCAACAGTTCCACCACGCTCTTCAATCCGGTGACCAGCTCGTCGCTGGGAATTACGGTGACGCAACATCTGCTGCAGGGCTTCAGCCTGGCTGTAAACCAGCGGCAAATTCAGATTGCGAAGAATAACCGCGAGCTGTCGGATCTTACCTTCAAACTGCAGGTAATCACCACCGTGGTAGCGGTGATGGACCTTTACTGGGACCTGGTGACCTTTAACGACAACGTACGCGTGCAACAGCAAGCGGTGGCCACCAGCACGAAGCTTTTCGAAGACAATCAGAAGCAGGTGGAAGCGGGTATGATGGCGCCGATCGAAGTGGTGCGGGCGGAGGCGCAGGTGGCTACCGACCAGCAGAATCTGACGCTGGCGCAAACCCAGGTGCTGCAGCAGGAGACCATCCTGAAAAACGCGCTGAGCCGCACGGGCGTGGCCAGTCCGGCGGTGGCAGAAGCGCGGATCGTGCCGACGGACCGCATCCGCGTGCCGGACGTCGAGCCGGTCACGCCCATGCAGGATTTGGTAGCCAGGGCGCTCTCGGCGCGGCCGGAGCTGGTGCAAAACCGCATCCAGGTGACGAATCAGGAGATCACCCTGCACGGTTCGCGAAACGGGCTTCTGCCGACGCTCGACCTGGTGGCCTCGATGTCCAACAACGGGCTGGCGGGGCAGGTGAATACCATAGTGTCGACCTTGCCGTTCAACTTCGGCACGCCGAGTCCGGCTTTCATCGGCGGATACGGCACCGTGCTGAAGCAGTTGTTCGCGCGTGATTACCCCAACTATTCCGCCGGATTCAACCTGACGATTCCGTTGCGCAATCGCGCGGCGCAGGCGCAGGCCATCAACGATCAGTTGACGCTGCGGCAGTTGCAACTCGGCGTGCAGAGACTGGAAAACCAGGTTCGCGTGGACGTGCAGAACGCTGTCATCGGAGTGCAAAATGCGCGCGCGCAATATTCGGCCGCGACGAAGGCGCGCATTCTGCAGGAGCGCACCCTGGACGCCGAGCAGAAGAAGTACGCGGCGGGCGCTTCGGTGATCTATAACGTGATCCTGACCGAGCGCGACCTGGCGACCGCGCGCCAAAGTGAACTGGCGGCCGAGGCGGCGTACGCCAAGTCCAAAGTGGAACTCGACCGGGTGACGGGACAAACCTTGAATAACAACCGTATTTCACTCACCGAGGCGTTTCAGGGCGTGGTTTCGCGGCCGCCGAGTCCGTTGCCGGCAACGGATTAACCAAAGGGTTACAATGTTTCACCTTTTGGTGTCAGTTACGTTCCAGAAGAGGACAAAAGTTGTCAGCGTGTGCCAAATTTGCACCGGAATGGCCGGCTAATTCGGCTACTCCACTGATAGACAATGGCTTCCGGTTTGGCGCGAGGATTGCTTATTAGAACGGCGTGACAAACAAAGAGCAGGCCCAGCGAGAAGCGATTGAATCCCCGATTGGTTCCCTCCAACCAAGTCACCCCTCTAGAATCCTCTAAATCCTCCAAATTCCCCACAATCGCTTTTTGCTGGGCTTGCGAAGCTGCAAGTCCAGCTTGACGCGCGTGATTTCGAGCGGTCGAAACGCACCACCACCACCATTCGTATGAGCCGGCAGTGCTACCGCAGTGCTACGATGGGCACTATGTCGCAAGGCCTGTTCGAGGTAACTTGTCCCTGCTGTAGCGCGGTGCTGAAGATCGATCCGGAAACGGAGGCTGTCATCGCCCACGTGGTCCCGGAGAAACCGCCCCTCATTGAAGATCTGGCGGCGGCGGTGGCCAAGCTGAAAGGCGAAGCCGGCCGGCGCGACGAGGTGTTCCGGAAGCAGGTGGAGGCGGAGAAATCGCACGGCAAGGTGTTGGCCAAGAAGTTCGACGAACTGCTGAAGCAGGCCAAGGAGAATCCGGATGTGGCGCCGCCGCGGCGGGATATCGATCTGGATTAGGCGGCAGGGGTTGCGGACCGCTCCCTCACGGTCGCGGCTCAGTACGTCGCCGCGCGCAGCACCTCCAGCAACGCATCTACATCTCCTTCGTCAGTACGCGGATTGACGATGCAGGCGCGCAGCCAGAAACGCCCGTCGATCGTGGTGCTCGACAGGAAGGCTTGGCCTTCGGCCTGCACTCGCCTGAGAAGGGCCTGGTTGCGGGCATCCTCCGCAGCCGCATCGCCGGCCAGTTCAGGCGGGACATAGCGGAGGCACACAATGCTCAGGCTCTGCGGCTCGCGTACCTCAAAATCCGGCAGCGCACGCGCCGCCTGGTATAGGCGCTGAGCCATGGCGATGTCATGCTCGATGAGACGGCGGTAGCCCTGAAGCCCGAGATGGCGCATGGTCATCCAGACCTTCAGGGCCCGGAACGGACGAGTCTGTTCGAATCCATATTCGCTCAGCCATGGATTCAAGCATGGATTCAAGCATGGACTCAAGCATGGATCCCCGCCGGTGCGCAGATAGGGCGGTACCAGGCTGAAGGCCGCGCGCATGGCTGCTCCATCCCGGACCAGGACCAATCCCGCGTCAACGGGAATATATAGCCACTTGTGTGGATCGAGCGCCAGGCTGTCGGCGCGCGCCATCCCCGCCAGTTCTCGGGAGTAACGCCCGGTCAGAACCGCAGGCGCTCCATATGCGCCGTCCACGTGCATCCAGACGCCGTGCCGCGCACAAACGTCGGCAATCTCGTCCAAAGGATCGATCACGCCCGTGTTCACGCCGCCTGCGCTGGCGATGGCCGCCATCGGCGCGAAGCCCTGCTCGCGGTCGCGGCGGATGGCCCGATCGAGCGCCGCGGGCAGCATGCGCAGGGCGCTGTCCGTCTCCACCAAGTGCAGATTGTCCGCGCCTACCCCCAACAGTTCGACGGCCTTCTGATAGCAGCCGTGGCCTTCCGGGCTCTTGTAGAACACCAGGCGGGCGGGCGCTCCCTGCAAGCCTTTCGCCCGGACGTCGAAGCCGCACTGCCGGTGCCGGGCGACCGCCAGCGCGGTCAGCGCTGCCATGGAGCCGCCGCTCACCAGCAGCCCCATGGATTCGGGCGGGAACCCCACCAGTTTCCGGAACCATCCGATCGTTTCGCGCTCCACCCAGATAGCCGCGTGGTTGCCGCCGGCGCAACTCGGGTTCATGGCGGCGGCCAGCGCCGCGCCGAAAATGCCCATCGGGGCCGGAGGAGAATTCACCCAGGCGAAATAGCGCGGATGCCCGTTGCCAAACGGATAGGGCTCGATTTGCCGCGCAAATGCGTCCAGCACCGCGTCGGCGCTCTTGCCCTCCTCGGGTGGGTCCGACTCCAGCATGCGCGCCGCCCAATCGGCGGGAAATGGCGCGCATACCTTGCTCTCAGGCAGGCGCGCCAGATGGTCCGCGATCTGATCCACTACGCGGTATCCCACACGCCGCACTTCTTCCGACGACCATTCCCAGGCGCCTTTCACGTGCGGCGCCGGCTCACGCTCTTCGATGCCCATCTCCGGAAACGTCCATGGCCAGATAGTACACGCACGGCCGCGATCCTGCATTCGCGAAGCCGTGCCGCACATGCCCGTCGTAGTAAATCGAGTCGCCGGCCCGCAGCAGGTGCGCCTCGCCGTCGATTGTCAGCCGCAGCGCGCCGCGCTCCACCGCGACGTATTCTCGCGATCCACGAGCGTGCGGCAGAAAAACGCCGGCATCCACCCGCGGCCCCAACGTGGTTCGCATGAACTCGAACTCCACACCGGGCAAGACCGGCGATAGGATCCGCCGCTCCCACCCCGAGGGATCCCGCACCACATTCTGCTCGCCGCGCCGCAACACCACCAGCCGCGCGCGCCGTTCCTCGCCGAAGATGCGTGCCAGGCTGGTGCCGAGTCCGGTGGCCACCCGGTCGAGAACCAGGACGGTGGGCGCTTTGGCGCCGCGCTCCACCGCCGACAACATGCTGCGGCTCACCCGCGCGCGCGTGCTCAACTCCTGGAGGGAAAGCCCGCGGCGCAATCGCTCGTCGCGTACGCGGCGGCCGAGCACGGCCAAGCTCAGATCGGACGCCTCAGCCTTCAATCCACTATAGTATACATAGATCTACTATCGTGTCAAGCGAAGCGGCGCTGGCTAAAGCCCAATGTCACTTGGTTATCCCAATATTGGGAATGCTCCATAATTTGTTTCGCGCTCGGGATTCAGCCGTCTCCAAACGCGAGCAGGCCGACGTGGACGTCGGCCGCAGGACTGGAGTCCTGCCCCACAATTTATGCAGGTGTTCGGTCGGGCGAAAATTAAGTGGCATTGGGGCTTTAAGCCCGGCTTTAACCCACGACGGGCTTCAGCCCCGCTGCAAGCTCGTCAATTCGTCCACTTGATCCGCACAACTGCTTCAGCCCAGCGCCGGACGACCTTATAATGAGTAAGTGCGATTCCTGCCTGCACTGCTGCTGCTTTCCGCCGCCGCGCTCGGCGATGTGCGCGACTGCACCTGCGATCTCTCGAGCGCCGAGAGCATGGCCCAGCGCAACTGTGGGCTGTGCCGGGAAGCTGAGAAGCAGCCGCCCGACACGCCGGTATTCTTCCTGAAGGATATCAGTCCCACCAAGCCGAACCGCTGGTTGGCGCTGCCGCGCGTGCACACTCACGAATTCGCCGATCTGACCGCTGCGCAGCGTCTCGCGTTGTGGACCGGCGCCATCGCGAAGGCCCGTGAACTATGGGGCGATCAATGGGCTCTGGCCGCCAATGCCGATTCCCGGCGCAGCCAGTGCCACCTGCACGTACACATCGGCAAGCTGCTGGATGGCGCCGAAAACAATAGCTTCGTCCTGGTCAGCGACCCTGCCGATATTCCAGTGCCGCACGAAGACGGCGGCATCTGGATACATCCCGTGGACGGCAAGCTGCACGTCCACTTGGGTGAGGAAGCGCCCGAAACGCTGCTGATGAGGTAAATCATGTCACTCGAAAGCCTGCTCGAAATTGCCAAGTTGCCGACCGCGGAAAATTCCGTAATCCATCTGCATGCCACCGACAACGTGGCGATCGCTCGCGTGCCGCTTTCCGCCGGGACCGCATTGAAAGTCGATGGCCGGACGCTGGTCGCGCGCGAAGCCATTCCAGCCGGCCACAAGATCGCGCTCGGCACGATTCATGCGGGCGAAATCGTGCGGCGCTACGGGCAGATCATCGGCCGCGCCCGGCAGACTATCGAGCCTGGACAGCACGTCCACACGCACAACCTGGCGTTCGAGGAATTGCAATTCAACTACGAATTTCCAACGGGCGAAACGCCGCTGCCGGCGCGCCGCGATGCTCCCACGTTTCTCGGTTATCCGCGCGCGGATGGCGCGGTGGGCACGCGCAACTATATCGCCGTGGTGGCCGCCAGCAACTGCGCCGCGCATACTGCCGAGTTGATCGCGCGCAGCTTCGACGGCGAATCGCTGCCGGCCAACGTGGATGGCGTGGTGGCCTTCCCGCACGGCGAAGGTTGCGGCCACACCATCGGGCCGGATACCGAACAGCTTCGGCGCACGCTGGCCGGGGTGTTGGCGCACCCCAACGTCTCGGCCGCGGTAATACTGGGCCTGGGCTGCGAGGTGAACCAGATCGAGCATTATCTCGGTCCCAACGCGCCGCGCACCAGCCGGCTGGTGGGCATGACTTTGCAATCGAGCGGTGGCACGCGCGGCGCGCTGGCGGCGGCACGCATCGAGATCGCCCAACTGATGGAACAGTGCGCCGCCGAACAGCGCGTGGAAGCGCCCGCCTCGCACATTGTGCTGGGCCTGAATTGCGGCGGCTCCGATTCATTTTCCGGCATCACCGCGAACCCAGCGCTGGGCGTCTGTTCGGACATGCTGGCCGCCATCGGCGCTACCGCCGTGCTGGCGGAAACCACCGAGATCTTCGGCGCCGAGCATTTGCTGGTGCGGCGCGCCCGCAACCGGCAAGTGGCGGAGAAGCTGCTCGGCTTCGTCGCAAGGTTACAAGCAATACCTGACGCGCTTCGCCGGCAGCTTCAACGACAATCCGTCGCCGGGCAACAAAGAAGGCGGACTGACCAACATACTGGAAAAATCGTTGGGCGCGGTGGCCAAGGCCGGCACATCGCCGCTGACCGACGCGGTGGATTATGCCGAGCCGGTGCGCACCCCCGGTTTCGTTTTCATGAACACGCCGGGCTACGATCCGGTCTCGCTCACGGGCCTCGCGGCGGGCGGCTGCAACCTGATCGCCTTCACCACCGGGCGGGGCAGCGCCATCGGCTTCCCTTCCGTGCCGGTGCTCAAGATCGCGAGCAACAGCCAGACCTACCGGCGCATGCAAGACAACATGGACATCAACGCCGGCACCATCGCCGACGGCGAGAGGAGCGTCCAGGAAGTGGGGCGCGAAATCTTCGATATGCTGCTACGGGTGGCGTCCGGCGAGAAGACCTGCGCGGAACGGCTGGGGCATCAGGAATTCGTACCGTGGCGGATCGGCCCGGTGCTGTAAGGCAGGCAAAACGGCTATCCTACATGCCGGACGGGCATGGACGGGACGTGTATAGGCGTTAAAATAACGGGTGCTCGGACGACACCGGCAGCGTGCGATCCAATCCTGACCCATGTTCCGTTGCAAACTTCCCAGAACGGACTTCTGGCTCGCAAGGCCCACTTTCCAGTAAGGCCGTTTAGCATTCTCCGCTCAGGCAGGGACCGAGAGCATGCCCGAAATTAACGCGCCACACGCCCCACCCCTTCTACGGTGGTCAGGCGTCGTAGCCGAGTGTATGCCCAAATGCGATCTGACCAACTTCACAGGCGAAAATCGCAACGGGGCAGTTCGAATGGTCATGGCCAGAGATCTGCGGCGCGAGCTTGACCCATGCGACTGGCATAGACACGCCTTTCGCCATCTCCCCAAACAACTGGCGATAGAACGACTTGAATGCGCTCCCTCTACGTTCGAGTGTTAGTACGAGGTTCGCCTGTCCATACCCGGCAGGCTTGCCCGCCGCTGTGTAGGCCGCGCTGGAGTTCTCGGAGGCAACAATAACGACATATGCGCCTGAATCGCGAATGATCTCTCGCAGTCCACTCGCGCTCCCAACCACTTGGCCCTCATTGGCAAGTTCGCAATAGACAAAAAGAACATCGCACTTGGGCGGTGTGTTCGTGCTTTCGACGGTGCTCGAAAATAACCCCGAAATCGCCGCGTTGTCATCTTCAACCATTTCCGAAATCGAAGCGCCCTTGAGGTTTAGGATTCCTAGCCTCAGTGATCTGATAATGTGAGGCTTTACCCGCATGCCTTGGCGAAAGCGCTGGGCAAACCACACCAGGAGAGCCACCGCCACGACAATTAACGCTGTGTTCATATGGTATCGAGAGTTCCGCAAGCCAGGGCAGGCCCACTCGCCGATAGCTGCTGTGCCGCACGTTCACTGGCGTACCCAGATTTTCGCATGATTCATTTGAAACCGCACGCGACCGTCGGGTTGTCCGCGTTCGGCCTAAAGGTGGGTTTACCGGAAACGGTCCCAAACGTGGCCGCGGCTGGATCGCGTGCCCGGGGTCATCTTGGCAACGCGCGCTATTTTAACGCATATGGGCGGGACGTGGACGTCCCGCGCAGGCGTGTACGCCTGCCCGACTGGGCTATTCAAGCCTCAACGCTCACGCCGGTTGCGAAACCGGGCGCAACCCTATATCTTTAGGTTTCCTTATGTCCAGCAAAACCCCCATCACAGTCGCGCACGGCGACGGCATCGGTCCCGAAATCATGGCCGCCACCCTGCACATCCTGGATGCCGCCGGAGCGGCCCTCGAGATCGAGACCATCGAAATCGGCGAAAAAGTCTACCTGCGCGGCAACACCGCCGGCATCGAACCCAGCGCCTGGGAATCACTGCGCCGCACCAAGGTCTTCCTGAAGGCGCCCATCACCACGCCGCAGGGCGGCGGGTTCAAAAGCCTCAACGTCACCGCGCGCAAAACGCTAGGCCTGTACGCCAACGTGCGCCCGTGCGTATCCTATCACCCGTTCATCGACACGCTGCATCCCGGCATGGACCTGGTCATCGTGCGCGAGAACGAAGAGGATTGCTATGCCGGTATCGAGTATCAGCTCAGTCCAGGGGCGATGCAGTGTCTGAAGCTCATCACCCGGCCGGGCTGCGAAAAGATCGTGCGCTACGCGTTTGAATACGCGCTCCGCCATAACCGCAAGAAGGTCACCTGCTTCACCAAAGACAACATCATGAAGATGACCGACGGTCTCTTCCACAAAGTCTTCGATGAAATCGCCGCCGACTACCCCGACATACAGAACGAGCATTGGATCGTGGATATTGGCGCCGCCAAGATGGCGGATACACCCGTGGCTTTTGACGTGATCGTGATGCCCAACCTGTATGGCGACATCCTCTCGGATGTGGCCGCGCAGATTGCCGGTTCGGTGGGGATCGCCGGCTCTGCCAACATCGGCGATCACGGCGCCATGTTTGAAGCCATCCACGGCTCCGCGCCGCGGCGCGCGAATCAGAATCTGGCCAATCCTTCCGGCCTGCTGCTGGGCGCCGTGCTGATGCTGGTGCACATCAATCAGCCGGAAACCGCGGCGCGCGTGCACAACGCGTGGCTGCGCACCATCGAAGATGGCGTGCACACTTACGACATCTTCACGGAAGGCGCCAGCAAGGAGAAAGTCGGCACTAAGGAGTTCGCGCGCGCGGTGGTGGCGCGGCTTGGGCAAAAACCGAACACGCTGAAGCCGGCCAGCTACGCGGCTGCGCCGGCGCGTGTGGAAACTACCCGCCACACTGCGGTCCAGCCCGATCCCAAGGTCGACTTGGTCGGCGTGGATGTATACGTAAACTGGGCGTCGCTCGACAATGACAAACTCGCGGCGGCGCTGCAACAGGCGGCCGGCGGCGATATGCAACTCACCATGATGTCGAATCGCGGGGTGAAAATCTGGCCGAACGGGCATCCCGAGACTTTCTGCACGGACAATTATCGTTGCCGCTTTGCCGCCGCAGGCGTGACCCAAACCCAGATTGTCAGCCTGCTGGGGCGCATTGCCGAAACCGGTATGGAAATAGTCAAAACCGAGAATCTGCGTAACTACGACGGGAAGCCCGGCTACACTCTGGCGCAGGGAGAGTAAGAGCGATGAGTCAGCCATTAGTTGCGGTACTGATGGGTAGTAAGTCGGATTGGGAAACTATGCGTCACTGCGACGAGACGCTGACCAAGTTCGGCGTGCCGCATGAATGCCGGGTGCTTTCCGCGCATCGCACGCCGCTGCTGGCGGCGCAATATGCCGCCGAAGCGGAATCGCGCGGGATTGAAGTGATCATCGGGGCCGCCGGCGGCGCCGCGCATCTGGCCGGCGTACTGGCCGCCCAGACCGTGTTGCCGGTGCTGGGAGTGCCCATGGAAAGCCCCGCGCTGAAGGGCCTCGATTCGCTGCTCTCCACGGTGCAGATGCCCGGCGGCATTCCGGTCGGCACCCTGGCGATCGGCTCGGCGGGCGCCCGCAATGCGGCGCTGCTGGCCATCGCGATACTGGCCAACTCGCGGCCTGAACTGCGCGAGAAGTTGAAGCGGTTCCGGGTGGAGCAGGCCGACAAGGTGGCCCGGGAAACGCTGCCTTAAGCTGGTTCTGTGGGCTGAAGCCCACAGCAACACGCTGAAGCGTGCGCCACCCTCTACGAAATGGGTGTACATTACACACTAACGGAGGTGTTCCATGGTTCGAATATCGAAAGCCTGGCTGGCTTGCCTGGGGTGTGGCTTGGCGATGCTGCCGGCCCAGGCGCAGCAGCCCTTTCCCAAACGACTGGTAGCCGACTATGGCTACTGGAGCCGCACTCAATATCCACCCTACAGCGCAGCCCAGATTCCATTCAATATGCTCACGCACATCAATGACTTTGGGCCCAGCTTCGATAAATATGGGAACCTTGCGGTTCCGAGCGGCTTCATTGAGCCGGAACTTATCAGCAAGGCGCACGCAACCGGCGTGAAGGTGCTGGTGGGGCTGGGTGGTGACTTCCCAGGGCTCGAAACCACCAGCGGCGGCCTGGAAGCGTTGCTTACGAATTTGCAGACGTTCATCACCTCGAACGGCTACGACGGCGTGGATCTCGATTGGGAATACCCCAGATCGACGTCCGATGCGCAGTTTCTCTTCCAAATGGTGCATGGACTGCGCAACATCTTTCCCAGTCCTGCGTATGTCCTGTCCGCGGATATTCCACCATGGGGCGGATCCGGGTATGACATGCCGGGAATCATCACGGCGATCGATTACATCAACATCATGATGTATGACTGTGCCGGGCCTTGGACCGACGACGCGCAATTCAACTCCCCGGTATTCCAGAATCCGGCCAATCCCCAACCCTGGGAAGCCGGGCCAGACGTCCAGGGCGCCATACGCATCTTCACGGAAGACTATATGGTGCCGCCGGCACAGCTCAACATGGGAACGCCTTTTTACGGCTACGTGTATACGGATGTAACCGGGGTGTTCGGCAATTGCCAGCCGCTCTATGGCGGCACGTGCGGCAACAAGACAGTCCCCTCTGTGAATTACGGAACATGGGTCAAGAGCCATCTGAACCAACAGGGATGGACGTCGTACTTTGACGAGACATCGATGGTTCCCTATATGTTGCGCGACGGTGGATTACCGGGGTTTGTAACTTACGATGATCCATACTCCACTTACTTCAAGGTTTGGTATTCGGACTGGCATAGCGGGCTGGGCGGCACCTTCATGTGGTCGCTCGATGCGGACTACGACGGCCACTCGCAGGATCTGCTGAACGCCATGTATGAGGCGACCATGAATCAGCCGTTTACAGGAACGACGCCTTAACTTATACGTAGGCTAAGTGAAGAGCCACGATGCCGCCGGTGAGCCGCTCAAATTCGACGCGGCTGAAACCGGCGGCGCGCAGCATGGCGGCCAATTCCGCCGGTGCCGGGAATTTGCGGACTGACTCCGGCAAGTACGCATACGCATCGCGCGATCCGGATAAAGCGCCGCCCACCGCCGGCAGCATGCGCCGCGAATAAAAGCGGTACAGTGCGCCAAACACCGGATTGGGTGGCTGCGAGAATTCCAGAATGGCTGCCACACCGCCCGGCCGCAATACGCGCCGCATCTCCCGCAGGCCCGCTTCGTAGTTAGCCAGGTTGCGGAATCCAAACGCCACGGTGATCAGATCGATCGCGGCATCGGCCAGCGGCAAGCGCAGCGCATCGGCTTCGAACAATCTCCCAGAGTCTACTTTCGCGCGCGCAGCCACCAGCATGGGATGGCAAAAGTCCGATCCCATCACCGGCGCGCCAGCGGGCCGGCCACGTTGGAGCGCGCGCACCAGATCGCCGGTGCCGCAGCAGATGTCGAGGATGCGGGCTTCGGGACGCGCCAGCACCTCACGCACGCGCGCCACCGTATGTACGCGCCAGTAGCGATCCATGTTGAACGATAGCAGATGATTGGCCAGATCGTAGCGATGCGCCACCCGGCCGAACATGCCGCGCACCCACTCCGCCGCTTCCTGCTCGGTGCGCGCGCCCTCCGGCGTGGTGCCCTTCATGCCAGAGCGGCCCGCACGGCGGCCAGTGCCACTGCATCGCCGATGCCGGACACGACTTGCACTTCCCCGATGCGCTGGGGCAGCACGAAATGGACCTTGCCCTGGATGGTCTTCTTGTCGCTCGCCAAGCGGGCCAGCAAGCCCTCAGCGTCCACGCCGGCGAGTGAGGGGATCGGGCCGTAAAGCCGGATGGTTTCCAGGATGTCCACGGCATCCTCCGCCGACAGGTGTCCGGTCATCTGCGCCAGGTATGTGGCGGCGCGCATGCCGAACGCTACCGCCTCGCCATGCAGAAAGCGTGTGTAGCCGGTTTCGGCTTCGAGCGCGTGCCCGAAAGTGTGTCCGAAATTCAGAATGCGCCGCAGGCCGCCTTCCCGTTCGTCGGCGGACACCACCCGCGCCTTGATCCCCACGGACTCCGCGATGATGCGATCCACCGCCGCCGCTTCGCGCGCCAGCACGGCTGCGCTGTCCTCCACGAGGAACCGGAACAGCGGCTCGCTCGCAATCACGCCGGCCTTCAGGATCTCGTATATTCCCGCGCGGTATTCGCGATCGGGCAGCGTTTCGAGCACACCGGCATCGATGAGCACCGACCGCGGCTGGTGAAAGCTGCCGATGAGGTTCTTGCCGATGCGCAGGTTGACGCCGGTCTTGCCGCCGATGGCCGCATCCACCTGCGCCAGCAGCGTGGTGGGAATCTGCACCACTGGGATGCCGCGCATGAAGATGGCCGCCAGAAAGCCGGCCATATCCGTTACGATGCCGCCGCCAAACGCGACCACCACGCTGGACCGGTCGGCGCCCAACCGGACCATCTCTTCCGCCAGGCTTTCGAGCGGTTCCAGGCGCTTCTGATCCTCGCCGCCCGGCAGGAACAGCACCTCGTGCGGCGTGGACTGGAGCCCTTGTTCCAGCCGCGTGCACTGGTGGCGCCAGACGTCGTCGGTGGAAATTACGAAGACCTTGCCGGCCTGTGCGGGAACATATTGCGCGGCGCGTTCCAGAATGCCGCGCTCCACGATGGCATCATATGGCGCCGGTGGAGTTTCGACGCGGAAGGTAGGCATACTGCCGTTGTAACATGACGGCGCGGGCTAGCTTCCAAACGCGGCGGCCACCTGCTTCTTGACGAACGCCAGATCGCGTGCGATGGCATTCATATCCACCGGCTGATATTCCAGATGCAGCGACAGCGGTCCGGCGAAATGCCCAGCGGCCAGCATGGCGAATACCTCAGTCCATCGCACCATGCCTTCGCCGATGGGACACATGCGCATGGCCCACTTGCCATTGGCCTTCTCCCAATAGAAATCTTTCAGCGCGACCATCTTGATGCGCGGCAGGGCCATGCGCATGGCGATGTTCCAGCCGGCTTCGCCGCCCTCCGCGGTGGCGTGGCATGGATCGAAATAGTAGCCGATCCAGTTGGGGTCCTGGCCGTCGATCACCGCGCGCCCGTCCCACACGGCTTCGCCGACATAGTTGCCGGAGTGATTATGGAATCCCGCCACCATGCCGTAAGCGCGCGCGAGTGACACCAGGCCGGCTACGTCGCGGCGCACCTCGGCGATGCGCGTTTCGATGTTATCGCCCGGCCGGTAATTCCAGTAGCCCAGCTTGAAGTACGGCACCTTCATGCGATCGCGGCCACAGAGGGCCAGCACGTTGGGTAATGTGGGATCGGATGGCGAAGTGAAGGCGGTGGTGATCATGGGGACCTCGACGCCGTCGGCGCGAATCGCTTCTACCGCGCGGTACAGATCGGCCGCTGATTGCGCCGGTTCGACGTGTCCGCCGGGGCGCACGGTGAGATCGCAGCCGGCGAAACCCAGATCACGGAGCACGCCGCCGAGTTCGGAATAGTGTAACTGCGGGAGGTGTTTGGAGAACAGGCAGATGATAGGCGCAGGGCGGTGCGACTCCGCCGGGACCTGCAGCGCGGCCCCCAGAGTCGCGCTGCCCAAGGCGAAGGCTCGCCGGGTCAGGGGCATGCCCCATCGTCTCATATTGGAAGGCGGGCTTTTAGCCGGCGCGGCGCTTCAGCACCGCTGCCGCGAACCTCTTGGTTGCGGCGACGCGGTGTTGTGGGGCAGCCTGCCCAACTGGCGTACAGTGGTGGCGTGCGGTTCGGTCGTGCCGTACATTGACTGCTCCGAGGAAATACGGCCGTTCCGGCGGGTGGCGCAAGGGTCGCTTTTCGCCCGGTTCCTTGGCGTCTAGCGTGGCGTGTTGTGCGACGGTCGCTCAAAATTTGGGGCGGTCGTGGCCTCTGGTGGTCTCGGTGGCGTCGTCCTGGTATTGTCGGGTCCGGCCGGTTTCTGTTCTGGCTTGTGGCGCATACCAAAAGCAAAATCGGCGCACCCTGACCATGTTGCTCATGTTCGGCGCGGTGGCTCCTGAAAGCCCGCCAAAAAGGACCTTGCCGGATGCGCCTGTCAAGCTGGAATCGGGCCGGTCGTCAGCTAGTCCTCAACCAGACTGCTTCGAGCGCTGGCGTGGGGTGCTCTGAGATTTCGCCTGGGCCAGCGGCATCTGCGGCGCCCGGTGCATCTTTTCGCAGAATTTTCCAAGCCTCAACCAGTCTGATGAATGGCGGCGGCTGGCGGGAGCACCCTGCAGGTGTATTCGCAAACTCGATGGGCAGTCTCGTAGGCGCCCTCGGCGCCGGATACGCTCAATATGGACAGGCGGCGGGCCTAGTCGGCGAGTTGCCCCTGGTCAGGATCGGTTCTGGTTCCAGGCTGCGTGCCGCTCAGATTTAGCAGATTCGCCGTTTGTTCTCCATTGAATTTTTGCCGGGGCCGCGAGAAGCGGGTGAGCGCTTCCCCGGCTTACATCCGGGGCGGGGTCTCTGAGAGTTCGTCGAGTCTGGTGTTATATTGGAGTGCAACATGGCTGTCCAAGCGATTTCGAGCGTAGAGCGCCAGCGAAAAAATCTCGTGATATTGACGAAGACTTTCGTACTTAGTGCACGATCTACATACAGTAGACATATAATGCGTATGTCGATGGGCGAGCCTATCGGTACGCTCATTCACTAGGCCACTTATGAAATCCGAACACACCGCGGCCCCCGCAGGGCCCGCTTTCCAGTCGATTAAGGATGTTGAGAATCACGTGAAAACGCGCATGGAGAAGGCCATCGGCGACCTGCAGCACGAGATGGCCACCATTCGCACCGGCCGCGCCACGCTGAGCCTCCTCGATCACATTCGTGTGGATTATTACGGCACGCCCTCGCCCTTGAACCAGGTGGCCACGCTGCATGTTCCCGAACCCAGCATGATCACCATCACACCCTGGGATGCTTCGCAAATCGGCCCGATCGAAAAGGCCATCCGCGTCTCCGATCTGGGCCTGAATCCGGCCAACGACGGCAAGATGATCCGGCTGCCCATCCCGCCCTTGACCGAGGAGCGCCGCAAGGAATTCGTCAAACGTCTGCATGGCGTCGCCGAACACCATCGCGTATCGGTGCGCAATATCCGCCGCGACGGCAACGAGGCGGTCAAGGCCCTGCTCAAGGACAAGAAGATCACCGAGGACGAAGACAAGCGCGCCCACGACGAGATCCAGAAGACGACCAACGTTTATATGGACAAAATCGACCAGGCCGCCAAAACCAAAGAAAAGGAAATCCTCGAAATCAAGTAGTGGGTTTGGAGGGCGGGCTTCAGCCAAGGCTTCAGCCGGCGCGGGGCTTCAGCCCCGCTGCAGCATCTTCACTGCGGATTGCTCAGCATAACAATCTCGCTGCCGATTTGGTCTACTTGCACATGCAGCATCCATTTCCCGTCCGGCGAAACCGAAAGACTGCGCGTATAGAATTCAAGCGTCCTCGAGATCCGCGCCACGGACGAAACCCGGCGCGTCGCAAAGTCCAGATAGCGGATCTCCCACGGAGGCAACTCATGCGCCAGGAAATAGATGCCCGTACGATTCACGAAACAATGCCGGCTGTCCACCACGCCCGCCAGTTCCGGGACTAGGCGGGCGGCCCCACCGTTCGACGGCGCTTCCCAAATCCCCGGCGTCGACCGCGAAAAGAACACACGCTGGCCATCCGGGGACTCCAGTCCATCGGAGAACACGTCGTCCACGATGTGGATCGGATTCCCGCCGGCAACGGGCTTCTTCCACAGAGATAGGGCGCCATTCCTCCGCACGACGTAATAAATGAAGCGTCCGTCGACTGACCAGGTTGGCATCATGTCTTCCCAGGGATCTGTGGTGAACTGCCTTTGATTCGTGCCGTCCACGTTCATCAGATAAATCTCGGAACGCCCCGAAAGCGCCGAATCATACACGAACTGCTTTCCATCCGGCGACCAGTTTGGCGAACCGATGGATCTCACCGAGGCGGAGATTGTCACGCGGCGCTGCTCCGAGCCATCTGACTTCGCCACCCAGATTTCCGGTCCGCCCGAACGATCCGAAATGAAAACGATCCCGCTGCCATCCGGAGAGTATTGGGGGCTGTGGTTAATGCGCGACGAACCGATCAATAACTCAGATGGAGCCCCCCGGGCCGTCAGGTTCGTCCGCCAGATATTTGTATTGCGGTAAGACTGAGCGTAGGCTACCTCGTTTGCGCGCGATGCCGCCGAAAGGAAAAACACCTCACCTGCCATGCCGGCGACCAGCCGTGGTTCGCCCCCGCTATCCGCGATACTCCACGGCAGGATCGGTCCGGTTCGATTCGAAATGAAATAGATGCGATGATTGACCGACCATGCCAGGGCCACCGCGTGCTTATTATCCGACGTCAGGCGGCGTGCAGTCTTTTCATTCACGGCCTGCGTATAGATATCGGCAATGCCGATGTCGGCCACGGTTCGCAGAAACGCGATTTGCCTCCCGTCCGGGGAGAACGTCGGGGTATAGTCGCCCAGGGCTGCGCCGGATGTGATCCGCTGCCGCGATCCGTCCAGAGAAAGCAGATAGATACAGTCGGAGGCGCCCTGCGTATCGCAGCGATCGGTGACCGCGAGCGTCTGGCCATCGGGCGACCACGCTGGGCCGGCCGTACGCCGCATGGTGGACGCCTCCTGCGTCCAGGGAACGGACAGTGGATTGATTTCCGCAATCTTGCGCTCGGGCCCACCCTCCGCGGGGATTACGAGTATCTCTTTCCGGGTTGGGGATACGCGAAGAAAAGCGATTTGACTGCTGTCGGGCGACCAAGTCGGGTTGAGATCCTCGTCCTCGTTTGAGGTCAGCCGCCGGGGCGTCTCCTCACTATCGGTGGCCTTCACGTAAATATCGTAATTGTCGCTGTTCCCATTCCAGACGAACGCCAGCTTTCTGCCGTCGGGCGAGAGGCTGGGATGAATCTGGTAACCCGGCAATGCCGTCAGCAGCGAAGCCTGCGTCGCATTCGGCGCAGACTCCGGCTGATTCCGCCTGCGGAGAGCGACGTAAAGCCACGCGCAGGCCGAAAGCAGGATCAGGAACGCGAGGCCGATCGCGAGTTTGGCAACGCTGCCCGCCCTGCCTGTCCTGGTGGCTGGCGGAAGCGCCGGCGCTGCCGGATGCGCAACCACCGGTACAGACGCAAGCGATGTTCCAGACGCCCGCACGATATGGTCGCGCGAGATGCGCCGGCACGAACTGCGCAGGTCCCCGGCGGTTTGGAAACGCAATTCCGGATCTTTCTCCAGCGCCTCCATGATCAGTCCGTCTAAGCCCATGCCAAGGGATGGACGAATGGCGGACGGCGGCGGCGGTACGCGGTGCAGGATGGCGTTGAATACCGCGCCATCCGTGGGCCCGTCGAACGGGCGCACTCGGGTAGCCAGTTCATAAGCCACCACTCCGAGGCTGAACAGGTCGCTCCGCGGCCCCGCCGGTTCACCCAAGACCTGTTCCGGGGAAAGATACTGAATGGTGCCCGCCAGATTGCCGGGGCGCGTGGGGAAGTCCGGCTCGCTCGCCGCGTTATTCGAGGGTTCACGCAGCTTAGCCAGTCCGAAATCCAGCACTTTCACAAAGCCGTCGGGCCGCACCATGATGTTCTCGGGCTTGATATCCCGATGTACAATGCCCGCCGCGTGCGCGGCGCTCAGCGCCGAGGCCGTCTGCCCAATCCAGTCGAGAATGGTCTGGCTATCCAGCAGCGGCGATGGTGGCCCGGCCAACTGGCGCAGCGTCTTGCCCTCCACGAACTCCATGGCGATATAGTGATAGCCTTGCGCGAAGTCCGCATCGAAGATAGAGACGATGTTTGGATGATTCAGCGTCGAGGCGGCGCGCGCTTCGCGTTGGAAACGCCGGATGCGCTCCGCGTCTTCCGCGGCGGCCGCCACTGGCAGAATTTTGACCGCCACGCGGCGCTCCAGGTGCAGGTCCAGCCCCTCGTAGACGACGCCCATCCCCCCCGCTCCGATTTGCTTGCCCAACCGGTAATTTCCAATCACGATTCCGTCAGCGGGCAGTGCGGGTGTTTCCGGCGGGAGCGGCGAAAGCGGCGCGAGCAGCATAGCCGCGTCTTCCACGGCGCGCCCTTCCAGAAAACTGGCCCCCGCGTCGCGGTCCGCCTCGATCAACCGCATCACTTGCGCGCGCAGTTCCGCATGGCCGGCGCAGGCGGCCTCCAGCGCGGGCCTGAGCTCGCCGGCGGGAAGCCCGCGCAGCCGCTCGAATAACTCGCTGGCTTGGCGGTAAATTTCCGGAGTCATAAATATAGGCGCATCAGGCGATCGGAGAACCGTGGTCCTTCAGCGATTGCAGCCGGTCAAAAAGCCACGCCCGCGCCACGCGCCACTCCCGCACCACGGTCGGTTCCGAAATGCCCAGCTCCGCGGCGATTTCGGCGTTCTCCAGGCCCCCGAAATACCGCAGTTCCACCAGTTTCGCCTGGCGCGCGTCGAGTTGCGCCAGATCGTCGAGGGCCTGATCCAGATCGATCAAGTCGATCGGATCGGATTGCTTAAGCTGGACATCGCCGGCCGCCGACAAGCCCACGTGCGGACTGCGCTGTCCGCGTTTCCCGGCCCCCTGCGCCCGCGCGAAGTCAATCAGAATCTGCCGCATCAGGCGCGCCGAAAAACCAAAAAAATGCGCGCGGTTGGCCCACTCGACCGGCGCTTCGCCCAGCAGGCGAAGGAACGCTTCGTTCACCAGCGCGGTAGGTTGCAGCAAATGGCCTTCGCGTTCTCCCGCCAGGTTCCGCCGTGCGATCCGGTGCAATTCCGCATACACGATCGGCGTCAGACGTTCCAGCACGGACGCATCTCCTTCTCTCCAGGCCCGCAGCATACGGGTCAATTCGAGCGGCGAGGATTCCGTTCCCACGACTTAATATATTCTACCTTTCCATGATCGCCGGCGTACGTTTTTCCCGCCTTCTCAATTAGAGGAAGATAAGATGTTTAAACCGACGCTTTGCCCCATCCGTTTAGGAGTCCTGCTGTGTGGAGGACTGCTGGTTCCGTCACTTCCCGCCGCTGAGCCCAATTCGGCCAGCGCCGCCGTTTCAGAGGCCCAGACCGAAGATCTGCATCCCTTCACGCACATCGCGCGCATCCCGGCAAATGCCGACCTCGGGTCCATCCGTCTCGAAGGGATCAGTCGAGTGCACGTCCCGGCCTGGATCAAGCATACCGCCGGCCCGAATTACTGCGCTGAGGTAACATCCCGTGACCCCGGCGGGTCCATGCTTTGTCCGTCTACCGCGACCGTCGTGAACGCCGTGGCCTATCAGGTGACTTACTCCTATACGGCAAGGCCGATGGCTTCCGACGAGTTCGCAAACCGGCGCTTCGAATTCAGGGTCTATTTCCGGAATAACGAGCTCCCGCCACTGGACCGTGGGGACGCCGCAGGCTCTTTCACTGTGAATACTTATCGTGAGCCGGTGCGGCGCGTGTCGATTGACAGCACGCGATCGGTGTTTTGCCCAGGCGCCTATCAGGACGGTGTTTGGACCAACAACGACAAAAGTTGTCAGGACGACATCCGCTACACGGCCACTGCCGCGCCATCCGACTACATGACTGTGAAAGTCGAATACGGGAAAAGCGGCCAACTGAAGCTCGCCGCGGCACGCTAAAGCGTGGGCGGTCCCCTCCCTGGGGGCGTCCACGCTGACGCCCGCTATGGCGCCTCCCAGTCCAGCGCGTAGATCTCAATACTGCCGACATCCCTCGTGGAAATCAGCGAGCCGTCCGGATCCAGTCCCACCCAGCCCATGCTGGGTGGTGCCAGCTTCAAGCGGCTCAGACTTGCCACTCGTTCCAATCGTTTGTCCGTGATGCGCACGCGGTAGAAGTCCGTGCCCGGATTGACCCCGAAGTAAATGTACTGGCTATCCCGCGACCAACTGGGCCACCCCGCGCCTACCGTAGTAAGCTGCTTGCGGGTGTGCGCGGCTACGTCGTAAAGCCAAACCCTGTTGGGGAATCCCATGGCGGCGATGTAGCGGCCATCCGGCGACCAGCGTGGTGACCACAGTCCCTCTGACCCGGCCAGCCGCGACGTCCGTGCCGTCTTCACATCGATGGTTTCGAGCACCAGTCTTTGCCGGTCATCCACCGACGGATCGCCGAATTTAGCGCCATAGGCTAGCGCCGCGCCGTCGGGCGACCAGCTCCCATCGTCGTCACTGCTCGATCCGTCTGTGCCGTGAGTCAATTGCCGAACGGCGCCGCCTGCGGCGGAAACTACATAGAGCCGATTCGGTTGCCCCGGATTGCCTCCGAAAAACGTGATCTGGGTGCTATCCGGCGACCAGCGCGGGTTCATGGCGAACAGCGGAGAAGTGGACAGTTGCAGCCGGTCACTCCCGTCTAAAGCGCTCCGCCAGATGGTGCCCTCCGGACATCGGGCGTAGGCGACCCACTTTCCGTCGCGCGAAAAGTCGAGTTGCATAGCCGCCAGGCCCCCTAAGTACGGGGTCCATTGATCTGGCTTGCGGTCGTAACGAACCAGGTCGCCATTGTTGAGTGTGCCCAGGAAAAATATGCGGCGGCCGTCCGTGCTGGCCACCGGCAGATCCGCCGTCATCGGTCCGGTAGTGAGACGCATCGGAACTGGAGTTGCCGCCTCAAACAGGCGCCGCGCCTCGCGCACCGTCCAAAGATCGCGCGTGCCTCGTGGCCCGGCTACGAACACGAAATACTTCCCGTTCGGCATCCACGCGCCGGAAGCGGGCGCATGATCCGCCCATTTGGGAAAGAGTGCGTGCAGATCGGCGCCGTCTGGCGTTACTTCCCACAGCCCGGCCGAACTCCCCGTATCCAATGTGAAGCGGATCAAGCGTCCGTCGGGCGACCATTGCGGGTAACGCACGATGCCCTTCGCCGCCGCCACCGTGCGCGACTGCGTTCCGTCGCTGCGGGCAATGCGCAATTCCGGCCCGTTCGAATACAAAATCTGGTCCCCCGTAGGAGACCAGCGCACTTCCTGGGCGGATAGATCGCCTAAGCGCCGCGGCGCGCTCCCCAGCGTGTCCGCCACCCAGATCGGAAAGGGGCCGTCAATGGTGCCCTCATTCTGGGGACCATTCAGGATCTGCCCCAACAGCATCTCGGAATGATCGGGCGAGATGTCGAGTGGCAGCATCCCGGTCAGCCGGGGCATGGGCAGCGGATCTCCGCCCTTCAGGCTGATCTGGAACACCTTCATGCCGGAGTCCCGGTTCCCGGCCGCGTAGTACAGCCGGGTCCCATCGTTCACCAGCCGCTGCTTCGTTTGGCCATCCGTGGTGATCTCCACGATACGCGTCACGCGCGGCGGCGGCAGCGGGCGCGTCAACCAGAATATAGCCACTCCCGCCGTCGCCGCGATCGCGGTCGCGGCCGCCAGCCACGCGCGCCGTCTGCTCCAGACCGGTTGCGCCGGGACGGATGCGACGGCCGGCGCAGAAAGACGCTGCTGGCCGGGCTCCCGTTCCCTTTCGAGTGCCTTCGCGATATGGTCGCGGGTCTGCCGGCGGCAGGAACTGCGCAGATCGGTCGCGGTCTGGAAGCGGAGTTCCGGATCCTTTTCGAGCGCCCGCATGATCAGAGCGTCGAGGTCCATCCCCAGCGCGGGACGCACGCCGGACGGCGGTCGCGGTGTGTGGTTCAGGATTGCCTGGAACACCGCGCCGTCCGTAGACCCTTCGAAAGGACGCACTCCGGTCGCTAGCTCATAACCCACCACCCCGAGGCTGAACAGGTCGCTCCGCGGACCCGCCGGCTGTCCCAGGATCTGTTCCGGAGAAAGATACTGAATCGTGCCGGCCAGATTGCCCGGCCGCGTCGGAAAGTCCGCTGAGGCCGCCGTGCCGCTGGGCGGTTCGCGCAGTTTAGCCAGCCCAAAGTCCAGCACCTTGACGAAGCCGTCCGGCCGCACCATGATGTTCTCGGGCTTGATGTCGCGATGCACGATCCCGGCATCGTGGGCCGCGCTGAGCGCCGAGGCTGTTTGCCCGACCCAGTCGAGGATGGTCTGGCTATCGAGCGGCGGCGATTGCGCCTGGATGAGTTGGCGCAGCGTCTTGCCCTCCACGAATTCCATGGCGATGTAGTGATAACCCTGGGCGAAGTCCGCGTCGAAGATGGAGACGATGTTCGGATGATTCAGCGTCGATGCAGCGCGCGCCTCGCGTTGGAAGCGCCGGATGCGTTCCGCGCCTTCCGCCGCAAACGTCAACGGCAGAATCTTGACTGCCACACGGCGCTCCAGGTGCAAGTCCTGCCCCTCATAGACCACACCCATCCCGCCCGCCCCGATTTGCTTGCCCAACTGGTAATTTCCAATCACGATTCCGTCAGCGGGCAGCGCGGGAGTTTCAGGCGTGAGCGGCGGGAGCGGCGCAAGCAGCATGGCCGCGTCCTCAACGGCGCGCCCTCCCAAAAAACTGCGCCCGGCGTTGCGGTCCGCCTCGATCAACCGGATGACTTGCGCGCGCAGTTCCGCATTGCCGCCGCAAGCCGCCTCCAGCGCGGGCGTGAGATCACCTGCGCGAAGCAGGCGCAGCCGCTCGAATAACTCGCTGGCTTGGCGATAGATTTCCGAGCTCATAAATGTAGCATCAGGCGATCGGAGAGCCGGGGTCTTTCAACGATTGCAGGCGGTCAAAAAGCCGCGCCCGCGCCACGCGCCAGTCCCGCACCACGGTCGGTTCGGATATGCCCAGCACCGAGGCGATCTCGGTGTTCTCCAGGCCGCCGGAATACCGCAATTCCACCAGCTTCTCCTGGCGCGCGTCGAGTTGCGCCAGATCGTCGAAGGCTTGATCCGGATCGATCGAGTCGATCGGATCGGGTTGGCTCACCGTGACATCGCCTGCCGCCGATACGCCCACGTACGGACTGCGATGCCCACGCTTCGCGGTCCCCTGCGCGCGCGCGAAGTCGATCAGAATCTGCCGCATCGGACGCGCCGAGAAGCCGAAAAAATGCGCGCGGTTGGCCCATTCGACCGGCGCGTCGCCCAGCAGGCGAACGAACGCTTCGTTCACCAGCGCGGTAGGTTGCAGCAAATGGCCTCCCCGTTCTCCCGCCAAGTTCCGCCCTGCGATCCGGTGTAATTCCGCATAGACGATCGTCGTCAGCCGCTCCAGCACGGACGCATCTCCCGCGCCCCGGGCCTGGAGCATGCGGGTCAGTTCAACCGGCGAGGGTTCGGTTTCCACGACTCCATCATTTTACCCCCCCGTGATCGCCGGCGCGCTATTTTACGTCAGAATGTACGCCGCGTGCGCACGCCATCGGCGGAAGATCCGGCCATGGGACAGCCACCCAGGATGTGCGCGTTACCGGGAACGTTGAAAAGGATCTCGGTGATCATGCTCATCGGCGTGCCGCCGATCAAACTGGCGGCCTGGCGCGCGAACTCGTTGGCTTGCGGGATGAAGGTGGGGATCTTGTTGCCCTGGCTTACCAGGATTCTGCGGAACGGAAAGAACTAGCGGCGGCGGAGGCGCATGTCGATGTGGCCATCGAGTGCTTGCATGCACAGGAAGATGACCGATTCGCGGGCCCAACCGAAGGGATGCAAGGCGCGCGCCGTGCGGATGGGGTGCCGCAGGAGCGAACCGAATAAGGTCGCGAGCCACGACCAGATGCGCGTGTGGCCCGGCCGGCCGCCCGTGAGCAGCGTGGCCAAAGGGCCCATGGCGTCAAAGCCGGCTGGATAGCGCACGGCTTCGATGTGCGTTCCCGCCACAGCCCGCATGTGCGCTGCGCTGAAGCAGCTGTGCGGATCAGCCGGCTTGATCCGCCGGCTGCGGGCGAGTGCGGCAAGGCCTGGGTTAGACGACGAGTTTGTAGCGAACTGAAGCCCGTCGTGGGTTAAAGCCGGGCTAAAGCCCGCCCTCCGCGTTCCAGTGCATTTCGGCGGCGGGTGGGATGAAGGTCATGGCGCGCTCGGTGACGGCGCAGATGGTCAGGCTCGGATTGACGCCCAGATTGGCAGCCAGCACGGAGCCGTCGCAGATGTACATGTTCCGGTAGCCGAACACGCGATTGCGATGGTCCACCACGCCATCGGCGGCAGATCCGGCCATGGGACAGCCGCCCAGGATGTGCGCGGTGCCGGGAACATTGAAGAGGATCTCGGTGACCATGCTCATGGGAGTGCCGCCGATCAGGCTGGCGGCCTGGCGCGCGAACTCGTTGGCTTGCGGGATAAAGGTGGGGATCTTCTTGCCCTGGCTCACCAGGATTTTGCGGAACGGAAAGAACCAGCGGCGGCGGAGGCGCATGTCGATGTGGCCATCGAGTGTTTGCATGCAGAGGAAGATGATCGATTCGCGGGCCCAACCGAAGGGATGCAAGGCGCGCGCCGTGCGGATGGGGTGCCGCAGCATCGAACCGAATAGTGTGGCGAGCCACGACCAGATGCGCGTGTGCCCCGGCCGGCCGCCCGTGAGCAGCGTGGCCAAAGGGCCCATGGCGTCGGAACCGGCTGGATAGCGCACGGCTTCGATGTGCGTGTAATCGTCAAGGTATATGCCCGATCCGATGGCGATGCCTTTGGAAAAATCCTCGCGGCTACCGGGAACGCGCACCCCGATCAGCGATTCGGCGTTGGTGCGCACGCGGTTGCCGAGCTGATCGCTGAGGGCCGGCAGAGAGCCTTTCAGTTTCAGACGAAAAAGCAGATCCATGCTGCCCAGCGCCGAGGCGGCAAAGACAACGCCGCGGCAGGTGAAGCGGCGCGGACGTTGGCGCAGCCACGCCAGGGAATTCACGGTGTGTACTTCGTATCCGGCACTGCCGTCGGGGGCTCTCGCGAACGGCCTCACATCCACCACGCGGGTTTCGTCGAAGACGCGCGCGCCGTGCTTCTCGGCGAGATAGAGATAGTTTTTATCGAGGCTGTTCTTGGCATTATAGCGGCATCCCACCATGCAGCCGCCGCACGCGATGCACGTGCAGCGCGCGGGGCCGTCGCCGCCAAAATACGGATCGGTATATGTCTTTCCGGCGGGTTCGCCTTCGGGTGGTTCGAACACGGCGACGTTGGTGCGGTAGAAAGTATGACCCACGCCCGCGGCATCGGCGGCCCGTTTCAGGAAGTGATCGGCGGGGCCCAGGATGCGATTTTCGATGACGCCGAGCATGCGCACGGCTGTTTCGTAATGCCGCGGCATCTCGTCTTGCCAGGCGGCCAGACCGGCCCACGATCCGCTGTCCCACACGGAATTCCGCGGGACCAGCATGGTGTTGGCGTAGGTGATGGAGCCGCCGCCCACAGCACAGCCGTGCAGAATGGTGACGTGCTTGAAAAACTCCATGTTGAAGAAGCCGCGCAGAGCCAGGCGCGGGCGCCAGAACCAGCGCCAGATCAGCCAGTTGGTCGATGGCATGTTCTCGGGCGTCCAGCGGCGGCCCATTTCCATCACCGCCACGCGGTAGCCCTTTTCCGTCAGGCGATGCGCCGTGACGCTGCCGCCGAAACCGGAGCCGATCACGATGAAATCGAAGTCATGGCTAGAATCAGACATACAGGTCTCCTTATATAAAAGGGCCAACTTGATGATACCTCCTGGTGCGCGGCGTACGATAAGGGGAGATGACGGAAACGGAGCGGATCTACTACGACCGGCGTGCGCCGGAATATGACGACTGGTATCTGGGAACCGGCTTGTTCGCGGCGCGCGAGCGTCCGGGCTGGCACGCGGAAGTGGAGGAAATGCTTGGCTGTTTGCGATGGCTTTCGCCCGGTCCGGTGCTGGATGTGGCGTGCGGCACCGGCTTTCTGACGCAGCATGTGCCCGGCCGGGTAGCGGCATTGGACCAGAGCATGGCTATGCTGCGGATCGCACGCACACGGTTGCCGGGCGGGCGCGTCGTCGAGGGCGATGCGCTGGGGCTTCCATTTCGGGCGGGGACGTTCGGCTGCCTGTTGGCGGCACATTTCTACGGACACTTAGACCGGCCCCTGCGCGCGCGTTTCCTGGCGGAGGCGCGGCGGGTGGCGGAGCGGATTCTGGTTGTGGACGCGGCCTGGCGGGAGGGCGTGCAGCCGGAAGAGGTGCAGGAGCGGGTGCTGACGGACGGATCGCGGCACCAGGTTTATAAGCGCTATTTCACACCGGCACAGTTAACGGCGGAAATCGGCGGGGGGCGGGTGGTGCATGCGGGGCGGTGGTTTGTGGCTGTACTGGCGTGAAGGCTATGGTTTCCAGTTATCCATGTGCCAGCTTGGATTCACCCACGCGCCGTTGTGATTGACGAACACTTCCGTGGCGCGGCCGGAGTTGACCGCAGACTTGCCGCCCTGTTCGATTTCGAATTTATAGTCTGAATAGACGATGGCCACGTATCCATAGGCCTGTATTTCAGTCTTGGGAAACTCCAGCCGAATCAGCTTTCCGCCAGAGGCGGCGAAGCGCGCCGAGTTTTCCAGCGTCGTCTGGCGATTGCCCCATTCGCTGCCGCCGGGCTCGATGGTCAGCAGCTCAGCGGGCAACAGCTTTTCGAGCGCGGCGCGGTCGCCCGCAAACCAGGCGCGCCAGACGGCCTCACGCGCCGCCAGCAGGTCCTTTTTCTCGGAATCGTCGAGCGGGCGGAACATCGAATGCCGCGCGGCAACTGACTCGGGGTGCAGGTCCGTGTCCGATCCGTTCTGAATCCATCCTCCGTTTTGCCTGGTATAAAAGTCGGTAATGCGCAAAGTGCGCTGAAACGGCCCACTCGGTGTATTCGCCTCGACATCGGCCACGAAGGCGACAAATGCGGCGTCGCCTTTGAAGATCATGTCGAACTCGCGCATCTTATACCCAGTCATACCGTAGGGGCTCTTCGGATCCAAATAGACAGTCGTCTTCATGTACTCATCGATGCCGCGAATCATGGTCGTCGAACCTTCCAGATAACCGAGCCAATTGGCGGCGTGGGTGGCGCGCAGTTCGTCGCGATCCTTGTGGATGAATGCCTGAAAGATGCGGTCGATGTGGGCGCGAATGGCGGCACGGTCGGCGGCGCGGTCATCTTCGCCGGCGCCGGCCACTAAGACGGCTGTCAGTAAGAGACCGGTAAGACGGACGATCATATCGGTGGCCTTCATGGATCTACTCCTCGCGAATGAGTTCGGCCGGATTGGCTGCGGCGGCGCGGCCGGCGGGACGCCATCCGCCGATGAGCGCGGCGCCCGGAAGAAACAGGAGCGCCAGGCAGTAGCTCACCGGATCGAGCGGCGTGACGCCATAGAGCAGCGTCCCGAGCCAGTGCGCGGCCATCCACGTGGCAGCCACGCCCAGCAGCACGCCGCTGCCGGCGAGAACCCCCACCTCGCGCAAGACCATGCGCAGCACATCTCCCGTACCGGCGCCGAGGGCCATGCGGATGCCCATTTCCGGCCGGCGCTGCGAGACCTGGTAATTGAATACACCGTAAACGCCGGTGGCTGCCAGCAGCAGCGCAAGGGCGCCGAAGATGGCCGCCAGCACGGCTGTAAAGCTTACGGGCGAAATCTCGCGCGACACGTATTCGGTCATCGGGCGGATCTTAGCCATGGCCGCGGCGGGGCTGCGATCGTGCAGCATGCGGCGTACGGCGGGCACCAGCGAGAGCGGGTCGACGCGCGTGCGAACCACGTAACTGAGCGGCGCGCGCGGGCTCTGCTCGAATGGCATATAGATCTGCCCGCGGACCCGTTCCGTGAGGGAATGATTGTACAGATGCTCCACCACGCCCACCACCACGCCGGGTATGAATTGGAATCCCTTAGCGGTCATGTGTTCGGCCGCGATTGTTTTTCCGATGGCAGATTGGCCCGGCCAGGTGGTGCGCTCGAGCAGGTCATCGACGATCAGCACTTCGCGCGAGCCGGCGCGATCGAGCGCGTCGAAGTAGCGGCCTGCCAGAAGGCGCGCTCCCATGGCGGCGAAGTAACCAGGAGTGGCGCAGCGCAGATCGGCGACCAGCGTGGCGGCCTGGTTTGAATTAATTCCCTCCGGCTGATAGGGGGCATACCAATTGGGGATGTCGGCATCCAGCGGCAAATGCGAGATGGCGCCCACACGCTCCACGCCTGGCAGGGCAGCAAGCTGCGCTTCCCAACCGGCGACTTCCTTGCGGGGTATGCCGTTGGAGACTTGAAACGCCAGCAGGCCGCGCGGCTCGAAGCCGGGGTGCACTTGTTCAATCTTCGACAGCGTCCGTGCGGTGAGGGCCGCGCCCGCCACCAGCACGAAGCCCAGCGCGATTTCGCCGGTGATCAGGACTGCTCCCGTGCGGCGGTGCAGGCGGCCCATCCAGCCGCGGCTGCCGGTACGCAGTGTGGCCATAAAATCGAGGCGGAATGTTTCGGTGGCGGGCACCAGTCCCAGGACCAGCGCAGCGGCCAGGGAACACGCCGCGGCGAACGCCAGTGCCGGCCAACGGATGCCGGCATCCGCGATTTGGGCCAGGCGCGCCGGGCGTATGGCGAGCAATCCGCGAAAACAAGCCCAGCCTACGGCGACGCCGGCAGATCCTCCCAACAGGCAGAGCACGCCGCCTTCGGTGAGCAACTGCCGCAGGATGCGCCCGCGCGAAGCGCCCAAACTGAGGCGCAAGGCCATTTCTTTGCGGCGGCCGTTGGCGCGCGCCAGCAACAGACTGGCGATGTTGACGCAGCAGATCGCAAGCACGAACCCGGCGCCGGCAAACAGCGCGGCCAGGGCCGGCGCCACGTCGCGCACGGCATCGGCCTGCATTCGGGCGAGGGTGAACTGCAGATTTTCGGCGTTGTATCCGGTATACGCGCCGCGGATTTCCGCCGCTACGCGATCGAGATCGCGCTGCCCTTCCGCCAGCGACGTGCCCGGCCGCAGACGCGCCACCAGGCGAATGTAATATTGGTCGCGATCCGCATAAATGCCGTCGTCGAACGTATCGAAGACCTGCACGTCGGGCGGCACGTTGGAGTCAGGCGCGAAATGCAGCTGGAAATCGGGCGGGAGAACGCCCACCAGCGTGTCTTCCCAATCCATAGGCACGCTCTTGCCGATCAGCCCGGCGTTGCCCGCGAACCGGCGGCGGAACAAGCCATCGCTGAGCATGATGGCGTCGCCGCCGCTGTCAGTCTTGCGAAATGTGCGGCCCTGGGCGGGATCGACGCCGAGCACGTCGAAGAAATTGGTAGTCACGCGCGCGCACTTCACCTGCTCGGGACGGTCGCCGGTGAAGGTGCGGGTGATAGTCCAGATTCCGGCGATGCCCGCGAGTGACCGGTTGCGGTGCGCGATCTCGGCGAGGATAGCGCCGGATACCGGAGCGCGCGCGTGGCCGGCGGTGCGGAAGCTGGCCCAGATGAGGGCAAGTTGGGCCGGACGATGATATGGCAGGGGACGCAGCAGTACAGCGTAGAACACGGTGAATATGGCCGTATTGATGCCGATTCCGAGGGCCAGAGTGAGCAGCGCGATCAAAGTAAACGACGGGTGGCGGCGCAGGCCGCGCAGAGCGTAGCGCGCGTCCTGAAGGAGCGTTTGCAGGGAGGCCCCGATCAGGCCGTCACGCACATTCTCCTTGACCTGCTCCAAGCCGTCGAACTCCAGCCGTGCCGCGCGGCGTGCGTCGGCGGGAGGCATACCCCGTGCGGTGAATCGGGCGGCAATCAAGTCGAGGCTGGCGCGCAGTTCGTCGTCCAGATCGTGTTCCAGGTGGCGGCGCCGGAAGACGGAGGCAAACAGATGCGCGAGGCGGCGGAACATGGCGGCCTCCTATCCCTCGGATTCGAGCATCCAGTTCATGGCCGAGGTCATGCGATACCAGTTTCGCTTTTCCTGGGCAAGCTGGGCACGGCCCGCGCGAGTCAGCCGGTAGTAGCGCGCGCGGCGGTTATTTTCCGAAGGCGCCCACTCACCCTCCAGCCAGCCCTTCTGTTCCAAGCGGCGCAGGGCCGGGAACAGCGATCCGGGTTTGACGACGAATGCGCCGCGGGTCACCTGATGGATACGGTCAGCGACGCCCACGCCGTGCATGGGGGCCAGCTCCAGTGCGCGGAGGACCAGGAGGTCCAGGGTTCCCTGCAGGAGTTCCATAGATTGATTGTAGGATCATAACACATCAGGGACCGGTTTTCTACAGGATGTCTTTAGGGGAGAAGCCGCTCACTAGCGGATTTCTACGTAGCCGAATTTCAGCGGCTCGGGATTGTCGTTCATCAGCATGACTTCGATCTCGGGATTTCCGAGCAGGGCGGGAGGCAGGTGAACAGCAATCTCCGTCAATTCGCCGCCCCGTTGGGTCACCTGCGACGGTAACTGCACGCTGCCGGCGCGCACTTCGAGGCGAAAGTCCGTCGTGCGAAACACGCCGATATACAAACGCTCGCCCGGATTGGGCGGTCCGCCTATCTTGACCGTACCCGCGCGGCGGAGCATCCGGTATCCGGCATCGCATTCGTCCCAACCCGCGCCGAGGTAGTCCGCGAACACGCTATCGCCGAGATTGATGAAGCGCGGTATTTCGGGTTTCCACAATGCCTCCGCCACGGACGTGTAGCGCGCGGTGACATTACGCAGCACAGGTCCCTCGGCTTGATAGACCACCGCACGACCGGCCCGCAGATTCCGAAGTGCCAGCGCTTCCGGCAATACGTATTTCACCAGCAGGTCCGGCGGCGCCTGAATGCGCACCTCCGCGCCTGGCGCAAGATAAACATGCGGAATCTCCGTCGCGCGGAAGGGTAGATCCACGGTGCCGGACCAGAACAGATCCGTATCGATGCCATCGAGCAGGATGATCTTGCCGGGTTGCGCCTGATGTATATCGGCCACGCCCAACACCAGATCTTCGACGCGCGCCCCGCGCTCGTGATGCCAGCGCACGACTCGCCACGCGGCCGGCAGCGAGACACTGAGATAGATTGCTACGCACGCCATGGCGGCGGCTCGCCATATCCATCTCGCGCGCCAGGCGTAGATAATCGCCGCAGCGCCTGCCAGTCCCAGGCCGGCCACAGGAACGGTCAAATAGTAATCCATCTGGTGATCGGCAAGCGGCAAGTACGGGCCAATCACGATCACGAACCACGCGACGCCGAGCAGGGGGACCCATTGGCGGACACGCACGCTCCACGCGAGCAATCCGAGTAGCGCGCAAGTGAGTATGGCGACCAGCGGCTGCCAGGTTCCCAGTGCCCACGCCCAGTAGGTCCACAACGTCCGCGGCATCCGCGCGCCGAAATGCAGCGCATATGCGCCGCTGCCGGGGGCCGGCGCCACTCGAAAGTGGACCAAGATGAATAGCGCGGAAACCAGAAACATGGGCAGGATCTTCTTCAAATAAGTCCGCGCGTACAGCAGCGCGTAGCATGCCGCGATCGCCGGATACACTACGTTGGTCTCGAGCGCGCCCAGGCCCAGCACAAATGCCGCCCAATGTCCGATGGCGTCGCGCGCGGCGCAGTTCTCGATGTATCGCAACAGGAACCAGAACGCCAGTAGAAAGAAAAAGCCGCTCAGGATCTGGTTGTAGATCGAAGTCCAGCACATGGCGGGGGCGAGGCCAGGGTTGACGATCCACAGAAGCGGCGCCCACACTCCCGCGGCGGGCGATTTCGTCAGGCGGTAAGCGATGCTGCCCAATAGCACCAGGCTGCCCATTTGAGTGGCGAACGCGCTAATGCGGAACGGCAGCGCATCCACGCCAAACAGGGAAGAGAGCACCAGGAAATAAGCGTTCTCTCCAAGTGGGCGGATATTGCCGTGCGCTTTGGGAGCGAACAACGCCGGGCCCAAATCGCGAAAGGAGTGGACGTCGTGCCGCAGGTTCAGCCAGCCGAAATCGTCCTGGTAGAACCAGCCGGTGAGCCCCGGCCAGTAGAGCGCCAGCAATAGCAGCATCGGCAGTACGCGCCAGCCGTAGCGGCGCAGACTTAGCATAAGACAGATGCTAGCAAGCCGAGCCGGCAGACGCAGACGGAGCCGCTTGCGCCACGTCCGCCACATGCGGGAGATCGCGCAACCGGCGTATGGGCGAGCATATCAGCCACAGCGTGGAGAGTAGAAATCCGCCCGCGCCCACGAACATGGCGGCCCGGAGTCCGATCACCTGTGCGACTGCCCCGCCTAACAACGCGCCCGCCGGCAGCACGCCGCGAAACATGAGGTGCGCGGCGGAATTGACCCGCCCCAATACGTGGCTGGGCGCGACCGCCTGGCGCAGTGTCAATTCGTTGATACCGTAAACCGTCCAGCCGATATCGCCGGCTTGCGCCACGGCCAGCATCGTCGCGCAGACTGCCACGGAACCGTGCGCCAGGGGCGGCAGCAGACCGGCGGCAGCGGGCAGGAGCGCGGATCCGATCAGGGACGGGCCGATTCCAAAGCGCCGCACCAGGCGTTCGGCAGCCAGCGCACCAAGTACTCCGCTGCAGCCGCCTACGGCGATGACCACACCCAAGAGGGCGGCGCCGATCTTCAGCTCACGCACCGCGAAGAGGATATACAGGCTGCCTCCGAAACCCACAAATGTAGCGGCAGTGGCGGCCCGCAGCAGCAGCGTGCGCAGAATCGGCTCGTGCCACGAAGCCCGCAGCCCTTCCATAATTTCGCGCCCGATGTGCGGCGCCGCACTGGGTTCCGGCCGCGGCTCCGGCTTGCGGATGAGCCCCACCGAAATGGCCGACCACACGAACGAAATCGCATCGAACAGAATAGCCATCGGCGCAGTGATCGCCGCGACTAGCAAGCCGGTGATCCCAGGCCCCACCACGCCGGCCACGGATTCCGATAGAGCCAGTTTGCTGTTGCCTTCCAAAAGATTTTCCGAGCTCACCAGCGACGGCAAGTAGGCCTGGTAGCTCACGTCGAACAGCACGGTGAGGGCCGCGCTGGCCGCCGCGATCAGGTACAGATGGCCCATGGTCAAGCGGTGGAACGCCGCGGCCAGCGGGACTGTGCCCAGCACCGCGGCGCGCCCCAGGTCGGTCCAGATCAGAATGGGACGGCGGCGCAGCCGATCCGCCCAGGCTCCTGCGAAGAGGCCGAGTAACAGGATGGCGGCCGCGCCGGCGCCGCTCAGAATGCCCATCTGCAGCGGCGAAGCATTCAGCAACTGGGCCGCGATGAGCGGCAATCCGACCAGCGTGATCCACGATCCAACCTGCGAAACCGACTGGCCGGCCCACAGCTTCAGAAAATCGGGTTCGCGCCAAAGGCCCGGTACCGGCATGTCAGGGCTTGTCGAACTTGATGACGGAATCCGCGCCGAAGCGCTTGTATTGGCTGTACCGGATGGTCATGCGAACGCGCTGCAAGCCGGTGCTGAAGGGCAGGGTATCGTCGGCGAAGGTGAATACCGGAAACCGGTGCACGCCATCGACGAGTTTGCGGATGGTGGTGAATCGCGGAAACAGATTCTCCGACTGGCGGCTGAACATCTGCGGCACGGCCCGGCCTTCCAGCCGCACGATGGAAAAATCCTTCTTGTCCGCCCACACCATGCCGTCGAAGAGGCGCTGCCCTTCGAGAATCTGGCGCGGTCGCACCTGCAGCACCCAGCAATCCACGCCGTCGATATCTTCGTCGCCGCGAAACTTCGTTTCGTAATTCCAGAGCTGGTCTTCGGTCATCACGAACGGTTGGATGCCGCGGATATCCTGGAAGTCTTCGTCCGTCAGCTTGAGTCGCTTGAGCGTCAGCAGCGGCTGCCCGATCATCTGCTCGGTGCGTTCGTGGCCGGGCGAGAAAGTCACATCGCGTTCCTCGCGATACTCGCCGGTTTGCGCGCCATGCGCGTCCATCTCCGCGAACACCAGGCTCTGCCGGTAGGTGTAGTCGTTCCGGGCGGCTTGCGTCTCGCTTTCCTGATGCGCGATGCGGCGCGCCAGATTCGGCGGCTCGTCTTGCGCGCACGCGCCGGCCGCTGCGTACCCCAATGCTAAAATGAGGCCGATGACCCAATCGCTCGGCGGTTTCCGGGCGGCTCTGCTGGCCGGATGGACCGCGCTGAGCGCCGCGGGCTGGTTGTATGCTCGTGCGAAGGGCATTCCCGTTTCTGTAGCGGTTCCGGTTCTGGCCGCTTTCCTGGTTGAATACCCATTCTATCTGCTGCCCGCATTCGCCGAATTGCGCCAGCGATTCGCGCGCCGGTTGCCGCTGTTCCTGGTGCTCTCGTTTATCGCGCCGTATGTGATCTACGCGGCGGACACCGGCCAGTTCCGCTGGCGGGCGCTGGTACAGCTCGCCGCGCTGGCCACCGCGCTGGGGCTGTGGTACAGAATTCTGCCGGCAGTGCCGCTCGCCGATGGCGCGTTCCTGGTGCTGGTAGCGGCCGTGGTTCTGCGCGGCTATATCGATTCAATCTACACGCCGCCATTTCCAGGATTGCATCTCGAGATACTCGGGCACCTGGCGCTCACGCGGCTATGCGCCATGGTGATGCTGGTGGAGCGGCGGGTTCCGGTCGTGAATTACGGATTTCTGCCCAGCTTCACGGAATGGAAAATCGGCTTGCGGCATTTCGTCTATTTCCTGATCGCCGGTGTTCCGCTGGCCTGGGCCACCCGCCTGGTGCGCCTGGGCCCCGGCATGCCGGCATGGAAGATCGCTGCTATCTTTCTGGGCATGCTGTGGGTAGTGGCGCTATCGGAAGAATTCTTCTTCCGCGGCCTGTTGCAACACTGGATGGTCCAGTGGACCGGCAGTCCCGCGGTAGGGTTGGCCGCCGCGTCGATTCTGTTCGGCGCGGTGCACCTCGGCTTCCGTGCTTTCCCCAATTGGAAATTCGCGCTTGCCGCGGCCGTGGCCGGCTGGTTCTACGGCCGGGCTTATCAGCAGGCGCAGAGCATCCGCGCCAGCATGGTGACGCACGCGCTGGTAGTCACGGTGTGGCGGGCCTGGTTTGTGTGATGGCGGTAGGCGTGCGGGATGGGGTGGTGCGGAGTGCAGTCGGCATGGCTTCAGTTGAGGGAGCCAGGATCATGCATCGATTTGGTTGGACGGGTCCCAGCATTTGATTAAGGCGTGACTTGACGGTACTACGGCGAAGGAGGACCAGATCCACGAGTTGGCGACATTACAGCCAGGTGTATTCAGGAGAGCGCTCGGAGAGCACGCCAGTGTACCGCACGTATTCATCTACGGGGCGATGGAGGCCCCAATGACGAAACAGCGCAAACCCCGGCAAGCCAAGAAGTCGCCCCGAAACACAGCCTTAACCTGCCAGATCTTGATCAATCTCGATCAGCGGTTCTCAACAGCTTGCCGTCGAAGGAATCGCAGCGAGGTTATCGCCACGCCATTGACGAATTCATTGAGTGGTATTGTTCGGAACCACGTCTGTCCTTCAACAAGGCTGTCGTGACTCGCTATCGAATTCACCTCGAGTCTCGCCAACTCGCGCCCAACACGATTACGGAAGGCTGGCAGCCGTAAGGCGCCTTGCATATGAGGCCGCTGATTCCGGCCTGCTGAGCCCAGACCTAGCTGCCGGAATTCGGCGAGTCAAGGGTGCGAAATGCCTTGGCGTTCGTCTGGGCAACTGGCTCACGGCCACGCAGGCGCGTGCGTTGTGGCAAGTACCCGATCCGAGTACACTGAAGGGCAAACGGGATCGAGCCTTGCTTGGGATTCTCTTGGGCTGCGGGCTACGCCGCCGAGAGGCTGCAGAGCTTGAGTTCGCTCGTGTTCAACGCCGGGAGGATCACTGGGCCATCGTCGACTTGGTCGGCAAGGGCCGACACATCCGCACAGTGCCGGTTCCCGACTGGGTCAAGACGGCAGTTGACTGCTGGTGCGAAGCCGCCGGCGTAAGCGAGGGCCGCGTGTTTCGTTGTGTTTGCCGGGCCGGCAAAACCTGGGGAACAGGCGTAACGGAGAGGGTCGTGTGGCACGTCGTCAAGAATTGCGCCAAGCGAGCACGAATCGACAAACTAGCACCTCACGACCTGCGTCGCACGTGCGCACGGCTGTGCCGCGATGCCGGAGGGGAACTGGAGCAGATCCAGTTCCTGCTGGGACACGTGTCGGTCCAAAACGACAGAAAAGTACCTCGGGTGCACGCAGCGATTGCGGGAGGCCGTCAATGACCGGATCGGAATCGAACCAACCGATCCAGCAGAGAGCGCTTGAGCGCCAATCGCAAGTCTGTGGTAGGGCGCGGCCCCTTCATGCTCAGCCGCGCCCATTAATGCGGCCGATCCTCGGGGGACCGGTGGATATCACATCCACGACGTGATTCAAACAATCGATCTCATAATGCTGTAGCACGCCGGGATGGTCATCGGACGCATAGGTCGTCCTCTTTGTGAACTCCAGCAGGTGCGACCAAGAGAAAACTCGGAACAGTTTGCCGGCAAACTGTTCGGGTGATTCGGGATACCTGCCGTACGATTCGTTGAGTACCGTGTAGGAGACCATGTGCCTTTGGTCGAAGATCAATCTGAAAGACCGACATGTTGAATCCCTTCTCGATTGGCCTGGCACCCAATCGAAGCTGCTCGACCGGGCTTTCGTCTCGGGGAACAAGAATCTGAGCCTGGACTTTGGCTTCTGTCACAATTAGCTCGAGCGTTAGTTCTTCGAGTTCGCGAACGCTGTCGATATACAGGTACTCGCACTCGTTAATCTGACGGGCACCTTCTTCCCAATCCCGTTCTTCCTGCGACGACGTTTCCGAGCATATGTCCCGCGTCCTCCCAAGATTGAGTCTACCTCCCTCCACAGGCGCTCAAAGTTCGGCCGTCAACTTGAGGGGAAACGCGTGTTTGAGTGAGGTTGTGGAGCGCGCAAAGTGCGGCAACTACCGGACCTTTATGACGTCCCCGGCCCTGATCGAGCCTACCGCGGAGATCGCCGCGGGCACCAGAAGTTCGAGATCTCTCAACCGGTTGGTCCGCCCACAGAGAATCACGATGGCAATACTTCGTTGGCTCAAATTCTGTTGGTCTGGAATGTTCTGGTCAACAGTAATCAGAACATCAAATCCCGCTGCTTCGGCCGCTTCCAGCAGGCGTCCATTCTTCAAACCCGCCAGATTGGCGAAACGCGCGGTTTGGCATTCGTGCCCCGGAAACAGAAGACGTAGCCGCTCATCGACGCATTCATCAATCAGAAGCTTCATGAGGCGCGTGCAAGTAAGAGTTTTCGGGCTTCGCCCAGCGCCTCCAAGGCCAGACCGCGCGGAACGGTTGGGAATCCTGTGAGGAAATCTTCCAGGGTCTCCCCACCCTCCAGATATTCGAACAGTGTCTGTACAGGCACTCGCGTTCCACGGAATACGGGTACACCGTGCATCACTTCGGGGTCTTGAGCGATCGCGTCTGTCACGACTTCATTGTCCCTCAAGTGGCGAACCGCCAGCTACCTCTTCTCCCGGAGCCACATTGCTGGAAAACGCCCTATCTGTGGAAGCGGTTTCGCCGGTTGTTGCAACACTGGATGGTCCAGTGGACCGGCAGTCCCGCTCTCGGTCTCGCCGCCGCGTCGTTTCTGTTCGGCGCGGTGCACCTCGGCTTCCGCGCCTTCCCCAATTGGAAATTCGCGCTCGCCGCGGCCGTGGCCGGCTGGTTCTACGGCCGGGCCTATCAGCAGGCGCAGAGTATCCGCGCTAGCATGGTGACGCACGCGCTGGTAGTCACGGTGTGGCGGGCCTGGTTTGTGTGACGGCCAACGCTGGCCGGCTCGAATGCCGTAATATGAAGTCGAGACAACTATCGGCAAACGTGAACTCATCGCGCAGGAACTGGACCGTGCTTCCGACCAGGAAGTATAATCCACTGGCATTCCGAGGCACACGCCGACGATGCGATGCCGATGCTGGCGGCCGAGTCAGCGCTAGCGACGGACTGGCTCACGCCCGAGGAGGATGCTGCCTGGGCCGGTTTGTAACGGGCGACGTATTTGTGCCGGAACCGGCGCCCAGCATCAGGTCGGCCGTCGTCAGCTAACTTTGCGCTCACGTTCGAGTGCCCGGTGCAAAAGCCTTTTAATGTAAGTCTGGTAAGGCAGTCCCCTCTCTGCAGCGAGCTTCTGCGCGGATTCAATGTCGACTATGGGCATCCGGATGGTCACGGACCTGGTCGCAGCTACGAACCACGGGCAGCCGCTTGACCTTGCCTTCCTTCTTCGCCTGTATGAAGAGCTCCGTGATAACCTCCGGGTGGGTGTCCCACCACAGGGCCTCCTCTCTTTCCGACCTAAACTTGGGGATCGTGGTCTTCGCCGTCATATTTCTGCTCGATAGATCTCGCGTTGTCCCGAAGGCATGGGATAGGCGGTGACGAAACGAATCCTGTCCCTGCGCTCCGTTTTTCGCCTTTGACGCTCGATGATGATCGGCCCGTTCCAATAGGCCTCTTTGCAGTCCTCAGAAGTGACCCCATGCCGGGCGATATGGCCCACTATACGTACGTTTGATGTAGGCTTCAAGGGCCCTGGGAAAGAAAGCCCGAGCCGGGACAGTACCCCGACCGCAAGCCCGCAGGGCCGCGTCACGTTACGTAGCCTGCAGCGTCTCGGCGATCTCTTTCTCCTCGATAGCCCCCTCGCGAATAATCTTCCAATACGGCTCCGTGATATCCACGGTGGTGGCGCCGGGACCGGAGCACATTCCGCCGTCCAGCACCAGGTCTACGCGCCCGTCCATGGTGCCGAAAACCTGGATGCCGCTGCGGCAGGTGGGCGAGCCGGAGATATTCGCGCTGGTCGAGATCAGCGGCTGGTTCATGGCCGCGATCAGCGCGTTGGCAATCGCGGAGCGGGAGTGCCGCAGCGCCAGGCGGCCCGTATTGCCGGTGACTTTCAGGGGCACCCGGGCCGAGGCGGCCACGATAATGGTCAGCGGCCCCGGCCAGAAACGCCGCGCCAGAATGAAAAAACGGTTGTTCAACTCAGCGGCCAGATCCTCGGCCGCGATCGCGTCCGCCACCAGCAACGGCAGCGAGCGATGGAATTCGCGGCCCTTGGCCCGGAACACGCCGGCCACCGCGCCCAGGTTGAACGGATCGGCCACCAGTGCGTACAGTGCATCGGTGGGGATGGCCACGACTTCTCCGCGCCGTATGGCCCCGGCGGCGCGCGCGATCGCTTCCGGCTCCGGCTGTTCCGCGTCGACTTCCACGAGATCAGTTGCCATACGCCTCGAAACTCCTAGCGCGGCCCAAGCGCTTCGGCGACGTCGATCGCCATCTGGTATCGCCCGAAAGGTGCGCTCAACTGCACTCCCTGCACCATGGTCCGCACCCGCGTCACCATCTCGCGCGCGATGGCCACGCCTTCCTGGCGCGCCTTTTCGGCGTTATCCACCTGCCGCATGCGCTCCATGTAACATTCCGGCACGGGCACCCGCAGCTCGTTCACCATGAATTCGGCGTTGCGAAAACTGGTCAGCGGCCAGATGCCGCAGATCACCGGAATCTTCACATGTTCGGTGCGCCGCAGAAACTCCTCCAGCAAGGCCAGATCGAAGACCGGCTGCGTCACCACGTACTCGGCGCCCGCCTGAACTTTCCACTCGAAGCGGCGGATCTCCTCGTCCATGTTCAAAGCGCCCGGGTTCACGCCCACCCCGATCAGCAGCGCGGTCTGCGACCCCATGGCATTGCCGCCGATATCCAGCCCATGGTTCAGGTTGTTGGCGATGTTCACCAGCCCGATGGCGTCCACGTCGAATACCGCCGTGGCGTCCGGATAGCTGCCCATGCGCGGCGGATCGCCGGTGATGCAGATCAGGTTGCGCACGCCCGCGCAGTGCGCGCCCAGCAGCTCCGATTGGATGCTCAGAATGTTGCGGTCGCGGCAGCAAAAATGATTCACGGCTTCGATGCCGGCCTGCCTTTGAATGAGCTGGCAAGTGACCTGCGCACTCATGCGCGCGCTGGCGCGGGGCCCGTCCGGCACGTTGATGCAGTCGATGCCCTGCGCGGCGCACAGCTTCGCGCCCGCGATCTCCTTGGATGCATCCACGCCGCGCGGCGGCAGAATCTCGACGAACGATACAAACTTTCCCGCGGCCAGCTTGGCGCCCAATTGCGATTTTTCGGCGACCGGCACCTTCGGCAGCGCCCGCGCTTTGGCCTTGGGCTCCTCCACCGTCACGCCCAGCTTTTTCTGCAAAGGCTGCAGCGAGCGCGCCTCGGCGTGGATCAGTTTGATGTGTTCCGGAGTCGTACCGCAGCATCCGCCCACGATGCGCACGCCGGCCCACAGCAGCCGCCGCGCGTACTGCGCCATATATTCGGGTGAGCACAGATAGAGGTTGCGGCCCTCCACGCGCACCGGCACGCCCGCGTTGGGCATGGCGCTGATGGGCTTGGCCGAGAACTGCATCATGTGTTCGACGGTCTCGAGCGTGGTCTTCGGGCCCACCGAGCAGTTGACGCCGATCACATCCGCGGGCCATTCATCCAGGCGCCGCGTGAATTCCTCCGTCTCCGTACCTTCGGGGAGGTTCCCGTTGTCGTCGATGGTCACCTGCGCCACGATGGTCATGTCCGGACCCGCCGCCTCGCGCGCGGCGAATAGCGCTTCCCGCATTTCGTCCAGATTGCCGAATGTTTCCAGAATCAGCAGGTCCACGCCGGCATCCAGCAGTTCTTCCACCTGCTCGCGGAAAATCGCGCGCGCTTCGGCGAAGGAAGTGGGGCCGAGCGGCTCGATATGCGCGCCCAAGGGCCCGATGGCGCCCGCGACATAGGCATGCTCGCGCGCCGCTTCCCGCGCCAGGCGCACACCGGCGTGGTTGATCTCGCGCAGCTTTTCGGCCAGTCCGAACGCCGCCAGGCGCATACGGCTGGCGCCGAACGTGTTGGTTTCGAGGATCTCCGCACCGGCCTTGACGTACTCCTGATGGATCTGCCGCACCATGTCCGGCGCCGACAGGTTCAGTTCGTCGAAGCAGCGGTTGATGAAGACGCCGCGCGCGTAAAGCATCGTGCCCATGGCCCCGTCGGCCACCATGGCCCGGCGCGTGAGCTGCTCGCGAAACTCTTCGGCGCGGTTGGTCATCGTCGGCATGCTCATCGGGATATTCGGATCTGCTAGTCAGTGGCGCAACAGGTCCGGATACCGTGATTCTACCGCATCGTGGGGCCGGTCATGTGGCGCGGGCTTCAGCACCAGCGGCCCTGCGGGCCGTCAGCAGTCTCGGAAACCGGGCCAGAGTTGCGGCATAATGCCAGAAGGCGCAGCTCGGCAGTTAAGGCCGACTACATTTTGGGTGTTACTATGCCCGCGCTTCAGCATGACTCCGGTCATTGGCGATCAGCTGTTTGGCGGCGTGCCGTCGGTTTCCATCTACGGCAGGACCCCGTTGGAGAGACTCTCAAACCATTCGCGACCGGGCCGAGGTGCGCCGAATTCCACACCCAGGCAGGAGCCTATGGCCAAAACGAAGAGTACCGCGAAGCAGTCCAGCCCGCGTTTTTCCTCCCAGTTTAAAAGTTCCCGGCAAAAGAAATCAAAGAACCGTGTGCCGCTGAAGCCGCAAGATTGGAAGCTGGGACTGGAGGTGGTGCACCCCATGGCCGCCGGCATCGATGTCGGCAATAGCGAACATTGGGTGGCCGTGCCGCCGCACCTGGACGCGGAGCCAGTGCGAGTGTTCGGGTGTTTTACCGCGGATCTGGTGGCCCTGGCGGACTGGCTGGAAAAGCTAGGCATCCAGACGGTGGCCATGCAATCGACCGGAGTGTACTGGATTCCCCTGGCTGACATTCTGGCTGAGCGCGGTATCCGGGTATTTGTGGTCAACGCCCGGGACACTAAGAATCTGCCGGGGCGCAAGAGCGACATCCAGGAATGTCAATGGCTGTTGCAGCTGCACGTCTACGGCTTGTTACACAACTCCTTCCGGCCGGCGGAAGAGATCCTGCAGATGCGCGCGTATGGGCGGCAGCGGCAGCAGCATGTGGCGGATGCGGCGCGGTGCATTCAACGTATGCAGAAAGCTCTGACACAAATGAACGTGCAGTTAGCCAATGTGATCAGCGATATCAGTGGCGCCACCGGGCAGGCTATCCTGGGCGCGATACTGGAGGGGGAACGCGACGTGCGGGTATTGGCGCAGTTGCGGGACCCCGGGGTGAAGGCCAGTAAAGAGGAGGTGATGCGGAGCCGGGAAGGCAACTGGCGGAAGGAATTGCTGTTTATCCTGCGGCAGGAGTGCGAGACCTACCAGACCTTCCAGAAAAAGATCGGGGAATGCGACCAGCAATTGGAAGCGCACTACCAAACCATGGAATCCAAAGCCAACCCGAAAAACCTGCCGCCCTGCCCGCGGGAGAAGCGGCCGCGTGGCAACGTACCGAAGTGCTTGGATCTGCGCAGCGAACTATTCCGGGCGAGCGGGGTGGATCTGACGGCCATCGATGGCATCAACGTGCTGACCGCGCAGACGGTGGTGTCGGAATTGGGTGACCAGGCGACCGGGGTGGATCTGACGGCCATCGATGGCATCAACGTGCTGACCGCGCAGACGGTGGTGTCGGAATTGGGTGACCAGATGGACCGGTTCGAAACCGCAGCCCAATTCGTGTCGTACGTGGATCTGGCACCCAACAACAAGATCAGCGGAGGCAAAGTGGTGGGGCGGGAGAAGAAGAAAAAGCGCCATCGGGTAGGCTTGGCACTGCAACAAGCCGCCACCAGCTTGCTGCGCAGCGACAGCTACCTGGGATCGCAATACCGGCGGCTGCGGACCAAGTTGGGTACGCCCAAGGCAAAAAAGGCGATGGGCAACAGGTTGGGCCGGATCATATACCGCATGCTGAAGTTCAAGGAGGCTTACGTAGACAAAGGCAAGGAATTCTACGAACAGAAGTATCGACAGATTCAGTTACGGATGCTGCAGAGGAAGGCTGCGGAACTTGGCCTGCAAATCACTGAAGCTACGTAGTCGCGGCAGTGGGTTTCTGGAGAGCGTGCTGCTGTGGGCTTCAGCCCACAGTCCGGACCGCGCTGCTATCCGTCAAAGCGACAGGCGGATCGGCGCATGCCCGGACGTCTAGGCTCTGAGGATTCCAGACGAGGTGCCACCGAAAGCCTTGAAGTCTACAATGAGACAGGCGGGTTGGCCACGAGCAAATACCTGGTTCTGTTTGAAAATCGACGACCGGCTATGGGGCGTATGCGCCAAGACCTACCCGGCTGTATAGCCACGGGGCGGACGATCGAGGAAACCCGAAACCGGATGACGAAAGCCATCGAGATCGACGTGGCCTAACCGCGCGCGACGGGGCGCGGGCTCCCAGCCCAGTACCGCAAATTGCAACAATCGCGGTTCGTCCCCGCCAAACCGTTGTACAATCCTCGCCATTCGGAATTTTGAAAAATGTCCAACATCACCGCGTTTTCCCACTGCCTGCTCATCGCCAGCGCACTATCAGCAATCAGCCTCCCGCCGGCTCGGGCGCAGACTTCGCCTGCCACCGAAACCGTGCTGCACAATTTTGGAGGTTTGCGCGGGGCGAACCCCTATGCCGGAATCATCGCAGACGCGGCCGGCAACTTTTACGGCACCACTTCCGCGGGCGGCACGGCGGGCCTGGGCGTCATTTTCAAACTGGACACAGCGCGGCAGGAGACCGTCCTCTACAACTTTACAGGCGGGGCGGACGGAGCGGTCCCGTATGCGAGCGTGATCTTCGACGCGGCCGGCAACCTCTACGGAACCACTTACCAGGGTGGCGCTGCGAACGTCGGCGTGGTGTATGAGCTGGACGCCGGCGGCCAGGAAACCGTGCTGTATAGCTTCCTGGGAGGAACGGACGGCGCCAACCCCAAAGCCGGCCTGATCTTCGATGCGGACGGCAATCTTTATGGGACCACTTCGGCAGGGGGCAGCGCGAACGCGGGCACCGTCTTCAAAATCGACGCGGCCCACCATGAAACCGTGCTATACACCTTCACGGGCGGCGCCGACGGGTGTACGCCGCTCGCAGGTTTGGTCCTCGATCCGGCCGGCAACCTTTACGGCACGACCCTCAATGGCGGCAACCAGCGCGCCGCCTTTGGCGATGGCGTTGTTTTCAAGCTGGATGCCGCGGGCCGCGAAACTGTGCTGCACTGGTTTTCCGGCAAGAACGACGGCGGTTGGCCCGGTGCGGGCTTAGCCCTCGACCCCGGCGGCAATCTTTTTGGAACTACCCAATTGGGAGGCGTGGATGGGGGAGGCGTGGTATTCAGGCTGGATGCGACGGGCCACGAGAACGTGATCTACGACTTCCCCGGTTCCTTCGGATCGGCCGACAGTGGCGTGATCCTGGATTCGTCCGGCAACCTTTACGGGACTTACAGTGACTTAAACAACTATGGCTATGGTTTCGTCTTCAAGCTGGATCCAGCCAGCCATTTGGTTTCGCGGTTCGACTTCACCGGGGGCGCGAACGGTTCGAACCCTTACTCGGGTGTAATCCGCGATGCGGCGGGAAATCTGTACGGAACCACTATCTATGGAGGGGCCCACCAGGACTTCGGCAACGGCATTGTGTACAAGTGGGACACAACGGGCAAGGAGACCGTGCTGTGTAGTTTCACCGATGCTACGGACGGGATAGACCCCTCCGGCGGTGTAATCCGCGATGAGGCGGGAAACCTGTTCGGAACCGCGACATTCGGCGGCGGGTCCGACCAGGGAGTCATATTCAAAATCGCCGCGAACGGGGTCTATTCCGTGCTGCACCGGTTCACGGGTGGCAACGGCGGCGGCCAGCCCTATTATGGTGTCATCCGGGATGCGGCAGGCAACCTCTACGGGACTGCCGGCGCCCCCCTCAAACCCGGCGGAGTCGTTTTCAAACTCGACGCGGCAGGTACTTATACGGTGCTGCACAGATTCACAGGCACAGGTGAAATATATCCATCGTCAGGTGTGATCCGCGATTCGGCTGGCAATCTTTACGGGACTACCGGGGGCGACAGAAACTGCATTGGCAGTTCGGTGTACAAGCTGGATGCCGCTGGGAATTACACCGTGCTGTACGGTTTCACGGGAGCTTCTGACGGGTGCTATCCCTTTGGCGGGGTGGTCCGCGATGCGGAGGGTAACTTGTACGGTACGACGGACAGCGGCGGCATGGGGGAGGCGGGCACGTTGTTCGAGGTGGACGTCTCCGGCCAGGAGACGGTCTTGTACAGCTTCACAGAGAGCGTACCTTCTACCGGTATAGTCCGCGATTCGGCCGGCAACTTCTACGGCGTTGCCGGCTACTATCTGTACGAATTGGATGCGGCCGGTACGTTTATGGAGCTCTACAATCTCCCGTTCGAGGCGGGATGCAATTGTGGTGTGGTGCGCGACGCGGGAGGCAACCTATACGGCACTGGCGGCAACGGTTCCGGCTCCGTATACGAACTGGACGCCACCGGCAATTTCACGATACTCCACTACTTCACGGGGGGCGCCGATGGAGATTTCCCCTCGTCCGGCTTAACCCTCGACCCCGCCGGCAACCTCTACGGCACAACCACCGCCGGTGGGAACGGCGGCAACGGGGTAGTATTCAAGATCGAGCTTGCTACGCCGTCGAACTGACCCACTCCATAGCCAACTGCACGAGCCGACTGCACGCACGCACGCCGGAGTTTGGTACACTGGTTCTTTCACCGGCGGGACGCGGGCAGCAGAGGTGCGTCGCCGCAATCTGGACGGGTGGCCGAGCGGCTAATGGCAACAGACTGTAAATCTGTCGCCCCTTGCGGGCTACGGAGGTTCGAATCCTCCCCCGTCCACCAGATTCGACGACGCGCGGTATAAGGTTTTGGGCCGTTGTAGCTCAGTTGGTAGAGCGCGTCCTTGGTAAGGACGAGGTCACCAGTTCAATCCTGGTCAACGGCTCCAGCGTTTTTCTGTTGGAATCCCTCTTAAAAGAGAGTGCTATGGCAAAGGAAAAGTTTGATCGCAGCAAGCCGCACGTCAACATCGGCACCATCGGCCACATCGATCACGGCAAGACCACGTTGACCGCGGCCATCACCAAGGTGCTGGGGAAGAACAACCCCAAGGTGAAATTCCGCAGTTTCGACTCCATCGATAACGCGCCCGAAGAAAAGGCGCGCGGCATCACCATCGCGGTGGCCCACGTCGAGTACGAAACCCCCAACCGGCACTACGCCCATGTGGATTGCCCCGGCCACGCCGACTACATCAAGAACATGATCACCGGCGCCGCGCAGATGGATGGCGCCATCCTGGTGGTCGCGGCTACCGATGGTCCGATGCCGCAAACCCGCGAGCATTTGCTGCTCGCCCGCCAGGTGGGCGTGCCCTACATCGTCGTGTGCCTGAACAAGGTGGACATGGTGGACGACGCCGAACTGCTCGACCTGGTGGAGCTGGAGATGCGCGAACTGCTGAAAACCTACGAATTCCCGGGCGACGATGTGCCGGTGATCCGGGTCTCGGCGCTGGGCGCGTTGAACGGCGAGGCGCAGTGGGAGAAGACGGTATTGGATCTGATGGCCGCGGTGGACAGCTACGTGCCGCTGCCGCAGCGCGAAATCGACAAGCCGTTCATCATGCCGATTGAAGACATCTTCTCGATCCAGGGCCGCGGCACGGTGGTGACGGGGCGCATCGAGCGGGGCATCGTCAAGGTGGGCGAACCGGTGGAGATTGTAGGCTTCCGCGACACGCGCAACACCGTAGTGACTGGCATCGAAATGTTCAAGAAGCTGCTGGACGAAGGGCGCGCCGGAGACAACGTGGGGCTGCTGCTGCGCGGCATTGAGAAGGACGACGTGGAGCGCGGGCAGGTGGTAGCCAAGCCGAAATCCATCACGCCACACAAGAAGTTCATGGGCAGCGTGGTGGTGCTGAGCAAGGAAGAAGGCGGTCGGCACACGCCGTTCTTCAAGGGCTACCGGCCGCAGTTCTACTTCCGCACCACGGATGTGACGGGCGATGTGTACCTGCCGGAAGGTACGGAGATGGTAATGCCGGGCGACCACGTGAATCTGACCGTGGAACTGAACACACCCATCGCCATGGAAAAGGGGTTGCGGTTCGCCATCCGCGAAGGCGGACGCACCGTGGGCGCCGGAACCGTCACCGACATTATCGAGTAAAGGATAACGAAAATGGCGCGCGAGATCATCACTTTTCAATGCACGGAATGTAAGAACCGGAATTATTCCGGCACTAAGAACAAGAAGACCACTACGGAGCGGCTGGAGATGAAGAAATTCTGTCCGTATTGCCGGAAGCACCAGCCGCACAAGGAAATCAAGTAAGATTAAGAAGGAAAGGCCAGGCATGTCCCGCCGGGCAGTGGTCGCTAGGGGCGTAGGTTTAACGGCAGACCAGCGGTCTCCAAAACCGCGAGTGGGGGTTCGAATCCCTCCGCCCCTGCCAATCCAATTTTTACCGAGGCTATAGCGGGGAATCGAGGCAGCATGGAGGCAGCATGGAAGCTAGCGGCAATTTTCTGGAAAGCGTAACGAGTTGGCCCACGCGAACGCGCGATTATTTCAACGAGCTGAAGCTCGAAATGAAACGCGTGACCTGGCCCAACCGCAAGCAGGTGGAAGGCACCACCGTGGTGGTAATCTTCACTGTGTTCGCGTTTGCGGCCTTCTTCGCGGTGGTCGATGCGCTGTTAAACGACAGCGTGACGCGCATGTACAAGGCATTATCGAAGTAGCTGTATGGATGAAGAGAAAATATATTCCGTGGATGAAGACGAGCAGGAGAGCGCTGAGCTAGCCGAAAACGAGGGCGAAGTTGCGGGCCAAGTTGCGGGCGACGTTGCCGCCGAAGGCCCCGGCGATGACGAAGCCGTACCCTCCGCACAGGCCGCGGCCGAGCCTGAGGAAGAGCCGGCTGCTGCACCGGTGGAAGAACCTGCCGCTGCCGCTTACGATGACTCCTCTCCAAAAAAGTGGTTCATCATTCACACCTATTCCGGGTTTGAGCAGAAGGTGGCCGAATCGCTGCGCAGCCGCTCGCAGGCGTTCGGCTTCGCCGATAAGATCGGGCAGGTGCTGATTCCCACTGAGGAAGTGGTGGAGTTGCGCGGCGGCAAAAAGGTGACCAGCAAGCGACTGGTGTATCCCGGCTACGTGCTGGTGGAAATGGAAATGAATGACGAGTTGTGGCATGCCGTGAAGGCTACGCCGCGCGTCACCGGATTCGTCGGCGGCGGCACGCAGCCGGTTCCGCTGAGCGCCGATGAAGTCAATTCCATCCTGTACCGACAGACTACGTCAGCCGAGCGACCGCGGCCCAAGACGACTTACGAGAGGAACGATGGCGTGCGCATCGTGGATGGTCCGTTCGCCAATTTCCGCGGCAAGGTGGACGAGGTGAATGCCGATCGCGGCACGTTGCGCGTGATGGTGATGATCTTCGGCCGCGCCACGCCGGTGGAACTTGAATTCCTCCAAGTCGAAAAAGAGTAGAAGAAGAATAACGATCGCAAGGATTCTCAGATGGCAAAGAAAGTTACCGGTTCGGTAAAGCTGCAGATCCCCGCCGGCAAAGCGACGCCGGCCCCGCCCGTGGGCACGGCGCTCGGCCCGCAGGGCGTCAACATCATGGATTTCTGCAAGGCGTTCAACGCCAAGACGTCCAGCAAGGACCAGGAGGGGCTGATCATCCCGGTGGTGATCACCATCTTCTCCGATCGCTCGTTCACCTTCATTACCAAGACCCCGCCCGTGCCGGTGCTGATCAAGCGCGCCGTGAACCTGGCCAAGGGGTCGCCCGAGCCGCACAAGACCAAAGTCGGCGTCATCACCGAGAAGCAGGTGGAAGAGATCGCCAAGATCAAGATGCCGGACCTGAATTGCTTCACGGTGGAAGCCGCCATGAATTCGGTGCGCGGCACCGCCCGCAGCATGGGCGTGGACGTAGTAGCGTAGCCGATGTATAACAACCGGGCGGGAAGGAGCGGCAAAGATGTCCTTACGTCCGGTTGTGGCGATTCCGGCTCTTGTGTTTCTCGCAAGCGCTGCGGCTACCGCCCAGATCGACCTTGTCACACTGCACGAATTCAACGCCACCGACGGCGCACATCCTTTAGCAGCGCTTGTCCAAGCCGGTAACGGTGAGTTCTATGGGACAACACTCCGAGGCGGGCCGAGCGGGAAAACCGGCTACGGCACGATTTTCGAGATCTCCGCGAGCGGCGCGCTAACCACGCTATACGCCTTCTGCTCCCAGGGTGCGCCATGCAAGGACGGCACATATCCGAGTGCACCGCTCATCCAGGCCAGCGACGGCAGTGTCTATGGGACAACGTATGGGGGTGAAGTGCGCTCCAGCTATGGGACCGTCTTCAGGATCACCGCAAACGGTGTGCTGACCACGCTACACCACTTTTGTTCGCAGGGCGGGTGCACGGATGGTGCAAACCCGACTGCCGGGCTGGTCCAGGGCGCCGACGGAAATTTTTACGGGACGACGTTTTACGGCGGGGTGCGCAGCTACGGGACCGTTTTTAAGATCACCCCGAGCGGTGTGCTGAGCACGCTACACAGCTTCTGCACCGAAACTGGCTGCCCTGACGGGGCAGGCCCGTCTGCAGGCCTCGTCCAGGCTAACAATGGAGACTTCTACGGCACGACGGATTCCGGTGGCAACGGCTACGGTACGATCTTCAAGATGACTTCGAGCGGCGCGCTGACTACGCTGCACAGGTTCTGCTCCCACAGCGGGTGCGCCGGATACCCTAATGGGCTCATCCAGGCTGGCGACGGCAACCTCTACGGCACAACTCGTGGCCTGGGGACCAGCCATGGAACCGTTTTCAAGATGACTCCTCGCGGCGCGTTGACCACGGTATACCGCTTCTGCTCGGAGGGCCCGCCGTGCGCAGATGGCTTGGAACTGAACGCCGCACTCGTCCAGGCCGGTGACGGCAGCTTCTACGGAACAACGAGCCTGAGCGGCGGGCACGGCGGTGGCACAATCTTCAGGATCACCCCCGGCGGCACGCTGACCACGCTATACGCCTTCTGCTCCCAGAGTGGATGCGCGGACGGCAAATCGCCATATGGGGGGCTCATCCAGGACAGCGACGGCAGCCTTTACGGGACCACCCGATATGGCGGTGCCAATGGGGGCATCGAGGGCTACGGAACCATCTTCAGGTTATCGCTGGGCCTGCCTCCTTCCCAATGAAGTGGTTTCCCTCTTCCACCCGGATATCCGTGGCCGCGCTGAAGAACTGGCGCAACAATTCAGATCCGCGCAGCCGTTCCGCCATGTGGTGATCGAACAGTTTCTCGACCCGCAGTTTTGCCAGGAGTTGATCGCGCAATTCCCGTCCTTCGAAACCGGCGACGCCCGCAACGAGCACGGCGAAGTGGCTGGCAAATCCGTCAACGGCGACGTCGCCCGTCTGGGTTCCGCCTACGAAAGGTTCGACCGCCTGATGCGCGACAGCGAATTCCTCTCCTGGGTCGGCGGCATCACCGGCGTCCCCAGCCCGATCTCGATCCGGAATATGTGTGCGGCGGCACGCACGAGAACCGCGACGGCCAGGAACTCGATTCGCACGTCGATTTCAATTTTCATCCGCGCTTTGGCTGGCACCGCCGATTGAACCTGATTGTGTTTTTGAATCCACAATGGGAGGAAGGCTGGGGCGGCTACCTGGAGCTGCGGGAGCCGGCGGCGCGGGGCGACGATGTGCGGCGGGTGGTGCCCCTCGAAAATCGCGCGGTCATTTTCGAGACCACCGAATCTTCGTGGCACGGGTTCCCGGTGATTGCGACGCCCCCGGCCCGCGGAATCACGCGCCGGTCATTGGCGGTCTAATTTTACAGCCATCACGGGCCGGGCCTCGGAAATTGCGCCGCCGCACGGCACACATTATTATCAGCGGCCGCTGCCGGCGCATATCCAGGCAGGCTACACCGTGCGGGAAGAAGATCTAACGGAGATCCGCAAGTTGCTCACGCGGCGCGACGATCAGATCCGGTATCTCTACCACCGGGATCGTGAGTTCACAGCGTTGATCGACAGCATCAACAAGTGGCCCGCCTTCCGGCCGCGGTCACAGGTTCAGCACTTCGTTCAAAGCACCCTGACGGTAGCCTTCCAGGTCCAGCGTCACGTACTTGAAACCCAGCGCTTTGAAGATCGCTGTAAATTGCCGCGCCATCTCGGGCGACAAGGCCTTCGGCAGTTCACTGGGAGCGATCTCCAGCCGTACCAATTCGCCGTGGTAGCGTACCCGGAACTGGCGGAATCCCAGCGCCTTCACTTCTTCCTCGCCGCGCTCCACGGTCTTGATGTTCTCGAATAGTAACGGGTGTGCCATACGGGATGCGCGAACTGAGGCAGGCCGACGCGGGCCGGTCCCAGGTGGGCAAACCGGCCATGCGCGACAGCTCCCGGATTTCCGCTTTGCGCAATCCCGCCTCCACCAGCGGCGCTTTCACCTCGTGCAAGGCCGCGGCCTTCTGGCCGGGGCGGTAGTCGCCGAGGTCGTCCGCATTCACGCCGTAGATGATATGGCCGATGCCGCGCTCACGGCCCACCTGCAGCAGGCGCGTAAACAACTCGTCTTTGCAGTGGAAGCAGCGGTTCGCATCGTTCTTCAGGTAATCGGGATTCTCGAATTCGTGCGTTTCGATATACTCGTGCGGGATGCCGAACTGGCGCACGAAGGCCTCGGCATCGCGCTTATGCGATTCCGGCATGGACGCTGAATCCGCGGTGACCGCCAGCGCGTTGCCTCCCAGCACCTGGTGCGCGGCCCATGCCAGATAGGCGGAGTCGGCCCCGCCGGAATAGGCCACCATCACGCGGTCGAACCCGCGCAGCACGGCAAACAGATTCTCTTGCTTCTGGTGAAGCGCTGCCGGATGCGAGACATCGACCAGGCTGGTCATAGATCGATTATAACGTCAATAGGAGATGATCGATGCCTTTTGACCTCCAACCAGATTTAAAGGGCGAACTGGTGGAACTCAGACCACTGCGGACTGAAGATTTTCCGGATCTTTACGCCGTAGCGTCGGATCCGCTCATCTGGGAACAACACCCGGCGCACGATCGTTATAAGAAAGAAGTTTTCGAGAAATTCTTTCGCGGTGCTATGGAATCCGGCGGAGCCTTCGTCGCGATCGATGTCAAGGACGGCCGGGTGATCGGGTCGTCGCGATACCACGGGTACGATCCGGAGAGAAGCCGGATCGAAATCGGCTGGACATTTCTGGCCCGATCGCACTGGGGCGGCACCTACAACCGGGAAATGAAACAACTCATGCTGCGGCACGCCTTCCGATTTGTGGACTGCGTTGTCTTTCTGATCGGGCTGCACAATTTGCGCTCGCAAAAGGCAGTGGAAAAAATAGGCGGCGTATTAGTGGGGACGGGGCCCGACGCCGCAGGTCGCGACGGTGTCGTGTACGAGATCACCGCTGCCAGTTTCGTTCAGCGATTTGGACTCTCACCAGACCGTAACGCCGACCTGGCCCAGATGCGCCTTGCGCAGCAGTAACATCAGCGTGCGCGATTGACCGCCGCCGCCCCCGAACGCTGAGCGGCAGTTCGTGATCAAGTGCAGTTGCACAGCCATGGCCAGTGCTCAGGATACCGCGAAGGCGTCGTGGCGGCACCTACCAGATGCCCGGCGCCAGGGCGGCTCACTGGCCGTCAGAGGGGCCCAATTGCTGCGCTCGGCCGTCGAAGAACCGGCTCGCGAACCCAGTTGCACCAGCGGCGCGCTCAACGCCTTTTGGACGTCCACTTCATGTACGTCTTATACTCGCTCGACGGGCTGGCAACTTCGAACCGGCCGTTCAGAGAGCCAGCTTCGATCCAGTAGGTCAGTCGGAATTTTGAACCCGGCTCGGAGCCGTCGGATTCGAAGACGACCCGATTCGGCGAAGGGAAACTCAGTGCGTACCGGATTACGTGGCCCTCTGTGTCGAAATAAATCGCGCGCGGCGTATCGTTGGGCGCATCGCGGTAGATCACCATGAGGTCGTCGTGCTGGGCGCCGCTATCGTACCGGGCGTGGTTGCGGCGCACAATGATCTTCTGCTGCAATTCGGGCTCGAATGAGAAGGCGCCCTGCCCCGCTCCCAGGGGTGTGTCTTTCTCGCTGGCGATACCGGTCCAGTCGCCCAGCAGGAAATCCAACTGTTTCCAAGGGTCGTTCGTCTGTGCGTGCAAGGCGTAAAAGGCTGTCAGGAAAACGGTCAGCGTGAGGCGCATTTTTTATTTCCTTCCTATAGGCGGCGCGTCGAGCGGGCTGCGGCTTGTTTCTGGTTTGAGTACCTCCCGAACCGCAATGATCGCCCACATGTATCCGAATGGATCTTGCACGAGACTGTATCGATCACCCCAGAACATGTCGGAAAAATACACGTCGTTCCGTTGAGTGTGGCGGGCGAAGTGAGCGCCAGGTATTCGACTCTGTCTTCGCGCACACCCGGCTCTTCCCTCGCGAGAACGCCGGCCACGACCAAACAGGGAACAATCGCACCCGGAGATGGCTCTAATCCTTCGATCGCCATGGCTAACTCTTTCCTCCTTTTTGAACCGGCCCGATCTTCCATTGATGCCAGGCCTGATCGACAACGCGCCGAAAACCATCGAGCCACGTAAGGACCGGACGTAACGGACACGCCGTAAGCCGATAGCGATTCTCGCGGTGCACCTTCCTGGCGGCGACCAGTTTGGCCGATTTCAGTTCTCGGAGATGCTGCGAAATGCCAGACTGGGACATGGAGAATTCCGCCGTCAGCTCCTTCACCGATCGTTCGGAGCCTGCCAGAATGTCCAGGATCGTGCGGCGCTTGGGATCCGCGATGGCGCCGTAGACCTTGTCCGTCTCCGCTTGAAGCATAAGCATTTGCTTATGGCAGTGCTGACCCTCAACTTATTTCGGATGAACGGCCGGTCCGAAGGAAGCCTTGGATCGTCCGCGGTTCCCTTCACGATTTCCACATTCGCCAGGTCAAAGGCCTTCACGCGCGCATGCAGCCATCGCATTGAGGAGTCCGAGATGTCCTCCGCGATTACATTTCCGTCCGGGCCGACCAACCCGGCAAGGCGCATGGAGTAATAGCCCGCTCCCGCACCCACGTCGATTAACCGGGTGGCGTTTTGGCCGGTTCCGCGTCACGCGCGCCTGAGCCGCAAGCTGTTGGCGACCACCGTCACGCTGGACAGCGCCATGGCTGCCGAGGCCATCACCGGCGACAACCGCCATCCTGTTAACGGGTACAAAACACCCGCCGCGATGGGAATGCCGATGGCGTTGTAAGCGAACGCCCAGAACAGGTTCTGCCGGATCACGCGCATGGTCTGCCGGGCCAGGCGGAGCGCGCCCGCGACGCCCCGCAGATCGCCGCTCATGAGCGTGATGGAAGCGGCCTCCTTGGCGATATCGGTTCCCGTCCCGATGGCGATGCCCACATCGGCCTGCGCCAGCGCGGGCGCGTCGTTGATGCCGTCGCCCACCATGGCCACCTTCTTGCCGGCGGCTTGCAGCTTCCGCACTTCGGCGGCTTTCGCATCCGGCAGCACTGCGGCCAGCACGTGCGCGATGCCCACCTGGCGCGCGACGCTTTCGGCCGTGCGGCGATTGTCGCCGGTGATCATCCAGACCTCGATGCCCATCTCATCGAGAAGACGCACGGCGGCCGCAGCTTCCGGTTTCACCGTGTCGGCGATACCGATGACGCCCGCGAGCCGGCCGTCCACGGAAACCGCGACCGCAGTCTTACCATCCGCGGCCAGTTGTTCCATTTCGGGCGCCACGCGCGGACCGGCCAAGCCGCCCACCTCCACGTCGTGACTATCCACCCGCGCTTCTACGCCGTGGCCCGCAACAGCCTGGAAACCGGCAGGATCGTCCAGCGCGATAGCCGAAGCGCGCGCGTGTTCCAGGATCGCGCGGCCCAGAGGATGCTCGGAGTAGCGCTCCGCCGATGCCGCCCAGCGCAACACGTCTCTCTCCGCATATCCGTTCACCGGGATCACATCGGTGACCTGAGGCCGACCACGCGTGATGGTGCCGGTCTTGTCCAAGATGACCGTATCGATTTTATGCGCGGCCTCCAACGCCTCGCCGCCCTTGATCAGAATGCCGCGTTCGGCGCCGCGTCCTGTGCCCACCATGATCGCGGTGGGTGTGGCCAGGCCCAGCGCGCACGGGCAGGCGATGATCAGCACCGCCACGAAGTTTACCAGCGCGAACGAAAGCGGAGCCCTTCCCGACAGCCCGAGCGCCAGCCACACCAGGAACGTTACCATGGCGATGGCCAGTACGCCTAGCGTGAAGTAGCCGCTCACCACATCCGCCAGACGCGCCACCGGCGCACGCGAGCCCTGCGCCTGCCGCACCAGATCGATCATCTGCCGCAATACCGTGGCGCGTCCCACTTTGCGCGCTTCGAAGCGCAGGCTGCCGGAGCGATTGAGGGTACCCCCGTAAACGGCGTCGCCGGATTTCTTATCCACTGGCATACTCTCGCCGGTGAGCATGGATTCATCGACCGCCGAGGCGCCTTCGCGGACCATACCATCCACTGGAATCTTCTCGCCCGGGCGCACCACCACCATATCCCCGACCAGCACCTGCTCCATGGGAATCTGCTGCTCGGCGCCTTCGCGCATCACGCGCGCGGTCTTTGGCTGCAACTCGCGCAACCGGCGCACGGCCTCCGCCGCCTTGCCGCGGGCGCGCGCCTCCAGCAGCCGCCCCAGCAGAATCAGAGTGACGATTACGGCGGCAGCCTCGTAGTACACTTCGTGCCCGCCCAGCAGGGTGACGGTCAGCGAATACAGGAAGGCGGCGCCAGTGCCCAGCGCGATCAAGGTATTCATGTTCGCGGAGCGATGCCGCAGCGCGATCCAGGCTCCTTTATAGAAGGGCGCGCCCGCATAGAATACCACCGGCGTGGTGAGGGCCAGCTGGATCCAGTTCGTAGCGGTAAGGTGCATGAGTCCGGGCCACATGCCCAGCAGCACGACAGGCGCCGCGAAGGCTGCCGCCAGCCAAAGCCGCCGCTCAAAGGCAGCGTATTCGTGCTGGCGGCTCCGCTCCTCCATATCCGGCCCGTTCTCATCCTCGCTCCCGGCTGACGGAAGCACTCCGTAGCCCACTTCCTCGATCGCCTCCACCAGGTTGTGTACCGACGTGCGGGCAGGGTCGAACTCCACCGTGGCCGTTGAGGTAGCGAAGTTGACATGCGCGCGGGCCACCCCCGGCGTGGCGATCAGCTGGTTCTCGATGGTGCGCGCGCAGGCGGTGCACGACATCCCGGAGACGGGCAGGTCCGCGCGCTCTGGTTTAGCGGCAGTGGCGCCGGCGTTCATTGCTGCACGCTATAGCCGAGCTGCTGGATGGCGCGCAGCAGGTCGGACAGCTTAGTGCGGTCGGCGTCAAACTCGACCGTGGCCGTACCGCCCGCCAGATCGACCAGCGCGCTGGATACTCCGGGACTGGTGGAAAGCTTCCGTTCTACCGAACGCGCGCAGTTGCCGCACGTCATGCCGCCCACAGGAATTCTTGCAGATTGCAGGCCCATACGTTAATGATGCACCGAAAGTATGGAAGGTGGCGCCGCCTTTCCCCTCTCGGCGACAATCAGAACTCGGTCACCGCCGGTCCGCGCGGCCCGGTTCTGATGGAAGATTATCTCCGCTTTGAGCGGATGGTCCAGTTCAATATCGTGTGGTGCATGCCAAGGGCGCCGGCGCGCACGGCACGTTCGCCGTTACCACCGCGGCCGGCGAAGAGGGTTCGGCCGATACGGCCCGCGACCCGCTCAAGTTCAGCGACTTCATCCATTCAGAGGCGCATCCCCGCGACCAGCCTGCGCGATCCAACCGTGATGTGGGATTTCCGGTCCCTCTCGCCCGAGTCGCTGCACCAGGTCACCATTCTCTTCTCCGACCGCGGCACTCATGGACGGCTTCTCCAGCCATACTGCCAAGCGGGCCGACGAACTTGCCGGCACCGATCCCGACTACCACATCCACCCACTCGACCTGACCAAGGTGCGCTACCCCGACGCACACCGCTATCGCCTCGGCGTGAATTTCGAGACGCCGCCGGTGAACCCCCCGGTTTGCCCGGTGCATAACTGCAACCGCGACGGCTTCATGCGCGCCGACGAAAATGGCGGCGAGACTCCCAACTACCAACCGAATAGCTTCGATGGACCGGTCGAAGACCCACAACTATCGTGAGCTCCCTTACAGGGTGTCCGGCGACGTCAACCGGTACGATCACCGGCAAGAAAAGGACGATTACAAGCAGGCGGGCGACTTATTCCGGCTGATGACTGTGCCGGAAAAGAAGGCGCTCATCAGTAACCTGGCGGAGGCTCTGGCGATCACAGTTGGCGACCCCGAGCGGGCTTCTGTGAAGTAGGCTATTCGAAGAATTGATTCACTCTGGCCTGGAAGCCCGACGCGACGCCGCGGGCTTCCAGGATATTTCGATACAGCGGGCTGAAGCCGGCGTTACACCAGAACCGGCGTACCCAGCTTGGCGTGCCACGGCGTAGCGGATTTGATGGCGTCATTGACGGCGTTAATATTCTTCACGCCTTCCTTCGACAGCCAGTCTTCGAGCGCTTTTACACCGCTCTTGGCGTACACCGGAATGCCTTCCTTCCAGGTCGCGCGGCCGCACAGCACGCCGGAGTAATCCGTGCCTGCTTCGGTGGCCATGTGCAGCGATTCCACAAATTGCGCATTGCTCACGCCGGCGCTGAGATAGATAAACGGCTTCTGGGCGGCGATCTCCGCCGCTTGCCGGAAGTGGTTCAGCGCTTCGCTGTGGGTGTAGGCGGTCTGGCCTTTGTAGACGGCGCTGCCTTCAACGAACTCGGCGTTGATGGGCACTTCCACCTTCAGCACATCCACGAAATATTGCGGCTTGGAAAACTCCTCCATGCTCTTCTTCACGATCTCGGGCTTGGCTTTCGCGTATTCGAAGCCTTTCTCATCTCCGCCCTTGGGGTCGTAGCCGACGAACTCCAGGAAGAACGGGATTTCGTACGGTACGCACTCGGCGCCGATGCGCTCGATAAAGGCGTGCTTGATATCGTTGATCTTGGCGTCTTCGAAAGGCGTGTAATAGATCAGGATTTTAACGGCATCCGCGCCCCAATCCACAATACGCTTCACGGATACGTGTGGCAGCAGGTCGGGCAGACGGCCGGGCTGCGTGTTATCGTACCCGCTCAGTTCATAAGCCAGCAGCAGGCCGGCATTACGGCTCCGCGCCAGGCGCGCGTCCAGGCCGAATTCCGGGTCTAGCAAAATGGCGCTGGCGTGCGGCGTCAGCACCTTGGTGACGGCAGTTTTAAACTCGCTCATCATGTCGGGCGTGATCTCTTTCTTATCCACGCCGCGCGCCGACGCCAGCGACTTCTGCAGGCTGCCGCGTTGATCCATGGCCGCCGCGGCTATGCAGCCGGCCTTATTCGAAAGCGCTTTCAGATGTTTGAGCTTTCCCTCTGACATTTTCATTACGATCTCCTTCTTGTGGGAATAAAAGTGGTGACGCACTAGTTGCCGGACGGGGGCAAAAATGAATCGTTAAACCATATTATGTCACATTGCTGGGAAATCGGGCGGATAATCCGACTGGAATGTCCATTTTGTCCGGCGGCGAAAGTAGGCCTGGGCTACTCCGGCGTCGTGCAGAATTTGCTGCTTGAGCGCCTGCGCGTCGGGGAACTGGCGCTCGTCGCGGACGTGCCACAAGAATTCCACGCTAATGTCGCGCGGCCTTTCTCCCGCCAGCGGCTCCAGCAGAAACGTTTCGATCGAAAGATCGTGGCTCTGACCGAAGGTTGGGCGATAACCAATATTTGTGATGGATGGCCACTTACGGCCGTCATCAACGGAGCGCGTGCGCGTCACGTAGACCCCGGTCGCCGGCAGCACCTCTGTAGACGTAGCCAGGTTGAGCGTGGGCACGGTCTGCTTGGAGCCCACGCCGCGGCCGGGTACCACTTCGCCCTCGAGCGCGTAGGGGCGCTCGAGCATCCGTGCAGCCATCGCCACCAGGCCGGCTTCGATCAACTGCCGCACCGCCGTGCTGCTGACCAGACGTCCGCGCACAATCACAGGCTTGATCTCTTCGGTCGAGAAGCCGTATTTGACGCCAAGTTCCCGCATCACGCGCACGTTGCCCGATTTCCTGTTCCCGAAACAGAAATCGTGGCCCAGCACCACCGCGCGCACGTCGAGCGTGCGCACCAACACCTGTTCGACGAACTGTTCGGGCGTGAGGTGCGCCACGCGTTGATCGAACGGCATGATAAACACTTGCTGAATGCCCTCTTCCCCCATGAGCGCGGCGCGTTGTGCGGGCGTGCTCATCAGGCGGGGCGCCCGCGAGGGAGCCACCACTTTGCTGGGATGCGGGTGGAAGGTGAGGGCAGAGGGTTTCAATCCGCGCGCGGCGGCGATCTCTTGCACGCGGCGCAGAATTTTGCGATGGCCGGCATGCACGCCATCGAAATTGCCGATGGTCAGCGCCGACGGACCGAAGTCCGCGGGGATTTCGTCGAGGCTGCGAAAGATGCGCGGCGCGGGAGTCATAGGTAAGTGGGGCAGACCTCCAGGTCTGCGCGGGACGTCCACGTCCCGCACGCACAGGCCGGCGTGGACGCCCTAGACATGGGCGCTCCCTACTTCGATCTCGAGACCGTCATAAGCCAGCCGGATGTGCGGCGGCAACCGTCCCTCAGTGCGTGCGTGCGCGAGATCGTGGCAGATGTGGGTGAAGAAAACCCGCCGCGCCGCAAGCTGTTCGGCGGTGGCGATGGAACGGTCTACGGTGGAATGCGTGGGGTGCGGCTTGTAGCGTAGCGCATCCAGAAAGAGCACATCCAGACCGCGCAACTGCGCGAGCGAGGCATCCGGGATCTCGCTGTGATCCGTAAGATAAGCCGCATCGCCAAACCGGAATCCATAGATAGGCGCCTGGCCATGCAGGAGGGCGATGGGCGTGAACTCGATGCCGAACAGATCGACGGAGGCGCCGTTCAACATGTGGGATTCCAACTGCGGCACGGCGGTCTTCTTCTCCTCACCGTCGAACACGTAGCGGAACGCGCGATGAATGGCGGCCATGGTACGCTCCGACGCGTAGATGGGGATGGGCGCGCGCTGGTGGAAGTTGAAAGGCCGTACGTCATCGAGGCCCATGATGTGGTCGGCATGCTCGTGCGTGAACAGGATCGCGTCGAGGCGCTCGAAGCCGGCTCGCAGCGCCTGCGCGCGGAAGTCCGGGGTGGCGTCGATCAACACGTGATGGCCGCCGTAGCTCACCAGGATGGAGGGGCGCAGGCGCTTATCGCGCGGATCGGTGGACCTACACACATCGCAATGGCAGCCGATAGTAGGCACACCCGTACTTGTGCCGGAGCCGAGCACGGTGATCTTGACGGCGCTACCGGCCATTCAGGCTTTCTGGCTGTCTGCCTCGGCGGTCTCGAGCGGCGGCTGAGTTTCGGTTGCCTTAGCTTTTTTTGCGTCGTCGGCCGCTTGCACGAAACGAAAGCGCAGCAAGGTCAGCGAGTTTTCGAGCAGCCGCTGTTCTTCGAGGCTGAGATTGCCGCGGGTCTTTTCCTGGAGCATGGCCATGAGATCGATGGTGTGGCGCGCCAGATCGAGATCGGCCGGAGGCTGGTCTTCAGGACCGAGACGCATCAATCCCAATTGCATTTCAGCCTGCAGGCGCAGGGATTCGGCAAGAAATTCAAAGGAGGCAGGGGGCAGGGGGAAGGGCCGACCTTCCTGCTGTCCGCGGGTGTCGGTATCTATGTCGATCATCTTGTGTTTATTTTACAACGGGCGGGTGACTGGCAGGCAGCGAGCCTCTCCCGCTGGGTTAAGATGGATGAGCACCCAGACCCGCTATGCAACAATATGATCTGCTCGTCATCGGTTCCGGCCCGGCCGGCCAGCGTGCGGCCATCCAAGGGGCCAAGTCCGGCAAACGCGTAGCATTGGTTGAGAGGCGCGAGTTGGTGGGCGGCACCTGCATCAACTCGGGCACCATTCCCAGCAAAACCATGCGGGAAGCCGTGCTGCACCTCTCCGGATTCGCCTACCAGGGTATTTATGGCGTGAGCTACCGCGTGAAAGAGAAGATCTCCATGGCGGACCTGGGATTCCGGGTGCAGCACGTCATTAAAACCGAAACCGATATCACGCAGGCGCAACTTTCGCGCAATGGCATCGAAGTAATTTATGGTACGGCGCGTTTTGTGGATGCGACGCATATCCGCGTGGAGAACAGCCGCGGCGTGTCGGATTATGAAGCCGGGATCATCATCATAGGTACGGGCACCAAGCCGGCGGTATCGGCTAAAGTACCATTGAATGGCCGCAGCATCATCGATAGCGACCAGATCCTGCAAATGCAGGACGTCCCGAAGATTCTGATTGTGGTAGGCGGCGGTGTGATCGGCGTCGAGTATACCTGCATGTTCGCGGCATTGGGCGTGCGCGTCATACTAATTGAGAAGAGACCGCGCCTGCTGGAGTTCGCGGATGCGGAAATCATCGAGGCGCTTTCCTACCACTTGCGCGATAACCGCGTAACCATGCGGCTGAACGAGGAAGTGGAGAGTGTGGAGGATACTCCTACGGGTGTGGTCGCCAACCTGATGAGCAAGAAAAAAGTCTCGGGCGACGCACTGCTCTACGCGGTGGGACGGCAGGGCAACGTAGAAGAGCTCAACCTTTCCGCGGCGGGACTGGAGGCCGATAACCGCGGCCGCATTCCCGTGAACGCCTGTTATCAAACCAAACAGCCGAATATCTACGCAGTGGGCGATGTCATCGGATTCCCCAGCCTGGCTTCGGTATCGATGGAACAGGGCCGCATCGCCGCGGCCACCGCGCTGGGCATACCCGTGCACTCCAATCCCGCGACTTATCCGTACGGGATCTATACGATTCCGGAGATATCGTTCATCGGTAAGACAGAGGAGCAACTGACCGATGAAGACGTTCCATACGAGGTGGGTGTGGCTTATTACCGTGAGATAGCGCGCGGGCAGATCCGGGGCGACACTACGGGTAGATTGAAACTGATCTTTCACCGCGAGACTAAGGAGATACTGGGAGTGCATATTATCGGCGAAGGGGCCGCGGAGTTGCTGCACATCGGGCAGGCGGTGATGATCCTGAAAGGTACCATCGAGTACTTTGTGGATACGGTTTTCAATTACCCGACACTGGCCGAATGTTACAAGGCCGCCGCGTTCAACGGCCTGAACAAACTGACACGGCTCTAGAGTGGAGAGATAACATGGGACAAACAATCGGCGTCCTGGCGACCAGGCAAGTCGCGGTGGGAGTGGTGGAGGACTGTGCACTGGCCGCTCCGATTCGGGTTTTTCCAGATGCGGCCGACAACCCCGACGCGCTGCGCACCATGACCGGCGACGAGATTGCCGAGTTGATCGGACAGCAGGTATCCATCTGTGCGCGCGACCGGCAAATCGACAGCGTAGGCGTGGGGTTCCCGGGCGTGATTCGCAACGGGATCGTGGAGGAATCGCCCAATCTGCAACAGATCAAGGGATACGCATTCGCCTCCGCTTTATGCGGCGTGCTGGGACGCAGCGGGCTGAAGGCCTCGGTGCTGATCCTGAATGACGCCGATGCCATCGCCGCGGGCGTGGCGGCGACGCGCGGCCATCTGGAAAAGCTAATCCGCATCTGGTACTTGGGAGACGGCGTCGGTTTCGGTCGCTATCCGCGGGCGGAGGGCGTGTGGGAGGGCGGACACATGGTAGTGTCGCTCGATCCCAAGGAACATTATTGCGGCTGCGGCGGGGTGGGACATCTGGAAGGCATTATGGGGCATCGCGCCATGCGCCTGCGGTTTCTCGACATGGAGCCGGAAGAAGTGTTCGCAGCGGCACGCGAAGGCGACACCCGATGCAGCACGTTCGTGAAGCGCTGGCACCGCGCGCTGGCGGCAGCCTCGGCCAGCAGTATTCACCTGGATGGGCCGGGTAAGTTCTTTATCATGGGTCCTAACTCGCAGTATGTGGACTTAGGGTTGGTGGCGCAATATATTCACGAGATGGTGAAGATGACTCCGCTGCAGGGTAGCCTATTCGAGATTATTACGAGCAGCCAGGATCTGGCGATTATCGGAGCAGCCGTGAATGCGCAGCAGGCAATCGCCGCAGAGTAGGTCAGTGGAGGCCCACCGCATTACTCATAGCGCAAGGCTTCCATGGGATCCGCCGACGACGCCCGGCGAGCCGGAATCAAAGTAGCCAAAGCGCAGGTGAGCGCCAGCAGTACTGTAACAGCCGCGAAGATCAACGGATTTTGCACACTGCCTTCCGCCCACTTAGTCAAGACCCGGCTGCACAACAGACTCAGCAAAATCCCGCATGCCAGTCCGCCGGCTGCGTGGCGCGCAGTGGAACCGAACACAATCCGGAGCACGTTGCCGCGGGTGGCGCCCAATGCCATCCGAATTCCGAATTCGTTGGTGCGCTGCGCCACGCTGTAGGAAACCACGCTGAAGAGTCCGGCCGCGGCCAGCGCCAGCGCCACCAGCGAGAATCCGCTGAACAGCGCGGCCACCAGTCGGCCATAGGCATATTCGTCCTCGCGCTGGATCCACTGCTCCAGGTCGCGGGTCTGCCCGAAGACCTGCTGATCGGGATCGACGGCTTTCACTTCGGCGCGCACGCGATTCAAAATCGACAGGGGCGCGCTGCGAGTGCGCACCAGGATCTGCGTCCACACCTGCATGCGCAGCGTAAACGGGACATAGACGGATGGCTTGATGGGCTTGCGCAGCCCGTCGTTGCGGGCATCCGCCACCACGCCGATCACCTGCAACCATCCGTTGCTGTCGGGCACGGCCGGCGAGAAGGGCAGTTCCGCCTTCAGATCCGGTAAACGCACCTGCTTGCCCAGGACATCGCCATTCGGCCAATAGCGCCGCGCCATACTCTGATTTATGACCGCCAGCCGTGCACCGCGCGCGATCTCAGCGCCGTTCCACAGTCGTCCTTGCAACAGCGGTATGCGCAAGACCGTAAAGTAGCCGGAGCTGATGAAGTTCGCCCGCACTTGCTCCCGCTGCGCGGTGGGATGGCCGAAGATCTCGAAGGACTGATCCCAACCGTTGGAGGGCGGTGTGGCGTTGGTGGAGATACCGGCCGAGACCACCTCAGGTATGGCGGCCACGCGGCTGAGGAGTTGTTGGAAGTAATTCGCGCGGTCGTCCCAACTCACGTGCGCATTCTGGTGTACGGGAATGCCCACGGACATGGTATTGTGCGGATCGTAACCGAGATTGGTGCGAATGAGCCGCAGGAAGCCGTTGATAGCGGCCGCGGCGGAGGTGAGCAGCAATAAAGTCAGTGCGATTTGGCCGGCCACCAGCAGGCCGTGCATGCGCTTCCCATGGGCGCTGCCCGTAGTGCGCCGCGAGCCGGCCTGCATCAGCCGGGAAACCTGCGGCCGGGAGAACTGGATGGCCGGAGCGAGGCCGGACAAAACCCCCGTGAGAATGGCGATGGTGCTGCTGAATATCAGGACCGGGAGGTTGATGCCGATCGCTACTTCGTGCGGAAACGAGAATTCGGGCAGCCAACTGATCAGCAGCGGAAGCAGGCCGTAGGCCAGCGCCACACCGGTCAGCGCGCCCACCAGAGACAAGGCCAGGGCCTCCGTCAAAAGCTGGCGGCAAATGCGCCCGCGGCTGGCCCCAATGGCGCTGCGCACGGCCAGTTCATGCTGTCGGGCGGTGCCCCGCGCCAGCAACAGGATGGATACGTTCGCGCACCCGATCAGAAGAAGCAGCGCTACCGCGCCGAACAGCAGGAAGAGGGATTGTCCCAGATGCTCCACGTACTGGTCATTGAGGCCTTTCACGCGCACGCGGAATTTCTTCGGGAAATGACTGGGGCTCTCCTTGGCGAACTGCTCGATCAACGGCTGCAGTTCGGCGTTTGCCGCGGCGCGCGTGACACCGGGTTTCAGTCTGAGCAGGGGGCTGAGAGTAATAGCCGGATCGTTGGTGATCTTGAGCGGAAGGTATACATCCGCGTCGTTCCAGGTGAACCGCGCGGGCAGGACTCCGACGATCGTATAGTTCTTGTGGACCAGTTGCAGTGTGCGTCCGATAACAGATGGATCGGAGTTGAAATGCCGCTGCCAAAACAGGTAACTGAGAACCACGACCGGCTCGGGGTCGCGGCCCTCCGGCGCGTCTGACGGAATCAAGGTGCGGCCCAGCAGCGCGGGGACGCCGAAATGGATGCCGGCGTTGCCCGAGAGTTGCACGGATGGAACATCCTGCGGGAGTTCTTCATCCGTAGTGGTCAGGTTCCACGTCCCCCAGGTGGCCGCCACACTCTCGAGGCAGCGTGCCTGGCGCAGCAACTTGAGTTGCGGCCCGGTGACCGAAAGCCACCAGTCGTCTCCATTTTCATTGACCACCACCAGGTGGATCATGCGATCGGCGCCGCGATAGGGGAAGGGGTTGGCCAACAGGCCGTAGATTACGCTGAAGACGGCGGTGGTGGCGCCAATACCCAGGGCAAGCGAAATGATGGCGGTGAGGGCCAAGCCGGGCTTGCGGCGAACTTCCCGCAAAAAATACAGAAGATCTGGACGCACGTCTTTTAGACGCCGCAGCCCCGCAACGGTTATTAGCTGAGCTGACTGGCTTAATTGTCGCGTAAGGTACGCATAGGGTCGAGGCGCGCGGCGCGCCACGCGGGCGCACTGCTGGCTGCCAGCGACACCACAAGCAGGATACCGGCTACAACCGCAAAGGTTACCGGATCGAAGGGAGCCACACCGAAGAGCATCCCGGCCATCAGGCGCGTCAGCAAGGTGGCGGCAATCAATCCGATCGCGGCTCCGGCCAAAGCCAGCAGCATGCCGCGGCGCACGATCATATGCAGCACATCCGCGCGCTGTGCGCCCAGCGCCATACGCACGCCGATTTCGGATGTTCGCTGCGCCACCATGTACGAGAGCACGGCGTACAATCCGATGGCCGACAGCAGCAGCGCCATGCCGGCAAACAACGCCAGCAGCACCGTCTGAAAGCGCGGTTGCGCGGCGGCTTTGGATGCCGCATCTTCCATGGTCTGGACGTTGTACAGCGGGATATCCTTGTCTTCCTCGGCCAGTGCGGCGCGTAGCGGGCCGATGAGCGATCGGGGATCGCCCGCCGTACGGATGGCCACCGCGGGCGATGTAATCATGGCTTGCGGATAAGGCAGGTAATAGATCGCCTCCGGCTCGGCCGTCAGCGACCGGCGCATCACATTGCCCACCACCCCCACAATCTCTCGCATTGCGGCCGGCGTGATCCCGTCGGAGATATCGGCCTTGATATGCTTGCCGAGGGGATTCTCGCCCGGAAAATATTTGCGCGCGAACCGCTCGTTGATGATGATCACCGGCGGCGCTTTGGTATCGTCGCCCGGCGTGAAGGAGCGTCCGTTGAGGACGGGAATACGCAGCGTGCGGAAGAAGTCCGGAGTGACCAGGGCGAGTTGCTCGCTGGGAGCATCGCCCTCCGCGGTAGGACGCCCTTCGATTGCGAACGAAGTGCCGATGTTTCCACCCTCCAGCGGCATCGGCCAGCCGGCGGCCACGGATTGCACCCCCGGGCTCGCCACTAGTTTTCCGAACAGCCGATCGTAGAACCGCAGCCGTTCGATTTCCGTGTAGCGGGAAAGCGGCACGGAAAGCTGAGCGGTCAACACGTGGTGTGGATCGAACCCCGGTTTCACATGCAGCACGTGCACAAAGCTCCGAATCAGCAGCCCGGAGCCGGCCAGCAGGACCAGTCCCAGTGCGGTCTCGGCGATCACCAGCCAATTATGGAGACGCTGCTGCCCGCGCCCGGCGGTCATGCTGCGTCCCCCATCGCGCAACGCCAGTGCAGGATCCAGGCGCGACATCCGCCAGGCGGGCGCCAATCCAAACAGCAAACCCGTTAAAACCGAAATGCCGGTAACGAATGCGAGCACGGTTCCATCCACCGAAACCTGGCCGGCGCGCGGGAGATTGGACGGCACCAGGCGCAGCAGTGCATCCAGTGTCCAGATGGAGAATAGTACCCCCAGCGCGCCGCCGCATAACGACAGAAATACGGATTCGGCCAGCACGTCGCGCACGATCCGGCCACGTCCGGCTCCCAGCGCGCTGCGCAATGCGATTTCCCCGCGGCGATGCGTGGCGCGCGCCAGCATTAGGCCGGCCACATTAGCACAAGCGATCAACAGGACCAGCATCACTGCGCCGAACAGCAGCCGCAACGCAGGCCGAAAGTCGCCCGCCACGTGTTCCAGCAAGGGCTGCACGATAGCGGCTGAGTAAGCTTTATTCGTGTCCGGATACTGCGCGGCGAGGTTGCGCGCGATCACGCTCAACTCGGCACGCGCCCTCGCCAGCGTTACGCCGGGCTTGAGCCGGGCGACCACCTCCAGCGAGTCGAAACCGCGCTGTGAGGTGCGCGGCTTGTCCCCTTCGGCATCGTCGGCCAGCGAAATCCAGAGAGCCGGCGCGGGGTTCGTAACGGGAAATGCAAAACCGGGCGGCATGACCCCGACTACCAGGTGGCTTTGACCATCCAGTTTGATGGCGCGGCCGGTGATGTCTCGCGCGCCGCCGAATTCGGATTGCCATAGCGCGTAGCTCAGCATGACCACGCGGGCGCCGGCCCTTTCATCGCTTGCCTGGAAATCGCGGCCCAGCACCGGATGCGCGCCGAGCACACGAAAGAACTCCGCCGAGACCACCTGTCCGTCAAGCTGTCGCGGCTCCCCGTGGCCGGTCAGCGTATTCCGATCGCGATGGTAGGTGGCCATGGCGGCGACGGTTTGGCTGCGCGTCCGCCAGTCGAAGAAATCCGGATAGCTCAGCGGCTCGGTGGCACCCGCGGGTACACCGGGCTCGATATCGGCCTGTTGCATCCACAGCAGGCGCTCCGGTCGGGCGAACGGCAGCGGCCGCAGCAGCACGGCGTTCAACAGGCTGAAGATGGCGGTAGTGGCGCCGATGCCCAAGGCCAGGGTCAGGATGGTGGTGAGGGCGAAGGCGGGATTCTTGCGTAGCTGGCGGATCATGAAACGCATAAACATAATGAAGGGCACGCCGCCTGCCGCCGTAAATTGTTGAACTTAGGCTTGGATTGTATGAACCGCTGTCCGAATTCAGGCGGCGCTGTTCACCAGCGGACACCGTCGGTCATAGCGCAACACGGTCATCGGATCGACGTCGCTACGGACATGAACACGTTGCCCAGGCTGACGATCGCGGTATTAGCGCGGGCGAAGCCCGGAGCCTTTCGACATACTCCGGAATGGAAACCTTAGTCTCGCAAAAGGTTCGACATACTCAGACTCCGCGTGGGGCAGGACTCCAGTCCTGCGGCGGGTCTCCAGACCCGCCAGTGGCGGGACGTGGACGTCCCGCGCAGTCGTGGACGCCTGCCCCACAATTTACTCGTAGCGCAGTGCTACCAGTGGATCGATGCGCGTGGCCTTTCGCGCGGGCACATAACTGGCCAGCACCGAAACGGCGATGAGCAGCAGCGGCACTCCTGCGAAGACCAGCGGATCTCGCGGCGTAATGCCGTACAGCATGCCCGCCAGGCCGCGCGTCAAAAGCAGTGCCGCGCCCACCCCCACGGCGGATCCAATCAGCGAAGTGATCAATCCGCGGCCGACCACCAGCTGCAGAATATGCGACTGGCTGGCGCCCAGCGCCACCCGCAATCCGATTTCGTGCGTGCGGCGGCTCACGGCATAAGCCGTCAGTCCGTAGACTCCCACGCTGGCGAGCGTCAGGGCCAGCGAAGCGAAAACCATGAGCAACATCATCGAGACGCGGCGCAGTGTCAGCGAATCGGCGAACACCGTCTGCATGGTGCGCACGTTGGAGACGGGCTGCTCGGGATCGAGTCTCAGGATCTCGCGGCGCACCGCCGCAGTGAGGGCGGCAGGATCGCCTTCGGTCCGCACCACGATGGCCATAGCGGAGTTGCCCGGCGCCTGCGCCTGCGGCAAGTAAACAGCTGGTTCCACCGGCGTATCCAGGCCGTACAGTTTGGCATCCGCCACCACGCCCACGATTTCCAGGGGCTTACCCATCACCAGGTGCTGCCCCAACGGGTTCTCGTGCGGAAAGTATTTGCGGACCAAGGCCTCGTTCACCAGCACTATCGGCTTGGCGCCGGTGTCGTCGTGGCCGTCGAACAAGCGGCCTTGTCGCAGCGCGATACCCATGGTGCTGAAGTAGCCTGGTGTTGCCGTACGGTAGTCGGCATCTTGCTGCTGATCCGGTCCCAGCGGCGGCCGGCCCTGGATGGTAAAGCCGCTTACCGCGACACGAAACGAGAGAATCGAGACACGCAAAGGGAGGAACATGACGGCACCCGCGGAACGCACGCCGGGGAGCGTATCCAGCCGCGCGATCAGGTCCTTATAGAAGTTCGCCCGCTTGACGGGCGTGTCGTATTTCGCCACCGGCAGGCTCACGTTCATGGTCAGGATATCCGCCGTGCGGACACCTGGGTTGACTTCCGTCACCAGCACGAAACTACGCAGCAGAAGCCCGGCGCTAACCGACAGCAGCACTGCCAGCGCCACCTCGCCCCCCAACAGCAGGCTGCGAATGCGATGCGATCCGCCGGCGCTTTCCGAGCGCCCGGCGGCTTCTTTGAGCGTCGTGTTCAAGTCCGTGTGCGAGGCTCTCCAGGCCGGCACCAGGCCGAACAGCAGGCCGGTCAGAATCGAGATGCCGAAAGTGAAGGCCAGCACGGGCGTGTCTACCTGCATGTGCTGCAACATGGGGAACATGTCCGGTACGATGCTGCGCAGCAGGCGCACGCCCCAAACCGCCAGCGCCAGTCCGAGCGTGCCACCGGCCAGCGCCAGCACCAGGCTTTCGGTCAACAATTGCCGGATGAGGCGGAGACGGCCGGCGCCTAAAGCGCCGCGAATGGCGATTTCTCTTTCGCGCGTGGCGGCGCGCGCCAGCAGCAGGTTGGCGAGGTTGGCGCAGGCAATTAGCAACAGCACCCCGACCGCGCCCAGCAGGATCAGCAGCACCGGACGAATGCGGCCGGCGAACATCTCCGCCATGGGAAACAGGATCATGCCCGTGCCGGCATTGGTAGCCGGGTACTGCTTTTCGAGGCGCGCCGCGATCACCGCCATCTCGGCGCGCGCCTGGGCCACGGTCACGCCCGGTTTCATGCGCGCCACCACGCCGTAATTATGATTCCCGCGCTGCGGATTGTTTGGATCGATGGCGGTGGGCAGCCACAAGTCCGCCGCCACAATTTCGCCGAGTGCATGCGGAACCACGCCGACTACGGTGCGCGCAATGCCATCTACCGTCAGCGTGCGCCCGACGGCCGCGGGATTGGAATGAAAGCGCCGCTGCCACAGGGCGTGGCTGATAAGCACGGCAGGCCGGCCCCCAGGGCGGTCTTCGTCCGGCGCGAAATTGCGACCAACTATGGGCTGGATGCCCAGCGCCGGCAGAAACTCCTTGGATGCCAGTGCGGCTGGTACGCGCTCCGGATCTCCGGCACCGCTCACGTTCAGACCAAATTCGGGAATGGTGAAGGCCGCCGACATCTGTTCGAACGAATGCGCCTCGCGCTGCCAATCCAGAAAATCCGCCGCGCTGACTGGAAACTGATCGAAGCCCGCCTTGACCTGCGTTTCCCAGATCATCACCACCCGTCCGGAGTCGGGAACCGGCAGCGGTTGCAGAAGCACCGCATTGACCATGGTGAAGATGGCGGTGTTGGGGCCGATTCCCAATGCCAGCGCCAATACGGCGACGGCGCAAAAACCGGGATTCCGCAGCAGTGCGCGGAAACCGTAGCGTAGATCCTGCCAGAAGAACTGCATGCTACAGGCGCTCCTTTGAAAAAGGATAGAACGCAGGTTGCGGGAAATTCGTTCCCTGCGCTAATGCCACACTTTTAGACGGGCGGGACTGGGATTCTTACCGAAAAATGGCAATCGCACTTGCATGCCGCATAATTTGTGGGGCAGACCTCTAGGTCTGCGCGGGTCCTCCAGGACCCGCTCTCCGCGCCTTGGCCGACGTGGACGTCGGCCGCAGGACTGGAGTCCCGCCCCACTAAGTTTCGGCTTTATCGGGGGCGTCGGTTTGCTCGTCCTCCGCACCGGCCTTGCGCACCGTGACAGTGCCCCGCTCAGTGACCACATGGATGGAAGGGCCTTGTCCGACCGTGCCTTTCAAGGAAGCGGACCGGCCATCGGTTTCCTTCAGGATCGGCGCGCCGAAATCATTGACCGCCTCGCCGTGATCGGTAGTGGCTACCAATTGGAATCCGGCCTTGTCCGGCAGCACCAGGTTGATCTGTCCGCTGCGCGACCGTGCATCGATCTTAGCCAGCGGCATGTGCTTGGGCTGCAGTTCGATGTCGCCGCGCTCGGTCTCCAGATCCAGCGAGTTGCTGAAATCTTCGATTTTTACATCCTTGGATTTGGTCACCAGATGCACCGGCCCCACCAGGTTGTTGCCGGTAAGTTCGCCCAGGTCCATACTGATCTGGCCGGGCAGACCGGCCACCCGCAGGTCGGTATTCGGTGATTCGAAGTGCAGCGGTTTGGCCAGGTTCTTGAATTCCAGGTTGCCGGAATAGGATCCGTTGATAGTGACCTCCCCGGCGATGTTTTCCAGCTCGAGATCCGAGCCTTTGCCCTGCAGATCCAGCTTGCCCTTCAGATCGGCCGCGCGCACCAGGTCGCTGCGCTGCAGCTCGATGCGGGCATCGCCGCCGACTTTGTTCAGGCGCACATCGGCCCGGTCGGCTTCGACTTCGACGCCGCCGTTCACTTCGCTGACGTCGTAGTCGCCGTTATTGCCGTGCAGTTCCACGCTGACCCGGTTGGGAACGGTGATTTCCAGATCTTCCGAGATCCGGCCGCTGGTCGGATTATGATCCTGATTGGTGCGCACCGTGATGGTGTCACCCTGCGCCACGATTTCGAGCGGCGTGCTGTTGTTGGCGCGGTCCGCCTCGCCCTGATTGACGGCCTGGACGGTCTTCCGGCCGGTGACTTTGACATCGGTGGTATCCGCGCCCACGACCTTCAGGTTGCCGCGAGTATTTTCGAACACCACCTTCGTGACGCTACCCGCGGGCTTCTGGTCTTCGACATTGTAATCGTAGTGCTCGCCGAAAGCTTCCCAGGCGGGCCGGAATTGGATGCCATGGGCATGCGCCTCGAAGGCGCCCCAGCCGATGAAACAGATGAAAACGATCAGCACCACTTCGCCGCCGCTGAAGCCGGAGGCGTACTTCAGGTCGCCGCGGAAATAATCGACCAGGATTTCCACCAGCCGCAACGCGCCCCAGGCGATCAGCAGAAACGGCCAGTACGTCGCCATCACGTCGAAGAGCTGTATATCCGGCCGCAGATTATAGATGAGGAATCCGGCGCCGATCAGAATCAACAGGATCGGACCGGTCACCGAGCGGCGTCTCATTGAGGGCCTCCAGGCGGAGTGGAGGGTCCCGGCGGCGCCACGCGGGTGGTGCGTCCCAACAGGCTCAACAGCCCGAACACGATCAGCAGCACGGGCCAGGTCTGATGAAAGCCGTAATCGGTAAAGTTGTTCAGGGCGAACAAGGCGCCCAGGGTGATCAGAGTCACGGGCCAGCGCACGGCGCGGAGCAGATTGGTATCGTCAGCGTTCATGGCTCACCTCGCGCGCAGTCCCCGCACCCTCGATCCGTACATAGAGCATATAGGCGCCCGCCAGGATCAGCAGCACGGGCCAATATCGCAACAGGTAGCGAAGCTGGATAATATCCATGGTGCTGAGCAGCAACAGCACGCCCAGCGCGATCAGGGTGATGGCGCCCACCGGAAACCCGCTGCGGCGGCCGTGCACATCCAGGATGCTCGAAAACTCGTCCACCGGCTCGCCGGCACGGCGCTTGCGCGCGGTGTGATAAGCCTCCAGCGCCATGTACACCACCCACACTCCGATCAGGATGCCGAAGAGCGGCTCCAGATCGCCGGCCGAGCCGGAACTGGTGATGGAAACCAGCAGTCCGAAAATGATGGCGTGCACCAGTCCTTTGGCGTATTGGCCGTTGTAGATCGCGCCTACACCCGGAATGAAGCCGAGCAGGCAGGCGAGGCTCGGCGAAACATCGTTGGTGGCGGCGGATCCCGTGGGCTGTGGGGGATTGATGGCGGCAGCGGTCTCGCGCGCGATACGGTCCACGACGGCCTGCCGTACGGCCCCCTCGATCGCTGCAGCTGGCGCGTGCTCGTCGCAATAAATGGTGCCCTGGGCGGTGCGCTTGCAGTCATTGCAGAGCGCCTTACCGCAGGAGCGGCAATAAGCGACGGCGGGTGTTTCAGAATGGTTGAAGCAGTTCATATCGGTATCCCCTAACGTGATTTCGGTTCCTCAGTTCCCTTCACCGGCAGCCGGTGCGTGTCCGGGCCGCGGCTGGATTTCCCATTCTCCGCGGCCGGCTTGGATTCTTCGTCCTGCTGCTGCTGCCATTCGCGCAGCTTGGATTGAATCTGGTAAACGACCTTCAGGCTGTCGTAGAACTTTACGGTGCGCTGCCAGCCCCGGTACACATGATCTTCGAGCCCAGCCCAAACCTGGGCCGGCGAAAGATCCGACGGGCGCAACTGGCGCGAAGGCGCCACAAATCGGGCCAGCATGGCGAACGACAGAATGGTCATGGCCATGCCCATGGCGAAGCGCGGCTGTAAAACCGGGTGCAGTGCTTTCTGGAACCAGCTCTTTACGCCGCTCGAAGCCGTCTTGGTGTGCACCCAGGGCGCGTGGAACAGCAGCCGGGTCATTAACTCAGGCGGCGGCTCGACTTCAGCGGCGCGCTCCATGAACGCCACGGCGGCAGCCGAATCGCGGGCCAGTTCGGCGCAATTCCGGCAGCCGGCCAAGTGCTCGGCGACCGTAGTTCTGGCATCCGGCCCCAACGTGCCGTCAACGTAGTCGCAGATAAGATTTTCAAGTTCCGCGCACGTCATACCAGTACCTTCTGCCTTCGCAAGACGCGAGCCAACTCGGCCCGGCCGCGATTCAACCGCGACTTCACCGTACCTTCCGGGATGCGCAAGATCGCCGCAATTTCCCGGTATTCCAAATCCTGCAGGTCGCGCAAGATTACCGCCTCGCGCAACTCGGGCGACAACTTCTGCAAACCCGCCTGCAATAACTCGCTGGCCTCGCGTCCGGCCACCAGGGCATCTGTCCCGGACACCGGCCGGGACTGCGCCGACACCGACTCCTCGACTCTGGGAAGCTGCTCCTCAATCGAATCTGTAAGACGCTCCTGGCGGGTGCGCCGGTAATGGTCGATCAGCAGATTTCGCGTCAGCCGCGCCAGCCAGGTTGTAAAAGCGCCTTCCGTCGCCCGAAACGTTTTCAGCGTCCTGTAAATGCGCAAGAACACTTCCTGCGTCAGGTCCTGTGCCTCGCCGTCCTTACCCGTAAACCGATAGCAGAGCCCGTAAACGCGACGGGTGTGGGTTTTGACCAAATCCTCCCAGGCGGCTTCGTCGCCGCTCAGACACCGCTCCACGAGGCTGTGATCGAGGTCCAATCTCTGTTTTATCCAATATTGGACACCGCTGTCCGTTCTTTGTTGAAACGGATCGCCCGGAATCATCGCCTGGGCCGCGGCCGCCATTTCGCCTCGTATCCTCCTCCAGAGCCTCTGGCCGGTGTATCATGTTCATCCGGCGTACATTTATAGAAACGAAGCTTTATCATGATAGGTTCATTTTTTCCGGGAAAGCCAGGGTTTTGGAAGGCGGTTTGCTGGGTGCCAGGGCCACCCGGCCCAAGATTGCCGTTTAAACGGAGATAACCGCTTTGACTACAATAGGTTATCTCTGGTCGGATGACGCCCGGCCGCGCGCTGGGTAGTGCCCGCCCGCAGGGGCTCTTTCCACTTCAAGCGGCCATTTCTGCTTTGCCTTGACACGCCCTTGGGCCTTGCAATCGGCGTTGCTTCATGATAACGATTGCTCAGAGGCATCTCCATGACTGGTTCCGCTTACCGTTCCTGGGCCTTCTGGGCCCTAATTGCAGTTAATCTCACCCTATTGTCCTGTTCCAGCAACACCGCACCCCAGCCGGGTACGCCTGCGTTCTACTGGGGTGCCGCTAAAGAAAGCTACGCCACGGGCGATTATCAGCAGACCGTCGGACATCTCGGCAACCTTCTGTCCAGTCAGAACGAATATGCGGGGCGCGCCCTGCCGTGGATGTTGATTTTGACCTCCGGTATGGCGCAAGGCTATACGGATTTAGCCCAGGCTTACGACGCCGGAGGGCACGCCAATCGCGTGCTGACCACGAACTTTCGCCGCCAGGTGAGCACTTACCTGGGCGCCGCCAATACGTTAGCGCTCCAGTTCGCCGACAACTTCGCCAAATTCCAGAGTAAGGACGACTTCATCACTCTGGATTTCGCTTACCCAACCGGCAGTCCCACCGAAGTCGTCTTGCTGCACAAGGTGTACGGCGGCTCCTGGCCCACGGACACGGAGATCGAAACCGCTCAGAAACATGCCATCGAACGCGCCGTGCTGTTGGCCACCTGCCGGGCCGCGGGCGCCAAGAACGATCCCGCCAAGGCCCAGGACCTGTTCAAAACCGGTGCGGCCAAGGTCGCGCGCGCCGATTTCGTTAGTGCCATGGCGAATACGCTATATGAGGAGTCACAGTTGTACGCGCGCAACAAGCTGGACCAGCCGGACAGGCTGAAGATCTTCTGCGGCCGCGCGCAGGAAGCGTTGAAGACGGCGCCGGCATCCAGCGAGAGCCGGGATCTGGACAAGAAGATCCAGGCGGCCTTGAAGAAGGCTAAAGCTTAGGACCGCGCGCGTTCATTACCGCTTGCCAGGCGGATGCAAATCAGGTGCCCGCTCTCGGCCAGTACCTGGTGAGGAATTTGCCCGCCGATGTATGCGTAGTAACTATCCTTATCGAGCACAAAGACGCGGGCACGGCCGGCGCGGAGCGCGTCTGTCAGATCCTCGCGCGTGAGCAGGCGGATGAGGAAACGGTCGCCATACCACTGCATCTGGTTGTCTTCATCGAAGCGGGGCTGGCCGGCATCGTAGAAGGCCACCCGTTCGCCGGGCTGCGTGGCGGCCGTAGCCGCTTTGGCGATGGGCCGGATCTCGGCAGCTTCGAAATGCGTACGGGGGAATGCCGCTACGGCTGCCACCCCCAGCGCCAATACCGCTGTTCCCGCGCGCAGGCCCACGCGCACGTAGCGGTCGCGAATGTACCGCTTGATCCCCAGGGCCGCCAGTATGGCAAAAGCCGGATACGCCGGCAGCATGTATCGCAGCACCCGGCTGCGCGCTGCCGCGCACAAGAGAAACACGACGGCGATCCATGGGATCAGCAGCCACAGGCGGCGGTCCCGGCCGCGTAGGACGACCGCCAGGCCGGCGAGCATGGCCGGCAGCCATGGCCAGTAAGATTTCGCCAGCATCCACAGATATTCTGGAGCGCCGGTGTACTTCCGCCAGGCCGGAGACAATCCTCCGTAGACCTCGTTGCGCAGCCACGTGGAGTGCACCTGCAGGAACCATGCACCGAACAGGTGAACCAGGTACGCATACCAGGCAAGCAGCGGCATGTACGCGATCGCCAGAGAGGGAATCGCGTAGCGCCATGGCAGGCGGCGGCGCGTCAGCAGCAGGTCGAGTACGAAGACGGCCGGCAGCGCCAGGCCCATCATGCTGCGGGTCATCTGGGCGAGGGCCGTGCAGGCGCCCGCAGCCAGGCACCAGCGTGGATCGTCCGCGGTGAGCGACCAGGCGCAAACCGCACAGAGAACAAAGAAAGTGAACGGTACATCGGTCATGCCTCGCGCGGTGTATTTCAGGAAATAGAGGCTGGTGGCCATCACGAACATGGCCAGTACGGCCGTGGCAGGGTCGCCCGTCAGCTTGCCCGCCAGCCAATAGACCAGCAGGATGACGCCCAGTCCGCACAGCGCGGAGGGCAGCCTGGCAAGCGAATCCGAGAAGCCGAACGCGGCGAATAAAGAGGCTTCCATCCACTCGTACAGCGGCGGATTCTCGAGTGCAGGCTCGCCGTTGCTGTGCAACACCAGCCAGTCTCCGCTGCGCACGATGTCCTTGGCCATATGCGCATACTGCGCGTCGTCATACCCGGTAAGATCCCCCGTGCGCAGCGGCGCGAGGACCAGGATGGCGGATAGAACTGCGAGAATCAGGAAATACCGGCGGGCATCCAACAAGCCAAGTATATCGCGGGGGATTAAATCTCCGCCGCGGGCGCCAGTTCGGTCAGCACCTCATTGCGCTTCAACTGGCCGCACGCCGCGAAAATATCCAGCCCGCGCGGCTTGCGGATAAAGCACCCCATCGACCGCCGCACGATGGCTTGGAAGCTCGCGACCCGCTCCGGATCGGGCGTTTCAAATGGAATGCCCGGACCCGGATTCAGGGCGATCAGGTTGACCTTGGCATTCATGTTGGCCAACAGCCTGACCACGCGCCGGGCATCCGCATCGCTGTCGTTGACGCCTTTGAGCAGCACGTACTCAAAGGTGAGCTTCTCCCAGGGGCGCAGCGGATAGTCCTGGCAGGCCGCCAGCAGCTCCTTCAGATGATACTTGCGCGTGATGGGCATCAACTGCTGCCGCATCTCTTCGGTGGACGCGTTCAACGAGACCGAGAGCCGGGGACGCACCGGTTCGCGTCCCAGTTCTTCAATCTTGGGGGTGATGCCGGCGGTTGACACCGTGATGCGCCGCTGCGGGATGCCAACGCCTTCGGTATCCGTCAGCAGACGCGTGGCTTTCACCACGTTCGCCAGGTTGAGCAGCGGCTCGCCTTGCCCCATCATGACGATGTTGAGCCGCGTGCCGTCCGCCAACAAGCCGTTATCGCGGGCGGCCAGCAGCACCTGGCCCACGATCTCGCCGGCGCTGAGATTGCGCTCCAGACCCATCAGCGCAGTCATGCAGAACTTGCAATCCACCGGACAGCCGACCTGGCTCGAGATACAGACCGTATCGCGCCCGTCTTCGGGCATCAGCACGGTTTCCACTGTGCGGCCGTCTTCGAGACGCAGCAGGTATCGCCGGGTGCCATCGGCCGATTCGTAGCGATGGGCGATCTCCGGCAGACCCACCCGGGCGGGACCGCCCAGTTCCTGCCGCAGCGGCGCCGGTAAGGTGGATACCCGCGCCAGATCGGCGACTCTTTGCCGATACAAAGCAGCGTAGATTTGTTTGGCGCGAAAACTTGGATGGCCGGGGCCTAGAGCTTCCTGGATCTCGTGCAGTTCCATGCCCAGCAGGGGCTCTGACATCTTATTCAATTATGGCATGCACCCGCATTGGCGGCGCGCCGCATAAATTGTGGGGCAGGACTCCAGTCCTGCGGCCGACGTCCACGTCGGCCGGCTCGCGGAAGGCGGGTCTGGAGACCCGCCGCAGACCTGGAGGTCTGCCCCACAAATTATGCAACATTCCCATTGGTGGGGGTAACTAAGTGGCATTGGCTAAAACCCGCCTTCCAGAGCGCGCGCCAGGTGGGCGGCCGCGATCGCCTGTCCCACATGCCGCTGGGTATGTTCGGCTATGTGCGCCACCAGTCCTATCACGGTGGACGGCAAACGCTTTCGTCCTACCCATCGCGGTTCGGCAAACGTGTCGGGACGGATGGCGCGAACCACCTCTTCGGATCGACGCAGCACCTGGCCGATGTCAGCCAGCAACTCCCCGAGATTTGCGCCCGGCTCCTCCTCCGCCGCCAGCGCGGCCATCTGCGCGGCATCGAGCGATCGCCCTTCGAGATAAGTGGTCAGGCGATCCACGCTGCCGGCAATGTGGCGAAGGTGAAAACCGAGCGGCGCCAATCCATGCGGGCGCGCCCACACCTGTCCGGCGCCCAGACCCGCTGTGTGCCGCTCCAGATCCTCGCGCGTTTGCTCGAACACGTAGAGCCGTGGGCGCGACAATGGGATCGACCCCCGCCAAGGGCCCGCGCAGCCACGGTTCCGGAAGCGTGCCTGGATCCTGCGTGCTCAGCTTTTCTTCTCGGCCGGCTTGCGCTGCAGGTTGAGCGGGATGCTGTCGCCCTGAGTGAAGTTGCCCGTGATGGCGGAAGCGTCTTTGTTCAAAGTCCCTTCGTAGGAACAACCGATGGCCTTCATATCCAGCTTTACCGTGTCGCCCGTGCGGGCAATGCCGGCAATGGGCAGGCCGCTGGCGGCTTGATCCAAGCTGTCGAACGTGCCCGTAATGCTGCCATCGGCGTTCTTAACGAAGTTGAAGCGCACATGCAACTGCGGCCGGCCGGGTGGTTCCAACACTCCTTCCCAGACGCCTTCGAGCACCTGTACATCGCCTGTGTTGGCCGGCAGTTTTTCGACGACGCGCGCCTCGGACTTCCACTTCAAGTCGAGCGGAAGCGGTTGGCCGGCCGCCGTCAAATTGCCTGCGATGGTCTTGCCATCGTCGGCGAGCTTGCCATCATATTGCGGATCGCCTGGGCCGGGGAGCGTGAAGCCGATAGCTGCTCCATCTACTTTCACATTGGCGAGCGGCAGTCCTGAGATTCTCTGTATTGGAATATCCATTTCCGCCGCCCATTTGTCCCCGTCGCGATGCAGGTTGAATAGAAAAGTCACGTCTCCATTCGGCGTCTTCAACGTGCCTTCCCACGCGCCGGCTGGATTCGCGGCGGCTAGCATGGCGGCTGGCGCGCACAAGCACACCGCAGCGAGTACTGCAAGATATCGACTCATGTTACTCCTGCCTGGATTGTACCAACGCGCGGCCGATCTGCACGTCGCGACCTGTTGCCGGCGAGTTTCTTGTCCCGGGGCGAATCGTACGCCAGTCTACAACGGAGCGCGGACTGCTCATGGATCGTGGAGGTTTTTTACATATGAATTGGGATCAAGTAGAAGGCCAATGGAAACAGTTGAAGGGATCGATTAGGGAGAAGTTCGGCAAGCTTACCGACGACGATCTTCAAGTTATTGGCGGAAAAAAAGACCAGTTTGTAGGCAAGCTGCAGGAACGCTATGGCATTTCGCGCGAGCAGGCCCAGAAGGACTTGGACAACTGGTTGCAGAGCCACCCGGAAATGTCGACACACGGTACGCATGAGACCGGAACGGCACGCACCCGGACCTCCGGTGGCAGCCAGCACTGACAACACCTGGCGGCAGCGGGGCTTAAACGCCCCGCGCCCGCCAGCAGCGCTAACGCGTGTGCGTGGCGATGTACCAGCGGTTTTCCCAAGCGTCCTGAACTCCGGCCAGCCGGTCGCCGTAGGGCTGATCCGCAGGTTCGAATAGCGACACCGCGCCGGCCGCCATGGCCCGGCGATAAACGGCATCCGCGTCCGGCACATATAGATACATACCGCTGGGCATCTGCTGCAATTCCACGCCGGAGGAGTGCCGCCGGGCGTCGCCGAGCGCGATGATGGAATCCCCGATGCGCATCTTGGCATGCAGCACCGTGCCATCCGGCGCGTCGTAACGCACGAACTCCGCGGCGGCAAAAACCTCTTCTAGAAATGCAATAAACTCCGGCGCCCCCACCGGGTGCAAGTAAATGGTCAGGTCCCGCACTCCTTCCGGTACGTACCGCGCGCCCAGGTGTGTACCGACAATCCAATCGTTCCCAAATGGATCTCTAACCACCCCAAACCGGTCGCCGTGGTCCTCCATCAGTTCTATCTGCACGGTGGCGCCGGCCGCTACCGCGCGGGCAAACATTGCATCCGCGTCTGGAACGTAGTATTGCAGCATGGTAGGAGTGGGAGTGCCGCGGAAGGCGCTGCCTCCGCCGATCATCATGATCGAATCGCCGAGACGGACTTCTGCGTGGATGCCGCCGGCCGATCCAGTGTCGCGGATCAACTCTTCTGCCGCGAACGCTTCCTTGACGAAATCGATTAAGCCGCCGGCATCGGGAATGGTCACGTAGGGCGTGACCGTGTGAAAGCCGGCGCGTATGGGGTTTACTGCCATTGTGCTCATCAATGCTTTCCTTTCCAAATCCTTCTTTAGCCGCGCGCGGAATTCCGGTCGGGGCATATCGAGCAACGCCGCCGCCAGACTGCCTAGCGGCGCGAGCCGCCGGTCGGTGATGCCATGCGCGGCGCCGGGCCCGGTCTGGAGGAGGGCGGCGATCAGTTGATCCAGCCGGTCCGCCATGGAGCGTCTGGCGCTCGATTCAGGCACGCGCCCTCCCCGCCAGTTCCCGCAAGCTGCGCAGCGCACGCCATTGCAGCTGTTTGATGGCGCCTTGACTGCGGCCCAAATCCTGCGCCAGTTCGGCGATGCTCTTCTGCTCCACGAAACGTCCGATGACCACGCGTCGCTGATCCGCCGGCAGGGCGTCCACCAGCTGAAAAAGCATGGCACTGCGCTCAATATCCTCAGCGCCGGCCGGATCGGGCGGCGCGCGGTCCGGCTCCCCGGTTTCCCGTTGCGCGGCGTGCCACTGGTCGGCAATGGCGTTGGCGGCCATCCGGCGCAGCCACGCGGCGAAGGGAATGCCGCGCCATTCAAACTGCGCCAGATTGGCCAAAGCCTGCTGGAACACCTCGGCTGTTACGTCTTCGGCCTCAGCGCGGCTGGACACGTGGCGTGCCACATAGGCGTAGACACGGGCAAAGTTGCGCTCGTATAGCTCTCCAAAACCGCCCGGATCGCGCTGGGCGGCCTCGATCAGCATACGCTCTTCCTCGCCGGCCGGATCGGCCTTCAACGATTGCTCCGCAAACTGCCTCAAATAAGAGTAACCGCCGGGCGGGGCAAAAAGTCACGCGTTGCGTGGGGCAGACCTCCAGGTCTGCGGCGGGTCTCCAGACCTGCATGGACCGGCGTGGACGCCGGTCCGCAGGCTAAAAGCCTGCAGCACATAAGTATGGCGGTCGAGGTCTCGCGCAGGTTCACGCCGCCCTCGCCTATTATCACGCCAATCGTGAGGAAATCGAAACTGACCTGGCGGCGGAAGAGGCCGGCAACGTGGATCGCGAGCCGGAATTCCGCTCCCCGCGATGAGCCGGATTCGGCTGTACTTCGACGAGGATGCCATGCAGAATGCACTCGTCGTCGCCCTGCGAGCGAGGCGCATTGACGTCTTGACCGCCTCGGAATGTGAATTGATTGGAAAGAGGGATCAACTCATGCACGCCGCCAGTCAAGGGCGGGTGCTGTACAGCTTCAATATCAAAGACTTCACTTTACTCCACGGAGACTGGATCGCCGCGGGGCGACAGCACGCCGGGATCATTCTCGCATTCTAGCAGCGGTACTCCATCGGCGAGCAACAGCGGTCTGTTATACCCTGTGAACCGCAGGTCAGCGCCCGAGATGCACTTCCGTTTGGAATACCTCTCTTTCTGGGGCGCTGGCTGCTTCCTCGAAAACTCGCGCGGCCCGTAACGCAACGCCCTCGACTTTCACTATCTACTAAAGCCAAGCGAAATATTCTGAGCAGAAACGCCCGGTTTCTACGCAGATAGAAAATGGAGGTGACTCGCCGGGATTGCAGAGGGCCTGGGAAGTGCTCCTGAGTCTCCGCGCGTGCTTGCCAGTGGGGAAAACGAATCGAGATCAAAGGAGAACACTTATGCGTCAGTTAGCAACGTTTTGCACGCTTCTTTTGACGATCTCGCTGCTGCCCGCCTGGGCACAGCAAGATGTGATCAGTACTTTCATCGGCGGCGGTCCCAACGGCATAGCCGCGCTCCAGGCCGACATTAGCGGCCCTTATGGGGTTGCCTTTGACGCTTCGGGGAACTACTACGTCGCCGCAGCCAACCGAGTGTTTAAAGTGGATACCAGCAGCGGTATCCTGACCGTCGTGGCAGGAACCGGCGCTCCCGGATATGCCGGCGACACCGTGGTGGGCGGCGCCGCGAATGCCCAATTCAATCTCACGGTTGGCATCGCGGTGGATCACGAGGGCAACGTTTATGTCTCCGATTCCAACAATTGCATCATTCGCGAGATCGACACCAAAACGAAAACGGTCACGACCATTGCGGGCGTACCGCATCAGTGCACGTACGGCGGCGACAATGGGCCCGGAACCAGCGCGTACCTTAGATACCCGCACGGCTTGGCTTTGGATAGCTCCGGCAACCTATATATCGCGGATGTCGACAACTTTCGTATCCGGAAGCTGATTCTTTCGACGGATGTGATCAGCACAATCGCGGGAACTGCAACGCCTGGTTACAACGGGGATAACATGCTGGCGACCAGTGCCGAGTTGAACTATCCAACCGGAGTAGCGATTGATCGCGCGGGAGACGTGTTCATCGCCGACCAGAGCAATTATCGAATTCGGGAGGTCGCCGCTTCCACCGGGATCATCACTACCGTATGTGGCAACGGGACGCAAGGTAACACCAGCACCGAGATCGGCCTGGTGTACAGCGGGATAGCGGTGAATGCCGCCGGCACAACCGTCACCATCGGGGACTATACTTACAGCGAGATCCGTCAGTGCGCCGTGGGCGGCGCCGTCAGCACCGTCGCGGGAAACGGCACCAGAGGCTTCAGTGGAGATAACGGTTCAGCTACAAGCGCGGAGATGAATACGCCTGAGGGAGTTGCCGTCGCCAGCTCCGGGCTCATCTATTTTGCCGACGAAGGCAACAATCGCATCCGCGCATTCACTGTCGGTGAGGACATCAACACCGTCGCCGGCAACGGCAGCCCCACCTTTCCCACTCTGGTCAGCGGCGTTCCGCCGTCGGGAGTGGTATTCAACGGCCTCGGCGATGTGGCAGAAGACCCGTTCGGCAACGTCTTCATTTCAGACCAGAACAATTGCATGGTTCGTGAACTGGTGAAGAAGACCGGGGCCGGGGTAGTGAACATCTTCGCCGGCTCGGCTGTCTCCGGCGCCGTTACAGGCACCTGTGGGTTCAGCATCGGCCCGGGGCCCGCCACCGACGCCGTGCTTGGTACAGTTGGCGGCATTGCAAGCGACAGCAAGGGGAACATTTACATCGCCGATGAGAAGAACTGCGTCGTCTGGCAGGTAAGCGCTGGTGACATCTCCATTTTTGCCGGTGCAAATCCGCCAGACTGTGGATACAGCGGGGACGGCGTCGCGGCTACCTATGCGAGGCTAAATGGCCCCAACGGAGTGTTTGTCGACAGTAAAGATAACGTCTATATCGGCGACCAAACCAACAACCGCGTACGTGAGGTCGAGGTCACAACGGGGATCATTAACACGATCGCCGGCGCCGGCAATCCTGGCTATTTGGGAGACGGTGACCCCGCGACGATTGCCTGGTTGAATGGCCCGTCAGGCGTGACGGTTGACGACGCCGGAAACGTGTACATCGCGGACTACAATAATTGTGTAGTTCGCGAAGTGGCCGCGGCCACGGGTATCATCAACACCATCGCGGGCAACGGCGTTTGCGGCTTCAACGGTGACGGAATCGCAACCGAGCACGAGCTGAACCATCCGAACCGCGTCCACGTGGATGCGAACGGCAACCTCTTTATCTCGGACAATAACAATGAGCTTGTGCGTTGGGTCAACCCGGCGGGCTGGATGACTACTTTCGCGGGCGACCGTACAGCAGGCCTCAGCGGCGACGGCGGTCCTGCCCTTAGCGCCGAACTCAGCAACCCAAACGGCATCGCACAGGACGCATCAGGCAACTTCCTGATAGCCGACTACGGCAACGACCGCGTCCGCGAGGTTACTGCGTTCTCCGCACTGAACGTCGCGCCCACCAGCCTCGATTTCGAGTTAACAACGGTTGGCTCCCCCAGCGCCCCCGAAGTCGTGACCCTGAGCGCTCTGGGCCCGCTGACCTTCAGCAACATCTCGATCACCGGCCCCTTCACCGAGTCCGACGACTGCGGAACAGGTCTTTCTAACGCGAATACCTGTGCCATGTACGTCTACTTCAACCCCACAGCAGCCGGACCCGCGAGCGGCACGATCAGCATCGAGGATAACGGCTTCTTCACCGGCACCGCCACTATCAGCCTGACAGCGACCGGAAGCGCCATTGCTGTCGCACCGGGTCAACTGTCGTTCCCCAGTGAGCCCGTGGGCCAAACCAGCCCGACTAATACCGTAACGGTGACTAACCAGGGTACAAAGAGCATCACCATGAAAGCCATCACAGTCGATGATCCAACAGATTTCGTCATCACCAACAACGCTTGTACAGGCGCGCTGGCTGGTGGAGCGAAATGCCAAATCACCGTGGTATTCGCGCCGGCGAGTACCGGGGCCAAGAAAGGCGCGCTGGTCATCAGCGACGCCGATCCCAGCAGCCCGCAAGTCGTAGGCCTGGCCGGGACCGGCACCAGCCTCGTCGGCTTGAGCCCGAGCCCCCTTGCGTTCGCCACGCAGGCTGTTGGCACCAAGAGCAGCTCGGCCAAAATCAAATTGACCAACAACACGGGATCTCCGCTTACGTTAAACAACCCCGTAGCTAAGGTGGGCTCGCCGTTTGCGCTCAGCGCGGGACCCACCAGTTGTGTCCCCGAAACAATCAGTCCCGGTGGCTCCTGTTTCATTTACGTCAATTTCACCCCAACTGCGGTCGGCTATGCGACAGGGACGTTAAGCGTGTACGATAGCGACCCAACCAGTCCGCAAACAGTGGCGCTCTCGGGGACGGGAACCGGAGTCGAGTTCAGTCCGTCTCCGGTGTCCTTCCCCAACACCACCGTTGGCCAAACATCGCCTCAATCAGTGGCAATCAGCAACGTAGGAACCTCCACGATCTCGTTTACCGCCTGGGGAATCACTGGCGAGAATGCCGGCGACTTCAGCCTGAGTGGACTGACCGACCCTCCGTGTAGTGGATCGCTGCCGGTGGGTGCGCAGCCCTGCAAATTCACGGTGAACTTCAAGCCTTCGACGGCAACCTTGGAAAAGGCCACTTTAAGCGTGTACGACAGTAGCGCCGGCAGTCCACAATCCGTGCAGCTCAGCGGGACTGGGACCGCGCAGTAAGCAGCCCGGAACCTCGTAACGTCGCCGCCGGGTCTTCGGGTTCGGCGGCGCCCCCTATGCAACTCCCCGCAACGGAAGTAAAATAGAAATAGCTATGGGGGATCTGCCGGCCAATCCGTATGTCGAAGCTCACGGTGGCACGCGCATCTCCCTCGATAGCATCGCCTATGCCGTCCGCCGCAATGAGACCGTCACGGAAATACACGCCGACTTTCCCGCAATTGAGTCCCGGCAGCTACTGGAAAGCGCCGTCGCCTTCGTCCAGTCGCATCCGCCGGAAGTCGGCACCACGATGGGCTTACATCACATTTGGTGCCCTGCAGGGCTATGAAGACAAGGCACTCAGCCTGCGGCGGCCTCTCAGGCCGCTCTGCCGCGCTTGTAGTCGCGGTAAGGTCGCGCCATCAAGGATGGCGGTCGAGGTCGAGGTTTAGAAGAAGCACATTCACGCGCGGCTCGCCTAAGATTCCGAACTGCATGCCCTCGATGCGCCGCTCGACGGCCTGGCGCACTACGTCAGCGGGCACGCCGCGCGCCTTAGCGACTCGATCGACCTGGGCGTAGGCCGAAGCCGGACTGATATGCGGATCGAGGCCGCTTGCGGACATCGCCAATAAGTCCGCCGGAATTGGATCGGTGTAAGTAGGGTTTTCCTGGCGGAACTTCTTGATATCGTCTCTAACACGACTAATTAACGCCTGGTTAGTAGGTCCTAAGTTGGTAGCGCCGGAGTTAGCGGCGTCGTAACCGTCGCCGGCTCCGGAAGGCCGTCCGTGGAAGTACTCGGGCTTAGTGAATTTCTGGCCGATCAGCTCCGATCCTACAATCTTGCCATTTGAAACGATCAGGCTGCCATTGGCCTGGTGGTGGAACATCATCTGCGCTAAGCCGGTGACCACCAGGGGGTAGATCAGGCCTGTAATTATAGTAAGCACCAGGGTTAGGCCAACCGCGGGAATCAGTATTTGTTTCATCAAAGTATCCTCAGGCCAAACGCAACAACCCCAACAGCCGGTCGATCAGCCAGATGCCGGGGAAGGGTGCAATCACTCCACCCACGCCATAGATGAGCAGGTTGCGGCGCAGCAGCGCAGCGGCGCTCAGCGGCTTGTATGCCACGCCCTTGAGAGCCAGCGGGATCAGGAAGATGATGATCAAGGCATTGAAAACGACCGCGGCCAGCACGGCGCTTTCCGGGTTGCGCAGATACATGATATTCAACTTAGCCAGCGAGGGATAAGTGGCCATGAACATGGCCGGCAGGATGGCGAAATACTTCGCGACATCGTTGGCGACCGAGAAAGTAGTCAGCGCGCCGCGGGTCATGAGTAACTGCTTGCCGATAGCCACCACCTCGATGAGCTTGGTGGGGTTACTGTCCAGGTCCACCATGTTACCGGCTTCCTTGGCGGCCATGGTGCCCGTATTCATTGCCAGACCTACATCGGCCTGGGCCAGCGCGGGTGCGTCGTTGGTGCCGTCTCCGGTCATGGCGACCAGGCGGCCGCCGGCCTGCTCCTTCTTAATCAGGTCCATTTTGTCTTTGGGGGTGGCCTGCGCCAGAAAGTCGTCCACACCGGCTTCGGCGGCGATGGCCGCGGCGGTGAGCGGATTATCGCCGGTGATCATGACGGTGCGAATGCCGATGCGGCGCAACTGCTCGAAGCGCTCGCGCATGCCGCCCTTCACTACATCTTTCAGATGGATGACGCCTATCACGCGTCCGCCATCCGCCACCGCCAGCGGCGTGCCGCCGGAACGAGAGATGCGCTGGGTGGTGTCCATCAGTTCCGACGGAATGGTGCCGCCGTTTTCGTGCACGAATTCGATTACGGAATCGGTGGCGCCCTTGCGGATACGGCGCCCGTCGAGATCCACTCCGCTCATGCGGGTTTGCGCGGTAAAGGGGATGAAATGCGCTTCGTGATTGGCTACCTCGCGGCCGCGGTAGGCGTATTTCTCTTTCGCCAGCACCACGATGGAACGGCCCTCGGGGGTCTCGTCGGCCAGGCTGGAAAGTTGCGCGGCGTCGGCCATCTCGGCTTCCGTCGCGTCGCCGATGGGAATGAATTCGACGGCCTGGCGGTTGCCCAGCGTGATGGTGCCGGTCTTATCGAGCAGCAGCGTATTCACGTCGCCGGCCGCCTCCACCGCCTTGCCGCTCATAGCCAGTACGTTGTGCTGCATCACGCGATCCATGCCGGCGATGCCGATGGCGGAAAGCAGTCCGCCGATGGTGGTGGGGATGAGGCAGACCAGCAGCGAGATGAGCACGGTAACGCTGGGCGCCTGGCCCGCGCCGGCCGATTGCACGCTGTACTGTGCAAAGGGATAGAGGCTCACTACAGCCAACAGGAAGATAAACGTCAGGCCTGCGATAACGATGTTGAGCGCAATCTCATTGGGTGTTTTCTGCCGCTCGGCGCCTTCGACCAGCGCGATCATGCGATCAAGGAACGTCTCGCCCGGATTTGAGGTGATGCGGACTTTGATCTCATCCGAGAGGACGCGCGTGCCACCCGTGACGGCGCTGCGATCGCCGCCGGATTCGCGGATGACCGGCGCGCTCTCGCCCGTAATGGCGGACTCATCCACGCTGGCGATGCCTTCGATCACGTCGCCATCGCCGGGGATGATATCGCCGCGCTCGACCAGCACCACGTCGCCACGGCGGAGTTCGGTGGCGGCCACCGTCTCGTACTTCTTGCCGTTCTTCAGGCGCTTGGCCATGGTTTCGGTCTTGGTTTTGCGCAGAGTGTCGGCTTGGGCTTTCCCGCGGCCTTCCGCCATGGCTTCGGCGAAGTTGGCAAACAGGACGGTGAACCAGAGCCACAGGGTGATCTGGAACGTGAAGGCGAGGCCATGGCCGCCGGTAGCCAGAACCTTGAAGACTTCGAGCGTAGTCATGGCGGCGCCTACTTCGACGACGAACATGACCGGATTTTTCATCATCAGGCGCGGGTGCAGCTTGACGAAGGAGTCGCGGATGGCGCGCTTGACAATGGGCGGATCGAGCAGCGGGCGTGCGCGGACAGCCTTCTTCGAGATCAGCAGCGGCTCGGTGACGTAGGAGGTCGAAGGGGGTGGTTCCACTACAGGCATTATCTTAGCTCCAGAATCCCGTCAGCACCAGCGAAAACAATTTGCCTTCGTGCATCAGAAAATGTTCCACGATTGGGCCGAGGGAAAGGGCGGGGAAAAACGTCAGCGCCCCCACGATCAGGATTACGGCCACCAGCCAGCCGACAAACAATGCGCCGTGCGTGGGAAAGGTACCGGCCGAGACCGGCACCATCTTCTTCTGCGCCAGGCTGCCCGCGGCGGCCAGCAGGGGAATCATCATCAGGAAGCGGCCGATGAGCATGGCAAGTCCCATGGTGGTGTTGAAAAACGGTGTATTGGGGCTGAATCCGCCGAACGCACTGCCGTTGTTCCCGGTGGCGCTGGTGAAGGCGTAGAGCATCTCCGAAAGGCCGTGCGGACCGTTGTTGGTTAGGTTGGCGGTGCCGGGTCCGGGGGGATTGATCCAGGCATTCTTGGCGAAATGCACCGCTATGCCGCCAGCCGAAAAGAGCAGAATACTGGCCGCCAGAATAAGCATAGCCAGCATGGCCATTTTGACCTCTTTCTGTTCGATCTTCTTGCACAAATATTCGGGCGTGCGGCCGACCATGAGGCCGGCAAGAAACACGCCCAGGATGGCGTACATCAGCATGCCGTAGAGTCCCGCGCCGACGCCGCCGAAGATCACTTCGCCCAATTCAATGTTGACCAGCGGCACCATACCGCCCAATGGGGTGTAGCTGTCGTGCATGCTGTTCACCGCGCCGCAACTGGCATCGGTGGTGGTGACCGCGAACAGGGCCGAGGCGGGGATGCCGAAGCGCACCTCTTTGCCTTCCATGTTTCCTCCCGGCTGCGTGGCGGAGGCGGCGCTCTCGACGCCCAGCTTGCTAATGTTCGGATTGCCGCCCTGTTCGGCAGCGTAGACCACCAAAACGCCCGCCAGCCAGACGATGCTCATGGCGGCGAACAGCGCCCATCCCTGGCGGGTATCTTTCACCATTTTGCCGAAGGTGTAGGTGAGACCGGCCGGAATGACGAAAATGCAGAGCACCTCCAGGAAATTCGAGAACGGCGTCGGGTTTTCAAAGGGATGGGCGGAATTGGCATTGAAGAAGCCGCCCCCGTTGGTGCCCAGCATCTTGATGGCTTCCTGCGATGCGGTGGGGCCCTGCGCAATGGTCTGGGTGGTCCCTTCGAGCGTGGCTACTTTGTCGTACGGATGCAAATTCTGGATGGAACCTTGCCAGACGAACAGCAGCGCGACAATGATGGACAGGGGAATCAGAAGATAGAGCGTGGCGCGGGTGGTATCCACCCAGAAGTTTCCGATGGAGTTGGCGGAACGGCGCGAGAATCCGCGCACCACAGCCATGGCCGTAGCGATACCTGCCGCCGCGGAGGTGAAGTTATGCACGGCTAATGCCACCATCTGCGTGAAATAACTGACGGTTGTTTCGGGTGTATAGGCTTGCCAGTTCGTATTCGTACCGAAACTGACGGCCGTGTTGAAGGCCAGGTCGGGAGTGATGAGCTTTCCGCCAAATCCTTGCGGATTGAAGGGCAGTATTCCCTGAATTCGCTGGAGGATGTAAGTGACCACGATGCCTGCCAGGCTGAAGGCCAGCAGCGAGCCGGCATAGTGAGTCCAGTGCTGCTCGTGGCTTTCGTCCACACCGCTGATTTTGTAGATCAGGCGCTCAATGGGGCGCAGAACCGGATGCAGGAAAGTGCGCTCGCCTTCGAACAGGCGCGCCATGAACCAGCCCAGTGGCTTGGTCAACGCCAGCAGGATCAGGAAAAAGAGAAGAATCTGGAACCAACCGAGGGTGGTCATGAGCAAAGTCTCCTAGAAGCGCTCCGGCCGCAAGAGCGCGTAGATCAAGTAAGCGCCCACGACCACGGCAACGATGGCGGCGAGTATGTATTCCATAAAGGGCTCCGCTTACAGGCGGTCACATCCTCGGACATATGCCCAGGCGATGAGGAAGAACAGAATTGTGAGAATCACAAAAAACAGATCGAGCATATCCTATTTCACCTTAATTAGAGCCACGCTGTGGCCGCGGGCCGCCAGCTTGCGTGCCAGGCGCTCTTCGCGCGTTGGCCACCAGCGGTCTTTCGCACCCATTACGACTACGGATTGGCACTGGAGCAAGCCCAGGTAGGCATCCTCCCGGTCGCGCGCGAAGACCAGCTTGATGCGGATGGCCGCCGGGCTGCTGCGCGCCACCGCGGTCAGTTCTCTCTCCAGCCGCTTTCGTATCCCTTCCTGGCACTCCAGCGGCGACGGGTACGGCAGGACGTAGACGGCCATCAGCGTAACAGCGGCTTCAAAGTCGCGCGCCCATTCGGCCGCCGCAGCCAACGCCCGGACGGTCAAAAGTGGGTTGTTGTAGAGCACTACCAGGTGTAGTGGCTGTTCGGCGCTCCGAATCTCCGCCAGCGGCGACTGGGCGCTCTCGCGTAAGAACAGAATTCGGCTGTGCATCACTAGGCCTGTTCACACGATAAAGTGGTGCACATAAGGAAGTCGTTAGGGAACGATCATGATTCCCTTGGCAGCGCGGGCTTTCGGAGGGCGGGCTTTAGCCGGCACGGGGCTTCAGCCCCGCTGCAGCTTTGTTTTGGTTGCGGCTATCTATGCGGCAGCGTTCAAGGTCGGCGATAGTGTTGGAGACGGCGCGTTCGAGGCGGGCCAGTTTTCCACTAATTGAGGGCGATTTGTTCGACCAGGATTTTCCGTTTCGTCGCGGGGGTTCCAGCCTTTGGTGAGATCGACTTAGAGTCGGGTGGCTGCGGGGGGATTAACCGCCGATGCACGCCGATTCACGCCGATGGGGGCTGGTCACGATTACACGCTAACGCCGCGATCAGAGTCTCTTTAAAGGTCACTTCCAGACCTCCGGCAGCCGGGACTTGAAACGTCTACCAGACAAACGGAATGATCGCTTTCGTGGCGGCTCGGTACTTCGGATATTCCTGCGGGAATTCGCGCAGTATGAGGCGCTCTTCCGCGCGCGCGGAGATCGCGAAATAGATTCCGTAACAGACGAAGACCACCAGCCAGGGGACGCCGCTTACGAGGGCCGATCCGAGCATGCCGAGCAGTATCCCCGAATAAATGGGGTGGCGAACGTAACGATAAGGTCCAGTGGTCACGAGCTCGGGATCTTCCTTGACGGACATCGGCATTCCCCAGTTCTTTCCGAGATACTTCCGCGCCCATACGGCGAGCGACAGGCCGAGGGCGCAGAGGATGAGCCCACACATGCCAAGAGCAGGGTTGGGGATGGCGACATTAAATGGTCCGAACCTTCGAACGGTGTAGAAAATGGACAGAATGATAACGATCAAAATAATCCTGTACGCCGCATGAGCTCGGTTCGGGCGCACGTTCCGTTTCGCACTTTTCGCGGAAACCAGCCAGTAAATATAAAACGCTACCCAAAAGGCGGAAAGAATTAGAAGCTCGACGCGGATCATGGTATGAGTTGTGCGGAACGCATGCACGCTACGCGCAGGGCAGGGTATTGTGGCGGACTGGCGGCCGCCCGCGGGCTGAGAGCGTGGCCCACATTTGTATATGATAGCGGACATGCGTAGCGTCTTCAGAATCGCCGTCCTGGCGTGTGTGGCAGCCGTTTGCCTGCCCGCCGCGAAACCCCGATTTGTACATACGGACGGCAAATATATCGTGGCGCCGGGCGGCGAGAAACTGCTGCTGCGCGGCATCAATCTGGGCAATTGGCTGGTGCCGGAAGGCTACATGTTTCACTTCGACAAGGGGCCGGCGTCGTACCGCGAGATCTCGGCGCTGTTCAACGACCTGATCGGCCCGGACCAGACCGCGCGTTTCTGGAAGCAATATCGGGACGCCTATATCACCGATAGCGATATCCGGTTCATCCACGAAGCCGGGTTCAACTGTGTGCGCATTCCGTTTCACTGGAAGCTGATCGACGACGGCACGGCATTCCCGCTGCTCGATCGGGTCATTACGTGGTGCCGCCAGCGGCACGTTTGGGTCATCCTGGACATGCACTGCGCGCCCGGCGGCCAGACGGGCACCAATATCGACGATAGCTGGGGCTATCCATGGCTGTTCGAAAGCGCCGAGCAACAGGAATTGGCGGTGGGATTCTGGCGCAGCATCGCGCAGAGGTACGCCGATGAACCCACCGTGATCGGTTACGATCTGCTGAACGAGCCGATTCCACCTGCGGTGGCGCGGCTGAACGCGCGCCTGGAGCCGGTTTACCGCGAGATCACGGCCGCCATCCGCCAGGTGGATACGAACCACCCGGTGATCCTGGGCGGCGCGCAGTGGGACAGCAACTTCGCCGCATTCGGACCGCCCTTCGATTCGAACACCATTTACACCTTCCACAAATACTGGACCGCGCCGACCGAGGATGTGATCCAGCCCTACCTGGATTTTCGCGAGCGCTACCAGGTACCCATCTGGATGGGAGAATCCGGCGAGAATCAGGACACCTGGATCGCGCAGTTTCGGACGATGCTGGAGAAGAATGAAGTGGGCTGGACATTTTGGCCGTACAAGAAAATGGATGCGACCTCGTCGCCGGTGAGTTTCGAGCGTCCGCTGCACTGGGATGAGATCGTGGCGTACGCGGCGCTGCCCGGCGGCATGGGCGCAGCGGAGGAGCATATGAAGAAGCGGCCGGCGAGCGATCACGCGCGCGCGGCGATGGCGGATTTGCTGGAGAAGATCAAGCTGGAGAATTGCGGGGTGAACGCGGGGTATCTGGGGGCGCTGGGGATGAAGTCGCCGGCGGTGCGGTGAAGTGACCGTTGTTGTTGCCGAACTCCACGAAAGGGCGACGGCCGCGCCTGAGAAAAATCACGTGGGCAGGAATCATCGCCTGCCCACGTTTGGGAAGGACAGTTACTTCTGGCTGGTGGTGCTGGTAGTCGTCGTCGGGCTGGTCTTTTTGGTGCTGTGCTTTTTGGCCTTCTTCGCCGGAGCGGTAGTGCTCTGGTTGGTGGACTGGCCGGTGGCCGGTGTATTCTGCGCGGCAAACGTCATCGGCAGGGCCGCGGCGGCAAAAACGATCGCGAGTAAACTCTTTTTCATGGTGATTCTCCTTGATGGGATTTATCTCTCCCGTCAATTCCATCTTCCGGCAGAACCGCTTTGAATACGATAGACTCGAAGGGCTAACGCGCGGACGAAACCATACGTACAAACGGGCAAACCATAGCCCGCTTTCGGGTGCTGGATTAGCCCCGCTACGGGATATTCTCCCGGGCCGTCATAGCGCCATCATGGAGTTGGGGGATAGTGAAAGATCATTCACCTGCGGCGGGCCGGAGGATCACGCATGCCAGCCTGCTGCGCGTGTTGATCGCCGGCTTCAGCCTGGTCATCGTCCTGCTGCTGGCCGGCGCCTTCATCGGCATCGGGAATATACACACCATTAAGGAGAACGCCGCGCGCCTGGTCGCCGAACAGCAGTCCACCAATCGCCTGCTCGAAGAGGTGCGCCGCCAGCAGGCCAACCTGACGGACGTTTTCTCAATCCTCGCACGGGATCCGGATTCCGTCGATTCCGGCAAGATTCTTTCCCAGTTAGACGAAGCCGACCGCAACATCGAGCGCATCGTGGCGGAAGGGGCGCAGACTCCGCAGCGGCGCCTCTACGATCAGCTCCGGCGCAGTTCGACGGCCTTCTCGGCCGAAGCGCGGCGGCTATTGGCGCCGGAGGAACCGGAGACGTTTTCCTCGCAGGACCTGTTCCGCGATCACGAGGCATTCACCTCCGTGGTCGCCAAGCTCATCGAGTTCAGCTACCGCCGGGCGGTCGCGGCGCAGAACCAGATAGACATCCGTTCCGAGAGCCTGGTGAAGCAGTCGGCCGCTTTTCTGGCGGCGTTTCTGCTGATGGCGGTGCTGTCGACGGTGCTGACCGTGCGCCTGACTGAACGATTGCTGCGCAGAATGGATTGGCAGGAGAGCGAGCTGAGCCGCGTCTCATGGCACATGCTGGAGGACCAGGAGAGCACGGCGCGGCGCTTCTCCCATGAACTGCACGACGAACTGGGACAGTCGTTGACCGCTCTGAAAGCTAACCTGTCGTCCCTGGGCTTGGACGGCACCGGAGATGGCGCCGGCGATCGCGCCCGGCTGGACGATTGCCTGCGCCTGGTAGACGAATCCATCGGCAATGTGCGCCAGATGTCGCAACTGCTGCACCCGACGATCCTGGACGACTTCGGCCTGGAGGCAGCTCTGCGCTGGCTGTGTGAAGGCTTTACGCATCGCACGGGCATCCAGACGGAATTCCGGGGCAACACATCCGGCCGCCTGCCTGACGATACTGAGACACACCTGTTTCGCCTGGCGCAGGAGGCGCTCACCAACGTGGCACGGCACTCCGGCGCGCGCCACGCCAAGGTGACCCTGGACTCTCGCGACGGCGAGGTGTGTCTTTCCATTTCCGACGACGGGCGCGGATTGCCCGCCGCTGGCGCTGAATGGGGCGGCATGGGTATGATCGGTATGCGGGCTCGCGCGCGGAGCGTGGGCGGCGATCTGACACTGCGCTCGAAGGAAGGACAAGGAGTGGAAATCGAGGTTCGTGTGCCGGCCGGGAGCGTGCAGCATGAGGGAAAAGATACGCATCTTGTTGGTTGACGATCACGCCGTCGTGCGCCATGGATTCAAGATGATCCTGGCGGCGCAGGTGGATATGGAGATCGTGGGCGAGGCCGGCAATGGCCGCGAAGCCCTGGATCTGGCCGGCCAGCTGCAGCCCGATGTGATCGTGATGGATGTAGCCATGCCGGAGTTGAACGGCATCGAAGCCACGCGGCGCGTGGGCGACGTGTCTCCCCGCTCGCGGGTGCTGGCGCTGAGCATGCACAAGGATTCGGTGTATGTGCGCGAAATCCTGCGCGCCGGCGCCCGCGGGTACTTGCTGAAAGAATCCATCGCCAGCGATCTGCTGGCCGCCGTGCGCGCCATTGCCCGCGGCGAAGGCTACCTGAGCCCCGGCGTATCCGATGCGGTGCTGAACGATTACCGCCGGCATGTAACCGATCCCATCGATCTGCTCACCAGCCGCGAACGGGAGGTGCTGCAGATGATCGCGGAAGGCAAGACCAATAAAGACATCGCCACCGTGTTGAACCTGAGCGTCTACACAGTGGATGCCCACCGCGGCCGTATCATGGAGAAGCTCAACATGCATAGCGCCACGGACCTGGTGCGCTTTGCCGTGCGCGCCGGACTGGTGGATTGACGGCTCATACACCCCCATGCGAAGCTTCGTCGTACTCCTGACGGTTTTACCCCTGATAGCCGCATCGGCAGACAGCCTGCACACAGCCATCGACGCCCAGGTGCCCGATCTCTTCGCGATTTATAAGGACCTGCACGCCCATCCGGAAATATCGCAGCACGAGGAGCGCACCTCCGCCCGGCTGGCGGAAGAGTTGCGCAAGGCCGGCTACACCGTGACGGAACACGTCGGCAGGTATGCGGATGGCCGCGCCGCGTTCGGCGTAGTGGCGCTGCTTTCGAATGGCAAGGGCCGCACGGTCCTGCTGCGCACCGATATGGATGCCTTGCCGGTCGAAGAAAAAACCGGCCTTCCCTATGCCAGCACGGTCCACACCATCGGCGATGCCGGCCAAACCGTGGGCGTCATGCACGCCTGCGGGCACGATCTTCACATGGCATCCTTTTTGGGCACGGCGCGTACGCTCGCCGCAATTAAGGAGCGCTGGCACGGCACCCTGATGCTGATCGGCCAACCCTCCGAGGAGCGCGTCAGCGGTGCGCGCGCCATGCTGGCCGACGGGCTTTATGCCCGGTTTGGCCAGCCGGATTTTTGCATCGCGCAGCACGATACTCCGGAGATCGCCGCCGGCCAGGTGGGCATAGTCGGTGGACCGATCCTCGCCGGCGCGAGCTCCGTGGATGTGACCATGCGGGGGGTGGGCGGCCACGGCGCGCGTCCCGAGACCACTAAGGATCCCGTGGTGATGGCTGCCGAATTTGTGCTGGCCTTGCAGACCATCGTCAGCCGCCAGACCGCGCCGCAAGATCCGGCCGTCGTCACGGTTGGCTCCATCCACGGCGGGACCCGGCCGAACATCATTCCCGACGAGGTGAAGCTGCAGCTCTCAATCCGCGCTTTCAGTGAGGATGTGCGCCGGAACATTCTGGCCGCGATTGAGCGCACCGCGCGCGGCGTGGCGTTGGCCGCGGGCGTTCCGGAAGATCGCGCCCCCATTGTGCAGGTCAACCAGGCGGAATCTGTGCCTGTTACTTACAACGATCCAGCGCTGGCCGCCCGGCTACGGACCGCTCTGAGCGCCGAGTTGGGCAGCCGGAATGTGCTGGAGGGCAAATCTGCAATGGTCAGCGAGGACTTTGGCTTGTTCGGCCTGGAAGGCCGGCGGATTCCCTGCTTCATGCTGTGGCTGGGCGCCGCCGATCCGGGCAAACTGGCGGACAGCCTGCGCACCGGCCGCGCGCTGCCGTCACTGCACTCCAGCCTGTTCGCGCCGCTGCCGGAGCCCGCCATTCGCACGGGTGTTTTGGCCATGAGCTCCGCAGTCCTGGAACTTCTGGCTCAGTAGGTCCAATAGAGTAACAAACGGTTCCAACGCACGTTGCACGATCTGCTATGATTCTGAATTCGGAACTTCGCGGTGCCGAATGGCGTCGAACATGTTGCGCCCGCCATGTCGTTCGGTTATACTCCGCAAGTACCCGCTGATACGAGACGAAGGCGGAACGTGCCCGGTCCGGCAAGTGGCGGCCCAGTAGCCTGCAGATCAAAATTAATGGACATCGCCAGGAGGCAGCAAGTGCAGTATTTCTTACAAAAGCTAACGGGGATTACGGTCATCGCTCTGGCAGGCGTCGTGGTTGGCGTGGCGCAGACCAGCCAGCCCGCGGACAGCGGGAAGACGGCATCCAGCCCGACGGCGCCGGCCGAGAAAAAGAAGAACTATAAGGATCAGCAGGAGTACACGCTCTTCGACTCCGTTACAAAAGCCACTGACGCGACCAAAAAACTGGCGTTGCTGAACACCTGGAAGGAGAAATATCCGGATTCGGATTTCAAGCTGGATCGTTTGCAGTTGTTTCTCACCACTTACCAGCAACTCGGACAACCGGCCAAGATGATCGACACGGCTAAGGAGATCCTGGCTGTCGATCCTAAAGATCTGCAGGCGCTCTACTGGATCACTTTCCTCACGCCGACCATCGGTAACAATAGCACCGATGCGCTGGACACCGCGGAGAAGGCGGCCAACGGTCTGCTGGCGGCCGAAAAGCCCGCCAATGTTAAGGATGAGGATTGGACTAAGGCAAAAAGCCAGACCGACGCCGCAGCCTACACCACGCTCGGTTGGGTGGCCATGCAGAGGAAGAACAATGACGTGGCCGAGCAGACTTTCAAGAAGGCGCTGGCGATTAATCCCAACGCGGGTCAGCTTTCGTACTGGTTAGGTACTGTCATCCTGGCGGAGAAGAAGCCGGAGAAGCAGTCCGAAGCGCTGTTCCATTTCGCCCGTGCCGCGACTTTTGATGGGCAGGGCGCCCTCACCCCCGATGGGCGGCAGAAGATTGATGCTTATCTCACCAAGGTCTACACTGCGTACCATGGAGACACTTCCGGCTTGCCGGATCTCAAGGCGCTGGCCAAAGCCAATGCCATGCCCCCCGCCGATTTCAAGATCGAGACGGCCGCTGAAGTCGCCGCCAAGAAAGAAGAGGATCTGAAGAAAACCAATCCAGAACTGGCACTCTGGCTGAACATCAAGGGGCAACTGCTCTCGCCTGACGGTCAGTCGTACTTCGACAACTCGATGAAAGGCGCGGCCGTGCCTAAGCTGAAGGGCTGGCTCGTGTCGGCCGATCCGGCGGTGAAATCGAAGAAGTTGATGGTCAGCATGGAGGGGAAAGATCAACCGGCTAACGTCACCCTGAAGCTGGTGGGCGCGGATGGTACCACCCCTGCCCCCTTAACAGGCAAGCCGGACACGGGAGTGGAAATCGAGTTCGAAGGCATCGGCGAGTCCTTCACCAAGGACCCCTTCATGGTGACGTTCACCGTTGAGAAGGGCAAAATCACCGGCCTGAAAGAGGAAAAGGTGGCGCCGGTGCACCACACGGTCCACAAAAAATCCTAGTAACTGGAGGGCGGGGCTTCAGCCGGCGCGGGGCTTCAGCCCCGCTTCTGAACTCATCACGAATGCATGTGTGCCGGTCCATCTTGCTGAACCTTAGCTTTGGCCAGCACCAGGCTGAACACAACGCGCTCCACGGGATTCAACGGTTCCTGTCTTAACTCCTGAAAATACTGGCAGAAAGCACTCGCCGAGCGCGCTAAAGCAACGGCGCAGAAGTGTCGGCTTTCAGACATTGCCAACCCCGCCGCCAGAAATGCCGTGATTAAGATTGCTCGCGTCCTCATATCAGTTAAGACGCCGCAGGAGCCCCAAAGTTAGCGGGCCGGAGCCGCAACCGTGATATCGTGAAGAAACGGTGTCTTCGCCTTTAAACGTCCACCTGGAACGCTATGACGGACCGCTCGATCTGTTGCTGGACCTGATCCGGAAGCAGCAGATCGATATCAAGGATATCCCCATCGCCACCATCACCGCGCAATATCTGCAATACATGGAAAAAGCGCGGGAGTTGGATGTCGATCTGGGGGCGGAATTCGTGTACATGGCGGCTACCCTGATCCATATCAAATCGCGCATGCTGCTGCCGCGCGACCCGGCCTTGGGCGCGGATAGCCAGGATGAAGACCCGCGCCAGGAGCTGGTGGAAAAGCTGCTGGAGCACGAGAAATTCAAGAACGCGGCGGAGATGCTGCAGCAGAAGCGCATGCTCGAGGAGAACGTGTGGTCCAATCCGCAGATTGCCCAGTTCGCCTCCGACGATGAAGATCCGGGCTTGGCGATCACGCTATTCGACCTGGTGAAGGCGTTCGGCGACTTGCTGGATCGCGCCAAAAACCGGCCGGTTTACGAGGTGGCCGAGGAAGAAGTCAGCGTGGCGCGTATGATCCAGGGCCTCAGGTCCACGTTCGCCGAGGCCGGCGATGAGCCGGTCTACATCATGCGCATGTTTGCGGAGCAGCGCAGCCGCAAGGCCATGATCACCCTGTTTCTGGCGGTGCTGGAATTGGTGAAACAGCAGGCGGTCATGGTAGCGCAGGCGGACTTGTTCGGCGAGATCGTGCTCCGGAAGCATAAGATGTTCGACACGGTGTTTGCGGCGGATCAGCCGGAGATTGCCATCGAGAAGGAATATCGGTAGTGATGGATGAGCTCGAATTAGAAGCTCCCGCGGAAGGAGCGAACCCCGCCGAGGGTGAAGCGGTCGGCGCCGATGACTTGCTGGCGGTAGTGGAGGCGGGCCCGGTTTCGTCTGAAGACGTGCAGTTGAAGGCGGTGCTGGAGGCCATCGTGTATGTCACCGAGGAGCCTCTTTCGGTGGCGCAGATCGCCACAGCCTTGAATCAGCCGCGAGAGCGCGTGCAGACGCTGCTCGACGAGCTGGTGGCGGAATATGACAAGCCCGCCCATGGCGTCACCATGCGCGAAGTGGCGGGTGGGTATAAAGTCACCACCAAGCCGGAGCATCATGAGGCGGTGCGCAATTTCGTCAAGAGCCTGAAGCCGCCCCTGAAGCTCTCGCTGCCGGCGCTGGAGACGCTGGCCGTGATCGCCTACAAGCAGCCGGTGACCGCGCCTGAGATTATGGAGATTCGCGGGGTGCAGGGCGCCGGGGTGTTGAAGACGCTCCTGGACCGCCGGCTGATCGCGGGGGCGGGTCGCAAGAATGTGATCGGCAAGCCCATCCTGTATAAAACGACCAAGGATTTCCTGGTACAGTTCGGGCTGAAGGATCTGACGGAATTGCCGTCGCTGAAGGAATTCGAGGAGATCCGGCGCATGGCCATCGACGGCGAAATGCCGGAGGCCGCACCCGCGACGGAGGCTACACCGCAAGCGGCGGAGGCTACGCCGCAGGCGATCGCCGCACCGGAGCCCGATCCCGCCCCCACCGCCGAACCGGACTCCGATCCCCCCGGCCAGAGCTGATGCCCGAAGAAAGACTCCAGAAAATCCTCTCGCGGGCCGGCGTGGCTTCCCGGCGCAAGGCCGAGCAGATCATCCAGGAAGGCCGCGTCACGGTGAACGGAACGGCCATCACGGAACTTGGCAGCAAGGCGGATCTGGAGCGCGATCACATCAAGGTGGATGGGAAGCTGCTGCACAATCCCAAGCACGTGATCTCGATCGCACTGCATAAGCCGCGCGGTGTGATGACCACGGTGTCCGATCCCGAGGGTCGCCCGACGGTGATGGACCTGCTGCACGGCGTCAAAGAGCGCGTGTACCCGGTGGGCCGCCTGGATTACAGCAGCGAAGGGTTGCTGCTCATGACCAACGATGGCGAACTGGCCAACGCCGTCACGTCGGCTGCCTCGCATATTCCAAAAACGTACCTGGTGAAGGCGAATGGTCCGTTGACTCCCGAGCAGGAGCAGCAGTTTCGGGACGGCGTGCCGCTAGGTGGACGTCGGACGGCGCCCGCCGGTCTGAAGCTGGTGTATCGCGCACAGAATCCCTGGTATGAAGTGCGCCTTACCGAAGGCCGCAAGAATCAGATCAGGGAGATGTTCAAGCATTTCGGCCGGCTGGTGGAGAAGCTGAAGCGGGTGAAGATCGGCTTTCTGGAATTGGGTCCGCTGAAGCCGGGCGAGTTCCGTTATTTGACCGCCGAGGAAGTTGCGCGATTTCGCAAGGCGGCAAGACCGGCTAAACCATGACTATCCCGGAGCTGCTCAAGACCAGCCACACCATCGCGGTGGTGGGGCTTTCGAGCAAGCGGTTCCGCCCCAGTTACGGCGTCGCGGAATACATGCAGCGCAACGGCTATCGCATCATTCCGGTGAATCCGTTCGAGGCGGTGGTGCTGGGCGAGCGCTGCTATCCCGATCTGGAGAGCATTCCGGAGCGCGTCGACATCGTCGATATTTTCCGGCGCTCGGAGTTCGTGCCGGAGATCGTGGAGGCGGCCATACGGATTGGCGCGCGGGCGGTCTGGATGCAGGAAGGCGTGGAGCACGAGGAGGCTGCGCGGCGGGCGTGGGCGGCGGGCCTGGAAGTCGTGATGGACCGCTGCGTTTTGAAGGACCACCGGCGCATGGTCGTTAGCATCGACTCTTTAGATTCAGTTACTTAGGCTCTGATCGTCCTAATTGAATGTGGGGCAGGACTCCAGTCCTGCAGTGGGTCTCCAGACCCGCGATGTGGCGGGACGTGGACGTCCCGCGCACGGTCGAAAAACCCACCGTAACTTATTGAGACCCCGTTCGAGCGGCGTGAAAGGCGGCCGCAGGCGGGGAGCCTGCCGCACATGGTTTTCATCACTATTCGTGGGCCGCAGGCCCATCCTGACAGGCGTAGACGCCCGCTCCACTGGTCGCACTCCAGGTGTCACTATATTTTGCGAAGATCAGTAATTCTGGTTGTGTCGCCGGCCCTGCAAATCCCTTCCCGATATTCGCAGTAGCGTTCGAAGCCCAGGCGCTCGTATACCCGCGTCGCCGCGGCGTTGCTTTCGGCCACATTCAACACGATCGTGCGGATGCCCAGCCGCAGCAACTCTGTCACCACCGCGCCGCTGACTTGCGCTCCCAGTCCGCGGCCGCGCCGGTCTCGACGGGTATAAACATTCCCGATAGCGGCGACGCTCTCCTCCTCCGCCAGCACATGCGTACCGGCCGCGGCCACCATAGCGCCGCCTTCGCGCACACCGTAGTAAACACCATGCCGTAACATACCGGGATTGAAGAACGGAGGGGATTCACCAGCCGCATCGCCATCCAGATGCAAGCTAGACAGTGCTTCGGAATCCGCCGGCCCTAACCGCTCCGCAGGACGCGCCGGCGACACGAAACGCGCGGGATTCGCCGTCATGCGCCACATCTTCTTTACGTCGTGAAGACGAAAGCCGCTGGCGTGCAGCAGATCTGCGGCTTCCGGCCGCACGGAGAGATAGAACTGGCGCTCGCCGGAGATCCCCGGCAGCAGCGCACCCAGATCCGTGACGGCGCCTTGCGCAAACAAGACGGGTGTTTCAAAACCGCGATAGACCAGCAGCAGAGCCGGCCGTCCATCGGCTGCGATGTGCCATTCGGCATATCGACTGTACTCCGGCGCGAGGTCCGCCAGGGCATATACACTCCACGGGCGATCTGCCGCGAGGATGTTTCGAATGGCGGACCGCTCAGCGCTGCGCGGCATCCCGAAGATAGGCATCGTCGCCGCGAATCCAGTCTTCGCGCGGCGGGGAGAAGAGGTCCACGGCCAGCGAGTCTTCGAGCGCCTCCACCATGTGCGGCGCATCGGGCGGGATGACCACCGCATCGCCCGCGTGCAGCACCCGCTCTTCGCCCGATATCACGAACCGCAGCGCGCCGCTCTCCAGCATGCTGATCTGTTCGTTGGCGTGGCTATGCGTGGGAACCACGGCGCCCTTGCGCAGCCGGATGCGCGCCACCGTCATAGTGCCTCCGTGAAGCATCTTGCGCCCCAGCAGCGGATTGAGCGGCTCTTCTTCCAGCAGGTTCCAGTTGTAATGCTGCATCGCGAGGTATTGTATCATGGGACCTATGAAGGGCGTCGTTTTGGCGGGCGGCACGGGGAGCCGGCTGTTCCCGCTGACCAAAATCACTAACAAGCACCTGTTGCCGATTTACGAGAAGCCGATGATTTACTACCCCATCGAGACACTGGTCGATGCGGGCATACGGGATATCCTGATCGTCACCGGCGGCAAGAACGCGGGTGACTTTCTGCGGCTGCTGGCCAATGGCAAACAGTTCGGTCTTACTCACATCGATTACACTTATCAGGAGGGCGAGGGCGGCATCGCCGATGCCCTGGCGCTGGCCGAACACTTTGCCGACGGCCAGAAGCTGTGTGTCATCCTGGGTGATAACATCATCGAAGGCAGCATCCGCAAGGCCGCTGACGATTTCCGCGAGCAGGCGGCGGGCGCCAAAATCCTGCTCAAGCAAGTTCCGGATGCCGAGCGTTTCGGTGTAGCCGAGATCTCCGGCAATCGGATCGTGAATATTGAGGAGAAGCCGCGGCACCCCAAGTCGAACTACGCTGTGACCGGCATATACATGTACGATGCCTCTGTATTCGATAAGGTCCGCACGCTGGTACCGTCCAAACGTGGTGAACTCGAAATCACAGATGTCAACAATGCATACATCCAGGAAGGCTCGATGACTTTCGATTTCCTGGATGGCTGGTGGACGGACGCCGGCACCTTCGATTCGCTGCTGCGCGCTGCGAACCTGGTGGCCCAGTCAGTGACTGCGCGCCGTCAGGCGGAGGCGGAGAAACTGGCCGCCGAGGGCGTCCCGCGATGAGCGGCAGGTCCGCTGAGCTGGCGCCGCGGGTCATCGCTTCCTCTGAATCGCTGGAACTGGCTTATCCCGAGTGCGCGAAAGGCATCGGATCGGTGATTACTTCCCCAACAGCGGCAGACCTGATCGAAGGCGTGCGCATTCAGCCGCTGACCATTTGGCCGGACGATCGCGGGTATTTTCTGGAAGTGCAGCGCCTGGGCCGGGGCCTCGCGGCGCAGTTTCCGCCCGAAACTTCACAGATCTCTACGGCCTTCAATTACCCCGGCATCATCAAGGCATTCCATTATCACTTGCATCAGACGGATTGCTGGACGCCGGCCGTGGGAATGCTGCAGGTGGCGCTGGTAGACCTGCGCCAGGGTTCGGATACATTCGGCGCCCGCAATACCATTTACGTGGGCGGCTTGCGGCCGTGGCAGATCCTGATTCCACCGGGAGTGGGGCATGGCTATAAAGTTATCGGCAAAGATCCCGCCATATTAATCTACATGACAGATCGCTTTTATAATCCGCAGGACGAAGGCCGCATTCCCTATAGCCATCCTGGCATTCACTACGACTGGGAGTTACAGTATAAGTAGACGCCGCCATGACCAAATTGCTTGTCACTGGAGGTGCGGGCTTCATCGGGTCTGCCTTCATCCGCCTTTCCCTGGCGGCGGATCCGTCAGTGCGGATCGTCAATCTCGATAAGTTGACCTATGCGGGCAATCTTGAAAATCTGGAGTCCGTGGCGACCGACCCGCGCTACCGCTTCGTCCACGGGGATATCTGCGACGAGTCAATGGTCTATGCGGTACTCAGTGACGAGCATCCTGATGCCATCGTACACTTCGCCGCCGAATCGCACGTTGACCGCAGCATTTTGGAGCCCAGCCCGGTTTTCGAGACCAACCTGCGCGGCACATTTACGCTGCTGGAAGCGGCCCGGCGCCACCATACCGCGCGGTACCTGCAAGTTTCCACCGACGAAGTCTACGGCAGTGTGGCAGCGCCGCTCGAGGCGGATGAAAACTTCCCTTTGAATGCCAGCAGCCCGTACTCCGCTTCCAAAGCGGGCGCAGATCTGCTGGCGCGGTCTTACTTTCTCACTTATAAGTTGCCGGTCGTAATTACGCGCGCTTCGAATAACTATGGACCCTACCATTTCCCCGAGAAGCTGATACCCTTGATGATCTCAAACGCGCTCGAAGACCGGCCGCTGCCTGTTTATGGCGATGGCATGCAGGTCCGCGACTGGCTGTATGTGGAAGATCATTGCCGCGGCATCCGCGCAGCCTTACAGCAGGGGCGGGACGGCGAAATTTACAACATTGGCGGCAACTGCTCGCTGCCGAACCTGGAAGTAGTCCGGCGCATCCTGCAGGCTACCGGCAAGACGGATAGTTTGATCGAGTATGTGACAGACCGTCCCGGGCACGACCGGCGGTATGCCCTCTCGAGCGAGAAGCTCGCGCGCGAAACCGGGTGGACGGCGCAGGTCGCGTTTGACGAAGGCCTGGCGCGCACCGTGGATTGGTACCGCACTCACACGGCTTGGGTGGCGCGCGTACGCAGCGGCGAGTATCTCAGCTACTACGCCCGTAATTACGAAAACCGCCCGGCCGAGTCGCGCACGGTGATCGATGCGCGTGGCCATTGACGCGACTCCGCTCACGCTTTCCACCGGCGGTCTGCACCGCTATACGGAGGAACTCAGCCTGGCGCTGGCGGAGAACTTTCCCCAGGATGAGTATTTTCTGGTGTCCGATCAACCGTTCCGCATGCCTGACGCTGCGCCGCCCAATCTGCACCGTGGCGGCGGACCGCGGCATGCGATTGAGCGCCGCTGGTGGCTGTGGGGTTTGCAGCGTGAACTCGCGCGCCTGGACGCTCAATTGTTCCACGGCACGGATTTCGCGGTCCCTTATGTGCGGCGCCGTCCGAGTGTTCTGACGTTGCATGACCTTTCGCCTTGGATGGATGCGGCGTGGCATTTCGGTGCCGGCCGGGTGCGGCAGCGTACACCTCTCTTGATCGGATTGGGATCGGCCACTATGATCGTGACCCCCAGCGAGGCGGTGCGTCAGCAGGCGATTGAAAGGTTCCGCATCCATTCGGGCCGCGTGCGCGCGGTCCCCCACGGCGCCTCCGCCAGTTTCCGCCCGTGGCCTGCCCCGCCCGGTCCGCCCTATTTCCTGTATGCCGGGACGCTCGAGCCGCGCAAGAATATTTCCGGGCTATTGGCGGCCTGGCGCGAAGTGCGGCGCACGCATGCGTTAAATCTGGTACTGGCCGGGCGCTGCCGGTCCGATTTGCCGCAACTTTCGCCGGAACCGGGGTTGCAGATTATGGGTGAAGTTACAGATGAACGGCTGGCCAGGCTGATTTCGGGAACGCTGGCGTTCGTCTACCCGTCGTTCTACGAAGGCTTCGGGTTGCCGGTGCTCGAAGCTATGCAGTGCGGGGCATGTGTGATCACCTCGCGCGATCCGGCGATTGCAGAAGTGGCGGCTGGGGCCGCGATCCAGGCCGGCTCGCATGCGGAATTAGTGCAGGCGATGTTGGATATCGCGACACATCCGGAACGGGCTGAGCCATGGCGCACGCGGGCGTTGCGCCGCGCCGGGGATTTTTCGTGGCGCCGCACCGCGCAACTGACGCATGAGATATATGAAGAAGCCCAACGCCGATATTGATTGTGGGGCAGGACTCCAGTCCTGCGCGGGTCCTCCAGGACCCGCCCTTCGAATCCCGGGCACGCACAGGCCGACGTGGACGTCGGCCGCAGGACTGGAGTCCTGCCCCACTCATGAATAGCGCGCTGTTCATCTCCGCCGAAGCACCCTACCCCCTGGCGGGCGGAGGCGCCATGCGCAGCGCCTCGCTGCTCAACTTCCTCACCCGCCGCTATGCCGTGGATATGATCGTCTTCCATGACCCAAGCGCCCCGGACCCGCGCATTCATCTGCCGCCCGGCTTGGTGCGCAGCCTGCATATTGTGGAACTCCCGGCGCATGCACGGCATCCGTTGGCCCGCGCGGCGCGCAACGCCGGACGCGTGGTTCGGCTGGTGCCCCCACTCGTCGATCGCTTCGCCGGCTTCGGCAGCCAGATCGGCGCCGCCATTCGCGGGCAGCGCTACGAGGTCGCGGTAATAGAGCATTTCTGGTGCGCGCCCTATTGGAATCAGGCCGCCGCCGTAAGCGATGCCACCATTCTCGATCTGCACAACATCGAGTCAATCTGGCACGCACGCTGCGCGCAGGCCGCCAAAGGCCCCCGCGTGTTGGCGCATCGTGTCTTTCAAAACATCAGCCGCGGTCTGGAGGAGAAATGGCTGCCGCGCTTCACGCGGCTGCTGGCCGCTTCCGAATCCGATGCCGAACTGCTGCGCTCGATCTCGCCCGCGTCGCAGATATCGGTCTACCGGAATTCGATCCCGTTAGCGCCGCTGCCGCCCAGGTGTGAGGAGGACGCCATCGTTTTCTCGGGCAATCTCGAGTACGATCCAAATATCTCTGCCGTGCGTTACTTCCGGAATGAAATCTGGCCCGACCTGCGGGCACGCTGGCCGGGTCTGGTCTGGCGGTTGATCGGCAGGAACCCACAAGCTGTTGCAAAGTTTGTCAGCGGCGATCCACGTATTGAATTGTCCGGACCGGTCGCGGATGCGCTGACGGAACTGGCGCGCGGCAAAGTCGCCGTAGTACCGATTTTGGCCGGCAGTGGTACCCGCGTCAAAATTATCGAGGCATGGGCTGCGGGGGTACCTGTGGTCTCCACGCGACTAGGTGCGGAAGGCCTTCCGGCCCGCGCGGGCGAGCATCTGCTGCTGGCGGACAATGCGCCGGCCTTCTGTGAGGAAGTCTCCAGTCTCCTGGCCAGCCCTTCGCTGAGGGACCGTATCGGACGTGCGGGGCGGTACCTATTCGAATGTGAATTTACCTGGGAAGCTGTCTGGAGAAGCTTGCAATTCCTAGATCCTGCTACCATGGAAAGATCTGATGCGCTTCGCGATTGATGCTCACGCCATCGGCCGCCATCTGACCGGGAACGAAGTGTATGTCCGCAACCTTCTAGGTGGGTTTAAGGCGCTGGACCACGAATCCGATTTCGTGACTTATTTCTCCGCCGAGGATGCCTGGCAGTATGCCACGCCGCGGTTTCATGCCCGGCAAGTGTCACCGAACCCATTCCTGCGGTTAGGTGTGCAGCTGGCCATGATGCTTCGCCAGGACCGTCCCGACTTGGTGCACGTACAGTACACGGCCCCGCTGGCCTGCCCCGTGCCGGTGGTGGTCAGCGTACACGACGTCAGCTTCCTGGTGCATCCGGAGTACTTTCCCAAGCTGCGCGCGTGGCAACTGCGCTTCACCGTGGAACGCACAATTCGCTCCGCCGCGCGGATCCTGACGGTGAGCGATTTCTCCCGGGATGCCATTATTGAAGCGTATGGAGAAGCTTGCGCGCGCAAAATCGTAGTGGTGCCCAATGCGGCTGCCGGCGGCTTTCGGCCTACGTCGCGCGAGAGCGCCGTGGCGGCCGTGCGGGCGCGTCTCGGCGTGGCGAAGCCATTCATTCTTTCAGTCGGCGACTTGCAGCCGCGCAAGAATCATATCGGCCTGATCGCGGCATTCGCCGAGTTAGTGCGCGCTTATCCGCAGTTGACTCATGACTTAGTGTTGGCCGGCAAAGATACCTGGTTCAGTCTCAAGGTGCGGGAGGCGGCGCGCCAATCGGGCGTAGCCGACCGCATCCACTTCGTAGGCTACGTTCCCGACGAAGATTTGTTACACCTGTATAACGCTTGCGACCTGTCTGTTTTCCCGTCGTTCTATGAAGGCTTCGGATTGCCCGTGCTGGAAGCCATGGCCTGCGGGCGCGCGGTGGCCTGCTCCAGCGCGTCGGCCATCCCGGAAGTGGCCGATAGCGCCGCCATCATGTTCGATCCTTATTCCGCCGGCGAGATGGTGCGTGCCATGGCCGATCTGCTGCGCGATGCGGAACTGCGGGCGCGCATGGAACGTCTAGGGTTGCAGAGGGCCTCGCGATTCAGTTGGCGCACCGCCGCGCGGCAGACTCTCGAAGTGTACCGTGACGTCGCCGAGCGCCATCGGGCCGCGACCCGAGAATTTGTACACCGATGAGCGAGACCGTTATTTCCAGCAACCGCTTGCTCACGCGCGCGGCTCAGATACTGGCGGCAATTTATCGAGCCGCGACCTACCGGGCCGCGACCTACCGAGCCGCGACCTACCGAGCCGCGACCGTGAGGGAGCGGTCCCGCCAAGGGATTGTTGTTTCTGTATTAGTATCGCTGGCGCTGCTGCTGCTCGCGGTTGCAGCCGGCGCGTGGCAAAGTACACCCGGCGCCGTTCCGGCGGCCAAAACCGCACAGGTTGCGGACGCCAAGAACCCCGCTTCCCCCAATGATGCCGCGCCTCCCAAAGAGTCTGCGGCTCCCAAGAGCAACAGCTTTCCGAACACCGGCGAGTCACTCAATTACACACTGATCTGGCCGGGCGGCGCCAGCCTGGGAGAAGCCCATCTCACGGCCGTCAAGGGCGATCATGGCTGGCAGTTTGATTTCAATTTGAACGCTTCCGTGCCCGGCTTCGGCGTTTCCGATCATTACCATTCGCGGGCCAACGCCGACTTTTGTTCGCTGGAACTGGAAAAAGAGACTATTCACGGATCGCGTCACACACACGAAAAGACGGTGTTCGATTATAAGGCGGGCAGCGCCACGCGCACGACTTTGGTGACGGGCGGCGGCCATACCGATATCGACATCAACGATTGCGCGCGCGACGGCCTGGACTACGTCTTTTATGCGCGCCGCGAGTTAGGCGCCGGTCATGGCGTGCCCCAGGAGCAGGACGTGCTCTTCGGTGCGTCTTACTCCGCGCGGATGGAATTCGCCGGCGTGCAGGAAGTGACCGTGGCCGGCAAACGACGCCAGGCAGATCACATCAACTTGTATCTCAGAGGACCCGCCTCCGAATACAAGCTGGACGTTTTCTTCGAGCGCGATCCTGCACGCACGCCGCTGATTATCAAAGCTCCGCTGGCTGTCGGCACATTGACGATGGAGCTTGCGCGCTGAATGCGCGTGGCGTTTTTTTCGCCCCTGCCGCCCTGCCGTAGCGGAATCGCCGACTATTCCGAGACCCTGATCGAACATCTGAAACCACTGGTGGATCTGGAGGTTTTCGCGGACGGCCGCCTGTTCGATCCGGCGCGTTTCGATGTCGCGCTCTATCACTTGGGCAACAACTCGTATCATGAATACATTTACGAGACCGCTTTGCGCCATCCCGGCGTAGTGGTGATGCACGAATCCAACCTGCATCACTTGATGGCGGACCTCACCATCCGGCGTAACGATTGGAAAGGGTACCTGCGCGCGTGTGAGTACGAAGGAGGCGCGGAGGCGCTGGCCTATGCGCGGCGCGTGCAAGCGCTGCAGGTCGGACCGGATTACGAAGGACTGCCCATGACTCGCCGCGTGCTCGAATCCGCGCGCGCCATCATCGTGCACAGCCAGTTCATGGTGGATGAGATGCGTGCGGCGGCCTTCCGCGGGCCGGTGGCGCGTATCCCACACGGCTCCTGGATTCCGCAAACCGACCGCAACGCGTGGCGCTATCGCCTGGGCATCGACGAAGCCACACCCCTGGTCGGCACCTTCGGATTTCTCAAACCCTACAAGCGCATTGCCGAATCGTTGCGCGCCTTTCGCCGGCTGCTGCGGGTGGTGCCCCAAGCCAAGATGATTCTGGTAGGCGAGCCGCACCCGGAGCTTCCGCTGGCCTCGATGATTCGCACTCTGGGTCTGTCGGCCGCCGTGCGGGTGATGGGCTTCACGCCCATGGAAGACTTCACCGGCTACATGGGAGCCTGCGACATCGTGCTGAATTTGCGGTTTCCAACGGTGGGCGAAAGTTCCGGCAGCCTGCTGCGCGCGCTCGGATTGGGCAAGGCTGTGCTGGTTTCAGCGGTGGGCGCATTCCGCGAATTTCCCGACGAAGTTTGCCTCAAAGTGCCCGTGGGTGAGGGTGAAGAGGATCTGATCTTCGAGTACCTGAACCTGCTGGCTTCCCGTCCCGATGTAGCCCGCGCGATGGGAGAGCAAGCCGCGCGCTATGTAAAAGAACAGTGCAACTGGGACCGCGTAGCCTGCCTGTACGCGTCGTTCTTAAGCGCAGTCGTCGAAGGCAGCCAGTGGGAGACAAAGCCACCAGCCACCAGCCACCAGCCACCAGCCACAAACCCCACCAACAACACCCTAAAGCAACCCGCGACGCAAGGGTACATCGCGAGTTGGGCCGCCGATGCCGGCTCTGTCGACTACGTCGAAACGCATCTGACGCGGCTTCAGAAGACGCTCGAAATTATTCCGCCAGGCGGCCCCGACGACCGTATCCTCGAAATGGGCGCGTATCTGCAGATCACACCGGCGCTCAGTTCCAAGCTAGGCTACGGCTATGTGCGCGGTTGTTACTATGGACCGCTGGGCAAGATCGATCAACGCCGCGCCGTTTCGAGCGACGGCGAAACATTCGACTGCGAGATCGATCTGTTCAACGCCGAGAAAGACGTGTTTCCATATGCGGACGGCCACTTTTCAACTGTGCTTTGCTGTGAGTTGATCGAGCATCTGACGGAAGATCCCATGCACCTGATGAGCGAAATCAATCGCATCGTGAAACCCGGCGGGCACCTGGTGTTGACCACTCCGAACATCGGCAGCCTGCACGGCATCTCGGCCATCCTGAACGGCTACCATCCTGGTATTTTCACGGCGTACATCCGGCCGCGCACCGGCGGCGAGGTGGAAGCCCGGCACAACCGCGAGTACACGCCGAAAGAGATCGAGCGGCTGCTGGCCAATTCGGGTTTCACGGTGACACGCATCGAGACCGGACCTTTCCGCCAGACTCCCCGCCCGGAGGAAGGCTGGGTGCTGAATCTGCTGGACCAGTTTGAATTGCCGAAAGATCTGCGCGGCGACGATATCTACTGCGTGGGCCGCAAAACCGGCGCCGTACGGGAGCGCTTTCCGGACTGGCTGTACGCATGAGTGCCGCGCGCACGAACGCCGCCTTCGAAAGCCCGGACGTGCGGCTGCGCGGTCCGCTCGACGTGGAAGCGCGCTTCAATCTCCGGAACACATCGAGCGATTCCTGGCGGCCCGGCGAGGGATTCGCCGCCGGATTTCACATCTACGATTCCGATAGCGGGACGTTGGTGGTGGATGGCGAACGCCAGGCGCCGCCCGCCGATGTCGCGCCCGGCGGCTCCGTGCCGGTGGATCTGCACTTCGCGTTACCGCCCGAATCCGGCCGCTACGACGTATTCATCTCACCCATGCGCGAGGATGTCTGCTGGTTCTACACGCGGGGTTGGCCGTTCTTGCGCGTGCAGGCTATTGTCGAAGACGGGCGCGCGCGCCTGGAACGAGTGCGCGTGGTGACCCTGCGCACCATTCGCCGTGAGAATCTGCTGCGCGCGGTCGGCCGGGCTTTCACGCTGCCCATCGCCACCATCGTGCGCAACCGCAGCCTGATCCGCACCATGGTCCGCCGCGATATCCTGGGTCGTTATCGCGGTTCATTTGGCGGCGTCTATTGGACCATTCTGAACCCGCTGCTGCTGATGCTGACCTATTATTTTGTATTCGGCATGGTGCTGCAGGCGCGCTTCGGCAACGATCCCAGCCGTGCGGGCTTCGCTCTCTATTTCCTCGCCGGAATGCTGCCGTGGCTGCCGTTCAGCGAGGCGGCCGGACGCGCGCCAACAGTGATGATGGAGCATCGCAATTTCGTAAAGAAGCTTGTTTTCGCCGTGGAAACTCTGCCGGTCAACCTGGTGGTTTCTGGTCTGGTTACTGAAGTGTTTGCCCTGCTGCTATTCACCGTCGGCGTGTTTCTGGCGCGCGGGCGCGTGCCTGCTTCGGTGGTGTGGCTGCCCGTGCTGCTGGTGCCGCAGGTGCTCTTCACCGCGGGTGTTTGCTGGTTTCTGGGCGCACTGGGCGTGTTCGTGCGCGACCTGGGGCAGGTGATCGGATTCCTGCTGACGCTCTGGTTCTTCCTGACGCCCATCTGTTACCCGGAGGCGTCGCTGCCCAAAGCCGCGCTGCCGCTGCTCCAAAAGAATCCGATGTTCGTGCTGGTGCGCGGCTATCGGGCGATTTTTCTGGAAGGCCATGCTCCCATGTGGGGCTCGCTGTGGAAGCTCTGGATCGCGGCGGCGGCCGTTTTCATTCTGGGGCACGCGTGGTTTTACAAGCTGCGCCGGTCGTTCGCCGATATCATCTGAACCCCACCCATGCTGGCTAAGCTGACCGCCGTGCTCGTCGCGTATGGACTGCCAGGCATCCTGGTGTTGGCCTTCATCGACTCGGCCGGCATTCCGGTCGCCTCGGGTATGGACGCGCTGGTGATTCTGGTGTCGGCCAAGACGCCATCGCATGCGCTGGCGGCCGCGGTGATGGGAGTGCTGGGATCGCTGATCGGAAACGTAGTGCTCTTCATGGCCGCCCGAACCGGCGCGCAGCGCTTCGTAAAGGACGTACCGCAGCCCAGAGACAAGCGGCGCTTTCGCGAGTGGTTCCAGCGCTATGGTTTGCTGACCGTCTTCATACCGTGTATGCTGCCGATCCCGCTGCCCTTGAAGGTATTCGTGATCTCTGCCGCGGCGTTCGGCACCCCGCTGCGAACGTTTGTGGCAGTGGTCCTGCTGGGGCGGGCCATCCGCTACGGCGGCGAGGCGTACCTGGGGGTCGTATTGGGCGAAGGATCGTGGCGATACTTGCGCGCGCATACGTGGCACTTACTGGGCGGGGCGGTTGCGCTATTCGCGGTGCTGTATCTGTTGCTGTCGTGGACGGAGCGCCGCCGGTTAAGACGCGTCCGGCCGGATCTGCCATAATGGAGCCGGCGATCGATCAGCTATTCTTCCAGGTTACCTTTCCGCTGTAAGCGGCGCTGCTGTTCGTCCAGCAGACGTGTCAGACGCTGTCGGTGACGAATGGCTGGATCTATGGACGTAGGGGAACAGCCGGAGATCAACTCACGCGCGAACCTGTGCTGCTGCACGCAAAACTGCGGCCAACGCAGGACGAAGCGATCGTTGCGCCGCTGACGAAGCTGAAGTTTGCAAGATTGCAGCCCGCCCGGTCAAAATCACAGCCACGACGCGAGATCGATGGCTGAGCGCCGCAATCCGGCCGCCAACATTTCCTGATATTTTGTGACGGTTTTTTCCGTCCTTTTGCGCCATTAGTTGCGAGGGTTGAGAATGGCGGGCGGCAGATGGTACATGCAGCCTGCCATTACGCGATCAAACAAGTGGAACGGAAAAGACATGGCGGACATTTCGAAAAGGAGCACACATCGATGAAACGAATCGCTTTTGCATTGGCCAGACTTAACCGGGTTAACAGGGCCTTTGCTTTTCTTGTACTGTGTGGAACGACGGCGCTTGATCTGCCCGCACAAACTTTCACCACGCTATACAGTTTCGACAGCACGAACGGCGCAAATCCCTACGCCGGGCTGGTCCAGGCTACCAACGGGAACTTATACGGCACAACGCATGGCGGTGGGTCGAGTCACTATTGCAACGGAGGTTGTGGTACAGTCTTTGACGTCACCCCAACTGGCTCGCTGACAATGCAATACAGTTTTTGCTCTCAAAGCGACTGTCTGGACGGCGGATTCCCATACGCGGGCTGGTCCAAGCCACTAACGGGTACCTATACGGAACTACAGAAACGTTTGGCGCCAGCAACAATGGCACGGTCTTCAAGATCGCTCCTAGCCGCACGCTAACCACGCTTTACAACTTCTGCTCCGAGGGCGGCAGCAACTGCACGGACGGCGCCGAACCCTTTGCGGGCCTCATCCAGGCCAGTAATCTCGATTTATATGGCACGACTTCTGTTCATGGTGCCGGCTATTCCGGAACCGGCGAGGCCGGCGAGGGGACGATCTTTAAGATTACCCCAGGTGGGGCCGTCTTGAGTAGTTGTCCTTCCTGCATTCCCCAGCTTGGGGCTGTCAAGAGGACATTTTTATTTTGCTCAAAGGGGACATTATCTTTTTGCGTTGACAGTAAGATCTTAGTCGCGTTTAGTACGCATGGTGGGGTGGAAGAAGGGTTACTAATGGATCTAATTTTGTCCCCTCTACCAGAAAGGCGACGTGCTGGTGGAGAACCGCCATCATGTAACCTCCGGCGCCGATGTGCGCAGCCTTATGCGGTTAGCCAAGCCTGGCGAAGCCATGGCTTTCAAGCTGATGCGAAACAATGGCAACGGTAACTGGACCTCGCTGTTCGCGCCGGGCACAGTACCGCAGCAGTAGGTTCAGTCGATTAGTCTGTATAAGGAAACAGGCTCTGGTGCACAGAACCCTGCCCTCTTTTCTGCCGGCCGGGCAACCAGAGTTGAAATCACGGTGCCGGTCCGCCGCCACCACCCCTGAAAGGTCTCGCCGGCGTAGCTTGCTTCCAGAGGACGCCACCCCGCATCGCCATCTTGCGTCACGGCACCCCGCACCGAAATCGCCACGCAGCGCGGATCTTCCCTGAGCCCAAGAGTCAGTGCTTTAAGCACGCTTTCCTTAGCACTCCATAGCAACGCGAGCACCGCGGGCCGCAAGGCAACGGTTGTCTGCGATATCAGCAACTGCTCAGCGGCGGTGAAATAATCGGTCGTGAAAGCATCGCCGCGCGGCTCGGCGACTTCGATGTCGCAGCCCAGCGCCACTCCCGGGCTGGCCACCGAGCAGACCGCTACACCATCCCTATGGCTGATCGAAATCGCAACGGCCGTCGCCTGCCCGGAGACGAACACCTCCGGCGCACCACTCGCTGCCGGAAGTATTTCAATGGCTGCCAGATCTTGCTGGTCAGCCGGAAGATTCAGATAGGCGGCCACCGCGAGTTTGGCCGTCCAGCGCCCCAGCCGCCAATCGGTGCGGCGTTTTGGAAACCGCATGCGGCTTAACAAGGCAGCTTCGCGGCCGCCCAGCCAATCGTCGCTCGCAGGCACATCCGCTGCGGTCTGTTCCAGCCAGCCGGTCTGCATTACGCCGGCGCAAGTTGCAGGGCCAGTAATGGCGTCACATCCACGGCATCCGGATGCGCCACCATCTGGTATCCGCGCAGTTGGAGGTAGCGGTTTCCGGTCCTATCGACAACTTCCGCATCGAAGCTGTCCTTCTTCGCATCGGACGTGACCACCGCATAGAGCGGCCCTTCGGCTAACTCCGCAGGCCGCCCCAGGCAGACTTCGCCGACGTGCCGCGGCAATCCGATGCGGCCCTCGCCGGCGACCTCGCGCAAGGCGGCGGTCTGGAAGCAGAGCTCGATCAACCGCGGCGCCATGGCCAGCGGCGAATCCGCAGGCTCGTGATCGTTGGGCAGAGCGTTCGAGAATTGCCCCACCGCGCGACGATCGTCCAGCCAGGCCCGCTCGAGCACCTGGTACGCCGGGCCGTGGAAGAAGACGCGGTAGATATCCGCGGAATCCACGGTGGCACCCGCAGGCTCAACTAGAGGCGCTGTGGATGCCGCTTCCGGCGGCTGTTTCGTGAGCCGCACGCGAGCCGTAAAGTGCGTGGTGACTTGCGGCTCGGTTTGGTTTGGCAGGGCGCGGCTTCCCAGCAAGCGGCATTCCGCCACCACCCGATCGCCTTGCGGACGGAATACCGCTTCGACTGTCACGGTGCGGGGTTCGCCGCGATAGAATTTGAACGGCGCCAGGAAGTCGATGTCTTCGATGGCCTCTACACGCCAGCCGGGCAGCATGCGGAGCGCGGCTTCCGCGAACGCCTCGATACCCATCACGCCGGGCAGAACCGGCTTGCCCTCGATCTGGTGATCGTGCAGGAATGGCTGGGCCGCGGGGTCCAGCGTGGTTTCGATGGTCAGGGCTCCGTCGGCTCGCCAGCCGGCGATCTTGCCAAGCATTGGCCCTGGCATTGGTCCAAGCATGGGCCCGTGCGTCAGGCCGAGGGCTGCGGTGTCCAATCCGCCGTCTGCGTCCGGTTGTTGCAGCATGATTCCCAGCGTGCCCGCGGCCACCACTTCGCCGCGTGCGCCGCCGCTGGTCAGTTCGCGGCGGATCCACGGGATGCCCACCTCAGGCGGCAGCATCGCGATACCGGCGCGTGCCATCATCTCGGGGATGGAGCCGCGTGTGGCCATACCGATGCCGCCCCATGCCGTCCAGTCGATGGCGAGGGCGCGCGTGTCCGGGCGCGTGGTGCGGAAGCTGGAAGTGATCTTACATAGCAGGTCGTTGGCGGAGCTATAGTCCGCCTGGCCGGCGTTGCCGAAGCGTCCGGCGATGGAACTGAACGCCACCGTGGCGCCCAGCGGCATGTCGCCGATGGCATGCAACAGGTTGAACCAGCCGTCGGCCTTCACGTCGAAAACCAGATCGAATTCGCGCGGGTCTTTGTCGGGCAGGAAGCGGCTGCGCTCCATGCCGGCCGCGTGCAGCAGCACGTCGATGTGGCCGCTGCGCGCGCGCACCTGGCCGATCACATTGGCCACCGCGGCCGCATCCGTCAGGTTGACGCTGAAATAGTGGGCGGTGCCGCCGGCGGCCCGCACCGCTTCGATCGCGTTGCAGGCGGCCTGCGCGCGTTCCAGGCCGGCGAGTTCCCTTTCGACCAGCGCGGGCGTGGCACGCTCGCCGCGCGCCTTGATGCGTGCATGCAGATCGCGCATCAAGCCTTCTTTATCGGTGGCCAGTCGCGGCAAGTCCGGATTGTGCGGATCGGGTTCCGGAACCATGTCCAGCAAATAGAAAGTGCCGCCCGAGGCCGCCGCCAGGTCGCTGGTGATCGCCGACACAATGCTGCCGGCCGCGCCGGTGACCAGAAAAACGGTGTTCTTGTCCAATTGCATTCCAGCCGCGCCGTCCGCGGCGGGCTGCTCGGCGAGGCTCACGGTGAAGCGCAATCCGTTTTGGTAGCCGATCTCAACCGCGCCGGGATCGCGCAAGGTTTCTGCAACCAGGGCTTCGGAGATCTCCGCGGCGCTGCCGGCCGCCTCAAAATCTACGGCCTTGACAAAGGCATCCGGCCGTTCGCGTTTGTAAGTCTTCGTGAAGCCGGTTACCGCACCGCCCATGGGGGCGACGGCTCCAAATGCGTCATAGCCGTGCTGTCCCCCCAACCGCGTCGCCGAAACCAGGAACGTCTCCGGCGTAGCGATTTGCTCATAAAGCGCGCGCATGGTGGCGTAGAGCGACTTGACGCGCACGCGCAATGCTTCGCGCCACGCGGCGAGGTCCATATCACGCAGGCTACCTTCGGGGTCGAGGGCGGGCAGCCAATACACTCCGTGGACCGGTCCGGTTGGCGGAGTGCCGTCTAGCGTCACGACTTCCGCGCCGGCTGCTTGCAGGCGTTGCGACAGGGCATCGGCCACGCCGTTGTGGTCCGGCATGATGGCGATGCGGCGGCCAGGTCCCAAGGTTACCGCGGTCGGCTTGCAGATAGCGAGCGGCGGCCGTACGGTGGAGACCGGAACGCGGCGCGGGAACTGTGACGCCTCCGGCATTGGGCTCGCCTCCGGCGCCGGGTGCTGGGTGCTGGGTGCTGGGTGCTGGGTTCCAAGGTCGGGGCGATTGTCGTGCACGAAGCGGATCACGTGGGATATCGTCGGGAAGTCGCGCAGTTTGCGGTTCTCGTCGCGCGGGATGTTGTATATGGCGCGGACGGAAGCGAACAGGTCGGCTTGTTTGACTGTGTCGACGCCAAGGTCAGCTTCGAGATCCAGGTCGAGATCGAGCATGTCGGACGGGTAGCCGGTCTTTTCGGCGACCAGTGCCAGGATGCGCTCTTTGACCGGGTCGACTGCGTCGGGTGGCGGGTGGTGGGTGGTGGGTGGTGCGGCTGGTTCGGCTAGGTCGGGGCGTTTCTCGTGTACGAAACGGATCACATGCGCAATCGTTGGGAAGTCGCGCAGCTTACGGTTCTCGTCTCGGGGGATGTTGTAGATTGCGCGGACGGAAGCGAACAGGTCGGCTTGTTTGACGGTGTCCACGCCCAAGTCGGCTTCGAGGTCCAAATCGAGATCGAGCATGTCGGACGGATAGCCGGTCTTTTCGGCGACCAATGCCAGGATGCGGTCTTTGACCGGGTCGCTAGCCGGCTCCGGCGGCGGTGCTGGGTGCTGGGTGCTTTGGCGATTCTCGCAGGGTTCGAGGCGCCCCGAACAGGGTGATATCACCATGGGTGCTGGGGCCGGGCTGGCGAGGTCCGGGCGATTGTCGTGTACAAAACCGATCACGTGGGCCAGCGTCGGGAAGTCGCGCAGCTTGATCTGGTCGTTGTGCGGGATGTGGTAGGTCTCGCGGACTGAAGCGAACAAATCCGCTTGCTTCACGGTATCGACGCCGAGGTCGGCTTCGAGGTCCAAATCGAGATCGAGCATATCGGACGGATAGCCGGTCTTTTCGGCAACTAGCTGGAGGATTCGCTGTTTGACCGGGTCCGCAGCCGGTGTCGGCGGCGCGGAAGGCGCCTGCGGTGCCGGCTGCTGGGCGTTGAGATCGGGGCGATTGTCGCGTACGAAGCGGATCACGTGGGCTAGCGTCGGAAAATCGCGTAGCTTGATCTGGTCGTTGCGCGAGATGTTGTAGGTCTCGCGCACGGAAGCGAACAGGTCGGCCTGCTTCACGGTATCGACGCCGAGGTCGGCTTCCAGATCCAGATCGAGATCGAGCATGTCGGACGGATAGCCGGTCTTCTCGGCTACCAGCGCCAGGATGCGGTCCTTCACCGGATCGCCTGCGGGCGCTTCGGGCGCCGGGGGCGGAGGCGGTGGAGGCGCCTTTGTCTCGACGACGGGTGGCGGAGGGGGGGCCACCTTCACCGCAACCGGTGGCGGCGGGGGCGGCACGGCTGCCTGCGCTGCGGCTCCATCTTTTGCGCGCAGCGTGCGCTGCACTACCTCCAGCGCCGAACTGCCCGTCACCCGCGCCAACCACGTGCTCCACGCGGTGGTGTCGGCAATGCGCGAGGTGTAGCCCAACGCATGCGGGCTGGTGCGCGAGCCGTCTTTCGACGGCACCCAGCGCATCAGTGTCATGCTGATTTGCGAGCCGAATCCGGCGCCCAGCCGCAGCGCATACTCCACCGGATAGCTGCCGCCCTGCGAGAGATTCAACCGGCCCAATTCGGGATCGGGTTCCTTGAAGTTGGGAACGGGCGGCACACAACCGGTCTCGAGGGCCTTGACGGCGACCACATCCTCAATGCCCGTGCCCATTGCATGGCCGGTAAAACCTTTGGTATTGGCGATGACGACCTGGTCCGCGTTCTTGCCGAAGACACCGCGCAACGCATGGATTTCGGCCGCGGCGCTGCCGCCGCGCGCGGGCGTGTAGGTTTCGTGCGAAACAAAGACGGTGTGGGGGGCGATTTTAGCGCGCTCGATGCCAGTGTGTGCTTCGGCTTGCGACACCAGCTTTTCCATCACTCGGCCGATGTGCTCGACGTCCAATCGCGTGCCGTGGAAAGCGCTGTTCGCCGTGACCGCACCGAGCAATTCGCAAATGGGCCGAATGCCGCGTTCGCGCGCGGCCTCCGCGCTCTCGACGACCAGGGCCGCGGCGCCCATTCCCATAATCATGCCGTGGCGGCGCTTGTCGAAGGGAGTCGCGGCATCTTCCACCACATCGTCGGTGGCGGCCGCGCCGCTGGCCAGGAAGCCCGCGCCGAACCATTCGGTCAAGTTGTCGGTGGTGATGTCATCCGCCGAAATCACGATCACCCGGCGGCAGCGGCCTCCCTGGATCCAGTCGTTGGCCAGCCCGACGGCTTGCGTGGTGCTGGCACAGGCGGCGTTAAGCTGCGTGTTCGGACCGCGCGCGCCGATGTATTCGGCGAACTGGGAATGCCCCATGGACAGCACGTGGAACAGGAAACGGCGGTCAAACGTGTACGGCTCGCGTTCCAGTTCGGCGCGCAAGTCGTCGATGCGCCGTGCCATTTCCTGCCCCACGGTCGTACGTCCCTCGCCCCCCACCAGGCGGGCGTACAGGCTTTCGAGCATGCTCAACTGCTCGCGGCGTTCGTGGTCCTTGTAATAGCGGGATAACTCACTGGCGAAAGAATCGAAGCCGGGAAAAACGGAGGCGAAGATGACACCGGTATCGTCGCGCATCTCGTCGGGAAGGCTCCATTGCTCCGGCAATTGCGTGCCTTTACTGGTGGTTTTGTAGCGCATGACCAGCGGAATGCCGGCGTCGCGTAGCGCATCCAGGCCCACGGCCAGCGCCAGTTGTGTGGCGCGGTCGAGGGCCGCCAACCGGTCGGCGGACACGCCGAATTCCTTTTCCAGGTCGAAGTCGCCGCCGCGTCCTGCCAGCTTGATCACCTCTTCCATCTTGTTGATAACTTCGAACGTCGGGCCGCCCTTATCGCTCTTCACCAGGCGCGTGATGTGCTTGTCGAGCATGGCGCGGCGGAAGCGGGTTTGGATGACGTCGATGAATTGCTCGCCGTGCAGAATGCGGGCAACGTTCTCATCGTCGAAGATGCGCCCATGACCGGGCAATCCCAACGCCGCACCCGTAATGGCGACGGGCTCGGTCTGGAGGGCGGGCTTCAGCCCGCGCGGGGCTTCAGCCCCGCCTTCTGTACCCCAGCCCAATCCTGCCGCATAAAGACCACACAAAGCCTGATTGAACGATACCGTGTCGCCAAACTTCGGGTGATTGGTGAACAGCGAGAGCACATCGCCCCGGCTGCCGAGCACGTCCTCGGCGAATCCCTGCAGAGCCTTCTTGGGGCCAACTTCCACAAAAACCCGGGCGCCCGCCGCGTACAGCGTTTCCAATCCTTTCACAAATTGTACGGGCGAAGCCATTTGGCGCGCGAGAATGTCCAGCATCTGGGGCACCACGGCCGGTCCCATGGGATAGAATTCGCCATTGACGTTGGCGACGATAGGCACGTGCGGCGATTCGATATGCAGCCGCTCGAGCACGCGCCGCAGCGGTTCACTGGCCGGCGCCACAATCGAAGTATGAAACGCATGGCTCACCGGCAGCGGCACCGCGTCGTAGCCGGCCGTTTTGAAAATCGAAAGGGCCTGTTCTACCGCGGCGCTGGCGCCGCCAATCACGGCCTGGGTGTTGCTATTGATATTGGCGATGACCAGGTAACCATCGATCGTTTTGAGAATGCGCTCGATCTCGCCGAGCGGTGCGAAGACCGCCGCCATACGGCCGTTGTCCGCCCAAGAGACGCGGGTCATCTCCCGGCCGCGCGCAGCCACGGCTTCGAGGGCGTGCGCGAAGGGCATCGCACCCGACGCGACCAGCGCGCCGTATTCGCCCAGGCTATGTCCCATGGTCATGTCGGGCTGAATGCCGTACGCCGCCAACAGGCGCGTCAGCGCCAGATCGGTAGCCAGCACGGCGGGCTGCGTGATGGCAGTCTGGCGCAGTTCTTCTTCGGCTTGGGCCACGGCGCGGGCGTCGTTCCCGTCGATGAAGATGAAATCGCTGAGCGGCTTGCCCAGAATCGGCGTCATCACGCGATCGGCTTCGGCGAAGGTCTCCGCGACGATAGGCTCGGCGGCGCGCAGCGGCTTGAGCATGTTGACGTATTGCGAGCCTTGTCCGGTATAGAGGAATGCCACTTTGGGCGCAGGGCCATGGCCGCGAAAAACGCCTTGCGCGCGCAGTGCCCTCCACAGCGCGGGTTGATTGCTATCCAACGCCTTCAAGGCTTTGGCGGATTTGTCCGCCAGTTCGGCGGCGTCGGCGTAATCGATGGCCAGGCGCTCGGGCGCGCGCAGATCGGCTGCCGAGGGTGGGGCGGGAACGGGGGCGCGCCCCGCTGCAGCATCCTCTTGTATAGGGAGCAGCCGGTCGACAAGTGCTGCAGTGGTAGGCCCACCGATGAGCAACGCTCCGCGCAGAGGGGCCTTGTTGGTGGCTGGTGGCTGGTGGCTGGTGGCTGGTGGTTTTGCTAGCTGCAACAATTGCTTGCCGTTGCCGTTCAGCCTATGCGGAATGTATTCTTCGAGGACTACGTGGAAATTGGTTCCGCCGAATCCGAACGCGCTGACTCCCGCGCGACGCACTCCGTCACCTACCACGGACCACGGCTTCAACTCGCCGTTCACATATAGCGGTGAGTGCGCGAAATCGATATCGGGACTAGGCCGTTCGCAATTCACACTGGGCGGCAACACTTTATCGCGCAGCGCCAGCGCCACCTTCAGAATGCCAGCAGATCCGGCCGCGCCCTTCAGGTGCCCTATGTTCGATTTCACCGAGCCAAGGGCCACCGTACCCGTGGGAACGTGGAAACTGCTGAGAACGTCGGTAAAGCTCTCGACTTCGACCAGGTCGCCCACCTTCGTCGAGGTGCCGTGCCCTTCGATCAACGTGGCGGTGGCGGGCGATAGTCCCGCATTTTCCCAGGCTCGCCGGATGCACATCTTCTGCCCCACCGGGTTGGGCGCAGTGATGCCTTTGCCCTTGCCGTCGCTCGAACCGCCGATGCCGCGCAGCACGGCGTAGATGCGGTCGCCATCGCGCTCGGCATCGGCCAGGCGCTTCAGCAGGAAGATCACCGCGCCTTCGCCCATGACGAAGCCATCGGCGCCCGCCGCATAAGGACGAGTACCGGTGGCCGAGAGCGCGCCGACCTTGCAGAACTTCACAAACGTCTGCGCGCCCATATTGCGGTCGATGCCACCGGTAACCGCCACGTCGAAATCGTTCTCGATCAGCCCTTCAATAGCCGCGCTGAAGGCCGCCATGGCGGATGCGCAGGCGGCATCGGTGACAAAGTTGGGGCCGTGGAAATTGTAGATATTGGCAATGCGGCCGGCGATGCAGTTGGCCAGTTCGCCGGGCATGGTGTCTTCGGTGACATCGGGGATGAGCCTTTCGACGCGACGGTGCAACTCGCTGGTGATATCGCGGCGCATCGCGTCCGGCAGCGCGGCGAAGCTTTCGCTTCCGGCCAATTCACGCGCATATTCCGGAAAGTTGAGGCGGAGGGCGGTGAGATAGTGCTTCTCCCCGGCCATGGCATTACCGAGGATCACGGCGGTGCGGTCGGTGGGGAGCGGACGCTTGGGATAGCCGTAATCTTCGAGTGCCTGGCGCGTGCAGGCGATCGCCCACTTCTGCGCTTCGTCCATGGCGTCGACCACCCGCGGCGGGACCGCCATGCGCCACTGCGCCGGGTTCCATTCGTACTCGCGCACCCAGCCGCCGATTTTGGAGTAAGTCTTGTCCGGCGCGGCGGGATCGGCGTCGAAATAAAGTGCCGGGTCCCAACGCTCCGGCGCCACGTCGCTGATACTATAACGCCCGCTCTTGATGTTTTGCCAGAATGCCTCTACGTTCGGAGCATCGGGCAGAATGGCGCCCGCCCCCACAATTGCGATCGCGCGATAGGCCGTGTCTTCCATGATGACTTTCCTCTTTTTTGGCGGGTCTGGAGACCCGCTGCAGGCGTAGACGCCTGCCCCACGACACACAACTATGCTGCTGAAGCTACTTTTTTGGCCGTGCCGCGGTTATACAGCACGTCGGCCACTAAATCCATGTCCGCGATTACGCCTGCCTGCGCACGGTGAATGGCGGGCAGCCCCAAGGCGGCCTCAAACGCGGCCATTTCGGCATCGCTCACCCCGCCCGCGCCCACTACCCAGCGCAAGCCTTCTTCGCCGACTTTGCGCGCCGCTTCGCGCGCAAAAATCCGGCTGATGGCCGCCAGGCCTGCCGCGTCGAAGCGCTGGTTGGCTTTTTCGTGAAGCTTGCCTTCGGCCATGCGCGCCGCCCGGTTTGCGAGGCAGCCGGCGCACTCCGCAAAGGCAATCAGCTCGCCCAGGCGCAGCAGAATATGCTGATGGCGCGTCAGGCGGGCGGCGCGCGACCGTTCCATCACTTCGGCCAGCGCATGGAAGCCCAGCGCCGCCGCGGCCGCACCAACATCCGGATGCCGCACGTGGAGCGCTTCGCACTGACGGGCCTGCTCGTGATAATGTTGGCCCCGCGTTTTCAGATGAAGCTGCCAGCGGTCGCGGCTGATGGTCATCTCCATGATTTCGGAGGTGCCCTCGTAAATGGTGGTGATGCGCACGTCGCGGCTGATCTTCTCCACCAGGTATTCATGCGTGTAGCCGTAGCCGCCCAGCGCCTGGATACTCGCGTCTGCCGCGAGGTTGCCGGCTTCGGTGGACATATATTTCGCAATGGCGCCCTCGGTATTCAGGCTGCCTTCGGCGCCCGCGTCGATGCGCTCCGCAGTCTCCTCTATAAAGGCGCGGCCGGCTTCGAGGCGAGCCACATTCGGCACGATCAGCTTGTGTGTGTAGCCCTGTTTTTCTGAAAGCGGAGCGCCCGCCTGGATGCGCTTGGTGGAATACGGTATGGCGCGATCGAGCGCGGCCCATCCGGCGCCCAGGCCGAATGCCGCCACCATCAGGCGCGTGTAGCCGAACACCGCCTGGGCTTGGTTCAAGCCCTGCCCTTCCACGCCGCCCACCAGCCGGTCCGCATCCACGTAAACGTCGCTCAGCGCCAGCGCCGCGGTATTGCTCAGGCGGATGCCGTGCTTGTCCTCGGGTTCGTCGTGGTTGAACCCTTTGGCGCCTTTTTCCACGATGAACCAGCTTGGACCAGCCGGCGTATTCGCCAGAATCGTGTATGCGTCGGCGATACCGCCGTTCGAGATCCACTGCTTGCTGCCGTTGATCTTGTATCCCACGATGCGGTCGCCGTCCATCACCCGCTCGGCGGTGGTCTGCAGGGCGCCCAGATCGCTGCCCGCATCCGGCTCGGTGGCGCCGTAGGCGAACAGAATCCCTTCCTCGGCGATGCGCGTGAGCCAGATTTTCTTCTGCTCAGGCGTGGCGCCCACGGTGATCGGATCGCTGCCCAGGAACGTGGCCAGCACCGAGGTAGCCACACCCAGGTCGATGCGGGCCATCTCTTCGCAGATGACGTATACGTCGAAAGCGCCGCCGCCCATGCCGCCGTATTCCTCGGGCACGAACAGAAGCTGGATACCCAGCTTGTCGGGGCTGCACATATGCCGCACAATCTCGAGCGGGCATTCATCTTTGGCATCCAGATCGATGAGCACTTCATCCGGCAGCCGTTTTTTGCCGAAATCCTTGAGCGACTTCAAGCTTAATTTCAATGTCTTTTTTGCGATCATTTTGCGACGCCTCACCTTTCGCGAATCGATTGGGTCAATTCGGGCAAAAATTCCAAAATATCAGCGACAATTCCAACATCCGCCGCGCGGAATATGGGGGCCTTGGGATTCTTGTTGATAGCCACGATGAACGGGTTCCCCTTGATTCCGGCGAGATGCTGGAACGAGCCGCTGATGCCGCAGGCCAGATAGACCTTGGGCTTCACGGTCTGGCCGGACGAACCCACTTGCCGCGATTTCGGCATCCACTTGGCGTCCACCACCGGTCGCGAGCAGCTCACCGCTCCGCCCAATGCGTCTGCCAATTCCTGCGCGATGGGAATATTGTCCGGTTCCTGGATGCCGCGCCCGACCGAGACCAGCACCGGGTACTTGGTAATATCCACATCGCCGGTCTCGGCGGCCACTGTCTCCAGATAACGCCGCTTCGAGACCAGCGTGCCGGCGGAGGAGGATTTGTCCACCACCTGCCCGGCGGCGACCCCACCTGCGAGGGCCTTAAACGCACCCGGACGAATGCTAATTACCGCGCCGGATAAAATATCGCAGCGAATGTGCGCGCTCAATTGGCCGCCGAATTCCTGGCGCACGAGCTTGAGCGCCGCGCCATCGACGCCATCAATGCCCACCACGTCAGGCACGTAGGCGGCTTTCATCTTGACCGAGAGTCCGGGCGACAGGTCGGTGCCGAAATGCGCATGCGGCACCAGCACCAGCGATCCCGCCGGCAGCACGTTCACGAGCGCCTGGCGGACGATCTCGGCGTTCGGATACGCCAGCGCTTCGTGCGCGATTTTCCAGACCTCGCCGAAAGTGGGCCGCAACGATTCGCATACGGCGTCCAGGTCCGCGCCCCAGCCGGTCACGACCGCGGCGGGTGATTGCGCGGCATCGATCTGGCGGGCCGCGGCCGCCAATTCCGCCGCGGTATCGTCCGCTACGCCGGATTTATGCACGATGTACGCAAATATACGCGCCATCAACTTAGCCCTCCCTTGCTTTTCAGAAGCTCGATCAGCTTGCCGATAATCTCGTCATGGTTACCCGTGAGCATCTCGGCGCCATGGCCCGCCGTTGGCGTGAAATAATCGGTGCGGGTGACCCGGGCCGCGGCTTTTCCAGCAAAGCCATTCACGCCCAGATCCGCCTTATGCAGCGTGGGAATGGGCACTGAGGCGACTTGCCGTATGCCGCGCATGCCGACATAGCGCGGCTCGTTGATGCCCGTCTGTATCGAAAGTACGCACGGCAGATCGATTTCATAGAGCTCTTTATTGCCGCCCTCGATTTCGCGCCCGATCTTCAGTTTTCCGCCCTCCAGAACCTCGATGGACGTGACCAGCGAAGCGAAGGGATAGTCGAGCATGGCCGCCAGCATGCCACCCACTTGCGCGGCGCCGTCGTCAGCCTGCACTCCCGTCAGGATCAGCTCGTAGTGGCCCTTTCTCACGAAGGACGCCAGGATTGAGGCGATGCCGCGCCCGTCCGATCCCTCGAAGGCTTCGTCTGAGAGCAGCACAGCCTGCTTCGCTCCCATGGCCATTTCGCGGCGCAGAATCTCTTCATCATCGTCATCGCCCACGGTGACTACCGTGACGGTGCCCCCGGTTCGCTCCACGATCTCCAGGGCTTCCTCGACCGCGTAGTTATCCGCCTCGTTCACCGAATACACGAGGTCGCCGCGTTCGATGTCGTTCCCCGCTGCGTTCAGCTCGATCTCGTTTTCAGAAGTATCGGGGACCCGTTTTGCGCAAACTAAAATTTCCACGTTCACCTCATCTGTTTCTCGACCAGTTCCGCCAGGTCGATGGCGGCCATCTTACCTTCCATGCCCGCGACTTTGATGGCATCTTCCATGTTCACCATGCAGAACGGGCAGGCAGTCACGATCACGTTGGCGCCGGCTTCGGCTGCCATTTGCACTCTTTTCACACCCATGCGCTCGGTTTCGGTAGGTTCATAGAACAGCGCCAGGCCACCGCCGCCGCAGCAGAACGAACGGTCGCGCGACCGGCGCATTTCCACGCGGTGCAATCCGGGGACCGCATCCAGCACGGCGCGCGGGGCGTCGTACACTTCGTTGTGGCGGCCGAGATAACAGGGGTCGTGGTAGGCGTACACATTGTTTCCGTTTTCGACCGGATTCAATTTGATGCGGCCCTCTTCGACGGCGCGCGCCATGAACTGGCTGATGTGTTCCACCGGCGGCATGTCTTTGTAGTCGTGCTTCAGGGCGTTGAAGGCGTGCGGATCGGACGCGACGATGCGCCGCACCCCGGACGCTTGGATGGCTTCCGTGTTGTGATCGCGCAGCGCCATAAATAAGGTCTCTTCGCCGAAGCGCCGCACATCGTGACCGCTGTCTTTTTCAGCAGCGCCCAGGATGCCGAAATTTTCGCCGGCCTTGTCGAGAATCTTTGCAGTGGCCCGCCCAATGGCCTGGATGCGGTCGTCGAAGGAGGTGATGCTGTCGACAAAATACAACGTGTCGGCGGCCTGTTCTCCGGTCAGGATTCTGACGTTGCAAGTTTGCTGGAAGCCGTTGTTCTTGATCCAATCGGCCTTCTTCTTTTCCATCTTGCCGAAGGGATTGCCGCGGCTTTCGAGAGCCTTCAACGGCTTCTGCAGCGACTGCGGCACCTTGCCGTCATCCACCAGGCCGCGCCGCAGGTCCACGATCTTGTCGATGTACTCGACCAGCAGGGGGCACTCCGCTTCGCATGCCCCACAGGTGGTGCACGACCAGATTTCGTCTTCCGAATAAATACCACCGACCAGCGGCTCGCCGTTGCCCGCGGCGCCAAACATCGGATAATGCCGGAAGGCGTAATCGCGCGCCTTCGTCGTCAGGAAGCGCGGCGAAAGCGGGCGTCCCACCGCGTTCGCCGGGCACTGGTCCGAGCAGCGGCCGCAGTCGGCACAGGAATAAAAATCCAGCATGTGCTTCCAGGTGAAGTCTTCGAACGTTTTTACACCGAAGGATTTCACCTGGTCCAGCTTGTCGTCCGGAACGTCCCAGCGAACCGGCTTCAAAGTTCCGCGATCCAGCTTGGCGAAGTAAACATTAAATAAGGATGTCTCGACGTGGAACTGTATGCCGAACGGCCGGTAGCAGAGCAGGAAGAAGAACGCCAGTTCATGCACCAGGTACGCGCCCAGGTACAGATTCGCGAGCATCGGCAGGGGCGCGGAAACCAGCGCTTTCGCGAGGATCCATGGCATGGAGAAGATCGCCAGCGATTCGGCGGGCAAGCGCTGTGCGGCCTGGCTGGCTCCGAGGCTGCCCTCGAATACGCCATCGGCGGCCATCAGCAGCGCGATCAGCGCCAGCAGAAAAATGGCATCGGCCGTGTGGGCCTTGCCGTATGGGGCCGGCACCGCGTAGCGCGCGGGCTTTAGCAGCCGGCGCACGATCAGCACCATCATGCAGATGAAGACGACCGTCGCAGCGTAGTCCGAGACCGCGGCATACAGGCCGCCGGGCATCGACGGATGAGCCGAGGTTCCGAGCGCCATGAAAAATCCGGTGTGCACCACCAGGACCATGAAACCCGCGAACAGAAATATATGGACGATGCCGGCCGCCAAGTAGCGCGGATGCCTCCACTGGCCGAACCAGAATTTCAGAAGCCTGCCCAGCCGGGTCCACGGCCGGTCGAAGCGTGGATCGCGTTGGCCGCGGATCAGCGGCGTCAGGCGCCTGGCCACGATGAAAGCGAAACACGCCAAACCAACGAGGTTGATGATCCAGAACAGGACCCATCCATGGATCATCCAATAGGCCGCTTGTGCGGGCGTCTGGATGGCGTTGAACATCGGACCTCCTGGCTCTCACCATTGCTGGCAAGGGTTTAACGCGGGCCGCCTCGCGGGCTGCCCGGGCCGGACTGACTGTTGAGATATTAAGTAGTAGTATACCTCAATATCCGTTGAGAGTATATGCGGCGTTTCATGACCGTTTCCGGAACCGTTTAGAACGATCCCACGCCCATAACGCGTTCTTTGGGTTGCCGCTCGTTCAGGATGAGGCGCCGCACGGTGCGCAGATCGTTCAGGATGATGCGGCTCTTGTGCACGTGACAACCCAGGGTTTTCAGTTTGAAAATGGCGAGTTCGATGGCCTGCGCCCGGCGCGGCTGGCCTTCTCGCGACGCCGCCTGCTGATCTTGGTTGAGTTCCTTCATGGCATCCAAGACCGTATCGGCCAGAACTTTCATGAAATCCTGGGCGCTCTCAATCGAATCGAAGCATTGTTCGGCTTCGTCAGTGGTGATCATCGGTGGCTCCAGTTCCAGGCGCGCAGTCCGCGTCACTGTCAAAAGGTTTGCGCTTTATTAGCGCACTGAATTTAACTCTGTGCGTCGGACACAGCATTTGAGGGTCCAGCAGATGTTTTGTTCGCAGGCGCGGTTTGTCGCTTTCGGAACGAAAAATCAGAAGGAGCGATTGCGTTAATTCACGCAAATTCAGGGGCGAATTGCGGCAAATTCCACCCATGCGGCCCGCCTAGCGGACTCTGCCGGCGGTATTTTCCAGGACGATGTTGGCGAGCACGGCGGTATCGATTTTATCCGGCAGATGCGAGCAAAACCCGATGCCGGCGTAGAAGGGCCCATCGAAGTGCAGCTTGATGGGTGGGCCGAACTGATGCATCGGTTCGCCTTCCAGGCTGACGAAGAGTGCAAAAGAGTCGCCCTGCTTCTCGATGCCGACGCGCTTGGCCATGACGCCGACCAGACTGTCCGGGTTGGCCCGCCAGGGCGGCCGCGGCCCCCCATGCGGTACTCCATGTCCGTGACGCGAACGTCCTTCTCTGGACGCTGCGCCAGGTGGATCATGCCGAGACCGTGCAGCGCGGCGATGGCTTCCTTAGAATCGTCATCGAGGTCCTGACGAATCACGAGGACCGCCTTGCGGTCGCCGTAGCCGTTCGGGTCGGGGAAGCGGATATCGGCGGCCAGCGACACGTCGCCCAACATCTTCTTCCACAGAAACCGGAACTCGTCGCGCGTGTACCAGACGTTATAGCCGGCGGAGTGGATGGTGTACTGCTTCGTACCGTCATCGTAACTGGCGCTGCCCGGCAGCAGCGCGCTTCCAATGTCGGACTGGCCGTCAAATACGCCGATGGGAGTAGCGAAATTCCTGCTGGGCCGATGAAAGTCTGCCGGGGGCGCTACCTGTTTATGCGTTGCGGAACCCGGCTGCGCCCATTCCGGCTGCGCCGATAGTCCGGTGGCCATCAGCAAAACAAAAACAGGGACCATCCCCGCCGATCGTGCCGCGTGCATTTGTTGACAGCCACACCTACTCTGCGATAGCAAATAGATGCTTCGCTCCACGCACCAGCAGCAGGTCGCCGGCCAGGGCGGGAGTCGCCAGCACCGGTTCGCCGATGGGATTCTTGGACAGCAATTCGTATTGCGCGCCGGCCTTCACCACGTATACGTCCCCATCCTCGCTGCTGATGTACAGCTTGCCGGCCGCAAGCACCGGCGAAGCTACGAAAGAGCCGCCCTCGCCGACGCGCTGCTGGTAGACGCGCGTCCCGCTCTTGGCGTCGTAGACGCTCAGGATGCCGTTGTTGCTTACGGTGTAAAGGCGCTCATCGTAAACCAGCGGCGAGGGCAGATACACGCCGCCGCGCTGCTTGCTCCAGGCGATGGCCTCGCTCGATTCTTTGCCGTCCTTCAGGGTCAGGTCGCCGCTCGATCCCACCTTGATCGCATAGATGGGCTGCACGGGCGGATAGCCGGCCGTCACATAGATCAGGCCTGCGGCCGAGACCGGCGTGGTGCAAACCACTTCGGAGTTCGGGCTCATGGACCACAGTTGTCTGCCGGTGTCGGCGTCGTAGCCACGAATAGCCTTGGCCGCGTTGGTGGCTATCTCCGTATGGTCCTTGGCCGGCACGAGCGTGGGGGTGCCCCACGAGGGGATCTCAGCACGCGCTGTGCGCCACAGTTCGCGGCCGTCTTTCAGATCGAACGCGGCAATGAAGGAATCCTTCTGGCGGTCACATAGAACGACCACCATGTTCTTGTAGATTACCGGCGAACTGGCGGCTCCCCACTCCGAATCGGGATCGAAGAACCATCCGGCGTTCTGCAGTCCCAGATCTTTTTTCCAAAGCAGCTCGCCGGAAGTGGAATAGGCATACAGCCCTTCGGAGCCGAAGTACGCCACTACGATCTGTCCGTTGGTAACCGGCGATGGAGAGGATTGCGACGACTTCGGATGCCGTTTGGTTTTGGGTATCCCTTGGTGGGCGATCTGTTGCCAAAGGATTTTTCCAGTCTTCTTGTCGATGGCCATGACCAGCCACTTGTGCGGCGAGCTGTCGTTGACCGGATCGGTGGCACCGTAAAGACCGGTGCGGAATGTTTGTTTGGGATCGCTGGAAACCGCCGTGGTAACGAAGACCTGGTCGCCCCACACGATGGGGGATGATACGGATAGTCCGGGGATTTCGACGCTCCACAAGATGTTCGTCCCCTTGGTGGCGTCCCACTTCACCGGCGGCTTGGCGCCATCGCCTACGCCCGAGGCCGCGGGACCGCGGAACTGCGGCCAATCGCCCGCGAGGGCCGTGCTTACGGCGGCTACGATCAACCCGAAACAAACCGGAACTCGTTTCATTGCGTCACCGCCTTCTTGAACTTGATGGTCATGCTGCCCTGCTTCAAGGTGAAGCTCGATGGTGAATCGAACTCCACCGACAGATCGGCCGGGGCAAATGCGAAAACCGTAGGACTCTGGGGCTTGGGGGCGAAGGCGTTCTGGCCCGTGGCCTGTAAATAGAGCTTTCCTTCTTTTACAAATACTTTAATATCTAATGGAATCGCATCCGTCTTGAATGTGCCGACGTACGATTCGAGCACCTTCGAATCGATTACCATGGCGGGCGCCGGCTCGTGGGCGCCGGCCTTCTTCAACAATTCGGCGACTTCTTTCTTGTTATCCGTGAGCGCAGCTTCGTAGACGGTATCCAGTACCGACTGGCTCGGTTTACCCTTGTCGAGCACCACCTGCACCAGGTCCGGCTGGTCGGCTACCGTTTTCAGTTGCGCATCGACATTACCGGTTCCCTTGGCAATGATCAACTTGGCAATGGCGTAGTGCTTGCGTTCCATGACGAAGTCGAGCATGGACAATTTATAGAACGTGTCGGTGACGTCGGTCTTGGCGCCCTTTTCGAGCAGCAACTGGACCACGGCGTCATGGCCGCCCATGGCTGCCAGATAGAGAGGCGTCTGGCCGTAAGGCGTTTTGGCCTCGATGGGCGCGCCTTTTTCGAGCAGGACCTTTACCGTATTGAGATCGCCTTTGCGGGCGGCGTCCAGCAGGTCATCATTGACGTCCCAGGCAAGGAGCGCCGCGGCTCCGGCGAGGAACAGGCAGGCTAGTCGATACATGAAGCTCCTTGGATTAGTGTACGACGGGGCAGGGAATTCGTTAGCGACGCCGCGAACTTTTCCGGCCGCCGTCAATTCTTCGGCCCGGAAATCGGGTACCCCTGCCAGAGATATTCCAGCGCCTCGGGCAGCGTCTGTTGTTTCACCGCGCGGTCCGTGTGGCCGGCGTTGCGCACGAACACAAACTGGTAATGATAGCCCTTGGCCGCCAGCACCCTGGCCATGTTTTCGTTTGCCACCACCCAGTCGTGCATTTCGTCGCGCATCGAATTCGGATTGAAAAGATCGCGGTCGCCGACTTCCATCCAGATGCGTAGCGGCTTCGACGGGCTAGTGGGGATGAGGTGTTCATGGAATTCCCAAGCGCCGTGGGGAGTTTGGGGGTTCGGCGGCCACTGCTGGTTCACATAGGTGCCGGAGTAGGTGAGCACGCGGTGGTAAAGCTCGGGGTGGTACCACGCCATAATCAAGGCGCACGAACCGCCGGAACTGCCGCCCATGGTCGCGCGGCCCTCGGGATCCTTGGTCAGCTTCACGTTATACTGCTTCTCCACCAGCGGCAGCACTTCCTTTTCTACGAACTCCGCATACAGGCCGGACATCGTGTCATATTCGAGACCGCGTTCGCTACCCTGCGCGTCGCCGCTACCGTTGCCTATGGAGATCGCAATCATGACGGGCACGCGATGTTCGGCGATCAGATTATCGAGGGCCGTAAACAACAAGCGGTCCGGCCCGTCGGCCCCGACGATGAATGGCGCGACGGTGCCGGCAACGTATTGTTTCGGGACATACACAGCCACCTGGCGGGTGTAGGGAGCCGGGTGGCTGGTGGTGACTACCAGCTTGGCTGGATCATTAGGATCCGGCTGGCCGAACGTGCCGGCATCGCGCGCAATGCCGGGATAGATCCGGCTGGCGGACGACTCCATGGTGAGCGTATAGACCGCTCCCTGCGGCACACCTTCACGCACGGTCGTCTCCGGGACGGGGTTGTGCGTGGGGCCAAGTATAAAATTTCCATCGGCATCCGCGGGCGCGTTGGCGCCGTCCGGAAGTTCCTTCGCCGCGACGTAACCGGGCGTATGGGGATCGCGGGTCGGGGGCGTGGGACGTGCCGGGCGGGGGGGCGCGGCCGGTGTCTGGGCTGGCGCTGGATGTAAGCCGGCCATCAGGCTCATCAAAAACGCGGCGGCTACAAAACGAAACATTCCGGAACCTCTCTGGATGCTATTACCGATGTTAACTGATCGCACCCGGCGCTACACTTGTGGCCATGAAATTCAATTATCGAATCGCAGGCGCGGCTGTGACCCTGCTGTTCGCGTTGGGGCTGAATGCCGCATCGCCCACGCTGCCGGTGCGGGGTCTCCACATCATGGCGCCGAAGCCGGACGAAATGGATCTGGCGGTACGCTTCATTCGCGAAGCCCTGCCCAAAGTGGGTGTGAATACGCTCGTGATGGAATTTGACTATCAATACAAATTCACGCGCCGGCCTGAGGTAGCCGATTCCGACGCGCTGTCTAAGGATGACGTCAAGAAAATCGTCGCGGCGTGCCGCGATGCCGGCGTGCAACTGATTCCGCAAATCAACCTGCTCGGGCACCAGTCCTGGGCCAGCAACACCGGCGGATTACTGCGCTCCCATCCGGAGCTGGACGAGACGCCGGGCAAGTATCCGCAGAATGCCGGGATCTACTGTCGCAGTTACTGCCCGCTGCATCCCAAAGTGCATGAAATTGTCTTCGACTTGATTGACGAGATCACCGAGGCGACCGAAGCCAACGCTTTTCACGCCGGTATGGACGAAATTTTTTTCCTGGGCGAGAACGATTGCGAGCGATGCCGAGGCAAGAATAAGGCGGAACTGTTTGCCGGCGAGGTAAAGGCCATTCACGATCATCTGGCGCAATCCGGACGCACGCTCTGGATCTGGGGCGATCGATTCCTTGATGGAATTACTACCGGCATGGGAAAGTGGGAAGCCAGCGCTAACGGTACGCAGGATGCGATCCGCATGGTGCCGAAAGATATCGTGATCTGCGACTGGCATTATGAGAGGGTGCTGCCGTCGATCACGTACTTCGCGTTGGAAGGCTTCCCCGTGCTGGCGTGCCCGTGGCGCAAGCCGAACGTCGCGCTGGGACAGCTTGCCATGGTGCGTGATACGCGTGCGCATGCCACCGGGGAGATTGCCGGCCGCATGCAAGGGGTGCTCCAAACCACCTGGGTGCCGTTCGGATCCTTTGCGAAGGCGTACTTCGGCGAACAGACCGGCGACGCGCAATCGCACGAAGTAGTGCAGACCTTCCGGGCTGTGTTTGAAGAGATCGGCGCGGCGCAGTGAATTGTCGATTTTTGCGCCGGCCGTTCGATCCACTGTGGGAGACGATATGACTTATCTATTGCTAACGTATCTGGACGAAGAGGCCTGGCTGGCTTTGAGCGAGGCCGAGCGGCAGCAGGCCATGGCGGTGGTCGATCCGTACGTGAAACAGCTGATCGCAGAAGGGAAGTTTCTGGGCGGCGCTCCGCTGCAGCCGGCATCCACGGCGAACACCGTCCGCGGGCGCGGCGGCAAGCCGCTGGTAACCGATGGCCCATTCGCCGAGACACGCGAGCATGTGGGGGGATACACGCTGATCGAAGCCAAGGACCGTGACGAGGCGGTCTCGATAGCTGCCGGATTCCTGGGCAACAGCAGCCTGTCTACAATCGAAGTACGCGCGCTGGCGCCGATGGAGGGAATTCCTACGCACTGAGACCCGCCATTTGGCGGGACGTAGACGTCCCGCGCACGGTCGAAAACCCACCTGCCCGGCGATCCCACTCGTCATCCGTTAGCCGGGGATGGTGACGAAGTGATGTTCACCTGGTAGCCGAGGGCCTTTAGTTCGCGGAGCAGCCTCTGGGCGCGCTTTTGCACCGCCTTCGGGTTCAAACGCCTTCCGTACTCGATGTAGCTCACCCCTTGATGCAGGATCTTCCAGATGAGCCGGCAGAGGCGATGGGCGATGGCCCAGATGGCCTTGTCGTGACCCAGTCGCCCCACCATCTTGCGGTAGGCGATCTCAAACACGCTGCCCTTGGACTGCACCGCTGCGTTAGCTACCTGGGTCAGCACCCGACGCATCGCCCGATTGCCCTTGGGACTGCGGTTGCTCTTAGACACCTCCGCGGACTCCTCCCGCCCGGGAATCACTCCTACCCACGAACACAGTTCCGGAGCGGAGGCGAACGTAGCCGCCTTGCAGCGACTCGATCTGGCTGTGAATCCGCACGCGGTCCCGCGTCAACTGATGCTTGCTGCGGGTCATGGTACGCCATAACCGCTGTTCGGGGCTGGGCACGAAACTCAGGATCAGTTCCCCGGCCACATGCCGCCGCAGCAGACGCTCCGCATCCTTGTAATCCCCCTTGCGGCCCTTCGGTGCGCGGTTGGATTGGGCTTGTGCCAGGGATAGCTCGCATTGCCCTTCCCACTGCTGCCATACCGGCTTCCAGTACTGCGCCGTGGATTCCATCACCGCTTCCTCCACCCCCTGCTGGCGCAACCACTCTGAAAGTTGCTCTAACCCGCTGCCCAGAGTAGTGAACTTGCGTCGTTGGAACTGGAATTCGCCCTCTCGGGCGGCGTCGGCGACGACCACTGCCAACATGCTTTTGTGCACGTCGATTCCCGCTACTTTGTATGTTCTTTCCATAGCTTCACCTCGAGCGGCGCACATCGGTAGAGCATACTGTGAAATGGTTAAGCACGGTCTCGTGCTGCCGCCGCTCGGAAAAGCGTCGGCGCACACTGATTGGTTCAAATGCATGCTCCGGATCAGACAGGCGTACGGCCTCAAATTCTCCACTGCGCGGTCAACCTCGACCGGTAGTGCGCCACCCTATTGGATGCGCCAGCGATTCAACCCCGGCAAGTGATGCAGAGGCGGGCAGCCTCAAGAAGGCGCCCGTTGGCACGATGTCTGCCCCACTTCCAGGGTTTTCATCACTATTGGTGGGCCAACGGCCCATGTCGACAGGCGTGGACGCCTGCCTCACGAGCTACCGAACGGGTCGGATCAATGTGTTCACCAGGGATGGATCGCTGAATTCCATCCGCTCGCCGGCCTTTTTCCCGGCGACCGGCAGCAGTCGCGCCGTCAGCGGCTTCTTCCACTTCAGGGCCAGCGTGGCCACGTCGCTGAAGATACGCTCAATCTGGGCCGGCGAAACGCCGCCCGCCATCGGGATGGTGTCCAGGCCCGTGCCGCAAACCGCCGAGTATGCCAGCAGCGAATCGAGATTGTACGTTTCCTCGCTCCAACGCTGCGCCAGCAGGCTATCTTCCTGTACCGGCAGCATCAAGCCGCAGAATCCGATACGTTTCACGGGGGCGGACTGCACGGCCCTGGTGATGATGGCTGCCGCCGTCATGGTGCCGCTCGATCCGAAGGGCTCGCCGGTGAACTTCTCGATGGCGGCGCCGATGGATACCTCGCGTAAAGGTGCCGGTGTCGGGTCAAGGCCCATATACGTCCATCCGGTCTCCTTCTCCACCTGCCGGGCGAGTTGCTCCAACGCCACCGCGTGTCCGGCCAAAACCTGGGAGAGCCGCTCGGCTGCCAAAGAAGCGTTCCCCGTAGTCTGGGCGAACACATGTTCGACGATGTTGGCCCCTTCCGTCCCAATGGCGAAGCAGCGCCCTTGGCCCAAGTGATACGAACCTGGAAAGAACGGCGCGTACGGCGCAAGCATGGCGGTGGCGGCGAAATTGAGATTTCCGGCGCTGCCGGTGCTGTGCTCCTCTACGAACTTCACGAGTTGGGCGGCGGCGCGCAAGCTTTTCCACTGGATTCCGTCGTCGTTGGCCATCACCACGCTGGCTCTCAGGCTCCTGGTGGCGCATAGAATCTCGCCGAGCAACCCGGCGTCCGCCGGGTCGCCGCGGTCGCTCAACATCGCGGGACCGATATTCCCGAGGAAGGATTCTTTGATGGCCAGCGCATCGTAGTCGCGAAAGAATCGGAGCGTCTCCGCCCGTCCCAAATCGCGCACATATTCTGGAAAAGGCTGCGTGGTAATGCGAATGGTCTCCACCTGGTACCCGCCCGCTTCTAAGGTTCGCTTGCCTTGCCGCAACATCCGCAGGGTATCCGCGACCTGTTCCTGGTAACGGGCGCGATCCAATTTGAGAAATGCCGTGATGGTCCGCACCTTGGGCCGGTCAGCCGCATCATCCGCGCGTGACAAGGATGCTGCGCTAAGCAGCGCTCCAGCAAGAAAGTTGCGCCGATTCATATCCATGAGTCAGGAGTATATCAGACGCCTTGCGCGAAGCGTGAAAAGCCATACCAGAATTGTCCCGAGCGTCCCGGGTTTGGCACATCAGAAGCATGTACCGGGATGTGGGCACGCTGGTCACTTCCGCTTTGGAATGGTTTGGCGACCTGGCATTGTTCTGTGCACGGATCGCCAAGTCCGCCGTCACGCCGCCGTTTGAGTGGCGTGAACTGCTGCGACAATGCGACGCGATAGGCGCCCAAGCCCTGCCACTGGTCGCGCTGGCCGGAGCGGCCACCGGGGTGGTGCTCTCGCTCGAAACATGGGACAGTTTGATCCGCTTTGGCGCCAAATCGTTTTTACCATCCATCATCGTTTTCTCGATGGTAAAGGAGACCGGTCCCATAATCACAGGCCTGGTCGTTAGCGGGCGCGCGGGCGCGGGAATCGGCGCGGAGCTCGGTTCCATGAAAGTGACCGAACAGATCGACGCCATGGAGGCTTCCGCGGTCGATCCTTATCGGTATCTGGCCGCTACGCGAGTGCTTGCCTGCATCCTGATGCTGCCGTTGCTTACCATAGCGGCGGATTTCTGCGGCATCTTCATGGGCTGGGTCGCCAACACGTTAGCCGAGCCTGTCTCGCTGCACCTGTTCCTGGAGAACGGCTTAAAAAACGTCGCGTTCGCCGACTACATTCCACCCATTCTGAAGACGGCTGTTTTCGGTGCGATCATCGGCGCGATTGCGTGCTTCCAGGGGATGCGTACCCGAGGCGGGACGGAAGGAGTCGGCCGCAGCGCCACCAGTTCCGTGGTGCTTTCATCGCTGTTCGTAATTGTGGCGGACGTGGTGCTGGTGCGGCTGATTCTGACCATCTGGCCGTCAGCGTGAGGTAAGAGGCATGGCGGGCGAAAATCAGGGATCTGCCATCGATGTTACGGATCTGCATAAATCGTTCGGCAAGCAGTCCGTGTTGAACGGGATCCGGCTGGAAGTAAAGCAGGGCGAGACACTGGTGGTGATGGGCCGCAGCGGCACCGGAAAGAGCGTCCTGCTCAAGCTGCTGATCGGCCTGGAGCCGGCCGACTCCGGCGCGGTGCGCATTGGCGGCCAGGTCATCGGTAACCTTTCCCGAAACGACTTAAACGAAGTGCGCAAGAGAATCGGGTTTCTATTCCAGCAGGCGGCCCTATACGACTCGTTGACCATCGAACAAAACGTCATGTTTCCGCTGGAGCGCCACAGCCGCAAGCCACAAGAGGAGCAGAAAGAGCGTGCGTGCGAGCTGCTGAAGAGCGTGGGAATGGAGAAGGATCTGGAGAAGCTGCCGTCGCAGATTTCCGGGGGTATGCAGAAGCGTGTGGGGCTGGCGCGCGCCTTGGCTCTCGATCCCGAAATCCTGCTCTTCGATGAGCCGACTGCCGGCCTCGATCCGATTACGGCGACTGAAATCTCGAATCTGATTGCGGATTTGAAGAAGCAGCGCCACATGACCGCGGTGGTGGTGACACACGATATTCCGAGCGCGCGTATATTCGCGGACCGCGTGGCGTTGATCGACCAAGGCAAGATCGTGGTGGAAGGAAGCTTCGACGATCTGCGAAGCAGCCAGGTTCCGTTCGCGAAAGAGTTCTTCGAAAACGGATGTTAGGTGACGCATATGTCAAGGGCTTTGCGATTGGGAATTTTCATTGTGGCCGCGCTGTTGATCTTTGCAGCGGGCGTCTTTTGGATCGGGAACAGCCAGTTCCGCTTCAGTTCGACATACCGGTTGAACGCCGATTTTCAGAACGTGGCGGGCTTGGCGCAGGGCGCGGCAGTGCGGGTGGGAGGCGTGCATCAAGGCACTGTACACCGCATCGTCCTGCCCAGCCGGCCCGATCAAAAAGTGCTGGTGGAGATGGACCTGCGGGATGCCACGCGCGCGGTAATCAAGAAGGATTCCGTGGCGGCGATTCAAACCGAGGGATTGGTAGGCGACCAATACATCGAGATCTCGTTCGGCACACCAGGCGCGCCGCCGGTGAAGAACGGCGACACAATTGGCGCGGAGGCACCTCTGCAAATCTCGGACATGATCAAGAAGACGAACGCACTGCTGGACACCGCCCAGGGCGCCATGCAGAATATCAGTCAGACCACCGGCAACCTGGACGCCATCAGTTCGAAGCTGAACAGCGGAAAGGGGAGTGTGGGCGAACTCATCAACAGCGGGTCGATGTATCAGCATATCAACGCGGCCACCGCGAATCTGCAGGATGACACCGAAGCGCTCAAACACAACTTCCTGCTGCGCGGATTCTTCAAGAAGCGCGGGTATGAAGACGACGCCGACCTCCACAAGAACGCGATCGCGGAGTTGCCCGCAACGCCTCCCAGCAAGAGCTTCACCTATCGCGCCAGCAAGCTATTCGATAAGGCCGATAGCGCGAAGCTTAAGAATGGCAAGATGCTGGACGATGCGGGACACTTCCTGGAACAGAATCCCTTTGGCATGGCCGTGGTGGCGAGTTATGCGGATGCGAAAGGCGACACGGCAAAGGAACGCCAGGTGACGGCCGCGCGATCCGTGGTGGCGCGGGACTACCTGGTAGCGCACTTTAAGCTGGATGACACCACGCGCATCAAGACCATCGGCGCGGGCAAGTCGACGGATGCTCCGGACGGGGGGGAGTTAGAAGTGATGGTTTATCCAGCGGGCAAGTGAAGCAACGTTCCTGGCCGTGCATGGTGCGATAATCGGGGAATGTGACCTCAGACAAACGGTTCGTCTCTACGAGCTATCCTCGCTCTTCGCAATACCACCCCGAATGGATCCTGGCCAGCGTTAGTGGAGGGGCGAATTCGCTCTGGCTGACCGAGTGGCTCACTCGAGCACTAGATCTGCGGCAAGGGATGCGGGTGCTCGACCTCGGCTGCGGGCGGGCGGCGTCATCGATCTTCCTGCGCCGGGAATTTGGTGTCCAGGTTTGGGCAACCGACCTATGGTTCAACGTTTCGGAGAACCTGCAACGAATCCGGGATGCCGGCGTCGAGGATGGCGTGTTCCCAATCCACGCCGATTCCAGACAGCTGCCTTTTGGCACGGAGTTTTTCGACGCCATCGTGTGTATCGATTCCTTCTACTACTACGGGACGGACGATCTCTACCTGAACTACCTCGCAAGGTTTGTCAAGCCAGGCGGCCAAATAGGGATTGCGGGTGCTGGTCTGGTTCAGGAAATCGAAGGTCCTCTTCCTGAACAGCTTTGCCGCTGGTGGACCCAGGATCTCTGGAGTTTGCATTCGGCCTCATGGTGGCGACGGCACTGGGAACGAACGGGCATCATGGACATTGATGTGGCCGACACCATGCCCGACGGCTGGGAGCGATGGCTGGACTGGCACCGGGTGGTAGCCCCTGACAACGAATTGGAAATTAGCGCGCTTCAGGCCGATCGTGGCAGGTTCCTTGGTTATGTTCGCCTCGTGGGTCGCCGCCGAGGTCAAACAGAGTTGGCAGATCACATCGTGTGCGTGCCAGCTCAGTACACGAAAAAAGCCGTTGCTCCGAGGCGAGGAATAGCCATTCATTGGGGATTGTGGCGTCCGGAGAAACGGCAAGAGCGGGTTGCTCGCCAGCGGAACCCGTCTCCGCTTCGCCGGCAACCCGAGCTCAACGCGTGCCCCGCAGAGCCCTGGGGAAGTTTCTATATTGCCTTGACAGGCGTTTCCCCAAGACCAGCATTTTCCAATTGTAGAATGAGCCTGAAATTGATACTCGTTTCCAATACACAATGAGCCTGAAACGCATTCTCGTTTCTAATGGTCAATTGAGCCTGAAATGGGCCGTTCACGACAGTGCTGTGTACGAGTTTGCTCTTTTCTGTTGAACGCCTCTGCCGGCAGTCCCAATGTTCAAAGGCGATGTGTCAGCCTGCGTCAGTATCCGATGCAGTTTCGACCGGCTCAGTCCGCGCAAGCTTGGATGGCTGGCCGCCACGCAGTGCCTCCGTACGTGGCTCTGCAGCAGAGCGTACGTCCATAGTTTGTATGCATAGCCGAGATCACTAGGCTTTTGGCAAGCGCAGTGCAACACCCAGGCAATGGCATCACCCGGGATGCGGCGGCGCTTTCCCGGCGGCGGCAATTCTCCCAGAGCCGCCTCGATGCCGAACTGGAGCAACTTGCGGACACACAACGCCACCGTGTGACGATTCACCCCGTTGGTAATCGCCGCCACCGCGTTGTCGCTCATTCCGTTGGCGCACTCCAAGAGATTGGCTGCGTGAAGCACCTGCCGTTTCTCCGCGTTGCGGGATCGCCGGAGACCCTCCAGTTTCTCCCGATCCGCCGCCGAGAGGGTCAATGGTTGTCGTTTCGTGACGAATGACCCCGACCGGCTTTCGTTCCTCCACTCCGTGCACGTCGTCGAGCGGCGTATGGCCCGTTACGCCTCTATTCCCCCCCGGCAGAGAAAAGCCTTCCACGAAGCGATTTTCACGAAATTCTTGAGGAGCGGGTCGTTTCGCGCCGCCAGCGGATCAACCCGCGCGGTGTCAAGCGAAAGGTGTCAAGCGAAAGATGAGTAACTACCCGCTGCGTCCGCGCAAGCGCCAGCGCACCCGTTGTATCGATTTTGCCAAGGGGATCAAGATTGTTAACTGAACGGTATTGGGCTTAGCCCTCACTTACCTGGTACATTACCGGGTGCAATTCTGGGTTGGCAGAATCGCCTCGCCCCCCGAAGCCAGGAACGCAGCATGCGCTTCCGCCTGGCGCCGGCGAGCCTTGCCTAGGAGGTCTGGGTAGCCTGCCGCCGTTCGCACCGAGGCTAGCCACGCGTCGTGCTCAAGCTGCAACGTGCAGAGAAAGCCGCTGTCGACAACGCGGTTCAACGTCGCGATCGCCCGCTCCCCCTCACCGATCCGAGCGAGGTGTCGTGCCGCGTAGAACAGAGCTTCGGGGTCGCGGGCCGCAAACGCCCCGCCCGCGTCGATGGATTCTGAGCACGACGCAACATCCCCTTTAAGATACGCCCGCAGCGACCGCATGATGGCCCCGACAATTCCCGTCGCGCCTCCCGCGCTTTCGCGCTCTTCCAAGCGTGCCAGCGCTTCCGCTTCGCGGCCGCAGCAGGCCAGGGCTGCGCAGTCCAGGTAATAACCCGTGCCTTTGGGATAAAACTCCACCGTCTTCTCGTAATCGCCAAGCAGGAAGTAAGTGTGGGCGGCGCTGGTGGCGACGTGCGGATCAATTTCCCGGGCGCGCAGATGCGCGGCCACCGAAGCCTCGAGTTCCCCGCAGTACCGGCAGGCGTGCACCAGCCCCGCGTATAGTTCGGCATCGAGCCGGCGCACGCGAGCGCGCTTCAGCAGCCGGACCATCGCATCGGCGGCGCGGCCTATATCGCATTCAGTGGGGGTGTACAGATTGTGGGCCATTGCCAAGTCGGGATTGAACTCAAATGCATGGCGGAAGGCGGCGTCGGCGCTTTCGATCGTCTCCTCGGGATTCTCCGCGAACTTATAGATGAAGTACAGGGCGCGGCCCAGCCCGGCCCAGGCTGGCGCGTACTCCGGATCGTTGGCTAGACACTGCCGGTATAGACCGCGCGCCAGCCTGCTGTTGCCCAGCCCGCGAGACCGGCTCACTTCGTTGGCCCGCAGAAAATATTCAAATGCGATGGCGCTGCGCGGTACGTCCCGCCTGGAGCGCGGGCGCTCGCGTTCGGTGAGCGGCGGCAGCAGCGCTTCCACGATCCGGTCTGCCAGCGCGTCCTGTAGCGCGAACAGATCCTGCAGAGATGCGGCCGAAGTGTGCGACCACAGCACTGCCCCGGCTGGGGCTCCTACGAGCTGGCAGGTAACACGGAGTTGGGCGCCCGTACGCAGCAGCGACCCGGTGAGGATCGCGTCGACCTGGGCCTCTGTTCCGATCCGGGCCGGGTCCGCTTGACCATCGAAGCGCGCCGCGACCAGGCTGGAGCGCACCACCAGGCTGTCGAACCGGGCCAACGAGTTGGCAATCGCGTCGGGCAGACTGTAGGCCAGGAAATCGGTTTCATCGTCCCTGCGCAGGATGCGGAAGGGTAGGGCGATGAGCCGTGTAAAAGCGCGCGCGGAGATCCCGGCGATCTGGGCTGCCCCGGGGCGCGCGTCTTCCAGAGCGGCGCGCATGGCGTTGGCCGAGGGCCACCGGTGGCCGGGCTCCTTTGCCAGGGCGCGCCGCAGCACGGCATTGACGGCTTCGATCTCAGGCGGCCCGGCCAGAGGCGGCGGGTCATGGTGAATCACACTGTGAAGAACGTCAATGGGCGTGTCACCCGTGAAGGGCCTGGCGCCGGCGAGCATTTCATATAGCACACAGCCGGCGGAGAAAATGTCGGCCGCCGGACCGCATTCGGCCGCCCGTGCCTGCTCGGGCGCCATGTAGTGGGGCGTTCCCACGATCACGCCGGCCCCTGTAAGAAGCGAGGCAGTCTCCTGCACATCGTTGCTCGCCGCAATTCGCGCGACACCGAAATCCACCAACTTCACGCCGTTGGGTGTGAGAAAGACGTTCGAGGGCTTCAGGTCGCGATGCACAATCGAGAGGCGATGCAGTTCGTCCAGTGCGCGCAGGATCTGGCATTCAATGCCAAGGGCTTCGGCCGCGGGTACCGGACCGGCGTTGAGCCGTTGCGCGAGCGTTTCGCCCTGGAGGAGTTCGAGGACGAGAAAGACCGTGTCGCCCTCCTGCTCCGCATCGTATATCTGGCAGATGTTGGGATGGCTTACGCGGGCCAGCGAACGGGCTTCCCGCCACAAGCGCTGGCGACCCTCGCCACCCTGGACCGCGGTGCGCAGGGTTTTGATGGCGACCGCACGGTCGAGGCGTTCATCGTGTGCCTCGTAAACAATTCCCATGCCCCCCTCGCCGAGCTTGCGAATAATCCGGTAATGGCCGAGACCGGAGATCATGTTCTTCAGACCATCCTAAATCGATCCTGGCGCGCAGGCAACCGTTGTCCGCATCCCCGAGTAAGGAAGACGGCGGCCCTCCCCACAGGCTGCCGCGCAGGTTTGCGACGGGTTAAAATGTCCCGGGAGTATCTCAAAACATGAAGATCACCGATGCACTTCTGCCGGAGTTCGACCAGGAAATGGCCACCACCCGAAGAACGCTCGAACGCGTTCCCGAAGACAAGATGGACTGGCGGCCGCACGAAAAATCCATGACGCTGGGGCGGCTGGCCTGTCATATCGCCGAGATTCCTGGTTTTGCGTCGTCGGCAGCCACGGCGGACTCGATGGATTTTGAAAAAGGCGAATTCAAACAGATCCACGCCACCAGCTGCCGTCAATTGCTCGAGGCCTTCGACCAGACCGTGGCCGAGGCGCGCTCCGCCATTGCGAGCGTCGGCGATGAAGAGCTGATGAAGCCGTGGGCGCTGCGCAGGGGCGATGTTACGCTGCTCCAAATGCCGAAAGCCGCGGTCATCCGCACCGTGATGCTGAACCACCTGATCCATCACCGCGGCCAGTTGTCGGTCTATCTGCGTTTGACCAACACGCCAGTGCCGTCGATTTATGGCCCGTCCGCCGATGAAGGCATCGCGTAGAGGGGCGCAGGCCCACTAACACGGCTTGGGTTGCGTGCTCAGCGCTCCACGTACAACTCCGCCCACACAAACCCGGTCGAGCGGATCTGGTCCCGCAAGCTCGAGTACTTCACCGCCTCGCCGGCGGCGCGCAGCTTCTCGGCCGCGGCCAGCGGCATATCGAGCCGGTAGCAGTCGGCGTGGTCCTTATATGAATAATGAAGGTAGCGGATCTCGCCCGCGGCGGCCAGTTCCATTAACGCGTCCCAAAAGCTGGCCTGGCGCTGCCATCTCTTCAGAAGCGGGGTCTTGCGTGCTACGGCCTCGCGCGGAATATGGATAGCCTGGCGTCCGCCGCGCAGCACCGCGCGCACGCAGCGGGCGCGGACAAAAGGCCGCGTGGGATCGTCGCCGGGGAAGGTCGCCAACAATTCTCGCAGGCCGTCCAGTTCCGCATCCCATCCGCTCCACCGGAAGCGCGACGCTCCGCTCACCAGCGTGCCCCGTAACAGCAGCTCGCGCACACGCGCCTCATCTTTACCGGTCACGCCCAACATGTGCTCCACCAGGTCGCGTAACGGCAAATCCTGCACCACCACGCGCGTGATGGAAATGCCTTCGGCGGCCTCCGAACTTAGTTTGACCCGGACGGTGGCGGGTAAAGACATGCCTTTGATTTTCACGCTAGCATAAATGCGTGAGCCCACCGAATCACCTGGAGCACCCGGAGCACCTTGAGCACCTTGAGCATCTGGAGAAGGTCGCAGCCGAACTGCGCCGCTATGAGCATGCGCTGGTGGATTTCTCGGCGCGCGAGCACAACGGGTCGATCGAGCTGGTGATTGAGTTGAAGAATCGAACCTTGGGCCTGCACACCTACTATGCCCCGCTGCATCCGCGGGATATCGAGCATTCGCAGTTTTCCTGGACTTTGCAGCGCTACCTCTACGACTGCCTGCACGATTACCTGATCGAGATGTTCATCCGCACACCGCAGAGCCGGGTTGTGGAACCGTGAGCCCGCTCACCGAAATTCTGCGCGATGAGATCCGCCGCGAGGGTTCGATCCCGTTCCAGCGGTTCATGGATGCGGCGCTCTACCATCCGGACTTCGGCTATTACCGGCGCGCGCGGGGTCCATTCGGCAAACAAGGCGACTATTACACGGCCGAACAGATCCAGCCGGTGTTCGGAATTCTGATCGCTGCCCGAATGCGCGCGCTCCACCAGGCAATGGGCGCGCCGCCGGATTTCACCGTCGTCGAGTTAGGCGCCGGCAGAGGCGAGATGCGCACGGCATTCTCCGAATGGCATTACACACCGGTGGATCTTGCCGGTGGCGCGCTTCCGGAGCGCTTTCGCGGCGTGGTCTTCGCCAACGAGTTCTTCGACGCCCTGCCGGTGGAAGAAGTTACCTGCCGCGATGGAGCGTATCGCGAGATGTGCGTGGCGTGGGACGAGCGTTTCGTGTGGGTGGCCGGCCCACCGGTGCGCGAGGAAGTGGCGGACTATCTGCGCCGTTACTTTCCGCCGCCTGCCGAAGATACCATCTACGAAGTAAACCTGGAAGCGCTCGCCTGGCTGGAACGCATATCGTGTGCGCTAGCGGAAGGATTCGTCTTTACGATTGACTACGGCTACACGCGCGCCGAGTCCGTGCGTTTCCCCCGCGGCACGCTGATGAGCTACCGGCGCCACCGCGCGGAGGAAGATGTGCTGAATGATCCAGGCACGCGTGATATCACGGCACATGTGGCATTCACGGCACTGGCGGAACACGGCGCGCGCCTCGGCCTGGAGACGGTTTGCCTGGAAACGCTGGCGCAAACGCTGTTGGCCGCCGGAGAGCCGGATCAATTCGCGGCGGCGCTGGCCGCGTCCACGCGCGAGCAGGAGACCGAACGGCGGTTACAGTTGAAGAGCCTGCTGTTCGGGATGGGGGAGACGTTCCGAACGCTGCTGCAGAAGGCGGGAGGGGCACATGCGGAGCCGGCCACAAAATGAAAAAGGCCCCGACGAATCGGGGCCTGTCTACTCAAATTCGGATCACGCCCTTTGGTGGGCGCCCATGCTACTTCTTTTTCTTGGCGGGCGCCTTCTTCTTCGGGGCGGCTTTCTTCGTTGCGCTCTTCATCGATTGATTCTCCCTAAACATCAAATTTTGCGATTCGAAAATCGCAATGTGATTCATATATAAAGTTGTTCGAGAAAAAAGTCAAGAGAAAAATGCATCGAGATGCCTCAACCGCAAAAGTTTTTTCAAGCGAGGACCTGCGAGTAGTACTCGTCGCGCCGCGAAACCCGTTGAACATCGGAGCAGCGGCGCGCGCGATGGCCAACTTCGGTTGCACGCGGTTGCGCGTGGTGAATCCATACGAGGTCGCGTTCCGCGAAGCACGCTCCGCTGTGGGAGCCGCGCCGTTATTGGCTTCCGCTGAAGAATTCACGACAGTGGCGGACGCGGTGGCCGACTGCGCGCTGGTCGTGGGAACGACTTCGGTGGGGCATCGCGAGCTGCAACATCCGCTGCGGCGGCTGGAATATGGCGCGCGGATGATGCGCCGGGCCGTCGGACCGATCGCATTGCTCTTTGGATCGGAGAAGTTTGGCTTGTCGAACGAAGATATGAGCCATTGCCACTGGTTAATGCGCATCTCCACGGTGGACTTGAACCGTTCGATGAACCTGGGCCAGGCAGTGGCAGTGTGCCTTTACGAGCTCACACGCGACCCGCGTGCCGTGGCCGCGCGCCCGGAGCCGCTGAAAATCGCCGCGGCAGCCGATACCGAGCAGATCACGTTGATGTTGGTGGAGGCGCTCGAGCGCAGCGGGTATATCCAGCCGCTCACCGCGGAATCGGCCCGGACCAAGGTGCGGCGTCTGATACGGCGCCTGAACCTCAGCGCGCGCGATGCACCGGTGGTGATGGGGATGCTGCGCCAGATTTTATGGAAGCTGGGCGAGACCGGGGAAGGATAAGGCGCCGCGGACGAAGCACTGTACGTACCTGGACAAGCTGCCATTTCTGGGCAGAGGCGCTGGCGACCGGCATTGTCGTGGCGTCCGCTCGAAGGCTGGACTCGACGCGAACATGCGGTGACCCGTGCGCGAATTGAAAGGGCCGCGGCGGAAGTGGCAACTATCCCCCGAAGTCCGGCAAATGGCGAGGATCACCATTGGGCCGGACCCGCTAGGGTGTTGGCTGAAGCCGCGGCGTCTTTCCCAATACCTCGAAACCATCGGAGCAAAGGATTTGGACACGTCACTCTTGCGAGGTGACCCGTTTGTGGTCACGGACATCGATCAGTTTCGACCGGCGAGCCAACGCGACCGCCGATGAAAGAGCCAAAACACGAACCGCGCGCTTGGAGCCGCAGAAAATCGCCGCGGCAGCCGATACCGAGAGATCACCCTGATGCTGGTGGAAGTGCGGAGCGCAGCAGGTATATCCAGCCGCTCACAGCGTCATCGGCCCGGACCTAGGTGCGGCGTCTGGTACGGCGGCCGAACCTCAGCACGCGCGATTTTATGGAAGCTGGGAGGAGCGGGAAAGGATTAGACGTGCAGCGCATCCGCCAGCGCCGCGATGGTATACAAAACCAGCGCCAGCCCGGCGAATCTGAATGTGAGACGCGCGGACGCGGAAACCCGGCCCGCATTCGCGTCCGATAATGGCTGCGGCCAATAGGAACCACGAAATCGCTGCTCGATCGTGCGCACCGCGCCCGCCAGCGAACGCAGAGAGGTGACCAGGCAGTCCGGATCGATCAGCATCAGCAAACCCAGAAAGAGGATAGGCGCGAAAATAAACAAGTTCAATAGGATGGTTCCGGCCCGATCAAGCACTTTCGTTACTCCGCAAATACGATCCGCAACCCAAGCCCCATCAAAATAAGGACAGCAGCCGCGGGTATCCACAGCGTAACACCGAAAGGCTCCAGCATGCCTTTCACGGCAGACCAATTGAGCGCTCCGAGCACGACTGTCGCGACCACCGCTACCGCCAGCGATACCCACTGCGCGAACTCGATCGGGCGGCGGACACGCGCCTGGGCCGCTTGCCTCTCGATCAACTGCGCCTTCCACCAGATGAGCGCAGGGTCCGGCAGCGCGTTTTTGCCGGGGGAAGGTTCTTCAAGACGCCTCATCCAGACCTCGGTATCACGCTCGTTCACGATTGCACCTCGATAAGACCATTCTGCCTCAGAATCCGCTCCAGGTTGCGGCGCGCGCGAAACAGCAGCACCTTGATGCTCTTCTCGCGGAGATCCAGCGCCATGGCGATCTCCCGGTGGGCGCATCCTTCCACGTACGCCAGCCACAACAGTGCCCGTTCCCGCGGGTTCAGCTTTTGGAAGCAGCGCGTGACATCGCCCTCCCCTTCCATTGGCGCCGTCTCGTCGCGAAAGCGGAAGGCCAAAGACCACAATCGCTCGCGCCTCTGTTTGCGCCAACGGTCGTAGATCGCCGCAGTCGCTGCCTTGTATAGGTAAGCTCATCGCCGCCCGATCTCCGTTGGGAGGATTGGCCCGCAGAAACCGCAGGTAAGTCTCCTGCAACAGATCGTCCGCCGCCTGCCCATCTCCGGAAACGCGCCGGATATAACCGCGCAGGACCGCAGCGGTCTCGTGATAGAACGCCGTGAAGTCGGATTGATCCATCGACGCATCACTGTTGCGGGTTGCCGGAACGCGCGCCCAGGCCCAAGTCTTGGGACAATCGATGGGAGACAGCCGCCGATATCAAGAAACCGATCCCCAGGCAAAGCAGGATCACTCCAACCACTAAGAGCGGGTTGTTCTCCCAACCATAGGCCCGGGTCAAACCCAGACAGCCCACCCCCACGATCGACAGCACGATCCCGCGATGCGCCGAGCGCAGAATACCGGCCGCCGGCTCCTCCCGTTCGCTGGAGAAGCTGTTCACGAATTGCGCTCCGCCTTGCGTTTGCAGAAACTCGGCCACTTCGTGCGCCGAGCTGAATTTATCCAGTAACCGCCCTTGCAGTTCGGATTGGGCTTTGACCCTGCGCTGCCGTTTGCTCGTCTCCGAGACGAGGTACATTACCCAAGCCAGCGTGGCGATGAAAGAAGCCATCATCACCAGCAGCATCACACTTGGTTGCATTGACTGCCTCCTCGTCAGCTAAAACGGCGAAGGCTTCTTGCGGTTAACAGGCTTTGGAGCGTATTTGAAATACAGCGTCACATTGACAACGTGGGTCTTATCGTCGATCTTCGTGTCGGCGCGGGTTTCACCCAGGTTGTCGAAGAGGCTTTCCTCGCGCACGCGTTTCAGAAAGTAGTCGGGGTACTCGGGGTTGTACGGCGTGCCCGCCTGGTGGGTCCACATCTTCTTGATCGCTACTTCGCCGTTGAGGTCCAGCCCGTCGATGGCCAGCGTTCCAAAAACGAATTGCGGGCCCTCGTCGATGTGCAGCACCACATTCACGATCTTCTTGGCATCGTCGATGTTGCGCACGATCTGCACGTCGTTGCGCATGTAGCCTTCATGCGCGAGCACTTTCTTGATGCGGTCCACACCCTTGCCGATTTCGTCGAAGTCGGCCAGGTCCCCGCTCTTGAATTTGCCGGTTTTCAGCAAGCGCGCCGGCTCGAAATGCGGCGCTCCTTCGATATGCACGCTGCCAAGGTCGTACGTGGGGCCCTCCACCAGGTTCACGTTTACGGCCAAACCCTGCACGTCCGTCGCTTTCTCCACCGTTAGCTTGGTGAACGCCACCCGAATGCGCCCGCGCGCATCGTACAGCGGGCGAATGCTGGAATCCAGGTACTGGCGGAAGGTATCCTCTTTATACGGTATGCCGATGGCCACTTCGGCAATAGCATTCTGCAGCGCAGCCGTGGGGATCACCTGGTTGCCGTCGAAGGCGACCTCCGCCACGGCCGGATCCGAGCGCGCCGGACGAAACAGGATGACGAGATCGCCGGTCCCCGCCTTCTCACCTGGCATGACCTTGGCGATTACCGTGTCTTTACTGTGGTGCGCCGTGATGTATTCCTGAACCCATTGCTTGTATCGTTCGAGCACCGCCTTAGTGGCGGCCAGACGCGGCGCGAAGAGCGGATCCTTGCTCCGCAAATATTCTGTGAGCTCTTTGTCGGTTACACCCAGATCGTCGAAGCGAATGGGATAAGCCGGCTGCACTTCCACCACCTGGAACGACGCCGCGTAGCCGTGTTGATCGCCGCCGGGCGCAAACTTGTAGCCCACCGTCTCAAACATTCCGGTAGCCAGCAGGCGGTCGCGCGCAGCTTCGAAATCCGTTTTGCCGGCCATCTGCCCGACCTTCATTCCGGCCACGGCCAGGATTTGCGCCTGCGTGTAGTTGTGAGTTCCTTCCACCTTCAGGCTTTCGATCGGCCACTGATGCGGTTGGGCCGGCTGGGTCGTCTTTTTGGCATGGCTCGACTGCGCGAAGGCAGCCGGCATCCCGAAGCCCGATCCACAGATCAGGATCATGAGGAGGAAAATCATTTCTACCTTTATTACAGCATTGGTGCGGCAGGGCTCAACGAGTGGGACGTACCCGGCGGGAGACTACGTTCCAACAAATGGCCTGAGCAACCACGGATGGACACGGATGGACACAGATAAACCAAAACAAGATGGAACCGCCGATGCACGCAGATCGGAGTCAGAGTTTATCGGCGTGAATCGGCGTTTATCGGCGGTCTCTTGTCTTTCATCTGTGTCTATCTGTATTCATCTGTGGTTCCTATGCGCTCTGTCCCGGCTGCTTCTGCGCGGCCGCATCCAACCGTGCCTGCGCGCGCGCCATGGCGCCCAGAGCCACCGCCGGGTCCACGCCAAGGGACGCATTGAAGACTTCCTCCTGGGCTTTCTTCATATCCGCCTTGGCCCGCTCCATGTCGATTTCCTCGGCGCGCTCGGCGGCCGTGGCTAGCACGCGCACGCGATTATCCAAAACCTCCAGGTAGCCGCCGTGCACCGCCAGGTACCAGCGTTTGCCGCCCGCTTCGAAGTTCAGGAAGCCGGTGCCCAGTTCCGCCAGCAGCGGCGCGTGGCCCGGCAGGATGCCAAGATATCCGGTGGTAGCGGGGGCCTGCACGGAGGTAACATCCTCGCGCACCAGCAGGCGCTCCGGCGTCACAATTTCAAGTGCCAGCACGTCAGCCATGGTTACCCTTGCAGCGTCTTGGCGCGCTCCGCCACGTCTTCGATGGTCCCCTGCATGTAAAACGCCTGCTCGGGCAGCGCGTCGTGTTTGCCGTCCACGATCTCCTTGAATCCGCGAATGGTGTCCGCCAGTTTCACGTACTTGCCCGGCACGCCGGTGAACTGCTCGGCCACGTTGAATGGCTGCGACAGGAAGCGCTGGATCTTGCGCGCGCGCGCCACCGTGAGCTTGTCCTCATCCGACAATTCGTCGATTCCCAAAATGGCGATGATGTCCTGCAGGTCTTTATAGCGTTGCAGTACGCCCTTCACCTGCTGCGCCACATCGTAGTGCTCCTGCCCAATGATGCGTGCGTCGAGGATGCGCGAAGTGGAAGCCAGAGGATCCACGGCCGGATAAATGCCCAGTTCCGAAATGGCGCGCGAGAGGTTGGTGGTGGCATCCAGGTGCGCGAACGCTGTGGCCGGCGCCGGATCGGTATAATCGTCGGCCGGTACATAGATGGCTTGCACCGAAGTGATCGACCCCGTCTTGGTGGACGTGATGCGCTCTTGCAACTCGCCCATTTCGCTCGCCAGGTTGGGCTGATATCCGACGGCGGACGGCATGCGTCCCAGCAGCGCCGACACCTCTGATCCGGCTTGCGTAAAGCGGAAAATGTTATCGATGAAGAGCAGCACATCCTGATTCTGTTCGTCGCGGAAATATTCGGCGACGGTAAGGCCGGTCAGGCCGACGCGCAGGCGGGCGCCGGGCGGCTCCGTCATCTGGCCGTAAACCAGCGCGACCTTCGACTTGTTGAAGTCGTGCGGATCGACGATGCCGGATTCCTGCATTTCGAGCCACAGGTCGTTGCCTTCGCGCGTGCGCTCGCCCACGCCGGAAAACACGGACACACCGCCATGCTTCATGGCGATGTTGTGAATCAGTTCCTGGATGATGACCGTCTTGCCGACACCCGCGCCGCCGAACAGGCCGATCTTGCCGCCACGCAAGTAGGGCTCGATCAGGTCGATGACTTTGATACCGGTCTCGAACATCTCCTGGCGCGTGGACTGATCTTCGAAAGAAGGCGCTGGGCGATGGATAGGATACATCTTCTTGGCATTGATCGGTCCCATCTTATCCACGGGTTCGCCGATCACGTTCATCACCCGTCCCAAAGTCTCGTTGCCCACGGGCACCTCGACGGGATGCCCCAGGCTCTGCGCGTGCATGCCACGCACCAGGCCTTCGGTAGGCTGCAGCGCGATGGTGCGCACGCGCCCTTCGCCGATGTGCTGCTCCACCTCGCAGATGATATCGATGGGAGCGGGGACGTCGAAGCCTTCGCTGGTGATGCGGATGGCCGTGTAAACCAAAGGAATCTGGCCCTCGGGAAACTGGCAGTCCACGGCCGGGCCGGCCACCTGAATGACTTTTCCTAATACGTTACCGTTGTTCATCTTAAAACCTCTGGTGCTGGGTGCTGGGTCCTGGGTGCTGGGTGCTGGTTAAGCGCTCTCCCGTGTGGGGCGAGTTTGCCAGAACCCAGCACCCAGGACCCAGAACCTCTCTTCTCACTCCGCCGCGGCGGCGCCGCTCACCACTTCGATAATCTCCTTAGTGATGCTGGCCTGGCGCACGCGGTTCATATACAGCGTCAGGCTATCGATCATGTCGGATGCGTTCGATGTGGCCGCATCCATGGCCGTCATGCGCGCGGCGTGCTCGGCGGCGGCGGATTCCAGCAGCGCGCGGTACAGCTCGATTTCCACGTAGCGCGGCACCAGGCCGGCCAGCATTTCAAGCGGCGGTGTTTCGAAAATGAAATCCAGCGGCTCCGCCTTTTTGGGCAACTCCATCGGTAACACCCGCGAGAGAACCACCTTCTGGGCCATCACCGACTTGAACTCGTTGTACAACAGGTACACCGCATCGATCTCTTCGTTGCGGAAGCGTTCTATCAGCGTCTTGGCAATGGCCGCCGCGTCTCCGTACTGCACTTTGGCCATGCCCAGATGCTCACCCGTGATCGGGACGCCGCGCTTGCGGAAAAAATCGCGGCCTTTGCGTCCTATCAGCAGGAAATCGGTCGCGGCGGGCTGGTGCTCATCGGCGAAGCGCAGCGCGGCTTTGGTCAGGTTCGAGTTGAAGGCGCCGGCCAATCCCTTGTCCGAGGTAATCAACACCAGTTGCACGCGCTTCTCGGGACGGCGCGCCAACAGCGGCTGCGCGGCGACGCGTTCATCCGATCCGGCGGCGGCGGCCACATCCGCCAGCAGACCGCGCAGAGCGGCGCCGTAGGGGCGCGAGGCGATCACCCGATCCTGGGCGCGGCGCAGTTTGGCGGCCGAGACCATCTTCATGGCCTTGGTAATCTGCTGCGTGTTGCGCACCGAACGGATGCGCCGGCGAATATCGATCAGGCTAGGCATGCTTGGCGGCCGCGGGCTGCTCGGCGACGAAGCGGTCCTTGAATTCCTTGATCACCGCCCCGATCTCGGCGCGAAGAGCGTCGTCCAGAACCTTCTTTTCGACGATCTTGGCTAGCAGCGCACGATGCGCGTTATCCACAAAGCGATACAGCTCCTCTTCGAATTTGCGCACCTGCTCCACAGGAAGATCGTCCAGATAGCCCTGCGTGCCGGCGAACACGATCAGGATCTGCTTTTCCACTGGCAGCGGCTGGAACTGGCCCTGCTTGAGAATTTCCACCAGGTGCTTGCCGCGATTGAGCTGCGCAAGCGAGGCCTTGTCCAGATCGGAACCGAACTGCGCAAAAGCGGCCAGGTCGCGGAACTGCGCCATATCCAGGCGCAGCGTACCGGCCACCTGCCGCATGGCCTTGATCTGCGCGCTCCCTCCCACGCGGCTGACCGATATCCCGACGTCGATGGCCGGCCGGATGTTGGAATTGAACAGATCGCTCAACAGGTAGATCTGGCCGTCGGTGATCGAGATGACGTTAGTCGGAATATACGCCGAAACGTCGCCGGCTTGTGTTTCGATGAATGGCAGCGCGGTCAGCGAACCGCCGCCGTTCTCGTCGTTGAGTTTCGCGGCGCGTTCCAGGAGGCGGCTATGCAGATAGAAAACATCACCCGGAAAAGCTTCGCGGCCCGGCGGACGGCGTAGCAGCAGCGAGATTTCGCGATAGGCTGCGGCGTGCTTGGAAAGATCGTCGTAGATGCAGAGCGCGTGCCGCTTGGTGTCGCGGAAATATTCGCCGATGGCGCAGCCGGCGTAGGGCGCGATGTACTGCATGGGCGCCGGATCGGAAGCCGAAGCCAGCACCACGATGGTGTATTCCATGGCGCCGGCGTCGGCGAGCGTCTTGACCACCTGCGCCACGGTGGAGCGCTTCTGGCCGATCGCCACATAGATGCAGGTGACGTCGCCGCCCTTCTGATTAATGATGGTGTCGAGCGCAATGGCGGTCTTGCCGGTCTGCCGGTCGCCGATGATCAGTTCGCGCTGTCCGCGGCCGATCGGAATCATGGCGTCGATGGCCTTAATGCCGGTCTGCAAGGGCTCCTTCACGGGCCGGCGATCGACCACGCCGGGCGCGAGGCGTTCGATGGCGTTGAATTGCGTAGTGTGGATAGGACCCTGGTCGTCGATGGGCACGCCCAGCGCGTTCACCACGCGGCCGACCATGGCTTCGCCCACCGGCACGGACATGATGCGGCCGGTGCGCCGCACCTCGTCGCCTTCCTTGATCTCGGTGTAGTCGCCGAGCAGCACGGCGCCAACCTGGTCTTCTTCCAGGTTCATCGCGATGCCCGCCACGTCGTGCGGGAACTCGATCAATTCCCCGGCCATCACCTTTTCGAGGCCGTGAATGCGCGCGATGCCATCCCCTAATGAGATCACCGATCCGGTTTCGGAGACATCGATTGCGCCTTCGTAATTTTCAATCTCCTGACGGAGGAGAGTAGTAATTTCGTCTGCTCGAATCTGAGCCATTCACACCTCAATTTTTGCCGCGGATGCACGCAGATTCACGCAGATAAAAGCCGCCGGTTTTTTGCCTGTATCCGTGTGCATCTGCGTCCATCTGCGGCTAACCTCTTTACTCCGCTGCCAGGCGTTTGCCGAGCGCCTGTAACTGGCCCCGAACGGAGCCGTCATAAACCGTGGAACCCATGCGCGCCACCAGTCCGCCCAGCAGCCCGCGATCCACGGCGAAGCGCATGCGCACTTTCTTTCCGGTGACCCTCTCCAATACCTGCGACACCGCGTCCCGCTGGTGTTGTTCCAGTTCGCGGGCCGAACTGACCGCGGCGCGGGCGAAACCCAGGCGCTCGTCTAACAGAAGGTCGAATGACTCCAGCACTTCGGCCAGCATCGCCATACGGCGATGATCCGAAAGCACAAACAAGAAATTGCGGGCGATGCGCGAGACATCCAGTTTTGTGCAGATGGCGCCCACCACGGCGCGCTTGCGGGCGGCTGGCACCGAAGGCGACGATAGCGCATTTTGCAGTTCCGCGGAACTCGCCAGCACTTGCTCGAAACCGCGCAGCTCAGTAAGCATCTGGTGCGGGTCCACACTTGCCTTGGGGCCGGTGGCCACATCCACCAGAGCGCTGGCGTATCGCGAGGCGAGTGCGGATTGCGTCATATTCTTCTTAATTAACGTGAATGCCGGCGGCGGTATGCGCCATGTCCGTCACGAAATTGCCGACCAGACGTTCCTGGGACTGCGGCGTCACACGAGCGGCGATCTTCTGTTCCGCCAGATGCAGGGCGAGTTCCGCGGCATAGCGGCGCAGTTCCAGGGTCGCGGACTTGGAGGCGGCGGCCATCTCTTCGGCGAAATGCGTTTGAATCTTGGCCATCTCGGCCGCGGCTTCCTTGCGGACACGCTCGGCTTCGGTTGCAGCCTCCTGTTGGGCGTCGCGCTGCAATCGCTCGATTTCACCCTGCAGATTGGCCAGCCGGCGATCCACCTCGGCCACTTGCGCATCGGAGGCTGCGCGCGCGGCTTCGGCATCCGCTATCCCCTTACGTATTTCGCGCGAGCGCTGGGCGAAATAGGGCCCGGCGTTTTTCTTGATCAGGTAGCCCAAACCACCCGCCAGCACGATGAAGTTGAGCCACCCCCAGAAAACATTGGGACCGTGCTCGGTCACGCCCCGTGATTCCGCGACCCGTTGTGCCTCGGTTTCGTGCTGCTGGGCGTGGACCGGCCACTTCGCCAAGAGGAACAGCACCAGCGCGGCGAATGCGAGGCGCTTCATGCCATGGCACCCCGGTTTAGGATGGCGTCCGCGATCTGGTTGGCCAATGCATCGCTCTCGGCCGCCAGGTCGGTCTTGGCGTGCTCGATCTCGGCGGCGAGTTGCGCCTTGGCGTTGCGGACGGCGGCTTCAGCCTGCTCGCGGGCCGTGCGCACCTGAGTAGCCTGCTCGTCCTGCAACTGGCGATGCATTTGCTCCTGCGAATGGTACACTTCGGCACGCGCGGCGCGTATGGCCGCCTCGTACTCGGCAGTCTTGGCGGCCGCCTTTTCCAGACTCTCGGCCGCCCGCCGGCGGGCGCCTTCGGTGGCCTCATAGCGGGCCTGCAGCACCTTGTCGAGGGGCTTGAAGAACATGTACTTCAAATAGAAGTGCAGGAAGATAACAATTAAAAAGGTAGGGACCGCCCGCAGCAAAATCCCACTCAAGGCGTGCAAGGTTGCTTCCATCTTGGATTGACGAGAAAAGGCTTAAAGATGCAGCGTTTAGACGGATAGCTTAACATCCACCGCGGGGTGGCGTCAACCGACTTGGAGCACGCGTGCGGCGCGGTACGGCATGCTGCGAGACGCGCGGCATCCGCGGCCTTTTCGCGGACTTCCCGAATATGGTAGAATCCTAGTGCAACCTCGCGTAGGGTTCCAAAAGCTGTAACTAATGGGGCGGCACTTGCGTCGAAGGCTGTGAACGAGTTCAACGCCGTCCTAGGCGCGTGGGGACAAGATGTCTGAGAACATGCAGAACACCCCGTTACCGGAACAGAATCAGCCGGCGCAATACGATCCCGAGGGGCACCTGGACCACTTGCTGGCGCCGGAAGTGGAAACACCGTGGTTCAAATCACTCGCCGAAAGCATCCGCGAACTGATTCATCCCACACCGCTCCCGCCTCTTCAGGTTACCTCCCAGCCGATTGTAGTTAAGGACATTTGGGGACTTTACGGACGTAAAAAGCAGTCCGGTGCGTATTCGCTCGCGATTCATATCACGGTAATCGTGCTTCTGTTCACCTTGGCGTCGACCAAAGCCGTTCAGGACAAAGTTAAGGAAGTGACGTCGCTCATCGCTCCCGTCGATCTGGCGGAGTATCAGCCCAAAACGGGACCGCAGAAACCGTCGGGTGGCGGCGGTGGCGGTGGTGACCGCTCCCCATTACCGGCCGCGAAGGGCAGACTGCCGAAGATTGCGCCCCGCCAGTTTACGCCTCCAGTGCAGGTATACAATAATTTGAATCCCAAGTTGCCGATGGAACCCACCATCATCGCGCCGCCGGATGTGAACGTACCAAACGTGAACATGGCCCAGTATGGCGATCCGCTGGCCAAGATCGGTCCACCTTCGAATGGTCCGGGGTCCGGTGGCGGCATCGGGTCCGGCTCGGGTGGCGGTGTCGGCTCGGGCAAAGGCGCAGGATTCGGTCCGGGCGAAGGCGGCGGTTTTGGCGGCGGCGTTTTCCGCGTGGGTGGGGGCGTCACCTCGCCGGTGCCACTGTATAAGCCTGAACCGGAGTACTCCGAGGAAGCCCGGAAAGCCAAGTATCAGGGCACCGTGGTTCTATACGTGGAAGTGGATCCCACGGGCAAGCCGAAGAACCTGAAGGTCGTGCGCAGCCTGGGACTCGGCCTGGATGAGAAGGCCATCGAGGCGGTCGAGAAATGGAAGTTCCGCCCAGGCTACAAGGATGGCAAGCCCGTGACCGTGGCTGCCACGATTGAAGTAAATTTCCGACTGTTGTAACTCTCGCTACTGTTTCGTGGCCGTCCAGGTTCCCTCGCCTAAATCGCCAATCTCAACCTTGCCTTTCATCTTCTTGTCGCCTTCGATCGTCCCGGAATAATGTGCCACGCCGCTTTGCCCGGAATAGGAAAAGTCGAATTTGAAATCGATCTGGTCGCCCTTCACCGTGCCGGTCAATTCAGCTTTGCCTAATAGTCCGCTATAGGTGCCGGTAAGCTTCTCGCCATCCTGTTTGAAGACGAACGATGGGCTCCCGCTGCCCGCGGCAGTTTCCACGTTGAATTCCCAATTGCCCGATATATCATGTGCCAGCAGTGGCAGCGCGGCCAAGCCGGCCAGTAGTGTGATCAGCAGGAATCGCGACATGCGGTAGAGGATAGCACAAGGCGCGTGGGGCAGGACTCCAGTCCTGCGGTGGGTCTCCAGACCCGCCACCAAGATTGACAATTCTTCCCATTTGCGGTTACGCTGAATTCGTTCCGAAGGTTGCCGGTGTTGTATGGGAAGCTGGTGCAACTCCAGCACGGCCCCGCCACTGTAAGCGTGGAGGACCGGTCGACGTAAGCCACTGTCCAAAAGGATGGGAAGGCGGACCGGTTCGTGGAAGCGCAAGTCAGGAGACCGACCGGCGAAACTCCGTAATTGCGGCTCTCGAGGGAGGAGCCTACAATGCGCTTTCTGGTCTTATGGCTCGGGCTATTGCCCGCCGCCACCGCCGCGTCGTTCACCATTCATGGAACTGTGCTTGACCCATCCGGCGCCGCCATTCCGGGCGCACAGGTATCCGCCGTCAACCGGTTGGGCGTAGCTCAACAAACCACTACGGACCAGGCCGGCGGCTTCACGCTGAAGCTTGCCGAAACGGGCGGCATGCATCTCGCCATAACCGCGCCCGGTTTCGAAACCAAAACGATCCCGCTGCCGGATACGCCGCCTGCGGAGCCGCTCACCGTCCGTTTGAATATCGCGCCGCAAGTGGACGCGGTGCGCGTGGCGGGATCCGTCATTGACGTGCCGCTCAGCGAACAGGGAAGCAGCGTCAGTATTGTGCCCCGCGCGGAGATCGCCGAACGCAACGAAGGCTTGGCGGTGGATCTGCTCCGCTACATGCCCGGCATCACCATCGGCCAGACCGGCAGTCCCGGTGGCGTGGCGGACATGTTCATTCGCGGCGGCGACTACAATTTCAACCTGGTGCAGATCGACGGCGTGCCGGTAAATTCGGTCGGCGGCGCCTTCGATTTCGCCCACATCCCTACCGATTTCCTGGAGCGCGTGGAGGTCATCGAAGGGGCGCAATCCGCGGTCTACGGCGCATATGCGAATAGCGGCGTGGTCAACTTCGTCACCCGCGCGGCCAGCGATACACCGCAGATCGAGGTGCTCGCCGAAGGGGGAACTTATCAGGAGCACCGCTTTGCCATAGATGCTTCCGGCATCGTGGCCGGATTTGGCGTGGCAGCCTTTGCTTCCCAGTTCGGCGACAATGGACCGGTCGCGAACAGCGACTATCGCAATGACAACGTCTCGCTGCACGTCACCCGCGCGTTCGGCAGACAAAGCTTGTCGTTCGGCGGAAACTATAATGCGAACGACGTCGGAGATCCCGGCCCTTACGGATCCGATCCTGGGCACGATTTCACCGGCATCGATACCATCAGTCGCGATAAGAACGATTTCTCCGACTACTTCCTGCATCACCAGATCGATTTCACGCCGCGTTTCCGGCAGGAGACCTTCGCCAGCTTCTTTCTCGAAAACAGCGGCTACACCAGCCCTTACGGATTCAGCTTCGAGAAGGATCTGCGCGGGCAGTTTGAGACGCGCAGCATAGTCAGTGTAAAACCCTGGTACACGGCTGCATTCGGTGTCAGCCTGGCGCGCGAGGAAGTAAAGAACACTTACATCAGCGGCGATGACTCCAATCCGTTTGCGATCAAGCGCGACGATGCCGGTATCTATTGGGAGAATCGTTTTCAGATTGGCAGCCGCTTCTTCTTCAATGCCGGCGCGCGCGGAGAGATTATCGGTACGCCGTTCATCCCCGAGAACACGTCGGATGGCCGGCCGCCATTTCCCGCTAACACAGTTACTAAGATCAATCCCAAGCTGGCGGCCACTTATATATTGCGCGCCGGCACGCGCCTGCACACTTCGTTCGGAACCGGTATCCGGCCGCCGGCCGGCCTGGAACTGGCGTTCACCAATAACCCCGCGCTAAAACCTGAACGCACGGCCAGCTTCGATTTCGGCGTCGAGCAGCGCGCCTTCCACGATAAGCTATCGCTCGACGCGACTTACTTCTATAACCGGTTCTACGATCTGATTGTCTCGCTGGGCGGTAACCTGGCCGTGCTCAGCGCCTATCAGACCGATAACCTGTCGAATGCGCGGGCGCAAGGCGCGGAGACCGCCGCAAGTTACCACCCGGTGCGTTGGATCTCGATCAGGGCCTCTTATACTTACCTGGATTCCGAGGTCCTGTCGCTCAACGGCTCCACCGGCCTGGCGCCGATTCCTTTTACCGTGGGGCAGGAACTGATCCGCCGCCCGGCAAACTCCGGCTCGTTTGTATCGACGTTCAACCGGGGAAGAGTTACCGCCAACATAACAGGTTACTTTCGCGGTTCAGACCTGGATGTAGACCCCACTTACGGCGCGACAGCGGGACTCTACCCTTGTCGTGGCTTCTTCGACATGGGCATCAACCTGAACCTCCGCCTGGGCGAGGGATTGACGGCCTATGGCAATCTGCGCAACGCGTTGAACGAATCCTACGAAGAAGTGTTGGGCTATCCCGCGCCCAAGCTGAACTTCGTCGCGGGGTTGAAATGGTCCTTGCCGGCGCTCAAAACTAACCGATAGACGCTCATTGACATGGTGCGGCGCAGCCAGCGCGCCTGATCCAAAGCCGGCGCGTGCTATATTCCCGAGATGCCTATCCTCTCCCGGCTGGAAGCTTACTTCGAATTCCAGCGCCTGGGCACGAATTGGAAGACGGAAGTCGTGGCGGGCCTCACAACCTTCGTCACCATGGCTTATATCGTCCTGGTGAATCCTCAAATCCTGCACGACGCGGGCATACCGCTGGCGGCGGCCACCGCGGCCACCTGCATCTCGGCAGCATTCGGCAGTTTCATGATGGGCATTCTGGCGCGTTATCCGATTGCGCTCGCGCCCGGCATGGGCTTGAACGCGTACTTCACTTATACCGTGGTCAAGGGCATGGGAATACCCTGGCAAGCAGCTTTGGGAGCCGTCTTTGTGTCCGGCGTCGCCTTTCTGGTCCTCACCGCCGCCGGTGTCCGCCAGTTGATTGTGGCCGCGATTCCATTCGATTTGTATGCGGCCGTGGCAGCGGGCGTGGGCCTGTTTATCGCCTTCGTCGGATTCCGCAACGCCGGCTTGATCCTGCCGCATCCCGCTACTTTGGTGACCTTGGGAAACCTGCACGATCCGCATACGCTGCTGGCTGTATTTGGTTTGCTGGCGACCTCCGCACTGCTGGCCCGGCGCGTACCGGCGGCCATGTTGATTGGCATTCTCGTTACCGCCGCCGTCGGGATCGCGGCCGGCCTGGTGCCGTGGAATCCGCAATCGTACAGCTTTCGCGCGCTCTCTGCGACCGCGCTGAAACTGGATGTCGCCGCCACGCTGCGGCTAGGCTTCTTCGAGATCGTCTTCGTATTTCTCTTCGTGGATATGTTCGATAACATCGGGACGCTGGTGGCAGTCGGCAAGCGTGCTGGCCTTTTCAACCATGCGCACGTGATTCCGCGGGTGGATCGCATCCTCTACGCGGATGCTTCGGCGACCATCGTCGGCTCGCTCACCGGCACGTCCACGGTAGTGAGTTATATCGAGAGCGCGGCGGGCGTGGCCGCGGGAGGGCGCAGCGGTGTCACCGCTATCGTGGCGGGCGCGATGTTCGTGGTGGCCCTGTTCGTGGCGCCGGTGGTGGGCGCGATTCCGGCGGCCGCCACCGCTCCGGCCCTGATAGTGGTGGGCAGCCTGATGATGACCGCCATCGGCGAAGTCGACTGGAAGAATCCGGAGGTCTCGGTCCCCAGCTTCCTCACCATGCTGGCCATCCCGCTCACTTTCAGCATCGCCAATGGGCTGGCGTTCGGGTTCATTGCCTACACGGCGCTCAAGATTGCGTGCGGCAAGTATCGCGAAGTGAACTGGCTGGTGTACGCGCTGACGCTATTGTTCATCGCCCGCTTCATCTATCTGAAGGGCGGCCTTTAGCCCAACGCCACTTAATTTAGCAATATTGGGAATGCTGCATGATTTGTGGGGCAGACCTCCAGGTCTGCGCGGGTCCTCCAGGACCCGCCCTTCGCGCTTGAAATCAGCCGTTCCAAACGCGAGCAGGCCGACGTGGACGTCGGCCGCAGGACTGGAGTCCTGCCCCACAATTTATGAAAGTGTTCGGTCGCGCGAAAACTAAGTGGCATTGGGCTTTAGCCGGCGCGGGGCTTTAGCCCCGCTTGCACGTTCGGATCGTTCTCATACATAGCCAGCGCGGCCACCGCATCGTCCCGCGCCTGGCCTTCGCCATTCTGCACCAGGTCCAGCAGATAATCGATCGCCTCTTCCCTTCGCAGTAGCGCGATGGCGAGCAATAATGTGCGGCGCAGCGGCCCCATACCAGCCCGCTCCAGCGCTCCGCGCAGCACTGAAAAGGCGCTCTCCAGCCGTGAATCGCCCAGCGCCAGCGCGGCAGCTTCGGCAATAGCCGCGTCGTGATGATCCAGAAACTTCGCCACGAATTCGAGCGACGTCGACGGCGCCGCACGCAGCAAGGCCGCGAAGCATTCCCCCAACACTTCCGGATCGTCGCCGCTCAACGCCTTGAATCGCAGCAGCAGCTCGCCCCCCGGCAGGCCCGCGCCCGCAACCGCCCGCACCGCGCCGATGCGGGCATCCCGTTCGGAATCGAGCAGCAGCGGCAGAATCTCCTCGAGCGCGTCCGGATCGCCGGTCTGCGCCAGTCCAATCGCCCCCAGTGCGCGCACCGGGGCGGCCGTGTCCACTGTGCCACCCCACGTGGGTTCCATTTGGACGTGCCGCAGCGCCCGGCGGAAAGTCATCGGAGAGGCGTACTCTAATCTGCAAAGCGCTTTGAGGATTTCGACCTTCGCCTCGCAGCGCTTGTCCGTGCTTGCCGGCTTTACCATGAAGCGGTCGAAGGCCGCCACCAGTTCCGGGATCAACTCCACAACCAGCCACTCGCCGGCGATGCGCGCGGCTTTGGCCGCCACCAGGTTCATCTTGCTGTTGAGATGACTGGCGACTTCGGCGCGTCCTTCCGGCGAGGGCGATTGGCGCCGCAGGTCAGCTAGCCGGTCGAGCTGCTCTTCAAGAGATATTCGGCGGCCGCTCATCAGCGCTCGCCAATCTCATTTCGAATCGCCGCGGCAATGCGTTTGGTGAACTCCTCTACGCGCGCCAGGTCCGGACCTTCCACCATTACCCGTGCCAGTGGCTCGGTGCCCGAGAAACGCACCAGCACGCGTCCCGAAGAGCCAAAAGCCTGCTGGCAGGCTTCGATCTCGCGCGCCACCGCATCCAGTTCGTCGAAGCTCCGCCGTTCGCGTACGCGTACGCTCAGCAAGCGCTGCGGATAAATTTCCAGGCCCGCCGTCAACTGGTCGAGCCCGGCGCCCTGCTGGTGCACAATCTCCAGCACGCGCAGTGCGGTCAGCAGGCCATCGCCGGTGGTCGCGAACTGGCGGAAAATCACGTGACCGGATTGTTCTCCGCCCAGCACCGCGCCCACCTGCACCATTTCCTCCAGCACGTACTTATCGCCCACCGGCGTGCGCAGCAACTGTATCCCGGCGCGCTCGAGCGCGCGTTCCAGCCCCAGGTTCGACATCACCGTGGCCACCACCAGACCGCCATCCAGCTTTCCGGCCGCTTTGAGCGCACGCGCCGCGATCAGCAGCACCGCATCGCCATCCACGATCTGCCCGCTGCCCGAAACGAAGATGGCCCGGTCGGCGTCGCCGTCAAACGCCACACCCAGGCCGGCTTTAGATTCCAGTACGGCCGCGCGCAGCAATTCCACGTGCAGCGAGCCGCAATTCAGATTGATGTTGCGCCCATCGGGCGCGCAGCAGATGGCGTCGACCTCCGCGCCCAGCCGCCCGAATAGCGCCGGCGCGAGTCGATACGCCGCGCCGTTGCCGCAGTCCACCACGATGCGCATGCCATCCAAAGATCCGGCCACCGTGGATGCCAGGTAATCCAGGTACAGCTCCGCCAGCAGCGGGTCCGGCGCGAGCGCCAGTGGCGGGCCGGGCGCTTCCCCCGCGTGGCGAAAGATCTCCTGCTCCACCGTATGTTCTTCTTCATCCGGCAGCTTGTAACCGGAATGGCCGAACACCTTGATGCCGTTATCGCCATACGGATTGTGCGACGCGGAGATCATCACCCCCGCGGTGAATGTGTCTGTGCGTGTCAGGTATGCCACGCCCGGCGTGGTAATCACGCCGGCGGAAACCGCGGGTACGCCCTGCTGCGCCAGGCCCGCCGCCACTTGTGCCGCGATCCATGGCCCGGATTCGCGCGTGTCCATGCCGATCAGCACCGCGGCATCGGACGACGCGCGGCGCAAATCGACGCCCAGCGCCACGCCGAAGGCATGCACCGTCGCTCGATCCAGCGGATACTCTCCCGCCACGCCCCGTATGCCGTCCGTTCCGAACAGTTCCTTGGCCATCTATTTCTTACCGACGGTAACTTTGACTGTAACCTGCGGCGAGTCTTGGAAGCGCACCCGCGGATCGTGCACATAAGCTTGCGAACGATAACTGCTGGTTCCCGCTTCCGGTTTCAGCATCATCGGATCCGTCTCCACCGATGTCACGCGCGCCACCCGGCTGGCCGGACCGGTAATGGCCAGCGCGGAGGGCTCCGCAGCCGTCTCCACCACGCGCAGATCGGGCGGCAGGCCGTCCGCAAACTGCACCTCCACAGGCACACTGCGCGTGGCGCTCTGTTCGAAGTTCATGCGGATCTGTGCCGGAATGGCGCGCACCAACTGCACGCCGCGCGGCAGCCGCACATCGCTGCCGTTGACCGTAAAGGTGTACCGTCCCGGCTCGATGCCCGCCATATCCAGGATCACCGCCGAGCGCCGCGAGGCTTCCGGCAAGTGCAGTGCATCGGACGGCCCGCGCACTTCCAGAGACACGCTCTCCACCACGTCGGAATTGATTTCCACATCCGGCGCCAGATTCTTGTACTGCACCGGCACGGATATGAAGGTCGCCAGCTCCGGCTCGCTGGCCACTGAAATCCACAGGACTACCGCCGCCGCCAGCGACAGCAGTTTCCAGCCGATGTTTTGCGTGAAGAACTTCTTCATTTCGGTTCGGCCTTTTCGGCTGGATGATTTTCCATGGGAATGTCGGCCGCGAATTCCTCGATGAGCTGCGGCGAGGTGCGCTGCACTCCGAAATGCGTGCAGATCCGTTCATCCACTTCGCGCAGGTTCAAGCCGGTTGCGAGTTCTCCGCCGGCCGCCAGCGAGATGCGGCCGGTCTCCTCGGATACCACCAGCGAAAGGCAGTCCGTCTCTTCGGTAATGCCGATAGCCGCGCGGTGCCGCGTGCCGAAGTTCGAGGATACCGCGGGATTGACCGCCAGCGGCAGAAAACAGGCCGCCGCCGCCACGCGGTCCTTCTGCACGATCGCCGCGCCATCGTGCAGCGCGCCGCCTGGATGGAAGATGGACAGCAACAGATCGCTCGAAAGCTGCGCGTCCAACCGCACGCCGCTTTCGATGAACGTGCGCAATCCGATGTCCCGCTCCACCACGATCAGCGCGCCGACCCGCTCGGCGGCCATGCGGCGCACCGCGATCAGGATATCTTCGGTGAATTCCGGCCGCTGGTAGCCGCTGGCAAACAGGCGTTTGCGTCCCAGGCGCGCCAGCGTGCGGCGGATCTCGGACTGGAACAGAATGATCACCGCCAGCGCCAGGTACGGCACGATCAGCGAAAGCATCCAGCGCAGCGCTTCGAGGCCCGTGTATAGCGCGATCACATACAGCGCCACCATCATCAGGATGCCGATCAAAATGTGGCCGGCGCGCGTGCCTCTGACGATCATCAAGGCCTGATAGATCAGGCACGCCACCACCAGGATGTCCACGATGCTGGCGGGCGTCACGATGGGCAGCGAGATCAGGGCCGCCGCTCGACTATTGGAGTAGGCCGCGAATTTCAAGCCAATCCTTTAGCCGGCCGGCCCAGGTGGACAGGACGGCGTCCGTCGCAGCGAGGCCCACGCCGTGCGGACCGCGCTCGTAAATATGCAACTCGGCGGGCACGCCGGCCTTGCGCAGTGCCAGGTAGAACAGCACGCTGTTTTCGGCCGGCACGCCGTCGTCTTCGTTGGTATGAAACAGAAAGGTAGGCGGCGTTTGCGGCGTCACTTGCGTTTCATTCGAGAGGCTGGCCGCCAGTTGGGGGTCGGGATGCTCGCCCAGCAGATTGTGCAGCGAGCCGGTGTGCGCGTACGGCGTCGTAAAGGAGATCACCGGATACGCCAGAATCATGAAATCCGGACGGCAACTCAGGCGGTCGATGGGATCGGCCGCGTGCGCGTCGCCCGCATCGAAGTGTGTGCCGGTGGTGGAGGCCAGGTGCCCACCGGCGGAGAATCCCCAGATACCGATGCGGTTCGGCATGATTTTGTAGTCGGTCGCATGCGCGCGTACGAAGCGAATGGCGCGCTGCGCATCGAGTACCGGGGCCGGGTAGTGATAGCGGGGTGCGATGCGGTACTGCAACAGGAACGCCTGTATGCCCAGGGAATTGAGCCAGCGCGCGATCTGGTCGCCTTCGTGGTCTTTGGCCAGATATCCGTATCCGCCGCCGGGGAAGACGATCACGCCCGTCGCGACCGCGGATTTCTCGGGCGCCGCGTAGATCGTCAGGCTGGGCTTGTCGGCATCCTCCGTGCCTGATGCACCGGGCGCGCCTGCGGGCCACAATAACTCGAGCGGGCGATGTTCGGCCGGCTGCTGGGCCGACGCTGCGGCCGCCACACCTAGCAGCACGATGGGCGCGAACGCTTTCACGGTGACTATTGTATCGTGCGGGGCGAGCTCTAGCGTGTGTCCTGCCAGTTGCCAACTTACGAAGAAACGCACGCTTTGCTCACCACACGAGAGCCGTTCTTGCGCGCTGCGGCGCCAGTCACCGGCCCCAGATCGACTTCCCAGATGACGACCCCGGCCGCGCGTGGGCTCAGTTCCCCGAGTAGTGCGTTTCTCGGCCACTTGACGTGAGCCGGACTTTTCACAGGACTGGTCTCCCACAACCCCGTTTGGGGCCAATGGCGATAATCAACACGTCATCGCACATCGGTAAACGCTGCGCGACTTCCCGCGACTTGGTCTTGGAAGACCCTTGCCCTGAACGAGCCTGAGCGCGTCGAAACGGCATGGCAACGCTTGCCACGCCACGGTCCCGTTGGCCTTCTCGGCGTCCTGAACACTGCGCCACGGCGTAGTCACCGCTTCTTTCCCCCGACGAAGGGGATGGTGGCGGCCTGCTTCATCCATGACGCCAATTGGCGCTCGTCGAAATCGTCAACCGAAGCTAACTCGACTCCGCGGGTGGATTTGCCCATCCCGATCGGCGTCACAGGCGGTTCCGGCTTGATCTCCGTGCCGCGTATGAACATCAGTTTCACATGGCCGACGAAGGCGCCGGATGAAAAGCACCAGCCCCCTTCGACCCCGTAGTACGCCATGCCCCACTTCACCGCTCGCTGGATGTCCGGCAAACTTTTGGCCGCCAGGGCATCGATGCGCTCGGCGATGCCGCGCTGCGGCTGCGGCAAGCTAGCGATGTACGCGAACACCGGATCGGCGCCTGTTGCGGTCTTCGCGGCGCTTGCCTTGCCAGTCATGGCGACTAGCAGCTTCGCCGGGGTCTTGCCTTGGGCACTTTTCTTACCTTCGCGGCCGGCCACACGCTTCGTTGATTGATTGATTGACTGCGTCATTTTGTCGCTGAGCTTGATCCCAGGCTGGCGAGAAGCTCGTCGAGTTGGTCGAGCACCTCGGGCATCGCGCCCGTCGATCCGGAGTCAAGCGCTTCCTTCGAGGGATAGCGATCGTGCACGACCAACAACGTCTTGCCTGCGTTTTCATCGAAGGTCACCGTGGTGACGGTCTCGCCGTTGTCGCCTTCCTCGTTGGTCCAAACGAGGCGCGAGTGTGGTGTCACTTCGAGGTACGTCCCGAAGAACTCCATCGTCGAATCTTCGTGGCGAAACACCAAACGATACTGCCCCCCGACGCGAACATCCATTTCGCAGGAAAGCAGGGTCAGCCCATACGATTTTGGTACCCACCACCTCCTGAATAGTTCTGCCTTGGTCCACGCCTCGAACACGAGGCGCGCAGGCGCGTTGACGGTTCGCGTGACGACGAGCTCACGCTCGGACTTCCGCTCCACCCCAGTGCGGTTCTTCGTGGGGGTGGCCTCACTTTCTCTTCTTACGTCCATTTGCTTTCTCCTTCCGTTTCAATTCCTCGACAACAATGTCCAACTCGTCGAAGCGCGCGGCCCAGAGCTGGCGGTACCTCTCGATCCATGCCGCCTCTTCTTGCAGTCCGCATACGCCGAGCGTGCAGGTCCGCACTCGCCCGACCTTCTCCGTGGTGACGAGCCCCGCTGCCTCCAAGACGTTCACATGCTTCTTCATGCCCGTGAGGGTCATGTGGAAGTTCTCGGCAAGGGCCGAGATCGAAGCGTCCGCACGCCCGAGTTGCTCCAGAACGCCGCGTCGGGTGGCGTCCGAGAGCGCGCCGAACGAGGCATCGAAGTGGGTTTGGCAATACTGAACCATTCAGTTCAGTATACAACATGGATTGACGGCATGCAATGGGTATCCACCTAAACCCACGATCGACAGCGTAGTTTTTAGGATCACGCGACAGCGACCTGTTAGGACACCAGCGGGGTGCGCGCCCGCGAAGTCCGGTTCTGGGACAGTACCAGCCGATGAATTCATCGATTGCGTGGCCCTACGATTCCTGAGAACTCGCCGCCGCGAGCGAATTCAGCACTGCGTTTTTCGACTGTTCCAGGTCGGGGAGCCGAAGTACCATTTTCGGGTTTGGCCGTTTTCTTGTCTTCTGCCGAGGCGCCATACTGACGGCCTCCTAAGCCGTGCGTTCAGTATGGCTGGGTGCGGTGATTGTGGCTGGTTCGAAATTCCTGGGGCAGGAGGGGGTGCCTCGGATGCCGAAATGCGTCGAGTGTCGAGGACGGGGGAAGTCGTGCGGCCGTTTGCCGCGCGCGGCAATATACAATCGGGTGAATGCCGAGACTCAGCTGGCGCGTCGGCGCACCTCTAGCCGTAGCTGTTTTCTTCTTATTTGATGCTTCTCCATCGCGCGCGCAGGGCGGTCCGCCGTATTATACGACCGACCCTGGGACGCCGGGTCCGAACAGTTGGGAGATCAATTTCGGCTACATGCCGTTCTTGTACAACCGCTCGTCGATCTCGCATATTCCCGACGCGGACATCAACTACGGCATCGGCGAGCGCATCCAGCTGACTCTGGAAACCGCGTGGCTGCGTGGGACGAATGGAACCGCTCCGGTGAACTACGGACCGAATCAAGACCAATGGGGCATCAAGTGGCGATTCTACGATAACGACGAGACAAAACTCGGCATTTCCATTTTTCCGCAGTTCTCGATCAATACGCCGTTTGTGCGCTCGTCGCAACACGGCCTCACGCCGCCGGGCTCGAGCCTGCTGCTGCCCATGGAATTCACCAAGAAGGTGGGACCGGTGGATGTGAACTGGGAAGTCGGGTTTAACGACGTTTGGAAGGGGCCCAACGGCTGGATTGCCGGCCTGGTGGTGGGACACGACCTGACCAAGAATTGGGAAATCGATGCAGAGATTTATAACAGCGGCACGTACGGCCGCGGCGGCTATCAGAACACGTTCGACATAGGAGCGCGCTACAAAATCCGCCCGCCGTTCATCCTGCTGCTGATGGCGGGGCGCAGCATAACGAGTGCGAGTCCGACGCAGCCCTATTTCGTGGGCTACTTCGGAATGCAGTTCTTGTTCCCGGTGAAGCCGTTCGATACCGGCCACTAGCGCCCGGCTATTCGCGCAGCTCCGCGAAAGCGGTGCATAAGAGGCCGGTATTACATCCGCCGAGCTGAAAAATCCACTACGTCGCACGTAGCAGATGAAGAAAACCCGTCCACGAGTCATGCAGGATCTGATCGCAGAAGGGCAAGGAAAGCCCCGAATCTCCGATTACGGCGGAAAAACCGGCTTATCGTAGGGCCGTGAAAACGGCCCACGGAAATTACAGGATTGTATAGCGCCAAACCTTTCGACCGAGATTTCAAGCGAATCGCCGAATTGGCCCCTGGAAATAGGTCGCCACTACGTTGAACGATGGCCCGCCCGACCCGAAGTTGCCGCCAAGTCCGGTGACTCTGCAAGCCCTAAGTTAGCGCTTATGGGGGAAGGCCCACGCGCATTGCACGCGCATTGATGGTTAGGGCCTGCTAAATAATAATCTGTACAATTGCCGGAACCCCTGACAGAAAGAAGGACACCTCAATTCCTCGGCATCAATGTGTAGTTCCAGTTCGGATGTACTTTGTGCCGCTTGAGCCGTAGCTGATGGATATCTTCATCTGATATCTCGACTCCTGTTTCGTACTCGTTGGTGTCCAGGACCGCTTTGACCTTCAGCCCCGTTTGTGTTCGAGTCCCGCCAATCAGGTTCACAACGGTTTCAAAGTTGACCAGCGGCTTCCCTCTCCAGTTCAGGCTGATGAAGGAGAACAGACGATGTTCGATCTGGTTCCATTTGCTGGTCCCCGGTGGGTAATGACAGACTGTGATCGCCATCCCTATCTCGTCACTCAAGGCTTGCAGGTACAGTTTCCAGGCACGCTGTCGGTTACCGTTGCTGCCTCCACTGTCGGCGCAGATCAACAAACGTCCGGCGCCGCGATAGTGGCGCTTGCCATCCAGCCGCCACCAGCGCCGAATACTCTCTACGGCGAACTCCGCGGTTTCGTGCGTCACTCCTACGTTGACCACCGCCCGGTTACGTGCAATGTCGTAGGCTCCGTAGGGAATGGCCTTGCCATGACCCAACTGCGGGAAATCGTGGACATTGACTGCATCCGCCTTGTCCTTCTGCCGCCACCTGCGGCCCGCGTTTTTAAAGGCTCCCACGAGTTCCTTCTTCTTCGTGTCCACCGATATTACGGGATCACCCGACCGGCGGAAAACCTTGACCTGCTTGTTCAGATAGTGGAACTGGGCATCGCGGTTCGGATGCTGCGGCCCTTCTCGCGTTTTCACGTTGGACTGCAGCGTGTATCCCAGATCCTCCAGGCATCGGCCCACAGTTACGCTGCTAATCGAGTGCCCCGAACGGGTCAGTTCCTCAGCGATGGTCCGCGTGGACTTGCTCGTCCACTTCAGCGGACTCATAGGATCACCAGCCGTGGTCTCCTCGACGATCTCTTTCAGCTTTCGGGACAATTCTCCATCTGCTTGTTCCACTTTCTTGCGTCCGCCTCCCGGCTGACGGATTCCTCGCGCGGCCGGATTGCGCAGCTTACCTACCCGCAACTCCCTCATTCCCTGGGTGATCGTGACGCGCGACATTCCCGTCAAGCGCGACAGTTGACTGATCCCACCTCGACCAAACTGGGCAGCCTTCTCTGCCACCAAAAGACGTGCTTGGTACTCATTCATGGTCCCAAGGACGCGCAGCCATGTTCTCTCTGAGGTCGTCGCCATACCGCGGGGTGGACCGTAGCTCCTCATTTAAATAAAACATAACCGATCTCCGTTGATTTGTACAGATTATTCTTTAGCAAGCCCTTAGATTCGACAACTGGCGAGCGGTCGGGTTGGGAAACTGGCCGGACCGGAACCTCGCGACAAAGTCCACAGATAGGTGGGCAAGCAACTCGGCAGGCCGTAATGCGTGTGAAGCTTTGGGCAGGCCTCGAAACACCCCATGCGGTTCCGACCCGGCGCTAGAGCGCGGAAAGCCGAGCCCATCCGGAAGAAACCCGGCGCGGGAAACACAAGGTGTCCTCGCCAGGCCCCCGCCAGTCATCCTCGAATCTACCCCTGCGGCGGGGTCTCCAGACCGGCCATTTAGCGGGAGATGGACGTCCGCGCAGGCGGAGAGCCCGCCTCACCCACCAATGCGTTATCCTCTTTCCATGAAACGCACGCTTCGCAGAATGCTTCTCCTGCTTGTCCCTCTCGCCGTCGCGCACACCCAAACTCCCACAGTTTATCCTCTAGAAGACGGATTCGTGGATGCCCACGGCGTCCTGATCTATTACCAGACCCTCGGGCAGGGTACGCCGCTGCTGATTGTCCACGGCGGCCCAGGCGCCTCCCACGATTATTTTCTGCCTTACTTATTGCCTTTGGCCCGCCGTCACAAGCTGATCTTTATTGATGAACGCGGCTCGGGAAAGTCGGAAAAGCTGGAAGACCCTTCCGGCTACACTGTCGAAAACATGGTGGAAGATACCGAAGCCGTGCGCCAGGCTCTCCGGCTGGGCCGTATCAGTCTGCTGGGCCACTCTTATGGCGGCGTGCTGGCGCAGGCCTACGCGCTTAAATATCAGGCGAATCTCACTCACTTACTCCTGTGCAGTACTTTCCACAGCACCACTAAGATGAACGAAGTCTTGCATCGTATATTAGCCGGCATGAGTCCTGAGCTGCGTGATCGTATCCTCTCGCAGGAACGGTCCGGCCTATTCGGCAAAGGTAAGGATTACGAGAAGAATCGTTATCCGAACGACTATATGATCGCGGCTTGGGCCGAAGGTTACTTCCCTTACCTCTACCAGCGGCGGCCCGATGCAAATTATGATCCCATCGCCAACGGCAACATGGCCTGGGACCTCTACCGTGAGATGTGGGGTTCGCACGGCGAATACATCATCGATGGAAACCTGAAATCGGTGGAATATACCGACCGCCTGAAGACCATCACAGTCCCCACTCTCATCACTGCCGGCGATCATGACGAATGCGCGCCATCCCTCGCCGAGGAGATGCATCAACTGATCGGCGGCTCAAAGCTCGTGATTTTTCCGCAAAGTGGCCACATGACTTTCGTGGATCAACCCGGACTGTTTACGAGCACCGTTACCGGCTTTCTGGCTCAGTAAGCTTCGACGCGCGTACGATTTCCATGGGCACCCAGATCTGTCGATTCTCCTTCCCGGTCACATGAAAACCCGCCGCCGCGATCACCTGACTTACTAAGATCGGACGGCAATCGACAAAATTCGGAAAATGCCGATGCGTCCATTCATATGCCTCGTAAACCACCCCGTGCTCGCCTTCTTTAGACATGCCCACGACCACGATCCGCCCGCCGGCCTTGAGCACCCGCCGGCACTCCGCCAGCACCACGGGAATTTCGGGTTCGTCGAACAATTCCAGCGTGAAGCTCATGAAGACGCCGTCCATGAATTCGGCTGGATAGGGCAACGCGGTCGCGTCCCCCGTCTGCAACTCGACACGGTCTGCGACGCCCTCACGCCGCAGCAGCTCTTCCGCCACGGCTTTCATGCCGTCCGAAAGATCGATGCCAAATGCCCTGCCGGAAGGTCCCACCGTCCGCGCCAGCCAGACCAGCGCATGCCCGGTGCCAAACCCGATCTCGAGGCATCGTCTCGCCCGCCACCGGCGCGAGCATGCGAAGCCCGGCCTTGCACACCGGCCCTTCGGTGTGCTCCGAAAGCAAATCGTACACCTTGCTGATTTTGTCGTAGAGCGCCTTGGTCTCTGTCCGCGAGAGCGTCACAGAGTCCACTATAACGCGCACTTCTTGTGGGCGGGCTCTCGTCCGCCATGCTACCCTTTAACCGGGTAGTGCGGTCGCAGCCGACGCTCATCGAAATTTTGAATGCGATTTCCATTCGAACCCAACAAGTCCTTTATTTTCAGCAACCCGGTTCTTGGCGGCTGGTCCGCTAAAATGGCGTTCGGCAGGTGCCTATGAAAACATTTGCACGATCTGCTCTCTCCGCGGTGATCCTGGCGGCTAGCGCGCATGCCATCGATCTCACCAATTTTGCCGCCATCGATTCCTTCGCGAGTTATACGGCGACCCGTGATGCTGTCACCATCACTTGCCGCGATGGATCACAAGTTCGCTTCTATTTCCTGGCGCCGGATCTCATCCGCGTGCGGGCCTCTTTCCGCGCGCCGATTCCAGACCGCGATCACTCCTGGGCCATAGCCAAAACGGCCTGGGACGTGCCGAAATGGAGTGTCCGCGAGACTCCGGACGGATTGCTGATCTCGACCGAACAGGTCGAGGCGCTCGTGCACCGTTCCCCGCTGCTCATCGAATTCCGTGACGCTGCCACGCATCGCACCATCAATGCCGATGCCCTTCCCATGATGTGGGACCCACAAGTGAACAGCCAGCGCCTGCACACCATCGCGGCCACAAAGAAGTTGGGCTTCGACGAGCACTTCTACGGTCTCGGCGAGAAGGCCGCGCACCTCGATAAACGCCGCGGTGAGTTCACCATGTGGAACTCCGATACCCCTGCCTACAAGGAAGGTACCGATCCGATCTATCAGGACATTCCTTTCTACTTGGGTTGGCAGCGCGGCGAAGCTTACGGCATCTTCTTCGACAACAGTTACCGGACACATTTCGATCTCGCCGCCAATTCGCCGGATCATGTTACTTTCGCCGCCGAAGGCGGAGAGATGAATTACTATTTCTTCTGGGGTCCCTCTATGAAGAAGATTCTGGGCCGCTATGCCGATCTTACGGGATACTTACCCATGCCGCCTAAGTGGGCACTCGGTAATCAGCAGAGCCGATGGACTTACTATCCGGATACCATGGCGGAAGGCGTAGTCAACCGTTACCGCGCCGACGATTTGCCGCTTGATGTCCTCTATCTGGATATCGATTACATGCAGGGCTATAGAGTGTTTACTTGGGATCGCCCCGGCTTTCCCGATCCCTCGGCCTTTACTGACAAGCTGCGCAAGCAAGGCGTTAAAGTCGTCGTGATCGTCGACCCAGGCATTAAGTACCAACCGCCTTCACCCGGCACGATGGATGCCGCTACAAACCCGGAACTGACCGCACAGGATAAGAGTTATTACGTCTTCAACGAAGGCCTGGCGAAAAACTACTTTCTCAAGCGTGACGACGGTAAGCTCTGGATCGGCGCCGTGTGGCCCGGCAAGGCCGTCTACACCGACTACACCCTCAGCGACGCGGCCCGCTGGTGGGGCGACCTGCACCGCGCCTATCTCGATCATGGCGTGGCCGGCATCTGGAATGACATGAATGAGCCGTCCGATTTTCTGGACCAGACCGGCAAGACTCAAATGGACGTGATCACTTACGACGAGGGCGCGCATTCCGCGTACGCCGCGAACCGCAACGTTTTCGCGCTCAACGAGGCGCGCGCCACTTACGAAGGTCTCACGCGTTTGCGGCCCCACGACCGGCCTTACGTGATCACCCGCGCTGCCTATGCGGGCATCCAGCGCTATTCCACCATGTGGACCGGCGACAACACTGCCACCTGGGACGCCATGGCACTCAGTATTCCCATGTTTGAGACGCTGGGTCTTTCCGGCGAGCCGTTTGTAGGCGCGGATGCTGGCGGCTTTATCGGGCGCACGGACGCCGAACTGCTCACCCGCTGGTACGAAATCGCGTTTTTGACGCCCTTCTGCCGTAACCATGCGCAGCGCGACGCTTACGATCACGAACCATGGCGATTCGGTACTTACTACGAAGACATCATCCGCAAGTATTTGAAGTTGAGATACCGGCTGCTGCCGTTTCTGTACACTACTCTCGAAGAAGCGCACCGCACCGGAGTGCCGATCTTCCGCCCGCTGTTACTCAACTATCAGAACGACGCCAACACGCTTGACATCGACGATGAATTTATGATTGGCGATAGCTTGTTAGTGGCGCCCATACTGCGGCCGTCTGTGACGAGCCGGCAAGTCTATCTGCCCGAGGGAACCTGGTATGACTATTGGAGCGGCCGCCAATTCCCCGGCGGACATATGATCGAGGCCGAGGCCCCACTCGAAACCGTGCCTCTCTATGTGCGCGCCGGAGCCATCATACCTATAGGACCCGAAATGAACTATGTGGGTGAGAAGGCTACCGATCCGGTCACTTTCGAGATCTACCCCGACTCACAAGCCAAGGCCCAAGTCTCCCTATACGAAGATGACGGTGTCAGCCCTGAGTATAACAATGGCATCTGGCGCCGCACAGTTGTGACTTATCAATCGTCACAAATCAACGTCTCAGCGCCCGCTGGGAGCTATCAACCGGGTCCGCGGAATTTCGTATTCGAGGTTCACCCGTCCCTGGCCGGCGCCGCGCCGGTCGAATTCCCCGACGACGGCCGCGCCCACTACATGCAGCTCCGCTAGTGCAGGGCGGGCTTTAGCCGGCGCGGGGCTTCAGCCCCGCTGCACTCAGGCTGCGTACTAAACTAAAAGAACCGTGGCCACGTTCACCGACACCGCCCTAGCCCCCAAAATCAAAGCCGCAAGCGAAACCCTGGACGCCTGGACCTGCGAAATGGTCGAATGGCACTTCAATCCCGAAACAGGTTGCCCGTTCTGGCTCGACTTCGCCGCCAAACTCGATTGGGATCCTCGCAAAGAGATTCGCGTTTACAACGATCTCGATCGCTTCGGTTTCTTCCAGGACGAGTGGCTCCGCGGCGGTCCCGTGCGCCGCTGGGTGCCCAAAGCCTATGCCGGCCGGCCCGTCTACGTCTTCGAAACCGGCGGCAGCACCGGCGTGCCGAAATCGCGTATCTCCATCGATGACTTCCGCATCGACTACGAAGCCTTCAGCGCTACCCTGCCCGATGAAGCCTTCCCGCCCGGCTCCGACTGGCTGATGCTCGGCCCCAGCGGACCGCGCCGCCTGCGCTTGGCCGTCGAGCATTTGGCCCAATACCGCGGCGGCATCTGCTTCATGACGGATCTCGACCCGCGCTGGGTCATCAAACTGCTCAAGCGCGGCAAGATCGAGGAGGCCGAAGCCTACAAACAACACGTCGTCGAACAGGGTCTCACGCTGCTGCGCGCGCACGACAACATCCGGTGCATGTTCACCACGCCCAAACTGCTCGAAGCCCTCTGCGAGAAGGTGTCGCTGAGGAAAATGGGAATCCGCGGCGTGTTCTGCGGCGGCACTGAGATGACGCCGCAGTTCCATCGTTTCGCGGTCGAGGAATTGCTCGATGGCGTCTACTTCGCGCCTACCTACGGCAACACGCTGATGGGCCTGGCGGTCCACAAGCCGCGCCTCGAAGCAGACAACTACGCCATCATCTATTACCCGCCCGCCCCCCGCGCCATGATCGAAGTGGTCGATCCGGACGATCCCACACGCTTGGTCAGCTACGGCGAAACCGGGCGCGTGCGCCTGACCACCCTCACGCGCGAATTCTTCATGCCCCGCTTTTTGGAGCGTGACGAGGCCGAGCGAGAGCCGTCATATAAGGAGTACCCTTGGGACGGTGTGCGTAACGTGCGTCCGTTTTCCCGTTTTCAGAAAACCGTGGTCGAGGGCGTTTACTGATGGATCCGGTCGTCCACATCCCAATATTGCGGCACGGCCGGCCGTACCGCAGCCTCGATACGGTTCGCACGCCGCATTACCGCACCGGCGAGCCGTTCGTCGAAATCAGCCAGGCGAACGTGGGCCTGATCCGCCGCGATCTGCTCGATCAGGAGATGGCCCGCGCGCTGCTTGCCGGCTTCACCACGCAGGAACTGTTTCGCATGTGCGTGCGCGCGGCGGATCTGTTCGCCGAAGCCGCGCTACCTCTCGGCGACACCATGCAATCGCCGGAAGATTATGTTCGCCAGGTCTCCGCGACCACCGGCCTGCCGCACGTCATGGTGCGCCGGAACGTGCACAAGATCCGCACCGTCCTGGCGGAGATGGAAGCGGTGGTCAACGGTCTCACGCGCGGGCTGGATCTTGGTGTGCTCGATGCGGGCTACGCCGGCGGTTTGAGCTATTTCCCGCGCGGCGAGTCGCTCGGTGTGGTGCTGCCCAGCAATTCGCCGGGCGTGCATTCGCTGTGGGCGCCCGCCTTCGCGCTGAAGACCCCACTAGTGCTGAAGCCTGGGGCAGCCGAGCCCTGGACCCCCTACCGCATGATCCAGGCGTTGATCCACGCGGGCGCGCCGCCTGAGGTCTTCGGCTATTACCCTGCCGATCACGCGGGCGCCGCCGAAATTCTGCGCCGCTGCGGGCGCGGCATGGTGTTCGGCGATGTCGGCTCCACGCGCCAGTGGCAGAACGATCCGCGCATCGAGGTGCACGGGCCCGGCTATAGCAAGATTGTGATCGGCGAGGATTGCGCCGGCGATTGGGAGCAATACCTGGACGTGATGGTTTCCTCCATCCTCGAAAACTCCGGCCGATCGTGCATCAACGCGTCGGGCGTATGGGTGCCGTCACACGCAGCCGAGATCGCCGAGGCACTGGCCGCGCGCATGACGGAAGTTGCGCCTCGCGATGAAGCCGATGAGCAGGCGCAGATCGCGCCGTTCGCGAACGCCGCCCTGGCCGAGCGTATTTCGCAAACCATCGACGGCGAACTCGAAGGCGCGCGCGACGTCACGGCCGCCCATCGCGCCGGTCCGCGCCTGGTTTCATTTCAAAACTGCGCCTACCTGCTGCCCACCATCCTGCAGTGCGATTCGCCCGCGCATCCGCTTGCAAATCGCGAGTTTCTGTTCCCGTTCGCCAGCGTGGTCACCGTGAGCCAGGATGCCATCCCGCGCGCGCTCGGGCCCAGCCTGGTGGTCACCGCCATCACGCATGACCGCAAGCTGATCGCGCACCTGCTAGCCTCGCCGGATGTCGGGCGCTTGAACCTGGGCGCCATTCCCACGCAGCGCATCAGTTGGGATCAGCCCCACGAAGGGAATCTGTTCGATCATCTATACGCGCGCCGCGCGTTCCAATCCCAGCACCCAGCAACCAGCACCCAGCACCCGCGCGCGGAGTGCGCCCCATGAAGATTCTGGCCTTCACCGCCGGCGCCGCGCAAATGTACTGCGGAAGCTGCATCCGCGACAACGCGCTCGCCGCCGAGTTGAAGAGCCAGGGGCACGACGTCATCCTGCTGCCCATCTACACCCCCACCCTCACCGACGAAACCAACGTATCCGCGCACAAGGTGCTATTCGGAGGCATCAGCGTTTATCTCGAGCAGCATTCCGGCCTGTTCCGCAGCACACCCGCCCTGCTCGATCGCCTGTGGGATTCCGAATGGGCGCTGAAGCTGGCCGCCCGCCGCTCGATTCCGGTGAACCCGCGCCTGCTGGGCGAAATGACCGTCTCCATGCTGCGCGGCGAGGACGGCCGCCAGCGCAAAGAGATTCACAAGCTGGCCGCCTGGCTGCGCAGCGAGCCGGCGCCCGATCTGGTCACCTTGCCGAATTCGCTGCTGATCGGCCTCGCGCAGCCCATCCGCGAAGCCGTCGGCCGCCCCATCTGCTGCACCCTGCAAGGCGAGGACCTGTTCTTGAGCCAGCTACCCGAGCCCTACCGCACGCAGTCGCTCGATCTCATCCGCGCCAACATTCCGCATGTGGACGGCTTCGCCGCCGTGAGCGAATACTATGCGGGCTATATGTGCCGCTACCTTAAGATCCCCGAAAGCAAAATGCACGTGGTGCCGCTGGGGGTGAATCTGAAGGGATACGATGCCACGCTGAAGCTGCACAGCAACTGCTTCACGGTGGGATATTTTGCCCGCGTCGCCCCGGAGAAGGGCCTGCACCTGCTAGCGGATGCTTACATCAAACTGCGGCGCGAAACCGATTTCGGCGGCAGCGCCCTGGAAGTGGCCGGTTACCTGGCACCGGAGCACCGCACCTACCTGCATGGCATCGAGCGGCGCGTGAAGGACGCGGGGCTCGATCACGAATTCCGCTATCGCGGCACGCTCGACCGCCCGCACAAGATCGATTTTCTGCGCAATCTGGACGTGCTCTGCGTCCCCGCCACTTACGACGAGCCGAAGGGCATGTTCCTGTTGGAAGCTATGGCCAACGGGGTGCCTGTAATTGAACCGCGCCGGGGCGGACTCACCGAGATCGTCGAGAAGACCGGCGGTGGTATCCTGGTGGAACCGGACGACACCGTCGCCATCGGCCGGGCGATCTTGTCGCTGTGGAAGGACCCCGTGCTCCTGGAGAGTCTCGGGAAGCACGCCGTGAAGGGTGTCCGCGAGCATTACAGCGCCGCGCGCATGGCCGCACGGGCGCTGGAAGTATACGGATCTGTCGCCGCCGCCAGCACGCATGCTTGAAGTTTCGAACCTCGCCAAAGAATACCCCACCCCGCGTGGACCGCTCGCCATCCTCTCCAACGTCTCCTTCACCCTCCAACGTGGCGACGCAGCCGCCATCATGGGACCATCCGGCGCCGGCAAAAGCACGCTCCTCTACATCCTCGGCGGCCTCGAACAGCCCACTTCCGGCGCCATCACACTCGACGGCCGCAACCCGTACGCGCTATCCGAGAAAGATTTGGCCGCCTTCCGCAACCAATCGATCGGCTTCATCTTTCAAGATCATTGCCTGCTGCCGCAATGTTCCGTGCTTGAAAATGTCCTGGTGCCGACCCTTGTCTCGAATGACGGCGCTCCCGCCGCCGCTCGCGCGCGCGACTTGCTCGCCCAGGTCGGCCTAAGCGACCGCCTCGATCATCGGCCTTCCGAACTTTCCGGTGGCGAGAAACAGCGCGTAGCCCTGGCGCGCGCCCTCATCCGCAACCCCCTGCTGCTGCTGTGTGACGAGCCTACCGGCAATCTCGACCAGGCGTCCGCCGATGTGGTGGCTTCTCTGCTGCTCGAACTGCACCGCCGGCAGGAGACCATCCTCATCGTAGTCACGCACAGCGCCGAACTGGCCGCCCGCTTCCCCGTACGATACGAATTGCGCAATGCGAATCTCCACCCTGCTGGCGCGTAATCTCAAGTGGTATTGGCGCACCAACCTGGCCGTGCTGCTGGGCGTCGCCACCGCCGCAGCCGTGCTGGGAGGCGCGCTGCTCGTCGGAGATTCCGTGCGCGCCAGCCTGCGCGACCTGGTGCTGGCGCGGCTCGGTAACACGCAATATGTCGTCTCGCGCAATGGATTTTTCCGCGACCAGTTGGCGCGCTCGTTTCCTTCCGCCTCGCCGGCCATCGTAATGAACGGCATGGTCGCGCACCAGGCCAGCGGGCGGCGCGCGCTGGGAGTCGAAATCTACGGCATGGAAAACCTCTCCGGATCGGGCCGCCTCAGTTCCGCGCTGGCAAGCGAGCTCGGCGCGAAACCGGGAGACGCACTGTTGATTCGCGTGGAGAAGCCGTCGGCGATTCCCCTCGAGTCGTTGCACGGGCGTAAGGAGGACGTCGGCAAAACCATCCGTTTGACACTCAGCGCCAACACCGCGCCGGATTTTTCCCTCAGTCCGCAACAGGGGGACGTGCGGGCCGCATATGTCCCCCTGGCGCGGTTGCAGCGCGAGTTGAGTGAAGCGGGCAAAGTGAATACGCTACTCCTGGCGGCGCCGCCCCCCCGCGATCTTAGCTTCGTCACTTTGGACGACCTTGGCATCAAGCTGCGAAACTCGGCCGTGGAAACCGATACCACCTACATCCCAGATGCGCTGGCCGGCCGCGTTACTTCCACCGCAAAAGCCCTCGGCCTCACCACTGAGCCCGTGTTCACTTACCTGGCCAACAGCATCCGCGCCAATGGCCGCGAGATCCCCTACTCGGTCGTCACCGCGCTCGCCGCGCCGCCCGCACCAGCCGCCCCGGACGGCATCACGCTCAACGCCTGGGCCGCGCGCGACCTCCAAGCCAAGCCCGGCGACTCCGTGACGCTCGAATATTACGCCTGGAAATCCGACGGCCGCCTGCACACCGAAACCGCGCAGTTCCGCCTCGTGCAAATCGTGCCCATCGCAGGCGCCGCCGCCGATCGCGATTACGCGCCCGAATATCCGGGCATCACCGAATCGAACAGCCTGCACGATTGGGACCCGCCCTTCCCGCTCGATCTGCACCGCGTGCGCCCCGCCGACGAGCAGTATTGGAAGCAGTACCGCACCACGCCGAAGGCTTTCATCGCCCTCGCGCGCGGCCAGCAACTCTGGGGCACGCGTTTCGGCAAGCTGACGTCGATCCGCATCTCGCCTCCGTCGCCAGCTTTTGCCGAAGCCTTGCGCGCTGGGCTCGATCCCGCGCAAATGGGACTCACCGTCATCCCGGTGCGCGCACGCAACCTCCAAGCCTCGCAAGGCGCCACCGATTTCGGCGAGTACTTCGTCTACTTCAGCTTCTTCCTGATGGTCTCCGCCCTCCTGCTCACCGGCCTTTTCTTCAAGCTCGGCGTGGAGCAGCGCTTGCATGAAATCGGCCTGCTGCGTGCGGTAGGGTTTTCCATCGCGCGCATCCGCTCCGTTTTCCTGCTCGAAGGCGCCGTCCTGTCCCTAGCCGGTGCACTGCTGGGGCTGGCCGGCGCGTTGGCCTACGGCGAGTTGATCGTGATCGGCCTGCGCACCTGGTGGATCGGCGCGGTGGGTACCCGCCTGATCACGCTGCATCCATCCATCGCGTCACTGGCCGCCGGAGCCGCGGCCGGAATCGTGACGGGCCTGGGCGTCATCGCCTGGACGCTGCGCAAACTGGCGCCGGTCACGCCGCGTGGACTGCTGACGGGTGAAACGAAGCACGGCTCCGCCAAGCGCCCCATGCTCATCGGAATCGCCGCGGGCGTGCTGGCGTGCGTCCTGCTCGCCGCTGCACTGCTGCGCGCGATGGATCAGACCGCGGCCTTCTTCGGCGCCGGAACCCTCTTCCTGATCGCGGCGCTGGCCCTCCAATCCGCATTCCTAAACCGCGCATCGGCCACCATCGGCGGCTTAACCACGCTCGCCCTGCGCAATGCCGCCTACCGCCCCGGCCGCAGCATCTTGTGCATCGCGCAGATTGCCTGCGCCGTGTTCTTGATCGTCTCCGTGGATGCCTTTCGCCAAACCGGCGACTCCACCGGCACGGGTGGTTATCCGTTGATGGCCGAGTCCGTGATGCCGCTCATCTACGATCCCAACACCGCCGCCGGACGCGACGCGCTCAACATCCCGCCGCTCCAGGGAGTCCAGTTCGTGCCGTTCCGCCTGCGCCCAGGCGACGATACCAGTTGCTTGAATCTCTACCAGCCGCACAACCCGCGCATCCTGGGCGCGCCCGCCGCGTTCCTGCACAGCGCGCATTTCGAATTTCAGGATTCCGTTCCCCACATCGCGAATCCGTGGCTGCTGCTCGAAGCGCCGCTGCCCGGCGGAGTCATCCCCGCCGTCGCCGACGCCAACTCCATGACCTACGTGCTGCACCTCAAGCTCGGCGAAGACTTCGTGCTGAATCAGACCCGCTTTCGCGTCGTCGCCGCCCTCGAAGACAGCCTCTTCCAAAGTGAGTTGCTGATCTCAGAGGCCAACTTCCTGCGCCTTTTCCCGGACGTCGAAGGCTACCGCTTCTTCCTCCTCAACGCCTCGCCGGAGAAAGCGCGGCAGGTGACCGGAACCCTGGAGGAAGCCCTGTCCGATTACGGCTTCGACATTCAATCCACCGCCGCCCGGCTCGCCGGCTTTCACAAAGTGGAGAACACCTACCTCTCCACATTCCGCAGCCTCGGCGCGTTGGGACTGGTGTTGGGCACCATCGGCTTGGCCGCCATCCTGCTGCGCAACGTATTGGAGCGCCGCCGCGAACTGGCCCTGCTGCGTGCCGTCGGATATCGCCCGTCCCATCTGGCGGCCATCGTCTTGGGGGAAAATCTACTCCTGCTGCTGCTCGGCTTGGCCACCGGCACGTTTTGCGCGCTGCTCGCCATTGCGCCTGCGATATCGTTGCGCGGCGGCCGGCTTCCAATCGCCTCGCTCACCCTGCTGTTAGCGGCCGTGCTGGTAACGGGCATCGCGGCATCGCTGGCAGCCACGCGCGCCGCACTGCGCTCGCCGCTGCTGGCGGCCCTACGGTCGGAATAGCCCGGTCGCGATCTACATATAGTCCGGTACCTGAATCCCCAAAACATCCAGCGTCCATTCCAATTGCCGCCGGAAGAAATCGGTCACCCACAGCAGGAACACCTTCTTCTCCCGATCCGCCTCGTGAATGATGGGATACAGATGGTAGAAATTATTGAACGTTTGCGCGATCTGAAATGCGTACTTGGCCACGTGCGCCGGCTCTCCCGCCGCCACGGCGCGCTCGACAGCCGCATCCGCCTTCGAAGCCGCCAGCAGCACTTGCCAAAAATCCTCGCTGGCCAGTTGCCGGCCCAACGCGCCGCGCGTCAGCTCCGCGCCGAAATCGGGCAGGCGTTCGCCTTTCTCTTCCAGCTTGCGCAGAATATTGCGCGCGCGCACGGCCGCATACTGCACGTACGGGCCAGTCTCGCCTTCGAAACTGAGCGCTTCCTGAAAATCGAACGCGATCACCGAATTGCGGGTGTACTTCAGCAGGAAATAGCGCAACGCGCCGATGGCGATCTGCGTGGCAATGCCGCTCTGTTCCTCGGGCGTCGCTTCGGCGTGGCGCGCGGCCACCTCTTCCAGCGCCTTCGCAATGAGCGTGTCGATCAAATCGTCCGCCTTCACGCCCAACCCTTTGCGGCCCGAAACCTCCACGTAGGGCCGCTGGCGATCCTCTTCGGATAGTTGGATGCCTAACTCTGCGCAGCACCGCGGCGAGAGCGCCACCATCGCATACGAAAAATGCACGGAGTTCGCGGCCTGCTCCGCATAGCCCAACGCCTTCAGCCCCGCCACCACCACGTCTTGCAGGTACGATTGCCGCGCGTCAATCACGTTATAGACGCGTGTGCCGCGGCCGAACGCCGGCGCCGCGGAACCAGGCTGCGGCTCGTCCGTCGAGACCCACAGCTCGCGGCCATCCGCGTAGCGCATAAACGGGCGATAGTAGAAGTCCTTGCCGAGCAAGCCGAATTTCCAAAGCTGATACGCGATGTCCTTGCCCACATATGTAACCGTACCGTCCGAACGCACGATTACCTTGTTATCTTCCGCGCCGGATTCGCCCGCGAACGCTGCGGCCGGCATCACCCAGCACCCCGCGTTCTTACCCTCGGTCTCTAAATAAATCGCGCCGCGCTGTTTCAAAAGTTCGAATGCCGACGCCCAAAACCGCAGATGCAGGATCTCACTTTCGCGCGGCAGCACGTCGTATTCCACGCCGAGCCGCAGCATGGTCGCCAGATGCCGCTCCACAATCGCGTCCGCCACGATGTGCGCCATCTCCGCCTGCGGACCACTCGCGGCCTCGATCGCATGCAGCGTCTCGCTGCGCCACGCGCGCGATGCAGGATCTTCCGCGTAGTACGCCGAAGTGCGCGCATATAAATCCCAGCAGAGATAATCGAAGCGCACCGCGGGATCTTCAATAAGCTGCCGCACCTCGGCGGGCGTTTTATGCTCCAGGTAATGAAATCCCACCACCACATCGGCCACCTGCACGCCGGTATTATCGATGTAGTTCTGCACCTCCACGCGTTCTCCGCGCGCGCGCAGCATGCGCACGAAAGTGTCGCCCAGCGCAGCGTTGCGCAAATGTCCGATATGCGCCGCCTTGTTGGGGTTGATATTCGTATGCTCGACGATGATCTTGCCATCCGCCGCCGCAGCCTGCTCTCCCGCGGGCGCGAGCAGTCCATGCCCATAGGCGGTGCGGTCGAAGCGGACGTTGATGTACCCGCCGCCGGCCACCTCGAGCGCCGCCACACCCGGAATCGCGCCCAGATCGGCGACCAGTTCCGCGGCAATCTTGCGCGGCGGCTGTTTCAATTGCTTGGCCAATTGAAACGCCGCGGGCACGGCCAGTTCGCCGAAATCGCTCTGCTTCGGCTGCTCGATGGCCACCGTCAGATCTACGCCATAACGCGCATGGATGTGATCGTGGAACGCGCGCTGAACCTGTTCTTCGAGTAAGTGAAACATCTGCGGGAAAGACCATTATAGGCTGCCGGCGAATGACGATATAATTCGGTTTCAATTTCAAAGGAGTTTTCTGTGCGAAAGAAGATTACTGTCGTAGGCGCCGGCAATGTCGGCGCTAACTGCGCCCTCCGTATTGCCGACAAGGAACTGGCGGATGTGGTGCTGGTGGATGTGATTGAAGGCGTCCCCCAAGGCAAGGCGCTCGACCTGCTGCAATCCGGCCCTGTTCAGGGCTATGACGTGATGGTGACGGGCGCGAATGATTACGAGCCCACCGCCAATTCCGATATCGTGATTCTCACCGCGGGCTTCCCGCGCAAGCCGGGTATGAGCCGCGACGACCTGCTGCTGGCCAACTACGATGTAGTCCGCGCAGCCACCGAGCAGATCGTGAAGTATTCGCCGAATTCCATCCTGATCGTGGTCACGAATCCGTTGGACGCCATGTGTCAGACCGCGTATATGATTTCGAAATTCAGCAAGAACCGCGTGATCGGCATGGCCGGCGTGCTGGATAGCGCCCGCTTCCGCACTTTCATCGCGCAGGAGCTGAAAGTCGCGGTGGATAACGTGACGGCGGTGGTGATGGGCGGCCACGGCGACACCATGGTGCCGGTCGTGCGCCTGTCGAATGTGGCTGGCATTCCGCTCACCGAGTTGATGGACCAGGCCACCATCGATCGCATCGTGGACCGCACGCGCAACGGCGGCGCCGAAATCGTCAAATATCTAAAGACCGGCAGCGCCTATTACGCGCCGTCGGCCGCTGCCGTCGAGATGGCCGAATCGATCCTGAAGGACAAGAAGAAAGTGCTGCCCTGCGCCGCATATCTGGAGGGCGAATACGGGATCAACGGCCTGTTCGTGGGAGTGCCCGTGAAGCTAGGCGCGCGTGGTATCGAACAAATCTACCAGGTAAAGCTGCAGCCCGAAGAGCAAGCCATGCTGCAGAAAAGCGCCGCGGCGGTGAAAGAACTAGTGGAAGTCATTCGCGCCAAACACGGCTAGGCCCTGGTGGCGGAGCAGCAACGCTAAAGCGTGCGCCACCAGGCGGAGGAAGAAGATTCATGATCGCAACCGAAACCACTCTGCGCAAAGTAAAGTTCTACACCAACGGAACCTGGGAAGACGCACCGGGACGCGCACTGCACCCCATCATCAACCCGGCCACCGGCGAACCGATCGCGCAGGTCCCCTATGCCACCGCAGCAGATGTGGACACCGCCGCGCAAGCTGCCCAAGCAGCATTCCTCAAGTGGAGGGAGATCCCGGTAATCGAGCGCGTGCAAGTCTTCTACCGCTACAAAGACCTGCTGGAGAAACACGCGGCCGAGATCGCGCGCATCCTATCCACCGAGAACGGCAAAACCCTGGACGACGCCGCGGGCAGTGTGCGCCGCGCGATCCAAATGGTGGAAGTCGTTTGCGGTATGCCCAGCCTGATGATGGGCCAATCGCTCGACAACGTCTCGAAGGGCATCGACTGCCAGACCATTCGCCAGCCGCTGGGCGTCTGCGCCGGCATCACGCCGTTCAACTTTCCCGCCATGGTCCCCATGTGGATGTTTCCTTTCGCCATCGCTTGCGGCAACACGTTCATCCTGAAGCCGTCGGAGAAAGTCCCGCTGACCCCCACGCGCACCGCCGAACTGCTCGACGATGCCGGCCTGCCCGCGGGCGTCTTCAACCTGCTGCACGGCGCGCGCGAAGCGGTGGACGCACTGCTGGCCCATCCGCTGGTACGCGCGATTTCGTTCGTCGGGTCGAGCCCTGTGGCGAGGCACGTGTACCAAACCGCCGCCGCGCACGGCAAGCGCGTGCAGGCATTAGGCGGCGCGAAGAACCACCTGGTCGCAATGCCGGATGCCAACATCGAGAAGAGTGTGGAAGCCATCATGGGGTCGGCCTTCGGTGCGGCCGGCGAGCGCTGTCTGGCGGGCAGCGTGCTCGTGCTGGTGGGCGAATCGCGCCTGCTGGATACGCTGCTCGCAAAAGTTCGCGATCTGCGCATGGGGGATGGCGCCGCGCCCGGCACCGAGATGGGGCCGCTGGTCAGCGCAGATCACCGCACGCGTGTGCTTGGCTATATCGAGAAAGGTGTGGCAGAAGGCGCGCAACTGCTGGTGGATGGCCGCGCGCGCATGAATGGCAATGCCGGCGGCTGTTTCCTGGGTCCGACGGTATTCGACGGCGTCACGCCGCAAATGACCATCGCCCGTGAGGAGATCTTCGGACCGGTGTTGAGCGTGATCCGCGTGAAGGATCTGGATGAAGCTATCGCGTTAGTGAACAGCTCCGCGTTTGGCAATACCACGTCAATCTTCACCTCGGATGGCAAGAGCGCGCGCGAATACGCCTCCCGCGTGGAAGTGGGGATGGTGGGGGTCAACGTAGGCGTCGCTGCGCCCATGGCGTTTTTCCCGTTCTCCGGATGGAAGAATTCGTTCTTTGGCGATCTGCACGCGCACGGAAGGGATGCAGTGGCGTTTTACACGGAGCAGAAGGTCATCATGAGCCGCTGGTTTTGATACATCAGCAGTGGGGCAGGACTCCAGTCCTGCGGCCGTCGTCCACGCCGGCCTCTTCGCACTCTGGGCGCTGCTGACACTAATGTTTCCGCCGCTGTGACCAAGTGATCGCCGTGCCTATGGCGATCACTCCCAGCCCCACAGCGGCAATCGCAGGCACCGGATCGGGAGCCGGCGGCGGCACGAACGTAACGCCATGCTCATCGGTGCGCGCCGGTACTCTGGCATAACGCCCCCGCGGTTCCGGGAAATGCCGCGCCAGGTGCACCAGTCCGTCGGCTACCTGCGGACCGCTCATCGGTTCGCCGTGCCCCGCGGCGATTACCAGCGGCTCCAGTGCCGCCAGTATTTCCACCGACCGCCGCGCCTCCACCCAATCGTAGGTGAACGGCGCCGGCGGACGCGAGATGCGCGGCTCCTGCATGGCAATCCCCATCGCCGAGTCGAGATCCATAGTCGTGCATGCATCTCCGGCCAGCAGCACCGATTCGTATGGCTGGAAGAAGGCCACGTGCCCGGGCGCATGTCCCGGCGTAAAATACCAGCGCCAACCCACCAGGTCGGGCACTTCGCCTTCTTTCGGCAGATCGCGCAGACGCTCTCCCAAATTCACTGGCGCGCCTGGAAAGAACCGGCTCATAAACGAGAACGCGCCGCCGGCCATCGGATCCTGCGGCGGATAAGCCGATTTGCCGGTGAGAAACGGGCGCTCCAGCGGATGCGCATAGATATCGACGCCCCAATGTTCGGCCAGCTCCAGAGCGGAGCCAGCGTGATCCCGGTGCCCGTGCGTGAGCAGGATAGCGCTGGGGCGCGCATCCGGTCCAAAACGCTGCGTGGCAGCCTTCAGGATACGCGCCGCATTGCCGGGTGTGCCGGTATCCACCAGCACCCACGGCCCGCCCGGCGTGCCCACCAGGTAAATGTTCGCAATCAACGTGCGCAACCGCGCCACGCCTGGAGTCAGCTCTTCTACTGGCATATCCCTCCCGATCACCCGTGGCGCAGACCTCCTGTCTACGGCAGGTCTGCGGGGGCTCTCTCCAGGATACCCGCGCCCGATCCGCGGGCGCAGCCGTACTACATGTAACGGCTTCCGCACCAGGTTCGTCTAAATGCAACGGAAGGTTGGAGAAGGCATATGACCATTCGTTGCTCACTTTCGGCGTTTCTGCTATTAACTTGCGCCGCTGTCACCGCCGGGTTGGCGCAGACCACAGCCGCGGCTCCCGCACGGCAGTTCACCTTCCCGCCGGTGGGATTGGCTTCCACCGAAACGGCTCAGATCAACGTTGTCAACCTGGCTTCGAACTCCTCGAGCGGAACCGTGGCATCCTGCACCGGCAATCTTTCATTTCTGGATTCAAGCGGCGCGGCCATCGCCTCGGCCACGCCGTTCACGATCGCTTCCGGGCAGATCTTCTCGGCCAGCCTGCCCTACTCCGCCGCGGGCGGCTCCAGCTCTCGCGTGGAAATCCGCGCAAAGGTGCAGGTAACCCTGCCCAGCGCTTCGAACGCCCCCTGCGGCCTGTTGTCGTCGTTTGAAACATTCGATACTTCGAGCGGTGTCACGCACCTTCTCGTAAGTGGCGGCGAAATCGGTCCAATCGGCCCAACCGCGGGTGGAGTTTTTCATCGCTAAGCCGGCGCGTTAGTAACTGAGCCGCGGAAACCAATTCGCCCCGCGGCCTTCCGGTGTAAGATCGAGTAAGTTCCACAGCGGCCACATCATATCGATGTGCCGCTGGTTCTGTCCCAGCTCTGACGGCGCATAAACAAGTTCCGTACTGTAGAAGTGCCGTATCTCTCCGTCGCGCCGGACAAATATGGTGAAGACCGGCACTTGTCCCCCAGACTCACCCTCTCCATGATAGTCGCGGTTATATGTGTTCCCGGCCGATGATATTACCCGTAGGTTATGCCAGCCCCGTCCCAGTGCAAATTCGCGAATGCGCCCGATCGGCGAATTCGCCACCACTGCCAGGTTGAGCCGCTGCCCGGCGTGCGGCGCCGTGCCGTTCAAGCTGTCCAAAAACGACGTGCACATCGGACAGGCTTGCTTCATTTCCGGGCCGTACATGAAGCTGTAAATCGCCAGCGTGTCCATGCCGTTCCGGAACAGTTCAGAAAGCTTCACCGGAAACACGCTCGAGTTATCCGCCAGGTCCCTGGCTCCCTCCGCGAACGTATAGTCCTCGGGCACCGCTCCCCCCGGCGGCAGCGCGCGCCGTAACTGCGCTACTAACTCAACGTGTTTGCGAAGTTCCCGTTCGGCCGCCAGAAGTTCGTCCCGCGCTTCGCGATAGGATGCGCTCTCACCGGGGAATCGTGCCGTCGAATGCCAGTCGTCCATAACAATCTCTTTCTTCTCCTCTGTCTACTTTATCCGGAAAAGCAATAACGGTCCAACTTCCACCGGCTTCTCCAAGCCCCACTCCGCTTCGTGTCCTCGCATGGCCGCGCCCAGCAAGGCATTCCCCTGGTTACCGTAATCCGCCAGAATGTAACGGAAGCCGGCGTTCCGAAACGCGCGCGTGGCGGCCATGCGCAAGTCCTGCGGCGGTTTCTGTGTGACTAACGTGTGGCTGGTCAGAAGCTGCCAACTGGCTCGCTGGAGCCCGTAGAACTCAAATGTAATAGAGCCGGCCCCGGTAGGTGTGGTCATTAGCAGGCCGCTCAGCGCCAGTGGCCGGTCGAAATCCGCCTCCACATACATCCCGGCGCGGACCGGCTCGCGCGTACGCCAGCGCGTCGCCAGGTTGCCATCGAACGCCAGCGGCACGTCCCATGCCTCGGGCCACCCATCCAGTTGCCAGGCCGGGCTGTTGACCACCGCATGTTCACCGGACAGCAGTGTGATTTCGGAGATCGCCCATTCTACCGGGGATGCCCGCGGGATACGGATACGCAATCCTGATAGCTCGCGCGGTGTCCACTCCGCACGCACGTCGCATAGTGTTTCGTTCTGCGCCGCCGCGCGCAATGCGTCGCTCAATCGATCCGCCTGGGCCGAATGCCAATATTCCAGGATCTCGCGATCCGTATAGGCCGTGGGCACCGAAATCAGCGAGAAGATTCGCGCGCCGGGCTCCGTGTGGTCCTCAATCAGCCGCGCCACCCGGTACGCGGGCAGGATGCTCTCCAGATAATCGCGGTCGGATTGGATGTGCAGGGCCGCGCGCCAAGGAATGCGCTCCAGTCGCCAGGCGTATCCGGGATGATAGAGCGCGAACACCTGCGGCCACGAGAGCACAGCTTGCACGGCCACGCATGCCCAGAGCGCGGGCCGCGGCAAAGCCATCGCCAAAGCCAGGGCCAGAAACGGTAATGCCGGCATCAGGAAACGCGTACCCGTATTCCAGAACCACGGCAGAGCCAGCAGCGCGGCGGCCATCCAGCAAATGCGGCCCGCCCGCCCCCGCAGCGCCCATAAGCCCAGCGGGAGCGCGAAGAATACCGGCCCCAGCGTGCCGCCGAACGTCCCGCCGGTGATCAGTTCGTAGGGAACCCGCCAGGGCGGCACGCCCCATAGTGAGCCCAGCGACGCCGCCAGTTCTCTTTCCGTCGATACATGGAAATAGGGATTAGGAAAGAGCCGGTTGAATAGCGGCGCCGCGGGGTTGCCGGTCATGGCGGCGCCCCGCACAATCCATGGCGCGGCCATCGCCAGCGCGGTACCCGTGAGCAGCAGTAGATGGCGCACGCCGATGCCGCGTTCAACTATCACAACGAACAGCACTGCCAGAATCGCTACCAGGGCGCCCGGAAACTTGATGGCGTAGCAGAACCCGGCGGTGATGCCCGCCGGCGCCAGGTAGCGCACGTCGCGCGTGTCGCGCCACACTAGCAACAGGTAAAAAGTGGCCAACGTGAAGAACACGCCGCCGGCGTCAGTATACCCGGATGTGCCCGTAATCCCCGCGACCGGCGCACAAAAATATAGAGTGGCGGCCGGCAGCGCCACCCCATCCGGCAGTTCCAGCCGCCGTCCGATTCCCAACATCAACGGCACAGACGCCAACAGAAACGCGCAATGCACCAGTCTCGCCGCCACATGCTGTCCGAAGGCGAAGGCCGGCACGAACAGCATTTCGAAACCCTGCGGCAGCATTTCATAGAAACCTACGCGTGCGGGGAAGCCTGCCAGGCGCACATATTCAGCCGTGAGTCCCAGGTGATACGCGCGGGCATCCGGCTCGAGTTCGGGGGCCAGCGCGTTGATCAGGTACAAGGCGCCGTAGCATGCCAACGCCGCGCCCGCCACATAAGTGCCGAAGCGATCCGCGCGGCCTTTCGCCGCATCCGTCAACCGCGGCGCGGCGCGTCCCACCCGCCAGTACAACGCCGCGGCAGCTACCGCCAGCAAGGCGAAGCCGGCCCGATAGCCCAAGCCGCAGACCAGCAGCAGGAACACGACAGTGCTTTCCACCGCTGCCCCCACTCCCAGCGCGATGGTCCATGGAACCGGTAAGCGGTGCAGGCAGACGTTGCCCAGCATCCATGCCGTCGCCAATGTGAGGAGCGCGCCAAAGAGGATAGAGATCAGGACCGGCAAACGATCATTGTAATCGCGGCGCTTGAAGCGGGCGATCCGACGCTATCGCGATTCGCGGAGATCGATTCAGCAAAACGAGCGGAATGAAAGCGTCACTCTCCTACGCAATCGCTGCCAGAGTCGAGTTCTGTCGCACGGTCAATCGGCCATAATAGTCCGGGTCCGCAAACTTTTCGTTGAAGATCCGATCCCAGCGCGCATTGTCCAGGCACCATTTGCACGTTCCACAATCGCAAGAGCGACGTTGGCGCGTCCGTGAACCCTCTCGCTTCTCGGCTGAATCGCAACGGCCCTGTTGCACAACGCCGGTGCCGCCTGGAAAGCTTATCGGTGTCTTTGGCGATTCCGCAAACGACAACGGAGCTTGTCCATTCTCGTGAGGATTTTCGAAGAGCTGTCCGAGCGCATCCCCGGCCAATTGGGCTGCATTTCGTTTCCGCGGTGAGCGCCGGCCAGTTGGCGAAGCAAGTTGAACCAGAAGACAGATAAGGTCCGCTTTCGAAACCAAAAGGTCCTCGACTGCAACTGCAGGGTTGTCATTCATGATGTCGCCTAATAGGCATCCCAATTACCAAAGTCTGAGATCCATCCGGATGGCTGTCCCGCCTATTCCTCTATTGCTTAAGAATCCGGCAAGCCGCTGATTCACTACCAGATAACTACAGTGCGGGTTTTTGGTTGAGGCGCGGAGTTAATGTCGTGGGGGTTGGTGGCCGCCTCTGTCGATTGCGCAAGGTGAACCGAAGGGTTTCGTGCACTAACCCATCGGCGGATCAGCGCCCCGCGGCCAGCGGCTCTCCCTGCACGTTCGTGCTCCACAGGTACATGGAAGCATAGGCGCGCCAGGGACGCCAGGACTCCGCGCGCTGTTGCAGTTCCCGCGCGCCGGACAAGCCCAGCGCTCGTAGAAGACCCAAATCGCCCGGCGGAAAAGCATCGGGTTCGCCCAGGGCCCGCATGGCCACGTATTGCGCCGTCCATTCTCCAATGCCGGGAATCTCGCGCAGCCGCGCCAGCACACCCGCGGAGTCGGAGCCGCCTGCAAAAACGATCCGTCCGTCGCAGACCGCGCGGGCCAGCGCGCGAATCGTCTCGGCGCGCGCCGCTGTCAGCCCCAATCCGCTCAGATCACCGCGGCTGAACGCCTCCGGCGACGGAAACAGCTGCGTGATTCCTCCGGGCCCGCTGAACGGCTGGCCCAGCGCGGCAACCAGGCGTCCCGCCAGGGTCGTGGCACCCTTCACCGTGATCTGCTGGCCGAGGATGGCGCGTACGGCGAGTTCAAACGGATCCCAGCAGCCCGGCACGCGCATCCCCGGATTCGCCGCCAGTCGTGCCGCCAACTCCGCATCCGCCGCCAGGCCTTGCGCGATCGCCGCCCAATCCGCATTCAGGTCGAACATGCCGCGCACGCGCTCAATGATGGCGTAGAGCGCACACGGATCCGGAAATTGCACGCGCACTGCCAGGCCTTCTTTGCCAGCGTCCCCGGTTACCTCCAGCCAGCCGATATTGCCGCCTAAGGATATCGCGCGTCGATAGCTGTCGCCATCCACCATTTCCACGCCGGGCGTGGCGCGAGGCGCCAAAAACCCCAGCATGCCGTTCCAATCGTAGGGCGGACGGAAACGCAGGCGGAAGAAATACTCATTCCGCGGCGGGGCTCCCGCCGGCCGCGACAGGCCCCGGATTTGCGTGGGTGTGCGGTGATAGACCTTGCGGATCGCCGCGTTGAATCGCCGCACGCAGCCAAAGCCGGCCGCGACCGCCACTTCGCTCATAGGCAAACGGGTTTCGTCGATCAGCTTCTTGGCGAAATCCAGGCGGCGCGTTTGCGCCACCGCGCTGGGCGTCGCGCCCAGGTGCTGCAGAAACAATCGGCGCAGGTGCCGCGAGCCGATACCCAAATGCTGCGCCAGGCCGTCCACGCCATCGCTCAAGCCGCTTTCCGCGATCAGCCGCAAGGCGCGCGACACAGTGCTCGGCGTGCCCAACCAGGCCGGGGTTCCCGGCGAGCATTCCGGGCGGCACCGCAGGCACGGACGAAAACCGGCCGCCGCGGCCGCCGCGGAACTGGGGTAATAACGAACATTCTTCTCTTTGGCGGTGGGCGCGGGACAGATTGAGCGGCAATACACCTTGCTGGTCAGCACCGCGATGAAGAACTTGCCGTCAAAGCGCGCGTCCCGCGAGAGCCGCGCCCGCGAACATACCTGCCAGTCCAGATCCATGCGTCCCAGCCCTTATGATAGCGGCTCGCGCGGCCGAAACTGGACGCTTTCGGACCATGCTCCCCGGTGTGATGCGCAAACTAGAGAGCCGCGTTGAGAGCCACGTCCGAAAATGTCCAGCGTGTGGCCAGCCGCGTCCGCTAGCGTCCAACCCGCCCCGGATAACAGGCCTATCGTGGATGGCAGGAGTTGAACGAAAACTTCTAACGAGGACAGAGGAGACACTTATGAAACCGACGTTCATTATCGCGATGATGGCCGTGAGCGCAATCACCACGCCGCCGCGCAGCGCCGCGCAAGACAGTACGCCGGCCGCATCGCCTAAGTACCGCATCGTGACTCTGGGCACGCTCGGCGGAAACACCAGCGCCGCCAATAGCGTGAATAACCTGGGGTGGGCCCTGGGAGCGGCCTACCTGCCCGGCAACACCACCGAACATGCCGCCGCGTGGATCAACGGCCGTAGGATCGATCTGGGCACGCTGGGCGGCCCCAGCAGTTCCGTGGCGTGGTCGTCGGTAAAGAGCGACAACGTAATTTCCGGCGTCTCGGACACGTCCATCGTTGACCCGTTGGGAGAGATCTGGAGTTGCGCGGAAGCCTTTTTCCCGTCTTCGAGCGGCCATACCTGCCAGGGCTTTGCGTTCCAGGACGGTATCATGCGCGCGCTTCCCACATTGGGCGGCAACAACGGCGTGGCTGCCGGCGACAACCAAGCCGGACAAATTGCCGGATGGGCTGAGAACACCACCCACGACCCAACCTGCATTGCCCCGCAGGTTCTCCAGTTTGAAGCGGTTATTTACGGGCCCAAACCGGAACAGATCCAGGCACTGCCGCCGCTGCCGGGCGATGTGGATGGAGCCGCTACCGCCATCAACGACCTGGGCGTCGCCGTAGGCATTTCCGGAATCTGCGCCAACGCCGTGGGAGGCGCCAGCGCGGCTCACGCGGTGCTCTGGGAAAACGGCACGCCGACCGATATTGGCAACCTGGGCGGCGTGGCCTGGAATACCCCGACCTCCATTAATAATCGCGGCCAGGTGGTGGGATTTTCCGATTTGCCCGGCGATTCAGCCGCCAGCCCGAACTACCATGCATTTCTCTGGACCAGACAGAGCGGCATCACGGATCTGGGTACCCTCCCCGGAGACGCCCTGAGCATTGCCTGGGGCATCAATGAAGAAGGCTGGATTGTCGGCCAGTCCATCGCCTCCAGTGGCAGCAGCCGCGCCTTCTTGTGGCGGAACGGTGTCATGACCGACTTGAACACGCTGGTCGCCCCCGGACCTCTTAGTCTGGTCTACGCGAATGACATCAACGACTCTCGCGTAATCGTCGGCGGTGCATACAATTCGGTGACGGGCAACTATCCGGCCTTCCAGGCGATTCCGCTATCGCCACAATGAGCGGGCCGGCTATTCTTCCCGCAAAGCAGCCAACGGATCGATCTTTGCCGATCGCCGCGCCGGCACATAACAGGCCAGCATCGCCAATCCCGCGAGCAGCAGCGGTGCGCCGAAGATCAGCCGCAGGTCGTGGCTTCCCGCCGTTAACTCCGGCCCGTAGAGGCTGCTCGCCGACCCCATCACGCGCGCGACCGCCTGCGCGCCCGCCAAGCCCAGCACCGATCCGGCCATCACCAGCGTTCCGCCTTCGCGCATCACCAGCCGCAACACCTGCTCCTGGCGCGCGCCCAGCGCCATACGGATGCCGATCTCCTTGCGCCGCCGCGCCACCGAATAGGCCGTTACTCCCGCGAGGCCAATAGCCGCGAGAATCAATGCAAAGCCGCCGATCCCCAGGTAGATAATCGTGTTCAGATGCCGCATCGCGGTGGCCTGTTCCACTTGCTCGGCCAGCGTGCGCACGTTGAACATCACCAGGTTCGGATCGAGCGCAGCAATTTCCCGGCGGATGCCTTCCATAGTGTCCCCGCCGCGCGCGGCGCGCACCATCACGATCATTCCGCCGGCCGGCGGATGCTCGCAATCGCTGCGCGTCAGCGGCAGGTACATGGTGGCGATCTCGGGCGTATCCGTGAAATCGTCGTTCTTCGAACTTCCGGGAGCCGGCAGATCTTTCACCAGGCCCACCACTTCATAAGCCCGCGACGCTTCCCAGATGCGCCGCCCCAGCGGGTCGCGGTTTCCAAAGAGTTCGCGCGCAGCCGTCTGGTTCAACACCACCGGCAGCGACTGGCTCTTCGATCCGTCGAGCAACTGGTCACGCCCGTCGAATTCACGGCCTTGGCGTAAGCTCACGCTCAGCGCGGCGAAGTAATGCGCGCCAATGATCTGCTTGGCGACGCCCTCCACTACCTGATCCGGCTTCCCCACATCCGATGGGGTCCGCAGCGTGGCACCCCCATCCAGCGGGTTGAACGGCGGCGTGTCCGCCACGACCACCTGCTCAACCCCCGGCGCGCGCGTCAACCGCGCTGGAAGGTTTTCGAAAAGATCGGCCGCGCGCTCCGCCGAATACCCGTCGCGCACCGGATCGAGCGAAATCAGAACCATCTGCTGCGGATTAAATGCCACATCCACGTGGATGCCTTTTTCGAATCCGACGATCAGGAAACCGGCGATCAGCAGCAGCATCAACGATCCGGCCACTTGTGACACCATCAGCAGGTTGCGCATGCCGAATCGCCGGTAACCGCGCACTTGCGCCAGGGCGCCTTCCTTCATTGTCGCGGCCAGGCTCGCGCGCGTACAGGCCAGTGCCGGCGCCAGACCGAATCCGATGCCGGCGGCGAGGGACACCGCGCAGGCAAACAGCAGTGCCCGCCAATCCGGCGTGAAATCGAGATTGACCGGAAAAGCTACCGGCAACTTGATTTTCTGGAAGCCGGCGGCCGCCCAGTATGCAAATGCGATGCCGGCGACGCCGCCGGCCGCGGCCAGCAGTACGCTCTCGGTCAGGAACTGGCGGACAAGCCGGAAACGGCTGGCGCCCACGGCCAGCCGTATGGCCACCTCCCGCTGCCGTGCCGTGGCGCGCGCCAGCTGAATGTTCGCCAGGTTCATGCACGCGATGCCCACAATCAGGCAGTCCAACAGCACCATCATCCCTACCAGGGCCGGAAGCACCGCACGCGGAACCGGCGCCATCTTTCCTCCCGGCAGCAGCGTGACACGCCGTCCCTTGGCATGCCGCGCCGGATCAAGCGATTCCTCATCCAGGCGCCGCGTCAGCGTGTCCAGACCCGCTTCGGCCGTCCGCGGCGTGATTCCCGGCGCCAGCCGGAACAGCCCGCTAAAGGACTTCTCGTCGCGCTTATGAATGACGTCGCCGGCCAGTTCCGGAACCATAGCCGTGGGCGACGTGGTTGGTACAAAAATCTCGGCGGGTATGATCGGAACCACGCCCCGGAAATCCTTCGGCCCGATACCGGCAATGGTGGCTGTCTGACCGTTCACGCGGATCGTGCGGCCCACCGCGAAGGGATCCCCGCCCATACGCTCGCGCCACAACCGGTCGCTGATAAACACCACCGGCGCCGACCCCGGCTTATCGATCTGCGGGTCGAACGTGCGGCCGCGTGCCGCGCGCACGCCAATCACGGAGAAATATTCGGGCGAAACCAGGTGGCCGAAGATGCGCTCCGGCTTGCTATCGCCCGCGCCGCTCGCCGAAGAATTAGCCGAAGAATTAAACGATATGTTGAACGGAATCGGCCCTTCATACGCGGCCGCTCCGGCAAACAGATTGTGCTGATCTCGAAAATGTTCGATATATGGATACGATGTCCCCGTCAGAATCACCAGCGCATCGGGATCTTTCGCGCCCGGCATATCGCGCAGAACCAGGCTGATGAATCTGCTGGCCGAGACCGTCGCGATCCCTATGCCGAGTCCCAGCGAAATGATTCCCACCGCCGCAAATCCGCGCGATTTCCATAGCGTGCGCCGCGCGTATGCCAGGTCGCGCCGCATCTCCGACAGATATTCGAGCGGCAAATGCAAAGCGATATCGGCCAGCAATCGAATCAGCCCGAAAATTCCGAGCCGCGCCCAGATGTCGTCGGCGGCGTCTTCGCCCAGTTGGATCAAATCCGCGCCATAGACCATTTGAAATTCGTGCGGGTAAGCGTAAGCCAGCCGCCGGTACAGCCGCATCGCCAGCGATTTCATTTAAGCCACCTCCATGCCGCGTTTCACTTGCAGGATCCGGACCAGCTCCTGGAGACGATCGCTCTCGGCCGCGAGCACCCGGCGGCCCAGGCGCGTCAGCCGGTAATAGCGCCGCCTGGCATCGTCGAGTTCGCGCGCCGGCCGATCGCTCGATTCCTCGATCAGTCCCGCCTCGATCAACTGCTTTAAGGAGCCGTAGAGGGTGGCCGGCCACAACCTCAGTTTGCCGCCGGTGCGATCGAGAACCTCTTGCATGATGCCGTAGCCGTGCTGGTCTTCGCCGGCGAGCGACAGCAGAATGTGGAACCAATTCGTTTTTAGAGGCAGGAACGTTTCCGGTTTAGGCATCGGTCAATATTTATATATATACCATACTATATATAGTTGTCAAGAGAGGGCCGTCGGGCGGCCCCCTCGCCGATGCCCAGGCGACGTGCTCTACTATTAGCAGGAGGTCCCCATGACGGCCAAGGCTAAGATGAGCACCGCGGCTCTACCGGCACAAGACCTGCACGCCGCCCAGCGGTATCTGGAATCTCTGCTCGATTCCGACGAACCCCTGGCGCCCGGCGAGATCGAAGAAATTCAGGACAGTATCGATGGCATTCGCCGCGGAGACATGACGCTCGCCGATTTCGAACGCAAACACGGCGTCTGACCATCACGTGGCGCACGCTTTAGCGTGCAGCTGCGAACTTCAGTTCGCAGTCCGGCTGTGCCGTGTTTACACCGGCAGCCGCAGGCGCGCCACGCACCCGCCGCGATCGGTCCGGTTCTCCAGCACCAGCGTCCCGCCATGCGCTTCGGCAATCTGGCGGCTCAGCACCAGTCCGATGCCCGACCCACCGGGCTTGGTGGTAAAGAACGGCACGAACAGATTCGCCGTGTTCGAAATCCCCGGTCCCTCGTCCTCGATGTCGATCTCGACATGCGTGCCGTTGCGCATCCAGCCGGCCTGCACGCCACCACCGGTAATCAGCGATGCGTCCGCCGCGTTGCGCAGCAGATTAATCAGCACCTGTTCCAGTTGGTCCGGATCGCCCTGTATGAAGATATCCGGACCTGGTTGCACGGCCACGTTGAGCCGCGTTTCCAGGCTGACCACGCGCTGTACCCATGGCTTGATCTCCATCAGTTGCAATTGCGGCCGCGGCAGCTTGGCTAGCCGCGCATACGCGCCGATGAAGCGGCTGAGCGCCTCGGAGCGGGTAGTGATCACATTCAGTCCGCGGCGCATATCGTCTTCCCAATCGGTGGGCAGGGGCTTTCGCGTCAGCAGGCTCCCCAGACTGCCAGCGATCGATTTGATGGGCGTCAGCGAGTTGTTCAGCTCGTGTCCGAGCACGCGCACCAGCCGCTGCCAGGCCTGCAGTTCCTGCTGCCGCAAAGGCAGCGTCAGGTCCGCTACCACCAGCAATTGCAGCGGCAGGCCATGCTCGCGGATGGTGGTGCGCCGCAGCCCCCAGCGGCCCGCGCCGCCCGGAAAAGTCATCTGAAAGGTTTGCTGCGGCTCTCCTTCCAGGCAGTTCTCCATCTCTAACTCCGCGGCGCTGGCGCCCAGCGCGCGTTCGGCGGGCGCAGCCAGCAGGCGCTCGCCCGCGCGGTTCACCAGGCGCAGCTTACGCTCGTGATCGAAGGCGAAAACCGCCACGTCGATCTCCGACATGACCGTCCGCAGCAGCGTGGTGGCTTCGAGCGCGCCCAGCCGTTGTTCGCGCAGTGTGCCGCCCAGCGAATTGACCTCGCGCATCACTTCGCCCAGCGCGTCGTCGAACGCGCCCGCGCGCCCACGCACCGAGAAGTCGCCCTCCCGCAGGGCGGAAAGCAGATTGGAAAGCGTCTGCAGCGGGAACACCACGCGATCCCGCACGGCCATGGCGAAGCCCATCCAAAGAGCCACGATCAGGACCGTCAGCGTCCATTGCGTCTTGGCCTGCGGCGTGGGATCGCGCAGCCATAGAAAGATGAGCGCCACCAGCGAGCCCGGCAGTCCCGCCAGAATGGCCATGATTACGATACGGCCTTCGTATTTCATGTGCCGCCGGCGCCGGTTTTTAGAGGGTGTCATGGGAGGCTGCTGCGCCTCAGAGTCCGTACCGCTGCAGCCGGCGGTAGAGCGCGCTACGGCTGAGGCCGAGGGCGTTCGCCGCGTGGCTGACGTTGCCGTTGAAGCGCTGCAGGGCTTTCTTGATCAGCAGGCCCTCCACTTCTTCGAGGCTCATGTCCTCCAGCCGCGGCGATCCGTCACGCGACGCGCGCAGTCCCAGGTCGTTGGCCTTCACACAGGCGCTCTGGCTCATCAGCACGGCGCGCTCGACGGCATGATCCAGCTCACGGATATTGCCGGGCCAGAGGTGCGCCAGCAGCGCCTTCATGGCGGCATCTTCGAAGCCCGAGAGGTTCTTACGGTAATGCTCCGCGTGCTGCCGCAGGAAATGCGCCGCCAACAGCGGAATGTCTTCGCGCCGCTCGCGTAATGGCGGCAGCCGGATCTCTATGGTATTCAGCCGGAACAGCAGGTCCTGCCGGAAGCGCCCTCCGTTCACTTCGGTGTTCAAATCCGAGTTGGTGGCCGATAGCACGCGCACGTCCACCTGCCGCGTTTTGGAAGAGCCCACCCGCTCGAATTCGCCGGTCTCCAGCACCCGCAGCAGCTTCGACTGCAGGTTGGCCGAGATGTTGGCGATTTCGTCCAGGAACAGCGTGCCGCCCTCCGCCATCTCGAAACGGCCTACGCGATCCGTCTTGGCGTCGGTGAATGCACCCTTCACATGGCCGAACAACTCGCTTTCGAATACGCCTTCGGAAAGCCCGCCGGTGTTCACCGTGAGCATGGGTTTCAGCGCGCGCAGCGAAACCGAATGCAGCGATTGCGCCACCAGCCCCTTGCCCGTGCCGTTCTCGCCGGTGATCAGGACGTTGGCGTCGGAAGGCCCCACGCGCGAAATCATATCCAGCACCGGCTGCATGGCGGCGGATTGCGCAATCAGGCTGGGAAATTGCCCGGAGCGGAGCAGTTGATTCTCGGCTTCCAAAATCTGCCCCTTGCGCAGCGCGCGGCCGAGCTCGATCTGAGTGCCCAGAATGGCGGAGAGGCGCGCATTGTCCCACGGCTTCTGGATGAAGTCCCGCGCGCCGCGCCGCATGGCTTCGACCGCCAGATCCACGCTGCCCCAAGCCGTCATTACAATCACGGGCAGCGTGCTGTCGAGAGCCATCAAGCGGTTCAGCAGATCCAGGCCCTCTTGCCCGGAAGTGGTGTCGCGGGTATAATTCAGGTCCATCACCACCGCGTCGAAATCCCGCGATTCGACGGATTCCAGAATTCCCGCGGGCGAGTTAACAGCCTCGGCCTGATAGCCTTCTCCTTTGATCAGGAATCGCAGCGCTTCCAGCACATCCGGCTGGTCGTCGGCGATCAGTATCCGCGGTACATACTCATCGGTCAGTCTCATGGCGCAGTTAACGACATTGTCGCATTTCAGCGGCAATTGCCGCACCACTGCTAACGCTATGGTGTCACACGAGATAGCAAATTGGAGTGTCCGGTTATGGGACGGCCGCGTCCCAGCCATGGAACGAATGCAAGTTCCTAGCGGATAACCACAAATCCACTCTCCACGGCAGGCCCTGATGATGCGTGGTGCGGAAGCCAGACGCGCTGACATCCATCAGATCCAGTTCGTTGGCACCCGGCGGATCGTTTCGAATTTCAAATACACCGTGCCTGCGGCGGTTCACGCCGTCGCTCGGCCGGATCGCTGGCGATGGTTTGGGAGCGCGTAATTGTCTGCACGGTTATGAATCGTCCCGATGGGTGCGCGGCTGCATCCGAAATCGCCTTGGGCAAGCCAAGTACTCGCTTTCCTACTCGACAGTAAAACTTCCGGGCGTGATGCTGACGCCGCCCGGAGTCGTGACGGTGATCGGTCCGCTGGTAGCTCCGGCCGGGACGACTGCCCACACATAGTTAGCCCCGGCATTAGTAACTGCGGTCGCCGCCACTCCGTTAAACTGTACAGTCGCGGATAACAGGTTGTAGCCCCAGATGTGCACTTTCGTGCCGGGAGCCCCGGTTTGGGGGATGAACTGGAGGGCGCGCGGCGCGGGCTTGGGCAATCCGGCGTCCAGCGCCCAGAAGTCGACCCCATTTATGGTTGCCCCATAGATAATGCCGTCGCTCCCCTGTGTTAGCGGACAGTAGCAGCCGCCTCCGAAAGTATGCAGGAGCGTGTATTCGCCGGATGTGGTTACTCGAAACAAAGTACTCGGATAGCCGTCGGTGTCCGTAGCACCGTAGAGGTTTCCATCGCTCCCCTCGATCAAAGTGCCGGGATACCTATTAGGCCCCGCTGTGAACGAATACAGTTCCGTGTACTGGCCGTCTAGGGTAAGTTTGTAAATCACGCCGGTGGGGTGGCTGGGTCCGCCGTTCCCAATAGCTCCGTAAAAGTTGCCGTCAGTGGCTTGCAGGAACGGGAGTTCTCCGCCGCCTCCGGGCAACGTATGGAAGATGGTGCCGACGCCGGCGGGAGTTACTTTGAATATGTAAAAGGGCGCTTCATACGGGATGACCACGCCGTAGTAGTTCCCATCCGATGCCAGCAGGACGTTTAGCGGATTGGTAGGCAAGCCCTGGTTGAGCTGAGCCGGAAACTGGTATATAGGTATTACCGTGCCATCCAGAGCGACCCTGACCAGATACGTGTAGTTGTCCACGCCGTAGCCAGTGCCAAGAAACGTGCCGTCCGGCAGGCTCTGAAAGAGCTTCGGAGCAATATTCTGTGGAGCGTAGGTCTGTTTCGTGCGAGGCGCGGAACCGAGAGAAAACACAGTCGAGGTTCCGGGGTAACCTCCGGCAGAGCTGTAGAAGCGTCCGTTGGCGCCGCCGATGAATGAACTCAAGATGAAGTCCTTCTCCGGGAACTCCGCCAGGATAACCGCTTTTCCACTCGTCGTGAGCGAGACGGCCGTACCCGACCCGGCAGTCGAGTAGAAGGTTCCGGGCCATACCTCGGTTAGTGCCCCCGGTTCTTGGAATTGGCTGTTCAAGATCCGGAAGGTCGCCTGCCCCGCGGCCGGGGCACCGCTCGCTAAGATCGCGGCGATGGTTAGTAAGACGATCCGCGCTGAGTAAGACAAATCAGTGACAAACACCTGATGCCCCTCTGTAGCTATACATAGACCTGCCCGACTCATTATGCCAGCCAGCCGCGCTTTTCCTTCCAGCGGCCGCGCGTGAAATCGGGGAACTTCACGGGCGCGCTGCCCTGCGCCACCGATGCTTCGCTCAACGGGCCGGGCGCGCTCCAGGCCGCCGCATCGTATACGTCCATATCCGGCGCGAGGCCCTTCTGCATGCACTCGACCAGCCGGTAGACCATCAGATAATCCATGCCGCCATGCCCGCCCAGCTTGCGCGCCTGCTCGCCCTCGTGCTTCCACAGGGGATGCTCATACTCGTCTTTGTACTTATCAATCGGTGTATATTCTTCGGCATTGGGATCGTCGAAGTAAATACGCGGTGGATAGTCGCGGAAAATACCCTTTACTCCGGCGATCAAGTTAGTCCGGTCGTAAGGATGCGGATTCACCACGTCATGCTGCAGCGTAACTACCAGGCCATTCGCCGTCTTAATGAGTGATGTATTCAGGTCCCCGCAGATATACTTCTCCTTCCACTTAGGACTGTCTTTGGGCACATGCGCGGAGCGCCAGGCGTCCAGGCCGCGTTCGGGCGTGCTCATGGATACCAGATAGTCGAAGCGGTCGCCGCGATTGATGCCCATGTAGTTGGCGACCGGCCCCAAACCGTGCGTGGGATAGAGATTGCCGTTGCGGCGCGTGTGCGGGAAACGGCGCCACAGGCCTTCGCTTTTGTCTTCAAATAGCAGGCGGCGCAGGTCGTGCAGGTAGGCGCCCTCGCCGTACAGCAGATCGCCGAACAGGCCGGCGCGAATCATGTTCAGCACCATGAGTTCGTTGTAGTCATAGCAGCAGTTCTCCATCATGATGCAGTGGCGGCGGGTCTTCTCGGATGTGTCCACCAGCTTCCAGCAATCCTCGAGGGTAGCGGCGGCGGGCACTTCCACAAATGCGTGCTTGCCGCTCTGCATGGCCGCCACGGCCATCGGCACGTGCCATTCCCAGGGCGTGGCCATGTAGGCGAAGTCCACGTCGTCGCGCCGCAGCAGGTTTTCGAAGTCGCGCTCGCCCCCCGCATATACGGCGGGCGGATGCTTGCCGGTGCGCTCGACCGTGGCCTGGGCCGCCAGCGCCGCATCCTTCACCACATCGCACACGGCGGTGACGGTCAGTCCCTCCACGCCGAGATATTCTTTCAGCATGCCGGAGCCGCGCGAACCGCAGCCGATCAAACCCATGCGCACGTTCGGGCGGGCTTCGAAGGGCATGCCGATGACGGATTGGCCGGCACCCGGCGGCGGCGCCGCCAAGGCGTGTTGGCTGAGAAGCACGGCGCCCGTTCCGGCTACCGCGCCGCGAAAAAGATCCCGCCGGGATAAGGGAGAACTCGGCTGTTCAGGTTGCATGCACCTATCTTAAATGGTTGTGAGGCAGACCCGTGGCCTGTCTGAGATCAAAATCTGAGATCAAAAGATGAAGCTTAAACCGCCGCGGAACATGCGCGGGTTCTCCATCAGCACCAGATGCGAGCCATCCATGGTATTCAGCGGCAGATAGCCCTGTTGCATCAGATTGCGGAGATCCGCGCTCAGCTCCATGCGCCACGGCAGGCTCGTAAACACGGGGATTGCCTGGCGAACATAGATGTTCAATCCGGGTTGCGGACGCAGACTGCTGGTGGAGTATATCGGCTCCGGTACGCTGAAGCGGCCGTCGGCTACCTGGTAGCTGGCTGCGATATGTGTCCCGGTGTGCGGGCTGACCGCTACCACGCGCATCGTTACGGATTGCTGACGCCCGGAATGCAGCATGGCGCGCAAGTCGTCCGGGTCGGTGCCGACCGAATCGCCGGTATTCGCAGTGAGGGCCCCGGTCGCGCCGTACGTCACGGTGGCGGTCAGATTTTCGCCTACGCTTTGGCTGGCCGACGCTACATAACCCATGCTCGAAAAATTGCCGGCGTTAAATACCGCGGTGCCCGAGTAAAAATCCGGCAGGATATCGCCCACCGGCAGGAATCCCTCCGGCGCCGAAATGGTCAACGCCAGGTTGCTCACGGATTCGTGATAAACCCCCACGGCGAACTTGCGGGAACCCATGGTGCGCGAGTAGCCGGCGTCCAGGTCCTCGCCTTGCTGAACCCCTGCGTGCCCGGATCGCAACGATACTAAGGGAAACAGCGCCAGCGCGCCAATCTCGCGTTGCAGGGGATCATCCGGAGTCCCGGCCGCCTCCAGGTCGGGCCGGGCATTGCCCGAGGTGTACGCGAATTCCAGCGTTCCGGCGTTGCCGAGCGAATAGATCAGCCGGGCATAGGGGCTGAAATAACTCAAATGGCCGTTGAACGAAACCGTATCGGCCGCCATGCCATACTGCACGGTGAGATCGTCGGTGAGCTGCGCATGATCGTCTAAATTGACCGTCGAACTGCGCAGCATGGGAACATTGGTATCCGTAGGGCCGAAGATCGCCACGCCCATTTGCTGGGGCAGGAACAACTCGCGCATGGTGACGGATATCTCCGGGCTGTCGGGACCCACAGTGCGGCTGTAAGTCGTCCGGAAAGCGGCCGATGGAATTCCCGATTGCGCCCCGGAGCCCACATTCCCGGCAAACTGAAACTGGTTGCTGCCGAATAGCGACGTCGCCAAGGCGAATGCGGTGCCCATATCCGCGCTGCTGCCGAAGCCCGCCACCGGCGAACCATCGCCCGCCGAGAACATCACCACACCGCGCGTATCGGAAAAGACCGTGCGATGGGGTTTGTCCTCATCGGGGGTCGGAGGGGGAGCGGCCAGCACGCGCATCACGGGCCGTGTGGCGCCGGCGGTGCGCAAGACCCATTTCCAATCGTCGCTCATGAAGGCTGGATGCTCGGCCGGATAAACCAGGTGGATGGAACTGAAGAGGGTGGCCAGGCTTACATTCAGTACGCTGCGCATCCCGGGCTGTACCAGGATGTTCTTCTTAATGGCCGGCACGAAGCTGGCCAGCGTCACCCTGATCGAATAGGTATCGGGAAGCAGTCCGGCAAACAGGAAGACCCCCTTCTCGTCCGTGAATGCTTTCTGAGAAAGGCCGTCTCGCTGGTCGAACAGCATCACCAGTGCGCCCATCTGCGGCACCCCTGCGCCATTGGTGACCGAACCCGCAATGGCGCCGGATAACCGGATCGAGATGGCACCAGACACCGGCCCGGCTGCGGCCAGACACGCCAGCCCCAGGATCGCGCCCGGTAGCGAGATGTGCGCCCTCGTACTCATCGTCCGGTGAGTCCTAGCATATCACGGGGCTAACCCGGATAGAACCAGCCCCGCCTTGGTTTACGTAACCGAAAACTGCGCGCTGGGAGTCAGGATCTGGTTTCGGTTCCGGTCCGTGATCTTCAGCTTTAAAGTGTATGACCCCGGCTGTAGTTTCTGCAACGGCAGCAACTTTTCAATCGTTACCTGCGATGCCGAAGCACCCGGCAGACTGGCGATGTCCTCGGTAAACTCGAAAATCTTTTCATTGCTGCCGTCCTTCAACACCTGGTATTCGATCTGCCCGTTCGGTTTGTGCGTCTTTTCGTCCCCTTCAAAGTTGTACAGCTTCAGGTAGATGCCCATCTTCTCGTCGCGCTTGAAGCTCTCGGAGATGCGCGGCCGCACCTTGCTCGAACCGATTACGAATTGCCCCGTGCCGATGCTATGCGTGGGGACCTTCTCGATCTGATCGGCCAGGATGATGGTGCTGGCCGACAGCTTCTCGTCGTCCATGTGCGGCACGTTCAGGGCTGTCTCGTAGTTGTTCATGTTGCCGCCCACGATGTCCTTCACCACCACGTTCAGGCGGTAGGTACCCGGGGGCAGCGGCAGCGACTTCTGGTAAATCGAAGATCGCGTCGCATAGGCCTGCAGCATCTCGGTGGGGCACTCCACCGTCACGGTATCCTCGAAGGTCTGCACAATGCGCCGCGTCATCGTGGTCACGCGCCCAAAGATGTTGACGGACGCCTTCTGCACTCCAGCCTTGTCCTGGAACTGCAGATCCTTGTTTTCAAACTGGAGCGTGACGTACGAGAGAACCGAAGCTTCCGTCAGCGGGAAGAAATCGGCCCGCACCTTCATGGGCAGGATATTGAAGGTAATCTTGCTGGTGACGGCATCTTCCAGGTCCTTGAACTTCACCGCCGGCGGCTTCTGCAGCTTGGCGAACGTCTCCAGACGCGTGAATTCATTCATACTTTCCGGCGTGCCGCCGAAGGGTTGGCCCAGGTGCGTACCGTCGGTATTCTGGAAGCGTTGCGTCTTGCTGGACATCCCCATCTGTTCCATCAGGGTAAGACCGGCGCCGGGAACGTACAGCAACGCGTCCTTTTCAGACGGGTCCATGGTCATGTGGTATTCGCCCGACATGCTGGGGTCCACGAACTCGATCACGATATTCGTGCCGATGCCTTCCAGGTACCGGTAGCGCCACTGCTCGAACGGATAGGTGGAAGTTTCTCCGCCACCCTCTTCCATGGGGCGCTCGTAAGTGCCGCCGGAGGGATGGGATTCGATTTCATCCGGTGGGCCGTACATGATATAGATGCGCCCGCGATCCGTCTTCCAGCCCGGTATGCCGGATGCATAATGGTCGTTGGTATAGGCGATGCGCCTGTAGTGCTCTTCCTTGAATTCGTTCTCTTCGGTATCCGGCGTGGGATCGCGCCGCAGCCAGAACTGTTCGATGAACTGCTCGCGCTCCTCATCGGTGTTCAGGCGCTTGAAGGTGGTCTTCTCCTCGTCGGTGATAATGTAGACCACGTCTTCGTTTAACCATTTCTTATACGGTGTTTCCAGCTCTTTGCGCAGTTTCGCGTCGCGCTTCTTCTTCTCTTTATCGGTGAGCGGCTTAGCGATGGTCTCGCGAGCGGGAGCCGCGTCCGTTTTTTTCTGATCGCTTTTCTGATCGCTTTTCTGATCAGTGGAAGCTGGTGTCGAATCCTGGCAAACCGCATTCCCGGCCAGGACCAACCCGAGGGAAACACAGGGCAACAAAATGTATTTTGTGACCATACTAACCATTTCCCGGAACAGGGCCTTTATACGTGAGACAATTGTACGGCTTCATTTTAGCACTCGTCAAGCTGGGCGGAGGAGGCACACTGGGCGCAGCGTTCACGGGGCTGGCGGCCTTCCGGCCGCGGCTGGGTGCCGGGTCCTGGGTGCTGGGTGCTGGCAAAGCCACCAGCCACTAGCCACTGACCACAAGCCACGGCGAGCGAAGCTCGCCTAAGCCGTGGGCTGGCGGCCTTCCGGCCGCGGCTGGGTGCCGGGTCCTGGGCGCTGGCAAAGCCACCAGCCACCAGACACTGACCACAAGCCACGGCGAGCGAAGCTCGCCTAAGCCGTGGGCTGGCGGCCTTCCGGCCGCGGCTGGGGCCGGGTCCTGGGTTCTGGGTGCTAGGTTCTGGCAAAGCCACCACCCACCAGCCACTGACCACAAGCCACGGCGAGCGAAGCTCGCCTAAGCCGGGTACCGCCCCTCGATGTACCCGCTCAACTGGTCGATCGCGTGGGCTTGCGCCGATATGATCGACCGCACCACATCGCCGATCGAAATCATACCCACCAGTCCCTCCCCCTCCATCACCGGCAAGTGACGGATGCGGTGCGCCGTGATGATGCGCATACAATCCTCCACCGAGTGTTCGGGCGACACGGTGAACACGGGGCTGGTCATGATCTCTTTCACCTGCATCTCGTGAGAGTGCTTCCCCTTCAAGATCACCTTGCGGGCGTAGTCCCTCTCAGAGACGATACCCGTTAATTTGCCGCCCGAAAGAACCAATAAAGCACCCACGCCCTTATCGGCCATCATGGCGACAGCTTCGTATACAGTGGCCTCGGGTGAGAGCCAAAAAATCTCGGATCCCTTGTGCCGGAGCATTGAACCGACGGTTTCCATAACGCATCCCCTTATCCGTTAATCTTTCAGGTTCCAGGGCATCCTGTCAACTCTTTAACAGGAAGGCTGACGCCGGGCGTCCGGGAAGCGCGTGCGCGGGGAGTCTCTTTCGATGCTGGACACGGCGCCGGATGCTTCAATTTCGGCAACGCGCGAACTGCCCTGGACGCCGGTATTCCGCCCGACACGATTTCCACCGACATCTACGCTGCCAGTTCGGGAGAACTTTCGGACGGGTGGCCTGTGATTTCCCGGGCGCGCCGACAGCATGCACCCATTCAACCTTGACGGTGGGGCGATCAACTATCGTCGTTGGATAACCCATGCGTTTATCGCCGTGATGGGATTGAGGAAAGCTACATGGCGGCCGTCCGGCGCGGGTACGATCAAACCTTGAACACCTTCAATTGGACGCCAGCGGCCATCCAGACCAACAGACAACACCCGGTTGCCCAAAGGGTTGATCACAGTGACAAATAAGCTCTGACCGCTTGCTGCCCATGAAACTCCCGAAATGTCGGTCATGCCTTTCAAAACCAGTTCGCCTTCTTTGCCTTGCGTGTCCCGATCCAAAAAAATTAAGCGGACGCGCGCCGACCGGCCGTCGTGAAGCGGTATCGCGACCACCGATCCGTCAGGTGAGAGGTTCCAGTCGCCAACCACGGATGGTGTCCAGGGAGTCCGCCACAGTTCGCGGCCCTTCCCTCGAATTGCATCCAGTTCGTGAAATGCGAAATACTCGTGGCCGGCAGTCGTTCTGAGAACGCACCGCCGGCCTGATCCAAAGCCGCAGCGAAATTCGTCCAGCGGTCCGCCAATTGGGACTTCTTCTGCCGGTCCACCATCTACCGGTACGCGCATCAGTGTAAATGGGCGGGGGTTCTCCGCCTCTCTCCCTTCGGCATACAAAACGAAATGCCCATCCGGAGAGAGCTGAGGCATCACTTCCCAACGCTTCGGATTGGCCGCTATCACGGCGGGTGTTCGCTGGTCCAGTCCTTGCTTGAAAAGCTCGTAACCGCCATTACGGTCAGACTCAAAGATTACCTCCTGGCTGTCGGCAGACCATGCATGCGGATAATTCGATCGCTCATCGAGCGTGAGGCGCCGGACGTTGTTGATGCGCGGCGGTGAAGGCAAGAAATCCCCTACGAATACCGATTGCTCGGTTGAGCGTCTGAGGACCAGCGTTCTCCTGCCATCCGCCGTGGTCGTCATGCCGAAGATGCGGTCACCGCATTCGCCGATGGGATTCGCAATCCGGCGGGGCGCCGTGACGAACGCGCCTGTGTTCGTATCCGTTTTCACTTCCCACAATTCATTGGAGCAATCCGTACCCGGCGGATTATATCGCAGGAAAAGCAGCCGGCCGTCCGGCAGAGCAGTCGCTGAATTCATCCAGAGATTCGAGACCTTGGCGGTCACTTGCCCCGTTTGCACATTCGCCGATTCGTAGCTGCGTTCGTAAAATCGATCGAGCATTACGAAGCCGAGATCCTGTTTACCTGAAAAGTGCCGCCGCTGAAAGTTCACGCGGAGGCTGTCAGCCGACCAGAAAACGAGAGGAAAGCTATCCTCCGGCGCTCCGGCGATAACCTGCCGCGGCTCCTCTCCGTCAATGCCCATCACCCAGACGGTGGACTGCCACGGTCCGGTGAACGCCAATCGCGTGCCGTCCGGAGAAGGAATGCCTTCCTGAGCTTGTGAGCGTAGCAAGCGCGGAGCTCCGCCCGCCAGGGAAACTGACCAGACGGAAAAGGCATTGGTACTTGGGGAAAAGCCGCTTGCCACCACTTTGCTTCCGTCCGCGAACCACGCCAGTTGATTGATAATGAGATCCGCTGGGCACCGCAGGGCGCTGGTCTCGCCCGTATTCATGGTGCGTAGGAAAAGACCATCCGCGTTGGCGTATATCGATCGGTTCCCGTCCGGCGAAATTGCGGCAGCAGTTGCCCGGTTCTCCGAGACTAGCGTGGTCACCTGATAAAAGTCGATCTGGGGGCCGGCCCGCTGGCGGCGTTCCCAGAACCACATAGCAACAGCCAGAAACACAGCGGCCGCGAGCAGAACTGTGGCTCGCCATGCGCGCTTCCGATTTGACGCATCCGTCGCGGCAGCGGCCCGCACCGGTGTTCGCCGCGGATCGCCCAGCTTCTCGGCCACCAACTGCGCGGAAGGGCGCTCTGCAGGGTCTTTCGAAAGCATCGCCTGAACAAGTGCATCCAGTTCCCGGCTGATAGCCGGATTCCATTTGGACGGCGGATCCGGCTCGTTGGATATGATCGCCTGCAATGTTTCGAAAGCCGATTCCGCCGGAAACGCATGCCGGCCCGCACACAATTCGTATACCACCAGTCCCAGCGCGAAAACATCGGCTGCACCGGTCACTTTTTGTCCTTTCACCTGTTCCGGAGACATATAACGCCATGTCCCCGTGACCAGACCTGTGCCGGACACCCAACTCTCTGACCCTCCTTGCGGGGCCACCCATCGAGCCAGACCGAAATCCAGCACTTTGACGCTCCCGTCGCTCCGCACGATCACGTTCTCGGGTTTGATGTCGCGGTGCACGACGCCCGCGGCGTGTGCCACGGCCAACGCGCGTGCGATCTGCAGACTGATTGTCACCACCCGGTCCTCAGTCATCGAGGCACGGCAAAGCTGGCGCAGCGGGATGCCTTCGATGAGCTCCATTACGATGGCGACCATCCAATCCGAACGAATCACCTCGTGAATTGTCACGATATTCGGATGATTCAGAGCCGACGCCGTGCGCGCCTCACGCACAAATCGGTCTACCGCGCCGCGAAACGCCTGCGCCTCTTCATTAAGGAATTTCAGTGCCACGATTCGGTCGAGCTCCGTATCGCGCGCCGCATAAACATCCCCCATCCCTCCGCTGCCGATGTGTTCCGTCACGATGAAACGGCCGATCTTGGAACCAATGCGGCTTTCCTCCGTATAGGGCGATTGCAATTCATTAAGCAGGGTTAAAACTTCGTGAATCACATCCGGGTTGGAAGCGACCGACTGCAGATATCCGAGCCGCTCGTTTGCGGGAACCGAGGCGGCCACCGCGGAAAGTTCCAGGATGTTCCGCCAATCGTCATCGGTAAGATGCATCGACAGCTCGGTTCCGTGTCGCGAGGAAAACGCAAACCACGCGTGAAGCGATTCTAGCAGACCGGCTCCCTTTACGTTTTTTAAGAAAAAAAAGCGTCGCTAGCTGATCAATTCTGCGCTGCTGGTCGCCCCATATATTTCGAGGCGGGGAAACAAACCGCGGTTCTTCGACCGGCTCTCAATCCACAAAACTGAAGGAAACGATGAAAACTTTTCAAAGACTTGCTCTGTCATCGATCGCCATCGTTGGTCTGATCGCCAGCGGCCTGATGCTGTCGGCGCTTCAGGGTCAACAATCGGGCGCAATCGTCACCATAACCGGCACATGGATGCAAACGATCACTCTCGAAGGCCAACCCCCATTTCAAGGTCTCGTCACGTTTAATGTAGACGGAACCCTCACCGATACAACTCAATCAGATGTCATGCCCCCGGACCTCGCTAGCCCCGGACATGGCGTTTGGATGAACCTGAGTCGCGGAACGGTTCAGTTCAAGTCCGTGAAGTTCCTTTCGCTTGCAGGTACCGCCGGTGTTCCGGCAGGAACGGCTGTGACGACCGGGACTCTTACCATGCACGACGCCAACGGCTTTCAAACAACCGGTGTTGTGGTTTTCTACTCGACCAGCGGCGAACCAACCCAGACGGTCCCGTTTACCACTGTGGGCAAACGCGTAACCCTTTCCGAATAAGGGCTCGCAACATTCTCAACAAAGCAAAAATTCAAAAACAAATCAGGAGAAATTTCAAATGAAAAGCAGGATGAACCTCAAAACAATCAGGAGATGGGCGCCGTCCTTAACGGCCCTCGCGTTCTTGGCGTGCGCGCTGTCGGCCTCGGCACAGACAGTAATCCCGGTGCTGACCAGTGCATCCGTCAGTGGCAGTGTGCTGACGGTAAATGGGACTAGTCTGAACGGCATCGGCGGCTCCGGAGTCTCATCCGTGACGCTCGGGGCGCAAACCGTTTCGGGCTCAAACGTCACGGTTACTCCCACCACAATCACGGCAACCTTCCCCACACCCTTCAGTCCGGGGTCTTACCAGTTATTCGTCTCCTACAAAAACATTCTTGGAGATATCGACAGCGCTAACATGACGGTCGCAGTCGGCGCGGCAGGCCCGCAGGGGCCGGCAGGTCCGGCTGGAGCTCAAGGTCCGGCAGGTCCTGCCGGTGCCAATGGTGCGGCAGGTGCGGCCGGTCCGCAGGGTCCCGCAGGTCCCGCCGGTGCAACTGGTGCAATCGGTCCCGCTGGTGCAATAGGCCCGGCTGGTCCCGCCGGTGCAACTGGTGCAATCGGTCCCGCTGGTGCAATAGGCCCGGCTGGTCCCGCCGGTGCAATAGGTCCCGCTGGTGCAATCGGTCCGGCAGGTCCGGCTGGTCCTGCAGGCCCCGCTGGTCCGACTGGTGCCGTAGGTCCCGTCGGCCCCGCAGGTCCGGCCGGTGCGACTGGTTCTGAAGGTCCCGTTGGCCCGGCCGGGGCTCAGGGTCCTGCCGGTAGCGCAGGCCCCGCCGGTCCGCAGGGTCCCCAAGGTCCCGCCGCGCTGGCCTTCGGCGCGTGCTTTAGAGGCGAGTGCGTCGTCGCTGTCAACACGAACGGAAGTAATTCGAGCCAGGCTCACGTAAGTCCCGGAGCTCCCTTCTCGGTCTCGTTCGACGCGGCGGTCGCGAACACCGGCGGCGATCTCACTCAATACTATGTGGGTCTGTCCAACGAGTCCGTCACCAGCACAGCTCCGGGCACGCCTTACTCGTGTCAGTTCTACTATGCACAAAACTCCTTCAATGGAAATGAAGTAGTTACTCTGACGGCCCCTTCGACACCCGGCATCTACTACATCGCCATCGATATGACTCAGGCCCTGAATTGCTTGAGCGGCAACGGACTTCCGAACGGGAATCCCAATCCTTCGCAATACATCGGCGCAATTGCGGTGTATTGAGTAACTACACAGGCAGCCGGACCCAGCTATCCGGCTGCCTTCTGGTTTGTTCTTAACCGGCCCACGTCTTACGGAGCCACTGTCGCGCGAATTGCCAATACCGGTTCACGGTGATGGCGGCGCAACCTAGCTCATCTGCAATCTCCTCCGCCGTTCGCCCTTCGAAAACCTTCATTTCCACCACACGGCGTACCTCGGGTTTGATCGCTGATAGTCGTGCCAGCAACTGCTCCACCTCGGCGAGGCTGGTATCCGGTTGAGTGCTCAGGTCTTCCCACAACGGAACTTTTTGAGCCTGAGCCGAAAGAGGCCTGGCGTGATGAATGAGCAGCCTCTTCATGATTTGTCCAGCCAGTGCGAAGAATGCGGCTTTGTCGTCGCGGCGATCGGTCTCATTGGGCTGAAGGGCTTTGATTCTGATTAGCTGCAGGTACAACTCGTTGACGAGGAGAGTGGGCTGCCAGCTATGTCCTTCGCGCTCTCTTCTCAGGTGACCCGCCGCGAGCCGCTTCAGTTCCGGATGGAACATCTCCACCAAACGGGCTCCTGCGTTGGCGTCGCCAGTGCGAAACGCCGCCATTAATGACCCAACGGTTTCCGGACTCAGTTGGGGTGCCACGGAGAAGGGTATTGTATCAAAGTATTCAAGCTTGGGGGTCGAACCGAATTCGCCGCGTGGCTTGAGAGTCTGAAGGTGGGCTTCAAAAATGGGAAATCCTTTCGCAGGACCAGCGCGGAGTGCATGGCAGGAGTTTCGGCAAGAGGATCACGCAGTAAGCGCCAAAGGCCTAATTAGATAAAGACGTTGGGTGCTATACGTGGTAGTCTCCCGCCTGCGCGTGGACTGTGAGAAAATCAAGCACCGCAAAAAGCGTGGAATTTCCGTGCCTTTTGTAATAGTGGCTGAAACCGTTTAGCGCTTTACCTTTGGGAAGACGGAGATATTCTGGCACTCGTCCGCCCAGCGACTCACCGTCTGGCGGCATACGCGCACGCGGCGCGCGACGTCGGATCGGTACAGATTAGCCCTTTTTCAGAAGGCGGAGTGCCTCTAAGCGGCGCTTTTGTAGCGCCGCGAAATCGCAGTGTGCTCCAGCGGGACTCCCCGTACAGGGTGCGACCCATCTTCCGGCAGGGTTCGACCCATCTTCCCGCAAAAAGTGTCGCGATATTATGCGAAATTCAATAAATCTGTTTTTTGGTGGGCTTTCTCTTGGGGGCCGGCGCTCTCTGCAGGCGATCTTCCAATTCCTCGACGCGCCGTCGGAGCGCCGCGACCTCCTCCGCCGGAACCGCCGGCGGCGCGGCCGCCTGCGGGCTGAACAGATTGCGCATCACATCCAGGGGATTGGTGTGCAAGGCGCTCTGCGTTTTCTGGTACATTTCCGTCACCGTGCTCAGATACCAGGCGAGAAACTCGTGCGAGGCGTGGTCGGAAGCCACAATCAACTTGCGCAACAACTCCAGGGGGAGGCCGGATTCGTGCCCCTTGGCATCCTCCATAATCACCTGCGTCAGAATTACGCGCGTCAGATCCTCGCCCGACTTGGCGTCCACCACTTGCACTTCCACGCCGTCCCGCACCAGGCGTGCTACATCGTCCAGGTTCACGTAACGGCTGGCGGCGGTGTCGTAGAGACGCCGGTTCTCGTATTTCTTGATCACCACCTTGCGCGCTTCCATAATCGGATTATATAATCTGAAAATCCTTGACAGGTGACTCCCCAAGCGATATACTCGGCTTGTAATGCTGCATTGCAGCATTACCCAAGGAGCATAACATGGAGAATCCCACAAAGTCTATGGCCGCGGTTCCGGTGGCGCTGGCTTCCACGCTGGCGGACTGGACCCGGCAGGGTATAGAAAGTTTCGTCGCAACGCAAAAAATACTGTTGGATCTGACCGCACAGCAAAACTCCCTCGCGCTAGGGTTCGTGCGCGAGCGGGTTAATTTCTCGCCTCTCCGCCCGCTGACCGGCATGGTCGATCTGGCGGGCCAGAGCATGGCCAATTTTGTCGCAGCGCAAAAAATTCTGCTGGACCTGGCCGCCGGACAAAACGCGCTGGTACAGTCCGGCGTGAAGGACGGGCTGGGTCTCACGGGAATGCCGGCCGCCCTGACCGATGCTTTCCGCGAAGGCGTAAACAGCTTCGTCGACATGCAGAAAAAATTCCTGGATATGGTGAACAGCCAGAGCCAGGCCGCCGTCACGGCCCTCAAAGAAGGCAAGCCTTTCGAGGGCAAGAACCTGGGTGAAGTGGCCCGCGAGGGCGTGGAGAATTTCGTCCACACCCAAAAGAAGTTCCTGAACCTGGTGACGGAACTCACCCAACCGGAAACCAACGGCAAGGGCCGCAAAACGGGCAAACCAGTGAAGCTGACCGAGCTGGCGAAGGAGGGCATGGACCAATTCGTCGACTCGCAGAAGAAGCTGCTGGATCTGGCCACCAGCCAGATTGAGGGCGCCATGAAGACCGCCGAGGCGATTGTACGGCCTTCTCCCGAGCCCTCCACCAGCCTGGGCGATTTTGCGCGCCGCGGCGTCGAGAATTTCATCAACGCGCAGAAGTCGCTGCTGGATGTGGCGATGAAGCCGTTCATGCCGCCGCCTCCCACGCATACCCATACGCCCGCCCACGCGCACGCCGGCCGCAAGAAATAATCATCTGGTGGGGCAGACCGCCCGTCTGCGGCGGGTCTCCGACAGACCCGCCTTAGGCCGGGTGCCTGCCCCACAGAGCGGCGCAGCCGATCCGCCCGTGCTACAATCCGGCCTTCAACCCTCATGGATCCCCTGACGCATTCGGCTACCGGCCTCTTCCTGGGCCGCGCCGGACTAAACCGCTTCTCGGTACAAGCGCCATGGATTCTGCTGCTGGCCGCCAATGCACCCGATATCGACATCGTCACGCTCGCCGGCGGACAACTCAATTACCTCAACTATCATCGCCACCTGACGCATTCGCTCGCCGCGTGGCCGCTGATGGCCCTGCTGCCGCTCCTGGCCGTGCGGCCGTTCACGCGCCAGCCCTTCCGCTGGTTGCCGGCCTATGCCATCTCGCTCGTCGCCGTGGCATCGCACCTGCTACTCGACTACACCAACGCGTACGGCATCCGCTTCCTGCTGCCCTTTTCCGCGCGCTGGTTTCGCCTGGACCTTACTTCCGTCGTCGATCTGTGGATTTGGGCCGTGCTGCTGTTGTCGCTCGCCGGGCCAGTACTCGGGCGCCTGGTCAACGCGGAGATCGGCGCGCGCACCAAAACCGCCGGCCGCGGATTCGCCACCTTCGCCCTGATCTTTCTGGTTTTCTATAATGCCGGCCGGGGCGTGCTGCATGCCCGCGCGGTGGCCACGTTGGACTCCCGACTTTATTCCGGCGCCGCCCCCCTGCGCGTGGCCGCTCTGCCCGGACCGGTCAATCCCCTGGCATGGCGGGGCCTTGTAGAAACTTCCGCGTCTTATATGATTCTGGATGTCAACCTGACGCGGGAATTCGATCCCCTTGCCGACGCCGTCGCTGGTGCCGTTTTCTACAAGGCGGAGCCCACTGCGGCCGTCTCGTCGGCCAATCGTTCGCCGGTATTCCGCGACTTTTTCAATTTCTCTGAGTTTCCCCTGGAGCGCAGCCTGCCATGGGTCGATCGAGACACCGCCGCAGGCCCTGACACCCGCGTGGAAGTCATGGATCTGCGCTTTGGCACGCCCGCGCAACCCGCCTTCGTCGCCACGGCCGATGTCAACGACCGCCTGCAAGTAGTCCGGTCCTGGTTCAGTATTGGCGCGGTACGCCCGCGATAGCGTCAGCCGCCGGATGAATCGTGTGTGCCGGTGCCGGCTTCGTCCTCGATCTTGGTGCCGCGGTAATCGATGCGTTGGGCCACCGTGGCTTTCATGTTCACCTGGTCCTCGGTGGCGCCCCAGCGCGACGTCTCCACATCCGGACGCGATTTGGCGGAGGCTGTCAGGGGCTTGGCCGCGTCTTCCATAATCGCGCGCAGCACAACGTCGAGCGGCGCTGCCAGACCCTCCAGATCCTTGCGGCCCAGAATCTGGCAAAACTCCGTCGGCGCCAGTGCCTGCAGCACAACTCCGTCCGATTCCGGCCAAGCCGCCACACGGCAGGGCAGAAATCCGGCAAAACGGATGTCGGCGGCTAACAGCGCCGAATGCATCTTAGGATGATAGAAGCTGAAGACTAGAGCCTCCCGCGGACCGCCGGCCGTCTCTGTGTGCTGCGGCTGACCCAGGTGGCTGACTACCGTCACATGCGCATTGTGACGACTAGCGGCAGCCTTCAGAACGAACTCGATATCGTCCAGTTTAACGGTGGAGCGCGTTTGTAGCATTGTCTCCTCCGGCGTCTATCATACTACAAGGCCACCGGCCGCAGTGACTATTTCCCGAGCGCGACTTGTAGCCGAGCCGCGACCGTGAGCGAGTGTCCCGTGGCCTCCGTCGGCTGGCGCCAGAAATTGGGTCAAAGAACATGATGGGTTATGTTCGCACGCGTGAGGAAGCCGTTGTAGACGCCGGGCGTGGGGCAGACCTCCAGGTCTGCGGCGGGTCTCCAGACCCGCCTGGACCGGCGTGGACGCCGGTCCGCAGGCTGAAAGCCTCGTACGGCACTACATTCGAAACTGGGCGCTCACCGGCGGTCTGGCCATCGAGCTTCACCGGCTGCACCGCGGTGGCCGGCCCTCGCCACGCGCGTTAAACGACATCGATTTCATGGCAGCCTCGTTCGATTCCATCCCGCGGAGCCTGCCTGACGATTTCCTCTTCTGCCATATCCACCCGCTGGTGGGTGGATCCGTCGATCCAGGCGGACATCAGTGGAGCGACGAAGGTGCTCCCGGCGCCGCCGATTGCGCTCGCCGGAGCCGACGGTGACGGAGTGTTTTCCCCAGAAGTTGAGCCCGAATTGCACCCCACAGCAGCTAGAACAAGGAAAGCCGCCAGCGCGGCGACCTCCGCTTTGACTGCGCGACTATGCATGACATGTACCCCAAAGGCCCTTTGATGCGCAGCGATTTGCCGATGGACAAAGACGCCAACAGGGGCCCCCCGGCTGCTCGGCCCGAGCCAAACCGATCCTGCTTGCGGCAAAGGGGCTAATTTGCGATCAATTTCGATAATACTGAAACTGTCAAATCATGTCAATACCGTTATTGCAGAATTATAGAAAAGGAAACCACGACAAAGCGATTTACGGCGATGGAAAGCTGTGGAGGTAGTGCCTCATCTCGTCGCGGACGCGCCGGAACAGGGCGAGACGCTCCTCTTCGGAACCTTGCAGCGCCGCCGGATCCTCAAAGCTCCGGTGGATCATTGCGGACGTGGCCCGGAAAGATCGGGCAGCTCTCCTTGGCGTTGTCGCAGACCGTCAGAACGTAATCGAATGACTGGCCGCTGAATTCGTCTACGCTTTTGGAACGATGGCCGGAAATATCGATGCCCAGCTCGCGCATGACGGCGATCGCTTCGGCTCGAACCTGGCTCGGCTTGGTTCCGGCGCTGAACACCTCAAAGCGGTCTCCCGCGTCGTGCCGCAACAGGCCTTCGGCCATTTGGCTCCGGGCCGAATTTCCAGTGCAGAGAATGAGGATTCGTTTCTTATCGGGCATGGGTGCTCTCGCGTTGCGTGTGTGGGACAACGACCTTTTCAGCGTCTTTCGGCAGGCGATGGCACCAGCCAGCGAAACAGAGCCGTGGCCGCTGCGGCGCCGGCCAGCTGCGCAACGATGAATCCCGGAGCATCGGCCGGCCGGATGCCGGCGAACGTATCCGAAGCGGCGCGCGCCAGCGTCACCGCTGGATTTGCAAACGACGTCGAGGCGGTGAACCAGTACGCCGCCGTGATGTAGGCCCCCACCGCGAACGGCACCGCGGAAGATCGCAGCCGCGCGCAACCCCAGATGACCGAGAGAAGACCGAACGTCGCCACAAATTCGCTGAAGAGCTGCGCGCCGCCGGATCGCACGTGGCGCGAAGCGGAAAACACCGGCTCGCCGAACATCACGATGGGCGGCCGCAACGCCTCCGAAGCGCCGCCGATCTGGCGCGGCCAGGTACGCCGGCACCTCGCGCCAGGCCAACCGCCCTGCGAAGCGTCGGCCAGCGTTACGGCCGGGTTGAAGTGCGCTCCCGAGATCGGCCCGAACGTGAGAATCAACGCGACCAGGGCCGCGCCGGTTGCAATCGTGTTCGCAAGAAGCGCGATCGCGACATTTCCGCCGGCCAGCCGCTCGCCCATGATGCCGGACCCGACCACGCGGCCAGCAGGAACGCCGTTCCCGAGCGCTTCAGCTACAGCACGTCGGACCACAACACTCCTTCGCGGCCGGTTTCACGGCGCGGATGAACGCGCTCATGAACTTGCCGTCCACCTGCGGGGCTATGGCGTCCACGTCGATGCCCTGCCCGCTCAAGAATGCTCGTGCGTCCTCGATGTTGTAAACGCGCGTCGGTTCCACGTCGATCTCGTCAAAACCAGCCTTGGCGAGCTTGGCGACATAGCGCCAATCTTCCAGCGCGCCGGCGATGCACCCGACCCAGAGCAGCATATTTTGCCGCACTTCGGCGGGCACTTCCCCGCGCGTGACCACATCCGAAACAGCGAACCGGCCGCCCGGCTTCAGAGACCCGGAACGCCTCGCGTCAACACGCGGTCTTTGTCGCCTGACAGGTTGATGACGCAATTGCTGATGACGACATCGACCGAATTATCCGGTAAGCGGGATATTCTCGACTTCACCTTTCAGAAACTCCACATTCTCCGACACCCGCCTTGCGCTGGTTCTCGCGCCCAACTGTTCCTTTGTTTTCAACAAAATCCTGAAAACGAAAGCCAACTCCTAGCTTCGTCCACACGCAGCTGCGGACCCGTAAAGTGATCGCGTTACCACCTCCCCAAGGTGCTGCTTCCACCGGTCACCAACTCTATGAGGGAAACGGCCACGCACCCTACACTTAACAATGCATCATTTGTATGATTTAACCCCTGATTAGTATCAATAATTATAATACTGCATATTTATTAAAACCGCCTTGCATGATACTAACAGGCCTGCTACACTAAGGCATTCCACGGAGAAATGAGATGACCGAATCCAAGTGTATCCCCGGTCTCCCCGCCCCCCAAGGCCTCTATGACCCCCGCCACGAGCACGACGCCTGCGGCATCGGTTTCGTAGCCAGTATCAAGGGCCACAAATCCCACGACATTATCGCTAAGGGCATCCAGGTCCTGATCAACCTGACCCACCGCGGCGCCTGCGGCTGTGATCCGGAAACCGGCGACGGCGCCGGCATCCTCATCCAGATTCCGCACAAGTTCTTTGCCCGCGAGTGCGCTTCGCTCGGCTTCACCCTACCCGCGGAGGGCGAGTACGGCGTCGGCATGACTTTCCTGCCCGTCGAGCCGCACCAGCGCCTCTCTTGCGAAGGCATCCTCGAACGCATCATTCGCGAGGAAGGCCTCACCGTTCTCGGCTGGCGCGATACGCCGGTGGACGGCGACGCCATCGGCCGCGTGGCCCGCGCCTCGCAGCCCTACATCCAGCAGATCTTCATCGGAAACCCCAGCACCCAGCACCCAGCACCCAGCACCGCCGAGCGAAGCTCGGCCTTGGAGCGCAAGCTATACGTGATCCGCAAACGCGCCGAAACCGAAATCGCTGCCACCAATCTGCCCAACAAGGGCGACTTCTACATTCCATCGCTCTCCGCCCGCACCATCGTTTATAAAGGTCTTCTGCTCGCCCCGCAGATGGCGCACTTCTACGGCGAGCTATCCGATCCCGACGTGATGAGCGCCCTCTGCCTCGTGCACCAGCGCTTCTCTACGAACACGTTTCCCACCTGGCAGTTGGCGCACCCTTACCGCTACGTCGCGCACAACGGCGAAATCAATACGCTGCGCGGCAATGTCAACTGGATGTACGCGCGCCAATCCATTCTGGCCTCGCCCCTGTTCGGCGACGATTTGCAGAAGCTGTTTCCCATCATTGCGCCCGGCGGCAGCGATTCCGCCAGTTTCGATAATGCCCTCGAACTGCTTTTCATGGCCGGCCGCGACCTGCCCCACGCCATGGCCATGCTCATCCCCGAGGCTTGGTCCAGTAACCCGCACATGCACCCGGAAAAGCGGGCGTTCTACGAATATCACTGCTCGCTGATGGAGCCGTGGGACGGCCCCGCCGCTATCACCTTCACCGACGGGCGCGTGATCGGCGCTACCCTCGATCGCAACGGCCTGCGCCCCGCCCGCTACATCGTCACGCATGACGACCTGGTGGTCATGTCTTCGGAAACCGGCGTCCTCCCCATCAAGCCAGAGAACGTCAAGCGGAAGGGCCGCCTGCAGCCCGGCAAGATGTTTTTGGTCGATACCGTCGAAGGCCGCATCGTCTCCGACAAAGAGATCAAGGAGCGCCTCTATTCCCGCCGCCCCTACGCGCAGTGGCTCGCCGATAACCAGGTCACCCTCGATCAACTGAGCGAGCCTTCCCGCCAGCATCATACCGATAACGAAACGCTGCTCTCGCGCCAGCGGGCCTTCGGCTATACCGACGAAGACATCAAGATGATTCTGGCCCCCATGGCTGAATCGGGGCAGGAGCCGGTCGGCTCCATGGGCACGGATACGCCGCTCGCCTGCCTTTCCGACCGCCCCCAGCCACTGTTCAATTACTTCAAACAATTGTTCGCGCAGGTGACCAATCCGCCCATCGATCCCATCCGCGAAGAGATGGTCATGTCGCTGATCAGCTACATCGGCACCGAGCGCAATATCCTCGATGAAACGCCGCAGCATTGCCATACGCTGAGGCTCGCGCACCCCATCCTGTCCAATCGCGATCTGGAGAAGCTGCGCCGCCTTTCGCAGGGCGATTTTCTCGCCACTACGCTACCCACTCTTTTCTCCGTCAAGCCGCTGAACCCCGCCGGCGTGGGTCCCGACGGCCTGCCGGATAGCGCCATCAGCCTGGAACGTGCGCTCGATTCGCTCTGCCGCCGCGCCTCGCTCGCCATCAAATCCGGCTATACCCTGCTCATCCTCTCCGACCGCGGCGTCGACGAAGAGTACGCGCCCATCCCCTGCCTGCTGGCGCTGGCCGCCGTACACAATCACCTGGTGCGCGAAAAAACGCGTACCCAGGTTGCCCTCATCATCGAATCGGGCGAGCCGCGCGAGGTCATGCACTTCGCGCTGCTGATCGGCTACGGCGCCAGCGCCGTCAACCCCTATCTGGTCTTCGAAACGCTCTCGCAACTCCCCGATCCGGACCATGCCAAGCGAAACTACATCAAAGCCGTCAACAAGGGCCTGCTGAAGACTTTTTCGAAAATGGGTATCTCCACGCTGCAAAGCTATCGCGGCGCGCAGGTATTCGAGGCCATCGGGCTGAATCAGGCGCTGATCGAAAAGTACTTCACGGGCACGGCATCGCGCATCGAAGGCGTCGGCCTGGATGTGCTGGCCCTCGAAGCGCAGATGAAACATACGCTGGCCTTCCGGCCGGTCACGGATTATGACACAGAGCTTCCCATAGGCGGCAATTATCAATACCGCGTGCGCGGCGAGTATCACCTGCTGAATCCGCTCACCATCAGCAAGCTGCAGCAGGCCGTCCGCCAGCAGAATCCGCAGACGTTTCAGGAATACACCGACCTGATCGACAAACAGAGCCGGCAGTTGTGCACCCTGCGCGGCATGCTCGAAATCAAGCCCTCGGGCCGATCGATTCCCGTCGAAGATGTCGAGCCGGCCGCGGAAATCGTCAAGCGCTTTGCCACCGGCGCCATGTCTTTTGGCTCCATTTCGAAGGAGGCGCACGAAACGCTGGCCATAGCCATGAACCGCATCGGCGGCCGATCGAATACCGGCGAGGGCGGGGAAGATGAAGCCCGGTTCGCCCGCGACGGCAATGGCGACTGGCGCCGCAGCGCCATCAAGCAGGTGGCCTCGGCCCGTTTCGGCGTCACTACCAATTACCTGGTCAACGCCGACGAGTTGCAGATCAAGATGGCGCAGGGCGCCAAGCCCGGTGAAGGCGGCCAACTGCCCGGCCACAAGGTAGATGAAGTGATCGCCCGCGTGCGCCACTCGATTCCAGGCGTGGGCTTGATCTCTCCGCCGCCGCACCACGATATCTATTCCATCGAGGATCTGGCCCAGCTCATCTACGATCTGAAGAACGTTAATCCGCGCGCGCGCATCTCCGTCAAGCTGGTGGCCGAAGTCGGCGTAGGCACGGTGGCCGCGGGCGTTTCCAAAGCGCACGCCGACGTGGTGCTCATCAGCGGCGATTCCGGCGGCACCGGCGCGTCTCCGCTCAGTTCCATCAAACATGCCGGCATTCCCTGGGAACTCGGCTTAGCCGAAACCCAGCAGGTGCTGGTGATGAACGATCTGCGAGGGCGCATCCGCGTCCAGACCGACGGCAAGCTGCAGACTGGCCGCGACGTGGTGATCGCCGCGCTGCTGGGCGCCGAAGAGTTCGGTTTCGCCACCACTCCACTGGTCGCCATGGGCTGCATCATGATGCGCAAGTGCCACTTGAATACCTGCCCGGTGGGCGTCGCTACGCAGGATCCCGTGCTGCGCGCCAAGTTTCAGGGCCAGCCCGAGCACGTCATCAATTTCTTTTTCTTCATCGCCGAACAGGTTCGCCAATACATGGCGCAGATGGGCTTCCGCACGTTCAACGAAATGGTGGGGCGGGTGGACATGCTCGAGCCGCGCAAGGCTGTGGATCACTGGAAGGCCAAGGGCCTGGACTTCTCCGCCATTCTGCACAGCCCGCAAGTGCCCGCCCGCATCGCGCGGCGCTGTATCCAGTCGCAGGAACACGGCCTGCACCAGGCGCTCGATTACAAACTGATCGAGTTGGCCGGCGAAGCGCTCTCCAACCGCAGCCCCATCGAGATTACGCTGCCCATTCGCAACGTGCATCGCACCGTGGGCGCCATGCTCAGCGGCGAAATCGCCCGGCGCTACGGTTCCGAAGGACTGCCCGACGATACCATCCGGTTCGAATTCTCAGGCTCCGCGGGGCAAAGCTTTGGCGCCTTTCTGGCCAGGGGCGTGACTCTGATCCTCGAAGGCGATGCTAACGACTACGTCGGCAAAGGACTGTCCGGCGGCCGCCTGATCGTATATCCGCCGCGCGGGTCCTCCTTCCTGCCCGAGGAAAACATCCTGATCGGCAATGTGGTTCTCTACGGCGCAACCTCCGGCGAAGCGTATTTTAACGGCATGGCCGGCGAGCGTTTCGCGGTGCGAAATTCCGGCGCTACTGCGGTGGTCGAAGGCCTGGGCGACCACGGCTGCGAATACATGACCAGAGGCCTGGTGGTCGTACTGGGCCGCTGCGGCCGCAACTTCGCCGCCGGCATGAGCGGAGGCATCGCCTACGTGCTCGACGAAGCCGGAGACTTCGGCGAAAGGCGCTGCAACACAGCCGCGGTAGACCTCGAACCCATCATCGAAGACGAACCAGTCCTCCGCCGCCTGATTGAGAATCACGTCGAATTCACAGGCAGCCCGCGAGCCAAATGGATCCTCGAAAACTGGCAGACCATGCTGCCCAAATTCGTAAAGGTCTTCCCCCACGAATACAAGCGAGTCCTGAATCAAAGCCACCAGCCACCAGCCACCACACACCAGCCACGTCGCGCCGCGACCCAAGGGGCAATGCATGGGTAAAATTACCGGCTTCCTGGAATACCCCAGGGAGCTCCCCTCGCGGCGCGACCCGGCCGAGCGCATAAACGATTGGTTCGAAATCTACCTGGATTTCCCCGAAGAGAAAATCCGCGCGCAAGGCGCCCGCTGCATGGATTGCGGCGTGCCCTTCTGTCACACCGGCTGCCCGCTGACCAACATCATTCCCGATTGGAACGACCTGGTCTATCGCGGCCGCTGGCGCGAGGCCGTGCGCGTCCTGCATTCGACCAATAATTTTCCCGAGTTCACTGGCCGGATCTGTCCCGCACCCTGCGAAGCCGCCTGCGTGCTGGGCATCAACGAGCCGCCGGTCACCATCAAGCAGATCGAGAAGACGATCATCGATCGCGCCTTCGCCGAGGGCTGGGTTCGCCCCGAGCCGCCCCAGGAGCTCACCGGCAAGCGCATCGCCATCGTCGGCTCCGGACCCGCCGGCCTCGCCGCCGCCCAGCAATTACGCCGCGCCGGACACGCCGTCACCGTTTACGAAAAGAACGATCGCATGGGCGGACTGATGCGCTACGGCATCCCGAATTTCAAAATGGAGAAGCACATTCTCGACCGGCGTCTGGAACAGATGATCGCCGAGGGCGTCGAGTTCGTGCCCAACGCCCACATCGGCCGCGACATCGCCGTGGAAGACCTGCGCCGCGATTACCACGCCATCCTGCTGGCGGGCGGCGCGGAGCACCCCCGCGACCTCCCCATTCCCGGGCGCGAGTTGAACGGCATTCACTACGCGATGGAGTTCCTGGGCCGCGCCTCCCGCGTATCCGCGGCCGGCAAGCGCGTGGTCATCATCGGCGGAGGCGATACCGGCGCCGATTGCCTGGGCACTTCGCACCGCCAGAAAGCTGCCTCCGTGCACCAGTTCGAGTTGCTGCCGCAACCGCCGCTCGCACGCGCCCCGCAAACACCCTGGCCGATGTGGCCCATGCAGCTACGTATCGAAAGCTCGCATGAAGAAGGCGGCATCCGCAACTGGAGCATCGCCACCAGCCGCTTCACCGGCGATGAGAACGGCAACGTGCAACAGTTGCACGCCGTGCAGGTCGGGCCGCCGCCCAGGTTCGAACCTGTCGCGGGCACCGAATTCACCCTCGATGCGGACCTGGTCCTCCTCGCCATGGGCTTTCTCGGCCCGGTCAAACCCGGACTCCTAGACAGTCTAGGAGTGCAGCTGGATTCTCGCGGCAACGTGCAGTCTGGCGACAATTACATGACGTCGGTGCCCGGCGTGTTCGCCGCCGGAGATATGCGCCGCGGCCAGTCGCTGGTGGTGTGGGCCATCAGCGAAGGCCGCCAGGCGGCGCGCGGCATCGATCAGTATTTGATGGGCGCCACCAGGCTGACATGAGGAACGCCGCCTCGCCGGCTACTCAGTTTCGGCTAGCGCGGGTAAAGGGGATATTCGAGGGAGTTGCTCATAGTAATCGCGCGCCCGGCGCACGATATTATCGGCTTGCGCGGGCAGGTTTTCGCGCAACCAGAGGATCATCCATTCCGCATTAGGCATGATGGCCCAGCCGGGTTGCCGGGATCCGCTGGTGCGCGCCCGCATTTCGTCGGCGCCCGGTCCGAGTATTTCGTTCATGGAGCGGTGCAGGGCGGCTTCCAGTGCGCCGCCGATCTCCCCCGGCATCACGTGCGTGTGTGCGCGCAGGACACTCTCCAGGTTTGCGGCCTGAAAATCGTTTCCAAAGACGTCGATGGCATACGCGCAATACAAGCTGAAGTGGGCGCTTTCGAGCAGCTTGTTCCAGAGCTGTTCCAGCCGCACGGCGGCCGCATATTGCCGGGCATTCCACAAGATGCCGACCATCTCGCCATACGCCCGCAGATCCTCGGCTGCGGTAGAAGGTGCGAAGTTCCGTATGGCGGCGCGGATAGTTTCCTCAAAGCGCCCCCACTCCGGCTGCCCGTTCAGCGTTACCCGGGCCAGCGTCGACTGGGCGTCCAGGAAGAGTAATCTGCCGCCCTCGCACAAACCGGCCACGCTCGCCCCCAGGCGCTGCAGTTCCTGCTCGAACAGTTTCCGATGACCGGCAGTGGTGATCGCGAGCACACTTCCGCCGCGCCGCAGGCCTTCCCAGAAAAAGACTCCTACATTCCTGCCTAGCGCTCGCTCATCTTCGTAGAGTTGAACAAAATGACCGCAGGAGTGAGATTGCTCCAGCAGCCGTTCCCACGCGAACACGATCACCCCTCCACTAGTTCTATCTTAGCCCCGTAGTTCAGCAATCCGCGGTGTCGGATAATACATAATCCTGAAAACATGTTGTATTAACCGAAACTTCCGCTTATCACTTGGGTTCAACCGCATGCAATTTTTACGTTCCATCGCGGGACGGCAGCGAGAAACAGAAGGTGGAACCGCCGCCGGGGGACGACCGCTCCACCCAAATGCGGCCGCCATATTGCTCGATCACACGGCGGCAGATGGCCAGTCCGATGCCGCTGCCCGGATACTGCTCGCGGGTATGTAACCGCTTGAAGAGACCGAAAATCTGTTCGACGAACTGCGGTTCGATGCCGATCCCATCGTCTGCTACGGAGAATACCTGCCAACCGTCCTGCTCGGCGGCGCTGATATGGATGTGAGGGGCTTCTGTTCCGCGGTACTTAAGGGCGTTGCCCACCAGGTTTTGAAATAGCTGAGACAGATGGCCCTCGTGGATCGCGACGGATGGCAAGTCTCCGGTAGTGACTTGCGCGCCCGATTCTTGAATCGGAACGCGCAGACTCTCCAGCACGCCGGCTAGCACGCGGCCGGAATCGACCACCGGCGCCGCGCCTTCCTCGTGCTTGCGGGCATTGGTGTACGCCAGCAAATCGCCGATGAGAATGTTCATGCGCCGGGACGCCGCGCTGATGTCGTGCAGAAACGCGGCATCGTGGGTTTCGAGTTGCGCACCCAAGCTGCGTTCGAGCAATTGCGACGTGATCGCGATGGTGCGCAGGGGCTCCTGCAAATCGTGGCCCGCGGAATAGGCGAAAACTTCCAAATCCCGATTGACGCGGCGCAACTCTTCATTCGACCGCTTGAGTTCTCTTTGCACCCACTGCGTCTGCTCGAAAAGGCGCGCGTTGTCCATAGCGATGGCGGCTTGCGCGGCGATGCCTGTAATCAAAGTTTCGTGATTCTCGGTGAACTGACCAGCCTCGGGATGGCCGAGGAACAGAACGCCAAATACTTCTCCCGCGCGGGCCACGATGGGCACTGCCAGGCAGCTTCGAACGGGTGGAGGCTGGTCCGTTGCGCGCACCGGGCCCTCGCCGCGAAATACGCGGCCAAACAGAGCTTCATCGCCGGGTGCGGGAAAGCCGGCCAACGCAGCCGGCCATGTTCCCGAAACCGAGGATAGCTGGTAGGCTCCGCCTTCTTGCTGAAGGACCATGTGGAAGAAGCCGCCGAATTCCGCTCCTACCAGTGTGGCGGCGATATCGGTCACTTCCTGCGCGAGGCGTTCCGGATTGAGCTGCGCCGCCAGCCGGCGGGTGGCCTGATTCAGCAATTCCGCAGTGCGCCGGGCCTCTCGTTCGCGCGTGTGCAGCAAGGTCCGTTCCGCCTGCGCCAGTTTCAAAGCCGTTATATCGCGTACTATTTTGGAGGCCCCGACGATGCGGCCGGCGGCGTCGCGCACTGGGGAGACCGTGAGCGAGACCTCAATGATCTGCCCGTCCTTGCGGCGGCGACGTGTTTCGTAACGCACGGGCACGCCCTGCCGAATCCTTTCCAGAATGGCGGGCATTTCGTCCAGCCGGTCTGGTGGGGCCAGCATCGACACCGGCTTGCCCAGCGCCTCGGCGGCCGTATAACCAAAAATCTGCTCGGCGGCGCTATTCCAGCTCCTGATGATCCCGTTCAGGTCCTTGCTAATGATGGCATCCGCGGAATTCTCGACGATAGCGGCTAAGTGTGGGACAGCCGCCTCCAATTGCTTTCGTTCCGTAACGTCCGTGGCGATACCGCAAACTCCCGTGATGGCTCCGTCGGGTCCTTCGATGGGGAATTTGACTGAAATATACGAATGATGGCCATCATCGTGGGGCACGTACTCTTCAAACTGCAGCGGCTTTCCCGCCGCCACTACGGCGCGGTCATTCGCCTGAAACTGCTGCGCGGCTTCAGCCGGGAATATGTCGTAATCCGTCTTGCCGGCCACATCGGCCCGTGTGACGTGGAACAACTCCTCGAATTGCCGGTTGATGAGTTGATATCTTCCCTGCCGGTCCTTGAGGAAAATGACGGCGGGCGAGTTATCCAGGATGGCCTGCTGCCGTTGTTCACTGCGTATGCGCGCGACTTCCGCGCGCGTGCGTTCGGTGGCCAGAGCCACATGCGCTGCAATAGCCTGGGCTATCTCCAACTCCTCCCCGGCGCACGTGTGGGGCTCGGCGTAATACAACATGAACTTGCCGAATACACCGGCCTCCAGGGAAAGCGGTATGAAGGCCAACGCCCGGATCCCTTCACGATCGAGGTGTGTGCGGAGTTGGGCCAGGCTGGCGTCCAGCGATACATCCGGCACCACCACGGGATGCGCGTCTCGCGTCCCGCGGGGCCAGGGACAATGGCCGGTGACAGCCTCCTGATATTCCGCGGAAAGACCGCGGGCGGCCCGGAAGCGGATCACGCCCTCGTCGTCAAACAGCAAAATCGCCGCGCGCCGGGCGGAGGTCGCGTCGAGCAGGCTGTCCAGGGCGGCGTCGTATACTTCCTGGGAATTGCTCGCCTTACTCAACGAGGCCAGCAACTGGTACAGCTTGCGCAAGCTTTGAAATTCGAAATCACTTGAGCTGCTCCAGTGCGCCGTGACGGACATCTGTTAACGATTCTAACCCGTGCTAAACGAATCTAACCCGGCGAGAGGGGCTTTCGGCGGACTTTCCGGCGAAAACAGCGTGATACTGCATACCATCCGGCCGCGACCAGGACATCAGCCTGTGGCGTTAGCCTGCCCTAAGTCGCGGCGGCCGGAGCATGCGGCACCTGCAGGCGCAGGGTGAAACAGGAACCGCGCCCAGGCGTACTTTCCACCGCGATCGCGGCGCCCATCATCTGGCAGAATCTTTTGCAGATGGCCAGTCCCAGCCCCGTGCCGTTATATTTGCGGGTGCTCGAGTCATCCAGTTGAGTGAAAGGTTGGAACAGCTTATTCAGATGCTCGGGGCGGATGCCGATGCCGGTGTCGGAAACGCGCACCTCGGTCCAGTCCGGCGAACCGGGTACCCGCCGCACCGCGACCGAAATGCTGCCGTTCTCGGTGAACTTGCAGGCGTTGTTGACCAGGTTCAACAGGCATTGCCGAAGTTTGGGAAGATCGGCCCAGACTCGCCGGGCCTCCACGGGGCAATCGAGCGAGATACTGTTGCCCTGCTGGCGTGCCAGCGGCGCGACGGTAGTGAGCACATCTTCCAGCACGGCAGCCACATTCACATTTTGGAGCCGGACTTCCATGCGGCCCGCCTCGATCTTCGACAGGTCCAGGACATCGTTGATGATGCCGAGCAGGATCTGCCCGGAACGCTCGATCTTTTCCAGATCGGCATGTATCTCACATTGCTCAGCGGCGCTGCAATCCTCCTGCAGCATCTGGCTGTAGCCGATAATTGCGTTCAGGGGTGTACGCAATTCGTGGCTCATGTTGGCGAGGAAGGCGCTCTTGGTCCGGTTGGCATCCTCCGCGGCATCGCGGGCGCGGAGCGCCGCCTCGGCCCGCCGGCGCTCGCCAATGTCCGAGCGCAAGCCGCTGGCATGGCGCACGCCGTCTTTCTCGTAAGCCGCCACGGCCCGGTCGTGAACCCAGATCCACTCGCCGCTTTGGCCGCGCACGCGGAACTCCACGTCGTAGGTCTGGTCTCCTTCGAACAGCATGCGGAACGCGTCGGTTACCCCTTGCCTGTCGTCGGGATGCACGACTTCCAACAGCGCGCAGGTTCCACGCCGGTAAACCTCTTCCAGGCCGATCCCGATGAGCCTCTCCCCGTTGGGGCTGACAAAGACCACGCGGCCGGCGGCGTCGGCCACCCACAGCACGTCGGGAATATGCGCAATTAACGAACGGTACTTCTCCTCGCTCTCCTGCAACGCCCGCTCCGCTTGCCGGCGCGCGGTGATGTCTTCTATATGCGTGATGAAATGCAACACGGATCCGTCGGCGCCATTAACGACCGAGACGCGCAGCCGAAGCCAAATCGTGTTGCCATTCCTGCAGATGTAGCGCTTCTCGAACTCCACCGAGTTGACTACCCGGCACTTCAGTTGTTCCACCGCCTGTGTGGACCGCTCCCCGTCCTCCGGGTGCGTGATTGTCATCCAGCCGGTTCCCACCAATTCCTCCCTGGAGTAACCGAGCAATTGGCAGAGCGCGGCGTTGACCTGCAGAAAACGTCCGTCAAGCGAACTCAGGCACATACCGAAAGGCGCATCTTCGAAGGCAGTCCGGAACCGCTCCTCGCTGGCGCGCAGCGATTCCGCGGCCCGCTTCCGCTCGCTGATGTCGTACGCCACTACCAGCGCCGCGCGCCGTCCTCGCCAGTCGGTCAGGTGGCTGGCGAGTTCGACGTCGATGATGGTCCCGTTCTGATGCAGATGCCGCCAGGGTCCCGACTGTCTGATTGTAGGCCGGTCTTGTTTGAGGAGCTCTATGACCCGCGAGAGGTCTTCCGGAGGATGGAGATCGGTAATGCGCTTTTTCAGAAATTCAGCGCGCGAGTAACCATAGTGGACAATTGCCGCGTGGTTGATTTCGAGGTACCGCAGCGTCTCGCAGTCGTATACCCACATGGGGACCGGGTTGGCATCAAACAGAGACCGGAATCGCCCTTCGCAATCGGGCCGTCCCAGAGGGCACCTCCGTTGCGCCAGCCCGCGGGCAATCGCGACTCTGCCCGTCACCTCTCCGGCGTCGTTGCGGATGGGAGATGTGGTGAGCGAGATGGGAATGGGCGATCCGTCTTTGCGAAAATGCACGGTCTCGGTGCAAACCATGTTCGCGCCTGGTTCAGTCCTGCCCGCGGTGAGCAGGGAAGCTGGGCGTCCTATGACCTCCGTGGCCTGGTAGCCGTACAGGGTCTCGGCGGCTTTGTTCCAGCTGACTATGGTGCCGTCGGCTGTTTCTCCAACGATGGCGTCATCCGACGATTCCAGGATGGCGTCCAGGAACGCAAGGGCTGGCGCGGGTTCCGATAGGCACTTTTGGATCGCCATGAAGCTCCGGTGGTCCTAAGCAGTCTTATCGGCTGCCAGGAGCGTAAGCTTTAGGCCTATAGCCTGGCGGGGCTAAGAGACCGGCGCTGACCAAGGCCAAAGGCGCCAAAGTAAGGCCCTCGGCGGTGGACTTGCGCATCGGCCCTAAGCCCACCTTTGGGGGCCACTTCCTCCAACCGCACTTCTGGACCGTGAAAACGAATCCGAGCAGTTTCCAGGTAGTGCGTGACACGCCCCAAGCTTCCAGAAAGGGGACACCGGGCCGCTTTCCGATATCGCTGTTTACCCAGTTCGGCCCAAGGCAAAAAGGGATTTGGCAACAAGGGCCGGTACGGCGGGCGCATCGTGCTTTACCGAGTCCGGATGTTGTGGCTTATTACGTCCCCCAGCGTTGATATGCCGCTCTCCTATAGCCCGCACCGCGCTTTGGTCAAATGGGGCACGTTTTATTGATAGCGGAGAGCTTCGGCGGGTGGGACGGCGATGGCGTGGCGGGCGGGCAGGAGGCAGGCCAGGAGTGCGCTGAGAGCGAAAACCGCCACGGCTGCAAACAGACTGCCTGGGGCAAAGTTGCTTTGCATCCACCCGCCCCCCCGGGGGGCTTAAAATAGCTTAATTAGCGCCCGCGAAACCCGTTGTGCTCCTCCGGGCGTCTATGGTTTTGGTTTCTCCACGACAGGTGTAGGCAGGTGTATCCGATGGCGCAGACCGGCAAGCCTCCGCAGGCCCGCATCAACGGCCAGCTCATCATCGATCAGCTCGTGCGCAACATGGAGCTCGGGCAGTTCGAGATGGCCTACAGCGTCCTCGCCCCCTGCATCTTCAGCGTCTACCTGCACCCCGACGATTACAAACGCCTGGCCACCATTCAGGACCTCATCAAAGAGGACGCCGCCCGCGCCCTGGCCGCCCATCTCACGCAGTGGAATCGCAAGCAGCCGCTCTTCAAGCGCGGCAAGAAACAAAAGCTGTACCGCATCGCGCGGCATGACTGGTGGATCGAATTCTTCGCCGACAGCGAAAACGTAGTCCCGCCGGGCGACGTCGAGATTCATTCGGAGCTGAACGACGTCCCGCAACCCGGCTATCGCGGCATCAAGACCACGCTGATCGATCGCGAGACTTCCGTCACCGAGGCGCGCGTGGCCCGCGACCGCACCATGACCCGCCGCGGCGCGGACCAGGTTTTCGCCGAGATCCGCTACGAGGACGATTCCGGCCCGCAAAGTTACTTCGTCACGCAGAACGAAATCACCATCGGGCGCGGCGGCCAGGATCTCTCGGTGGATCTGCCGCTTTACACCAACGATGAAGTATCCCGCGAGCATCTGCGGCTGCGGCGCGATCCGGCCACGGGCGGCTTCACGGTCTCCGATAACAGCCGCAACGGCACTTGGCTGAACGGCAAGAAGCTGGCCCGCGGCGCCGAGGAGCCGCTGCCGGACCGTGCGCGCATTCAGGTCGCCGACGTGATCACGCTGTCGTTCGAAACCAGGAAATAGGTCGCATCGCCATGCTGCAGCCCTACACTTTGCATCTTCCTTTCGTGGCGCTGTTCCTGGCGTTCGTGGTGTGCTTCATCGTGGTGCATGTAGTGCGGAGGCGCGATTGATGGCCGCGGCGGTCGAGTGGCGCTCGGGAGCATCCACCGATACTGGAATGCTGCGCGCGTCCAACGAAGACCGCTTCTGGATCGACGACGAAAACGGGTTCTTTCTGGTGGTAGATGGAGTGGGCGGCCACGCGGCCGGCGAAATTGCCGCAGAGACCGCGGTCGAGGTCATCCGGCAAGAACTGCAGGGTGCGGACGGAGATGCAAGCGGCAGCGCGGAGCAGCGCGTGCGGCGGGCTATTGCCGCGGCCAACAACCAGATCTACGCCATTGCGCGCGATTCCGACGATCTGCACGGCATGGCATGTGTGCTCACGCTGGCCGTGATGGATTCGAGCGAGTTGGTGATTGGCCACGTGGGCGACTCGCGCCTCTATCTGATCTGGAACGGCTCCATCCGCAAGCTCACGTCCGATCATTCGCCGGTCGGCCAGGGTGAAGATGCGGGCGAACTGACCGAGGAAGAGGCCATGCTGCACCCGCGCCGCCACGAGGTCTTCCGCGACGTCGGCACGCATCCGCACGACGCTGAAGACGACGGCTTCATTGAGATCCGCCGCTGCCATTTCAAGCCGGAGGCGGCGTTTCTGTTGTGCAGCGATGGACTCAGCGATGCGCTGCCTTCGAGCGGAATCCGGGACATCATCGAGCGCTATCAGGGCGACGCCGGCGAGATCGCCCGTGCATTGGTGGAGGCCGCTAACGAAGCGGGCGGCCAAGACAATATTACAGCATTGTTGGTGGCGGGCAGCGAATTCCGCGGGCGCGCGCAGCCGCGCAGATGGCGTACCATCGAAGACACGCGCGCGCGGCATGCTACTACGCGCATGCGTGCTACCGGCGACGCCGCACCAGGTCCAGTACGGCGCTATTTCGGCGGCCGCCTGGCGTTTTTGTTTTACGGACTGGTGCTGGGAATCCTGATCGGAGCCGCGCTGCACGTGCTGAGAGGTTGACATGCTGGAGCCCGCCACGCACTTCGGACCATACGAGATCATCCGCCGCCTGGGCAAGAGCATGAACTCCGTGTACCTGGCGCGCGACACACGCGCGGACCGGCAGGCCGCGCTGAAGCTGATCAAGTCCGGCCCGGATACCGCCTCGCAAATGGTGCTGGAGGCGGAGCGGCGCGGCGCGGCGATCCAGCAGCGGCTGCATTCTCTCGACCCGCGCGTCATCGAGGTGTACGATTACGGCGATCTGGAAGGCTATTTCTACATCGCCATGCAATTCGTGGAAGGACGTAATCTCGCCGAAGTCCTGCGGCACGATGGACGTATGAGCGCATATCGCGCGGCGCGCATTGCGCTCGAGATCTGCGGGCAGCTCGAAAAATTCCATGCCTTCCGGCCGGGCGATGGCGCAGCTTTGTCGGTGGTGCACGGCGACATCAAGCCTTCCAATATTCACCTGGGTCTCAACGAAACCGTGCGCCTGCTGGATTTCGGAATCGCCAAATCGCTCAGGCCGGACCGCGATTCCACCTTTCACAATTTCGGCAGCCCCAGTTATTGCTCGCCGGAACGGCTGGGCCGTTCGCTGGTCGATCAGCAGGCGGATTTGTGGGCCGTGGGCGCGACGCTATACGAGATGGTGGCTGGTGCGCCGCCGTACCAAGCGGAAGACACGCGCAAACTGGAAAGGCTGATTCAATCCGGGCGGCCGCCGCGCGCGCTGCCGGCCAGTTGCCCGGCGGCGTTGAAGGCCGTAATTGGAAAAGCGCTGGCGCCCAGCGCCCGCCGGCGATACACGTCGGCCGCGACGTTCGGCGAGGATCTGAAGGCTTTTTTGGAGGGTGCGGAGACCGCTGCCGAAAGCGAGAGGCGCGGCGCGTGGAAGCCGAATCCTACGCTCGAATCTGGGCAGGCGTCGCAGCCCAAATCCAAACCAAGGCGGTGGCCCCGCGCGTCGCGCCGGCGCTGGCTGCGCAGGGTGGGGAGAATCGCGAGCGCGTTGGGGTGCGTGCTGGCCGGCATGGTGCTCTTCATCGGCACCAGCTATTGTTCGCGCTATTGGCGCGCCAGCCGGGAAACCGATCTGAATACGCGCTGGTTCTCGTATACGGATGTGCAGGCGCAGTTTGGCTTCCTGGGTAGATATTCGCCGGCCGAGTTCCTGCGTCCGGACTTGCGCACTGCATATGAAAAGGCGAGCGCACTGGCGCTGGATCGCCGCGATTGGGAGCGTGCTGAACTTTACCTGGGACGAGCGAGGGATCTCGGGGCCGCAGACCGGCAACTCGCCGGCAAGCTGGCCCTGGCGCGAGGATTTAGAGCGTTGCACGCCGGCCAACGCGACAACGCGCGCGAACAGCTGCTGCAAGCGGCGCGGGATCTGCCGCACGCACCGGATCCACACGTAGGTCTGGCGCGAGTCGCCATGCTGGCATCGAAGCCGGACGGCGCGCTTGCGGAACTGGCCGCGGCCGAGCGCTTGGGCTATAAGCTCGACCCGCGCGAGCTGGACGAGAGAGCCGAAGCCTACCGCTGGCGCGCCTTCGAAGAGCTGCAGGCCGGCGATGTATCCGCCGCGCGCCGGGATTTCGCCGCCGCCCACATTCCAGACTTTCTTTCGCCGAGCCTGTGGGGCAGACCTCCAGGTCTGCGCGGGTCCTCCAGGACCCGCTCTTCGAACGGGGAAGCCGGCGTGGACGCCGGCAGCAGGACTGGAGTCCCGCCCCACCAACCTTTGCACTAACCATGCGCACTACCAGTTGGCAAACCCTCCCCGCGACGTCCGCCCCGCCGCGCCAGACTCCGCGCGCACCAGGCCTCTTCTGGATGGCCGGCGCGTCCTTCCTGGTAGCCGCCGGTCTCGCCCTGGCATACGCCGCCAAAACACAAAACTTCGCCGATGTTTCCGCCCTGCTGCGCCATGGCGACATCCTGAACCTCAACACCGTATCCAGCGCCGATCAACTGATGCCCTCGCTCGACGTCATCCCGGACGCCGCCGAGCGCCAGGCCGACGCCGAAAGACTGCTCGAATTTCTGCGCGCGGCCCATCCTCTGCGCAACGTCGGCACGCTCTCGCGCCTGCGCGAACAACACAAATCGCTGCTGCCTGTATCGAGGCTCAAGCCGCTCTGGGTGGTCCGCACACCCAACGAATTCCGGCGCGCCTACCTGCTCTGGTCAGCCGTCTACCTGGGCGGCTTCTACCTGGTTTGGTTCGCCTGGCGCGCCCGCCGCGCTTCGGCCGATCTCGCCATCCTGCCGGCGCTGCATCTGCTCTCCGGCATCGGTCTCGTCCTGATGGTCAGCCTGCGCGACCCCCTGCGCGACACGCTCGAGTTCCGCAAATTCGCCCTGGGTGTGTTTCTGGGCTGCCTTTTGCTGCTGCTGCCGCTGGTGCGCGCGTTCGATTACCAACGCCTGGCCGATTTCATCTACACGCCCCTGCTGGCCGCCTTCGCGCTGTTCGGCCTGCTGCTGCGCTTCGGCACAGGTCCCGGCACGAGCGATCAAAAAGTCAACCTGGGACCTTTTCAGCCACTCGAAGCGATCAAGATTCTGGTGGTGCTTTTTCTGGCGGGATACTTCGCGCGCAATTGGGAGCGGCTCCGCGATCTGCGCCAAAAGAGCTTGCGCCGGCTAGGCGTGCCGCGCCTGGCGCACGTGCTGCCGGTAGCCTTCGCGACGGCTGCGGCCATCCTGGTCTTCTTCGTACTGAAGGATCTGGGACCGGCACTGGTTTTGTATTTCCTCTTCCTCACGCTATTCGCGGTCGCCTACGGACGGTCCGGGTTGGTGCTGCTCGGCGCCGCTATCCTGGTCGCGGCCGTCTTCGTTGGTTATCATCTGGGGCAGCCGCATATGGTGCTCGACCGCATCAATATGTGGCTCTCGCCCTGGGATAACGACGTGCATGGCGGTAATCAACTGGCGCACGCGCTGTGGGCGTTCTCCACGGGCGGCGTCTGGGGCTCCGGCCCCGGCTATGGCGACACCGCCATGATCCCGGCGGGAAGCACCGACCTGGTGCTGCCGGGCATCGGCGAAGAGTGGGGCTTTGTAGGCGTGGCGGCCGTGTTTCTGCTGTTCGGCTTCCTCATCTACCGCGCCTTTCGCATCGCCCTGCGCACCGTGTCCGATTACGCCTTCTTCCTGGCGCTGGGCCTGGCGTCCCTTCTGGCTTTTGAAATGTTGCTGATCTCGGCGGGGGTTTTGGGCGTGCTGCCGCTCTCTGGCGTGGTATCGCCTTTTCTGAGTTCGGGCAATACGGCCATGCTGACGAACTTCTTCGTCTTCGCGCTGCTATTGGCCATCTCCGCGGGACCGCCCGCGCCGCAAGGGCATGTGTTGTTCCGCACACCCGTGCGCTGGACCGGCGCGGCGCTGGCGGCGGCAGCCATCACGCTCGCGGCGTTCGCCACGTATTACCAGGTGCTCCACGATCGCGAATATCTGGCGCGCGATGCGCGTGTCTACGAAGACGATGGCGTGAAGCGCGCGCAGCACAACCCGCGAATCAACTCCATCGCACGCGAGATTCCGCGCGGCGACATCTTCGATCGCAACGGCGTGCTCGTCGCCACCAGCGACTGGAAGAAGTTGGTCGAGCGGCGGGCGCAGTATCAGGCCATGGGCATCGATATCGACCGCGCCTGTTTGCGGCTGGACACGCGCCATTATCCGTTCGGCGCGGCCACCACACATTTTCTGGGCGATCTGCGCACGGGCGAAAATTTCCACGCGCCCAACGCTTCGCTGGTCGAGCACGATTCCAACGCGCGGCTGCAGGGCTACCAATATTCCGAACTCGTAGCCCTGGTGCGCTACCGCCATCAGCCGGGGAATCCGGCCCTGCGCAGCCTGCTGGCGCGCGATCGCGACGTGCACACCACGCTCGATATCCGCCTGCAGATGCGCGCGGCGGAGATCCTAAGCCGGCATCTGGCGCAGGCCAATAAGCAGAAGGGCGCGGCCGTAGTGCTGGAGGCGAATTCCGGCGACGTGCTGGCTATGGTCAGCGAGCCCGAACCTGCGCCGCCGGGCGCACGAAATGCACCGCCCACCGATGACGAACTGCTCGATCGCGCGCGTTACGGCCAGTATCCGCCAGGTTCCACTTTCAAGCTGGTCACCGCCATGGCGGCTCTGCGCGTCGATCCGAACCTGCGCAACCAGACTTTCACTTGCCGCCGGCTGTCGGACGGCCGCGCCGGCGCCGTGGTGGATGGCTGGCGGCGGCCCATCCGCGACGATATCAAAGACAGGCCGCATGGCACGCTCTCCATGCAGCGCGCCATCGAAGTCTCCTGCAACGGCTACTTCGCGCAGCTTGGAACTTACAAAGTCGGAGCGGAGGCGCTGAAACAGACCGCCGACCTGCTCGATATTTCGACCGGCGACTTGCCGGGATTGCAGGCTACCCTGCCCTTCGCGTCATACGGCCAAGGGCCGCTGCTGATCACGCCCTTCAAAATGGCCCGTGTGGCCGCCACCATCGCCGCCGGCGGCGCCATGCCGCAGGGCCGCTGGCTGCTGGACGAAACCAATTCGCGTCAGGATGCTCCGCGCACCATCGTGCCGGCCGAACCCGCCGGCTTCATCGCCGAAGCCATGCGGCTGGTGGTGACCGATGGCACGGCGCGCCACGCCATGGCCGGAACGCCCGTGAAGCTGGCCGGTAAAACCGGTACCGCACAGGTGGGCGTGGGCGAACCGCACGCCTGGTTCGCGGGCTTCGCTCCGTATGACGGAGATGCCACTCACCGCATCGCATTCGCCGTGCTGGTGGAACAGGGCGGCTACGGCGGCCAGGTAGCGGCGCCCATCGCGCGTGAGATCATGGAGGCTGCGAAGGAGTTGGGGCTGACGCCATGAAGCCGGTCCCGGCCCGAAAGCGCGGCATGCATCTGGCGGATTTTCTGGAGAAATTCGGGCGCACCGTGTTCGAACAGCCGTTCGCGCACGGGCATGCCGATGAACCGCCTGAAGTGGCCGAGATCCGCTTGGCCATCCTCGACCAGGTGCGCGAGAAGAGTTACCGCCTGGGCGGCAAAAAGGTTTTTCCGTTCAACGTGGTTCACATTCACGTGCGCGGCATCGAAGACAACCGCGCTTCTACCTTCACCGGCAAATTCTTCCGCGCCTATTTCGAGCAGGAACTGCGCGGCAGCCTCGACCGCGGCGAGTGCCGGTATCCGGAGGATCTGCGGGTGGACGTGGAAGTATCGCATGAACTTCCCGCGCCCGGCGAACAGTGGGTCTGGGTGGACGTGGAGTCGCAGGACAAGCCTGCCGCCGCGGCACGCCGCACGGCGAAGTTGATCATCCTCGAAGGTCAGGCCAACGCCGCGGAGATCCCGCTATCGAAGGCCCGCACAAATATCGGCCGCACGGTGGATGTGTATCGCAACGAAGGCCTGATCCGCCGCAACGATCTGACGTTCACCGAAGATACCGAGATCAACCGCACGGTCTCGCGCGAGCACGCGCACATTGTTTACGACAAAGCCGCGGGCGAGTACAGGCTGTTCAACGACCGCTGGTATAAGCGCGAATCGAGCGGCACACCCGCCTGCGGCATCTGGATCGTGCGCGATGGGCTGAGCCAGGAGGTGCACCGCACCGCGCGCGGAACGAAGCTGGAATCCGGCGACGAAATCCATTTCGGCAAAGCCGTAGCCAGGTTCCAAGTGAAGTGAAAGGCTTATTGCCTTAGAGCTTTACGGAGTCCGTAGGAAGCCGTGGTACACGCTGTTGGCATCCATGTACCACCCCGTCACCGCGCCCGACGAGTTAATGCCATAAGCATAGGTAGCCGTGGCACCGGGAGCTTGAAAACCGACGATTGTACCGCTGGCAGTGCGCACGAAGCCCACGCCATCGTCTAAGATCCCTGCGATTTCTCCCGCTCCGTTGATGGCGTAAGGCTCTGTCGACGAGAAGCCACCCTTCTTGCCAAAAGTCGTGAGGGTTCCGTCGGAAGTCCGTACAAAGCCGGGTTCGGAATCAACGGCATAGTAGGCCCCGGCTACCGTACCCGCCGCGTTGATGGAGAAGCCGGCGGTGGCGCCCGCGCTTGGCACGTTGAACGTCGTGAATATGCCGTCCGCAGCGCGTACATAGCCCTGACCGACATCCGAGTTGGGAGGGCCAAACCAACTACCGGTGATTGTCCCGGCCACGTTAATGCCGGTGACTTCCGTACCGTTGGTGGCACCCGGCACATCGAAAGTGGTGATGGAGCCCTCTGGGGAGCGCACAAAGCCGTGGTACACCCCGCTCGCGTCAATCCACTCTCCAGCGACGGTTCCCCCCTGGTTGATACTCAAAGCCAGGGTGCCTTGCACAGCACCCTTAACTCCAAATGTTGCGATTACACCCGCAGCAGAGCGCACAAACCCATGGACCACGCCACTGGCGTTGGCCCAGTAACCCGTAGTCGCTCCGCCAGTGTTGATACTCATTGCTGCCGTGACGGACGCGCCCGGGACGTCGAACGTAGTGAAAGTGCCGTCGGCGGCACGCACGAAGCAGTGAGCTTGATCGCCGGCAATGTAATAGCCTACAATCGCCCCCGCGTTGTTGATACCGTACGCAACAGTGCCTTGGTTGGCGCCGGTCCCCGCACCCGGCGCGTCGAACGTAGTGATTGTGGCCGCGCCATCCGCTGCTGAAAGTCCTAGGTACAGAGCGCCCAAACTAAAACCAAGCCAAAGAGCAACGTGTCTGTTCAAAACCATTCGCTATGTCTCCTTATCGCGGCAAGGGATCCGACGGAATCTCTTCCACATCGAGCGCGGTCCATCCGCCCCGCTGCACATACCCGGAGCTGACCGCCGGCACGTACAACACGCCGTGCCCCTGGCAGCACATCAATTCCGTACCGGCGTGATCGAACAACACGGCGCCCATCGAACCGATACGGATCGGATACTGCAACGTACGCAGGCACACCCGGCAGCGCGATCGCTGGTCCGCCAGGCACCACCACACAATCGCGCCGCAACCGAGGATCACCAGCCAAATGAAAATCGGTTCGGCCACGAATGTGGCGCCGCCGTTCAACGTAAAAGAAGTCGCCCGGCTGAACTCCCAGATCACCAGGGCAAGCGCCAGCGGCAGCGAGACCGACTTGGCCGCGAAGTAGGCCCAATACTTGCGGCGAATGCGCCCGATACGGCGCCGATCCACGCGCATGCCGATGGCCCCCGCCGCCAACAAAATCAAGATAGCCGCGCCGCAGATCACCGTATAAGCCCAGAACGGCCGCCGGATGCGCGCCATCAAAGAGATCACGTGCGTCTGCTCGAATGTGGACGCCCGCTGGTCGCGTGCGTAGCGGCCCGCCAGATCACGCAACTCGGCCTGCGCCGCGCCTACGCTCACGCCTGGTTTCAAACGCGCGATAACGCCGAGTTCCTGCCGGTCAGACGCCGGCTTCCAATCGCGAATGCGGCGCAGCAGAAAGCCACCCGGCCGCCCGCCTAGCACGGCAAAGAAATCCGATGTTACCCAGGCTGTTCCTTGCGCATCCCACCGGTATCCCGCGATGCCCGCCAGCCTGGTGCTGCGGGTCTTCCAAAAATCCAAAAGCGGCGGCGGGATGGCATGCCGGTCGCCCGGCACGTCGCCGCCTTTAAAAACCAACACCAGCCGCCAGGCATCCCGATAAGGCGGCGCCACCATGGCACGTGTGATGGCCAGACCGTGGCTGGCGGCGACGATAGTGGCCAAAGCCGCGCCGATCAGTCCCAGGCAAAAGGCGGGCGTGCTAATGGCTGACCGCACCAGGAGCACGCGCGGCATTTCAGCGAAGAGGCGCCCGGCGTCCCGCATCGCGCCCATGAAATGATGCCAGATGCGCAGCCGTACGTAACGGCTCTGTAAACCACGCGCACGCAGCAGCGTCGCATAGTGCCGTATTTCCTCGTTCCAAGCTCGCCGCCAGCCGGGACGCACCTCGCACGGCACAATACAGGATGCCGCAAGTATGGCTAGCTGCAAAACGGCGAGAAGCATATCATGCAAACCAACATGCACCCATGCCGAATCCGCCGCGCGGTGGGGCGACTGGAGAAACTTCGGCTACGCGGCCAATATCCTCTTGGAAATCAGGTTACCATCATAATACCCGATAATACCCGCCAGACAATGGCTCGTTTCATTACATCGATGGCACAGCTCGGTACTGGTACCGTGAAATCGCCCATCAGGCCATTTTAACTTGCGTTAAGGTACCCTCGCGATTTAGACTCCTCCTAGGTAGGGAACGGAGGAATCGACGGCTCACTGCGGCGGCATCGTCGCCCACCTCCGCGTGGCATCCATTCAAGGAGACAAAGAATGCCAGAAATGACCGAATCCGAAATCTTCGATCAGTTCTCACAAATAGTAGCGCGCAGTTTGCGCATCGACGCGGCGCAGGTCGCCCCAGATGCGCAATTGACCGACTTGGGCGCCGAATCACTCGATCTGATCGAGATCTCGATGGAGACTGAGTCGCAATTTCACATCTTCCTGCCCGATAAGTCTATTCTGGAAACGGCCGTCGAGGTGTTTGGTCCCGGCGTTCTGGAGAAAGACGGATATGTAACCGAAGAGGGGAAGCGGCTGCTGTTGTGCCGCATGCCGGAAGCCGACGCGGAAGCCTTCGCCGGCACCGTGGCCGTGAAAGATCTGCAGCGCTATTTTCTGAAGGTGGGCACCTGGGTGCGGATGATCCAAAGCCTGGTGCGGCACACCCCCGGTGAGTGTGCGGCCTGCGGGGCCCCCATGGCCGCGTCCATGGGCTTTCGCATGAAATGCACCCGTTGCGGCGTGGAGATTACCTTGCGCTCCGGTGAGGAGTTGAATCGCGAATGGGTCCGCGAATACTACGAGCAGGAATACCATCCGCAGGCGGGCGCCGCGGTTCCAGTAGCGGTGCAGCCCAACTAACTTCAGTTCCGGCTAACTTCAGAAAGTATTGCTCCGGCGGCCGCTAAGAGGGTAGACTTTTGCTCAAGCGGAGTTTGCCATAGTGAGTTGGAGAAGAGGGTTTAGCGCCGCCCTCGTCGGGGTCTTGACGTTCATCTTCGCCCAGATCTACGTGCCTCAGTGCAAGGTACAGATCTATGCGGACAATGCCAATGCGATCGGCGGTGTCTTAGCCGCCGTGATCGCTTTCTTGGCCTATCGCTTCAAATGATCCCTGCACATCATTCGCTCGCCCCGACCTGCTAAAATCGGAAAAGTGGCAAAACAAAAGCAACCGAAAGAACCCATGCCGCCCTTGCGTGTGTGGGCCGGACCTGTCGCGCTGGGGTGGTTCGTCCCGGGCGGCGGGCACTTCCTGCTCAAGCGCAATGGCCGCGCCGTATTGTTATTAGTCTCCGTCACCTTGCTGTATCTTTGCGGGCTGATGATGCGTGGCGCCATGTTTCAACCGCAAAGCGGTGATCTGCTGACCATCCTGATCAATACCGGCGGATTCATCGGCGACCTCGCGTCCGGAGTCTTGTACCTGCTCACGGTCTGGCTCGGCTACAACCAGCCGGACGTAGCCGGCGCCGTGCACGATTACGGCACCAAGTTCCTGGTCACCGCCGGCCTGCTGAATATTTTGGCCATGGTGGATGCCTTCGAAATCGCCGCCGGGAGGAAGAGCTGATGCCCCGGATGAACCTCTCGCATTTCGAAGCGTCGCTGCTTTTTGCGCTGTTCACTTCGATTGTCATGGGCGTCGTCACCAAGCGTACCGACCGCGAACGCCTGCGCTACGGATTGTACGTGTTCGGCTGCTTCATGGTTGCCCTGGTGGGCCTCGGCTGGCTGATGCATTTCGGCCACGGATAGCCCTGATTACTGCCCACCAGTTTCTCCCCAACCACGTAGCTCTTGGAGGGTGGGCTTTAGCCGGCGCGGGGCTTCAGCCCCGCAGCGCGATAACATATAAAGAGGTGTTGTCGCGATGCTTCGTCCGCATCTTCTAGCCGCGTCCCTTTCCGTCCTGAGCCTCACCGCGCAGACCGCGCCCACCCTGGCCGTGGACGCCAACGCCAATCGCCATATCATCAGTCCCTACATATACGGCATCAACGAGTGGAGCGACGACGGTCTGTTTCAAATGATGCACATTCCCGTCCTGCGCTGGGGCGGCGACGACGCCACCAGTTACAACTGGCAGTCCAGCATCAAGAACAACACCGGCGACAACCCATGGTGCTACGAAAACTACAGCGTCAGCCCCGATTTCGATCAGTTCCACACCGCCAACCTGATCGCCGGCACCCTCAGCCTGGGCACCATCCCCCTGATGGACTGGTCTCCCAAAGACGCGGGCGAATGCAGCTTCAGCGAAACTAAGTACGGCAAGCAGAAATCCACCAATCCCGATAATTCCGATTGCGGCAACGGCTTTCTGGTCAACGGCGATCAAGTGAAAAACGACCCCAACGACGCTTACGTGCCCGTTACGCAGTCGTTCGCCGAGCAGTGGGTCCAGCACATTATGACCACCTACGGCCCCGCCAACGCCGGTGGCGTGCGCCTGTGGAGCATGGATAACGAGCCGGAGTGGTGGTACGCCAATCACATGGATGTCTACCCGCAGCCAGCCACCTACGACGACATGATGGCGCGCAATCTGAAATGGGCGCAGGCGGTGAAATCCATGGATCCCACCGCGCTGGTCACCGGGCCCGTGCCCGGCGGCTGGTCGGGCATGCTCTTTTCGAGCGCCGACATGACCAGCGGATGGCAGACGTCGCCCTACCAATACTGGGACAACCCGGTCGACCAGAATGCGCACGGCGGCATCCCCTGGGTTCCCTATTACCTGCAGCAGATGAACCAGTTCGAGCAAGCCAATGGCGTCCGCCTGGTCGACTACCTCGACGTGCATGCGTACATCACCCCGGGGAGCCTCAGCAGCTCCGCGGGTGACGCGACCATGGAAACACTGCGCATGACTTCCACGCGCGCCCTGTGGGATCCCAATTACATCGTTCCTGATGGCGGTATCTACAACATGTCCGGCACACAGGTGGCGCCCCAACTCATTCCGCAAATGCAGCAGTGGGTCGCACAGAACTATCCCGGAACGAACCTGGCGATCACGGAATACAGTTGGGGCGCGCTGGACACGATCACCGGCGCCATCGCCCAAGCCGATATCCTGGGCATCTTCGGTGCCTATGGCCTCGGTCTGGGCACGCTCTGGGGTGCGCCCGCGCCCACCGATCCTGGTGCATTCGCGTTCCAGATCTTCCTGAATTACGACGGCAGCGGCAGCCAGTTCGGCGGCACCGGAGTATCGGCCACCTCCGGCGATCCCGATACTCTCTCTATCTACGCCGCGCAGCGCTTCGATTCGGCCCTGACCGTACTCGTGCTCAACAAAACCACCGGCGCGATCACCGATTCCGTGAGCCTCGCCAACTTCACGCCCGCCGGCACCGCGCAGGTGTGGCAGTACAGCCAGGCGAACCTGCGGCGCGATTGTCCGCCAGACTTCCGACATCAACGTCAGCGGTAACAGCCTCAACGCCACGTTCCCGTCCTATTCCATGACGCTGCTCGTCATTCCGCAGGCGCAGAATGCCATGGCCGTGCCCGCAGCCCGTAGTCTCCGCCGTCCAAAGCGCGGCTTCCTACGACGCCAGCGGCATCTCGCCCGGCGAGATCGTCGCCATCTACGGCCAGGGGCTGGGACCGGCCGGCTTCACATCGCTGCAAGTCAATTCCAATGGCACGCTCAGCAATTCCATTGGCGGCGTGCAGGTGTTCTTCAATGGCTGCCCTTCGCCGCATGATCTATGCGCTGGCGGGGCAGTTGAGCGCCATCGTTCCCTATGAGATCGCCGGACAGACATCGGTCAACGTCGTGGTGGTGTATCAGGCGAACGCTTCCGCGCCATTTCCAGGTGCCGGTCGCGCCCGCGAAGCCAGGCATTTTCACCAACGATGCGTCGGGAAAGAATCAGGGCGCTATTCTTAACCAGGATTACAGCCGCAACGGTCCTGCGAACCCCGCGCCGCGCGGGCAATACGTGCTCATCTACGGCACCGGCGAAGGAGTGACCTCGCCGCCAGGAGTGGACGGCCGCATCTCCGGAAAGCCGCTGCCCAGTGTGAGCCTGAACTGCACGGCGACCATCGGCAGCGTGACCGCGACGGTGAGCTACTGCGGCGAGGCGCCCGGCGCCACCGCCGGCCTGGTGCAGGTGAACGCGCAGGTCCCCGAGTCGGTAACACCAGGCCCCGCCGTGCCGATTTCTATCAACATAGGAGGCGTGACCAGCCAGGCCGGTGTAACCGTGGCCGTCAAATGAGCCCGATAACAGCAATCCCCCTGTGCGCGCTGAGCCTGTACGCCCAGACCGCACCCACCCTGGCCGTCGATGCCAACGCCAATCGCCACCCCATCAGTCCCTATATCTACGGCATCAACCAATATTCCGATACCGGCCTCGGCGCCATCATGCACATCCCCGTGCGCCGCTTCGGCGGCGACGCCACCACCAGTTATAACTGGCAAATCGACGTCAGCAACGCCGCCGCTGACTGGTATTTCATTAATGGCTCCGCAGACCACCGGTAACACCGCCGCACTGCCCGATGGCTCGTCTTTCGACTTACTCCACGAAGCCGATTTGCAGACCGGCACACTTACTCTGGGCACCATCTCACTCATGGACTGGACCCCCAAAGACGACTTCAGTTGCAGTTTCAGCGTCACGAAGTATGGCCCGCAACAAGCCGTAGACCCGTACGCGAGCGACTGTGGCAATGGCATCCTGTCGAGCAATCAACAGCAGATCGTAAACGATCCCACCGATGCCTACCAGCCGTTCGAAGCCAGTTACCCCGCCGATTGGATCTCTTACCTGATGAAGCGCTACGGCCCCGGAAACGCCGGCGGCGTCACCTTGTGGAGCATGGATAACGAGCCCGAATGGTGGTCAAGTGTGCATGCCGACATTTACCAGAAGCTCGAAACCTACGATGACACCATGGCCCGCAATCTCCGCTTGGCGCAGGCGGTCAAGGCCGCGGATCCCACCGCGCTGATCACCGGACCGGTGCCCTCGGGTTGGATGGGTTACTTCTATTCGCGCACCGATATGCAAAGTGGATGGAACACCAGCCCGTATCAATATTGGGACAACCCCACCGATCAGGCAAATCACGGCGGCTTGCCATGGCTCGCTTACTACCTGCAACAGATGCAGCAGTTCGAGCAGCAGCACGGCATATCGCCTGCTGGACGTGCTCGATCTCCACGGCTATCTCATCCCCGATACCCTCCAAGCCTGGTACACCAATAACAACGACGCGCCGGGTGATGCGGCCATGGAAACGCTGCGCATGACTTCCACACGCGCGCTGTGGGATCCGAACTATCTCGTCCCCGAGTCCGACGCCGAGCGATAACTACTACGACAACAGCGGTAACGTGGTGGCGCCGCAACTGATTCCACTTATGCACCAGTGGGTGGATCAGTATTATCCCGGCACGAAACTCGCCATCACCGAATACTGGTGGCACGCGCTCGGCAGCATCACCGGCGCCATTGCGCAGGCCGACGTGCTGGGCATCTTCGGCCGCGAATCGCTCGATTACGGCACGCTCTGGGGACCGCCCGCCCCCACCGATCCTGGCGCATTCGCCTTCAAGATCTTCCTCAATTACGATGGCAACGGCAGCCAGTTCGGCGGCACCAGTGTGTCGGCCACTTCGAGCGATCCCGATACGCTCTCCATCTTCGCCGCCCAGCGCGTGGACTCCGCCTTGACCGTGCTCGTGCTCAATAAGACCGCCGGCCCCATCAGCGATACCATCAGCCTCGCGAATTTCACGCCCGCCGGCACGGCCCAGGTCTGGCAGTACGGTCCGGCGAACCTCACCGCCATCGGGCGCGTCATTCCGGACATCAACGTGAGCGGCAACAGCCTCAGCGCTACGTTCCCGGCCGACTCCATGACGCTGTTCGTCGTTCCGCAGGCGCAAAGCGCCATGGCCGTGCCGCAACCGATAGTCACCGCCGTCCAAAGCGCGGCTTCTTACGATTCGACCGGCATCGCGCCGGGCGAGATCGTCGCCATCTACGGCCAGGGGCTGGGACCCGCCACCTTCACGCCGCTCGAGGTGAATTCCAATGGCACGCTCAGCAATTTCATCGGCGGCGTGCAGGCGTTCTTCAACGGTTACCCCGCGCCCATGATTTACGCGCTGGCCGGTCAGTTGAGCGCCGTCGTCCCCTATGAGATCGCCGGCCAGACTTCCGTCAACCTGGTGGTTGTGTATCAGGGCAATGCATCCGAGCCGTTTGCCGTGCCGGTCGCCCCCGCGAAGCCGGGCATCTTCACCAACGATGCGTCGGGCAAGAACCAGGGCGCCATCCTAAACCAGGATTACAGCCGCAACGGCCCAGCCAACCCGGCGCCGCGCGGCCAATACGTATTCATCTACGGCACGGGCGAAGGCCTCACCAGCCCGCCAGGGGTGGATGGCCGCATAACCGCCATACCGCTGCCCCAGGTGAACCTCACGTGCACGGCATCCATCGGCGGCGAAAATGCCACAGTCGACTATTGCGGTGAAGCCCCCGGTTCCACCGCCGGCCTGGTACAGGTGAACGCGCTGGTGCCCGATTCAATCACGCCCGGCCCGGCCGTGCCGGTTGCCATCGCCATCGGCGGAGTGGCCAGCCAACCCGGAGTCACCCTGGCTGTAAAATGATGGCTCGATGTGGCGCACACTTCAGTGTGCTGCGGCGAACTTCAGTTCGCCGTGCTTGACAAGCTAAGGTTCGCCGAACGCGCTGGTCCCTTTGATGAACTGGTACGGATTACCCGAAGGGCAAGCTGGGAGTCGCTTGTCGACGTGAAGGATGATTTTTGTGTATGCCGATTCAACATCCATGGAAACACTTACAGACCGATCGCCCGTGTGAACGAGGCAGCGCATGTTGAGCGCCACACCCGGTTATCAACACCCCCGTATATGCCGGCCTGTTGGCCGAATCTTTACCCCGCCCTATCCGGAACGACCGCGAGCACACCCGCTTCACCAAAATGCTGCTCAATCTCGATGAGCGCGGGAACCTCACGCCCGAAGAAGAAGCCTTGGCAGAAGTGTTGACCCTGCTCATCGAAGACTATGAGGAGCGGCGCTATCCCATGCCGCGCGTCTCTCCTAACGCATCGCTAAAGGCGCTCATGGACGAAGGCGGACTGAAGCACAAGGATATCTGGCCGGTGCTTGGTAACAAAGGGGCGGCCACTGAGATCCCGAATGCGCAGCGGTCGATCAGCAAGGCCCAGGCCAGAAGAGTGGCCGAGTTCCTCCACGTACCAGTCGAACTGTTCATCTAACCGAAAACCCAAATTACCATTCGAACCCAACAACCCCTTTATTTTCAACAAATGGTTGGGTTCGAAATCCCTTGAAACCTGCTAAACTATAAAATCAATTATGGCCTTGAGCAAAGATTTACTGGAGATCCTGGTCTGCCCCCTGTGCAAGGCGGACCTCGATCTCAAGCCGGATTCGAGCGGCCTGAAGTGCGTCCAGTGCCATCGCGTCTACCCCATTCGCGACGACATCCCCATCATGCTGGTTGATGAGGCTAAGATCGAAGAGTGACCGAACTGCCCATCGGCTGCCGCGTAGCCGTCATCCGGCTGCGTTCGCTGGGCGACTGCGTGCTCACTACACCCGCGCTCGAAATTCTGCAGCGCGCCCGCCGCGATGTGCGCATCGCCGTGGTCGTGGAAGACCGTTTCCGCGCGGTGTTCGAACACAATCCCGATATCGAAACGCTGCTCGGCCCCAGCTTGCGCGAGCTGCGCGGGTGGGCACCCGAGCTTTGCCTCAACTTGCACGGCGGCCACGCCAGCGCGCGGCTCACCGCGCTTTCCGGGGCCGCGCAGCGCGTGGGATTCGCGCACTATCGCTGGCAGGCTCTGTACAACGTGCGCATCCCCCGCGCGCAAGAAATCCTGGGCGAGGAGCGTACCGTGCACACGACCGAACATTTAGCGTCGGCCATGTTTTATCTGGGTGTGCCCCGCGTCGCGATTCCGCGCGCCAGATTATTCGCCACCGGCCGCCTGCACTCGCGCGCGTATGCCGTGATTCATCCGCTCGCATCGCAGCCGGATAAAACCTGGCCCGCGGCCGGTTTCCTCGGTGCCGCGCGTTTCCTGCGCGAATCGCTGGCGCTCGACCCCGTCTTTGTTGCCGGACCGGGCGAAGATCTGGCCGCGTTTCAGGAATACCGCACCGTGGCGGGCGCGCCTCTGGCCGAAATCAAATCGCTCCTGAGCGGCGCCGCTCTGTTCCTGGGCAACGATTCCGGACCCGCCCACATGGCCGCCGCCTTCGGACTGCCGGTCGTAGTGGTGTTCGGCGCCTCCGATCCAGCCATCTGGGGTCCCTGGCGCACGGCGTCGGTAATCATCCAAAATCCGGCCGGCATCCAAGCGGTCACTGAACAACAGGTGATTGAAGCTCTCGAACGCATGCGGGTGCACGCATGAAAGATCTGTTGCGGCTGCTGGCGTTTGCCAGGCGCTATTGGGTCTATCTTCTTCTTTCCGTACTGCTCATGGCGTGCGTGGGCGCCGCGCACGGCATGACCGCACTGCTGATCGGACCCATCTTCGATCGCGTCCTCAATCCGGCCTCCATCGACGCGCCGGTATTGCTCTTCAAAGATCCCGTCTTTCACCACCCGGTCTATCTCAGCCACATCGTCCCCGGACCATTCCACAACCGCAGCATCTGGACCATGGTGGCATTCGCCATTCTGGCCGTCTTCTTCACCAAGGGAATCTGCGACTACCTGGCGAATTACCTGGTGAACTATGTGGGATGTTCGGCCGTCACGGATCTGCGCAATACCGTGTTTGACAAGGTCGTCAAGCAGGGCGCGGAGTTCTTCGAATCGCACTCCACCGGGCGGCTCATGTCGTCGATCATGAACGATATCGAGAAAATCCAGGTGGCGGTTTCCCACATTCTCGCGGATCTGCTGCGCCAGACTTTCATAGTGCTGGGGCTGCTCTTCGTCATTTTGAATATGGATTGGAAGCTGGCCCTGGTCAGCCTCACCGTGCTGCCCTTTGTGCTGATTCCGACCGCGCGCATCGGCCGCCGCATTCGCCGCACCAGCCGCCGCAGCCAGGATCACGCCGCCGAGCTCAACGAGATCCTGCAGGAAACCCTCAGCGGCCACCAGGTGGTGAAAGCCTTCGGCACCGAGCAGTACGAATCCGGCCGCTTCCGCCAGACCGCGCAGCGCCTGCTCAAAAGCAATTTGCGCTACGTGCGCCAGCAAGCGCTGGCGTCGCCCCTGATCGAAATCTTCGGTGCGCTCACCATCGTCGGTTTGCTCACCTACGCGCGTACCCAGATCAAGGCGCACACTCTCACCGCCGGCGAATTTACCAGCTTCGTGATTGCCCTCTTGATGATGTACGAACCGGTGAAGCGGCTCACCGGCATTCACAACATCTTCGAGCAGGCCATCGGCGCGTCGCAAAAGGTTTTCGAATACCTGGCGCACGCCGAGGAGATTCAGGAACGGCCTGGCGCCGTCAAACTGGAACGCTTCACCGGGTCCATCCGCTTCGACGATGTCGGCTTCCGGTATCCGCTCTCGCCCGACGGATTTCAGTTGAAATCCCTCGATCTGGACGTGCACGCCGGGGAGGTGGTGGCCGTAGTGGGACCCAGCGGCGCGGGCAAAACCACGCTCGTGAACCTGGTGCCGCGCTTCTACGACGTGACCTCGGGCGCGGTGCGCATCGACGGCCGGGATGTGCGCGATTACGACCTGGCGTCGCTCCGGCGAATGGTCGGCATCGTGGCGCAGGATACGTTCCTGTTTAACGATACGGCGGCCAACAACATCGCTTATGGGCGTCCCGGCACGCCCATGCGCGACATCCGTGCTGCGGCCCGATCCGCGCTGGCGGACGAATTCATCAGCCGCCTGCCGGATGGCTACGCGACCATCATCGGCGAGCGCGGCGTGAAGCTGAGCGGCGGACAGCGGCAGCGCATCGCCATAGCGCGGGCTTTGCTGAAGAACGCGCCGATCCTGATCCTGGACGAAGCCACCTCGCACCTGGATAGCGAATCGGAGTTGCTGGTGCAGGACGCGCTGGCCAACCTGATGGCGGGCCGCACCGTCATCGTGATTGCGCACCGGCTCTCCACCATACGGCGCGCCGACAAGATCGTGGTGCTCGAGCGCGGCGGCATTTTCGAAGTGGGCACGCATGAAGAGTTGGTGAGCGGCGGCGGCATTTATCAAAGGTTGCACGAACTGCAATTTGTGGAGGCGGGAAGCGTGATGGATCTATGAGCGTGCGTAGCATGACCGGCTTCGCGCGCGTACGCAAGGCGGCGGCGGAGGGCGAACTCGCCGTCAGCATTAAGAGCGTGAATCATCGCGGCCTGGACATCCATTTCCATATGCCGCCGGACTTGGACCCTTTCGAAGGCGTTATCCGCAATGCCGTAAAGGGACGGGTGGCGCGCGGGCACCTGCAAATCCACGTGCTGTTCGGCCGCAGCGCGCCGGCCGGCGCCTCCAGCCTGAACCGGCCTTTGCTGGAGGCTTTTCTGCAAGCCTTTCGCGAAGCGGCCGGCGAGTTCGACGCGGACCACAAGCCCGATTTGAACGCAGCATTGCGTATTCCCGGCATGCTGCAGGTGGCCGAATCGGCCGAACCGGATGCCGGTCTCGAACAGGCGCTGCTCGAGGCCACCGCCGAAGCGTTGGATCTGTTGAACCGTTTTCGCGAGCGGGAGGGCGCGGCCATGGCGGCCGAGATGCACGAGCGCTGTGCCTCCGTCTGCGATTTAGCGGTCCAGATGGAGAAAATCCGGTCGCGCGCGACACAAGCTTTCCAAAAAAGATTGAGCGAGCGGCTGCGCGAACTGTTGCGCGGCGCGGGCGTCGAGCCGCAGCGACTGGCGCAAGAGGCCGCGCTGCTCGCCGAGCGCAGCGACATCAGCGAGGAATTGATCCGCCTGAAAACCCACGCCGCCCAACTGGAGAAGCTGCTGGACGCGGACGGCGAGGTCGGTAAACGGCTGGATTTCCTCCTCCAGGAAATGAATCGCGAAGCCAACACCATCCTGTCGAAAACCGGAGGACTTGGAGATCTGGGGCTGACCATCACGGATCTGGCACTGGCCGCCAAGGCCGAGATCGACAAATTGAGGGAGCAATCGCTGAACCTCGAATGACTGCGCACGCCAGCACCCAGCACCCAGCACCCAGCACCCGCTTATGACCACGGTATTCATCATTTCCGCTCCGTCCGGATCGGGCAAATCCACCCTGGTCAACAGGCTGCTGGCTTGCCTGCCGGGGCTGATGTTCTCGGTTTCGTATACTACCCGCCCGCCGCGCGGGCATGAAGTGCAGGGCGAGAACTATCATTTCATCTCGCGCGCGGAGTTTGAGGCTTGTATCCGGCGGGACGAGTTTCTGGAATATGCCGAGGTTTTCGGAAACTATTACGGTACCCACCGCGGAGTGCTGGAGGATGCCCGGCGGCAAGGGCGCGATCTGGTACTCGACATTGATGTGCAAGGTGCGCGACAATTAAAGAGTAAGATTCCAGAAGCGGTGACGATTTTTATCCTGGCTCCGTCCCGCGAGATCCTCGAGCAAAGGCTGCGCGCGCGCAGCGAAGATGCGGATCCGGTCATCGAGCGGCGGCTGCGCGATGCCGCCAACGAGATTCGTAATTACAGCGCTTACGACTACGTGCTGATTAACAAAGAGTTGAACCAGTCGGACGAAACCTTGGCGGCTATTGTGCGCGCCGAGCGCGTGCGGCGAAACCGGATGGAAGAGCAGATCCGGCCGATTCTGGAAACTTTCACTGACAACGTTTTGAAGAATACGTAAAGGACGCAGCAAACCATGGGCGACAAGAATCCGCGCAACAACGCACATTGCACCATCCCGGACGACCCGGAACAGAGCACCTATCGTTTCATCATCGTGGCCGCCAAGCGCGCCCGCCAGTTGCAAGGTGGCGCCCGGCCCGTGTTGCCCACCTCCTCCAAGAAGCCCACCATCATCGCCATGGAAGAGGTACGGCGCGGATTGGTAAAGTACGAGATCATTCCTCTTCCGGCTGTGGAAGAAGCGCCGGTTCCGGAAGTCATCCTCTAAACCGCGGTCATGCACATCATTCTGGGCGTGGGCGGCGGGATCGCGGCGTATAAGTCTGCCGAGTTGGCCCGCCTGCTGATGCAACAGGGCCACGCCGTACAGGTGGTGATGACGGCGAACGCGCAGGAATTCGTCCGGCCGTTAACTTTCGCGGCGCTCACCGGACGTAAAGTGATCACCGGACTGTTCGCCTCTGCCAACTCCGAGACCACGCTTTCGAGCGCCATCGAGCACATCGGTATCGCGCACGAAAATGAACTGCTGGTGGTAGCGCCGGCCACCGCCGATTTGCTGGCGAGGTTCGCGCACGGCCTGGCGGACGATTTTCTGACCACCACGTACCTTGCGTTCACGGGACCTGTCGTGCTGGCCCCCGCCATGAACACCAACATGTGGCTGCACGCGGCAACGCAGGACAACCTGGAAACGCTGCGCCGCCGCGGACACCGCATCGTGGATCCGGGCGAGGGCGAACTGGCTTGCGGCACGGTGGGTCCGGGAAGGTTGGCGGAGCCGGAGCAGATCGCCATGGCGGTCGAAGCCGAGATCTCCAGGCGCCGCGATCTGGATGGCGAAACCGTGTTGATTACGGCCGGCCCCACGCAAGAGCCGCTCGACCCGGTGCGTTACATATCCAACCGCTCCAGCGGCAAGATGGGGTACGCGCTGGCCGAAGCGGCCGCTGCGCGCGGCGCGAAAGTCTTGCTGATCTCGGGGCCTGTAAATCTGGCGCCGCCGCGCGGGTGCGAAGTGATTGGCGTGGAGACCGCCCGCGAAATGCACGACCGGGTTTTCGAGCATTTGCAACCGGCCACGGTCATTGTCAAGGCGGCCGCGGTAGCGGATTTCCATCTGTCAAAAGTGCCCACCCACAAGATGAAGAAGACGGCTGCCAGGCTTTCGTTGGAACTCGACCCCACGCCCGATATTCTCGCGGAACTGGGCCGCAAGAAAGGCGACCGGCTGCTGGTGGGTTTCGCGGCCGAGACCGAGAATCTGCGTCAGGAGACTCGCCGCAAACTGGAAGCCAAGAACTGCGACATGGTGGTCGGCAACCTGGTCGGCGGCCAGGACGGAGCCTTCGAATCCGACCAGAACGAAGTATTGCTGGCGCTCAGCAGCGGTGAATTCATTGAGGTGCCGCGCGCGTCGAAGCGCGAAGTGGCCGACCGAATTTTCGATGAAATCCTGAAGCTGCGTTTGCATCTCTACGCCACCAATGGACGCTGAAACGCTGCGCCAATACCTGGAGTATTATCAGGATCTGGGAATCAAGACCCTCTATCGGCGCGCCGCACCGCCCCAGGCTGAGGCCGCTTCCGTAACGGTTGAACCCGAGACCGCCGCGCGCGAGCCGCTCTTCCGCATAATTGAAGACATCGGCGATTGCCGCCGCTGCCGCCTGCACGAGCAGCGCTCCCGGATCGTCTTCGGCGTCGGCAACGAACAAGCCAGGCTGGTATTCGTAGGCGAAGGTCCGGGCGCGGATGAAGACGCGCAAGGCATTCCGTTCGTCGGCCGCGCCGGTCAGTTGCTTACCCAGATGATCGAAGGCACCGCCAAGAAAGAAGGCATTCCGTTGCAGCGCGAGGATGTCTATATCTGCAACGTGGTGAAGTGCCGCCCGCCGGAAAATCGCACACCGCAGCCGGACGAAATGGAGATGTGCGGCCAGTTTCTTACGCGCCAGTTACTCGCAATCGCCCCCAAAGCTATTTGCGCTCTGGGTTCCACAGCGGCGAAATACCTGACCCAGAGCAAGGAAGGGGTCACCCGCATGCGCGGCAACTGGTATAAGTGGCACGATATCCCGCTGATGGTGACTTACCACCCTTCTTACCTGCTGCGTGCCTATAATGTGGGGCCCAAGCGCGAAGCTTGGGAAGATCTGAAGAAGGTCCTGCACTTCGTCTACGACTAACCACTTTCTGGTGGGGCAGGACTCCAGTCCTGCGGCGGGTCTCCAGACCCGCCTCTGCCGTGCGTCATGATGCCATGATAAGGTCAATTATTGTCACGTCACCCGCACTTCAGCGCATATCTGGCGCTGGCTGCCGTCTGTTTCTTCTGGGGAACCACCTACCTGGGAATTCGCATGTCGCTGGAGTCGTTCCCTCCTTTGCTGCTGGTGTGCGCCCGCTACGTGCTGTCCGGCGCGCTCATGCTGGCAGCCATCACTTTGCGCGGAGGAAAACTGCCGCGCGGACGCGATCTACGCGCTGCCTGCCTCAGCGGCGTCCTGGTGCTGGGAATCGGCAACGGCGCGCTGGTGTTCGCTGAACAGTGGGTCCCGAGCGGCCTGGCTTGCCTGATCATCACCTGTTCGCCTTTCTGGATGGTGGGGGCGGAGGCGCTGCTGCCCGGCGGCGAGCCGCTGCACCTGCCTACTATTCTGGGCATGCTCGTCGGGCTGGGCGGCGCGGCGCTGCTCTTTGCGCCGGATGTGCACACCCACACCTTTCATGCCGGCCTGCTCAGCGGATTTCTGGTGCTGCAATTCGGCATGGCGGGATGGGCTTTCGGCTCAATCTACCAACGGCGGCAAGTCACCGCCACCCATCCGATCGTCATCGGCGCGGTGCAGCAACTTGCGGCCGGACTGTCCTTCTTGCCGCTGCTGGCGATATTCCACGAGCACCCCGTCCACTGGAGTACGCGCGGCGTGCTGGCGATCCTCTACCTGGTGATGTTTGGCTCCATCGTCGGATACAGCGCCTACATCTACGCGCTGGACCGTCTGCCCGTGGCGGTCGCCTCCATCTACCCTTACGTGAATGCGGTGGTCGCCGTGACTCTGGGCTGGCTCTTTTACCGCGAACCATTCGGCGCGCGCGAGGCTGCCGCGATGGCCATCATTTTCGTCGGAGTCGCATTGGTCAAACGATACAGCCGCGCGCCGGCGTCCGCCCGCGTGCCGCAACCCAGCGGCTCTATGGCCGCTGACCGCTGACGCCGCCTACCAGCTTCGCGCCCAACGCCCCGCCCGCCGTGCACAGGAACGTAATGATCAGGAAAAAGAACAGCAACGCGAAAATCACCACCAGCGCCAGTGAACTGGGGTTCTCCAGCATTTTCATCGCCTGCGCAACATTGGGATCGTTGCCGTACATTTTGTGAAGCTGTTCCTGATAAAGATTCGCCAGCCCGCCTCCGCGGATCAGCGGGATCACGCTCGCGGTGAATACCACGCTGGTGATGGTGGACCCCAGCAGGCCCGTGATCCATCCCATGCGCAGGCCGCTATCGACCGTCAGCGCCTGGCCCGTGCGGCGGCGATAGATGTACACGGACAGGAATCCAGCGCTGGCCCACCAGATCGCCAGGCCCACTAGTCCCGCCGCTAAAGCAGGTAGCGCGCTCAGCAGCGACGCAATGCCGGCCATCAGCAGGCCGACGCGCACGGCCGTCGCATTATGGAAACTCACGCGCTGGGGGGCGCCGGAGGCCGTTGTTCCGGCCGGAACGATCTGTGGAAGCGGAGTGCCTCCGGTGGCAATCTGTGGAATGTTCTCTGGGCCGCGCTCCACCGTCTCCGGAACGATTTCCTCGCGCTGCGGTTTGCCGCAACGGTGGCAGAAGCGGGCGTCGGGCGGCAACTCTGCGCCGCAGGTGCAGTAATCAGGCATGATCAAGAGGCACAAGTCCCCCTATGATCAGTTTGACGCAGGCTCTCCCATGGAAGCAAGCGCGATGCGCGTTTCGCCGTCTTCCTCACATATGGCCACCATCCTTTTATAGCCGTGACGCGTGAGGGACAATTGCAATCCGCCGTTGTCTCGCTGGCTGATCATCCAGTGCGGAAGCTCGCTGCGATAAAAGTCGGTTACCCGATCGACGGAATCGCTGGTGCGATAAGTCGCCGTCGAAACGGCGAAACGTTTGTGGATGTCGCCGAAATCGAAACGAAAACTGGCGAGTTTGCGGGATTTGTCGTCGCGGACCGCGCCGGGATAGACAGGCACGCCCATATGCGTCGGGTCGAACCTGGCATTATCGCGTACGTGCACCGTGCCGAATGGTGTCTCGAGGGTGGCTTCGCCGCGCGCATCGCTTTCCGTAACGCGCACGTGATCGGCGAAATACAGGCCGGTGGTCACCAGGGCGGCGATGCCCAGCAAGCCCAGCATCAGCACCATCAACAGAATACCGGCCAAAGCGCCGCCGCGGCGGTAGTTTCGTGGCATAGCTACTCCGTTTCTGCATGTTATACGAACGAGGTGCCCGAAAGGTTCCGCGGATGTAGCGTGTTTTTCCGCGGCGCGCGGCCTCAACCTCTTCATGTGCCGCGCGAACCTCAGATCAATTACCGGCGGCAACTGCCGAAACACAAACTACAGCACCCGTTGCAGACCTTAGGGCTTCGAATCGGCTGTTCAAGAGCTAGCTCAAACGCGTTCGAATAGTAGGTGCAGACCCCGCCGGATGGCATCCACCTTGCTGGCGGGCAGTCGCCCGACCCGCTCCGACAACTCGGATTTGTCCACCGTCACCACCTGGGATACATTAACCACGCTGGGCCTCTTTAGGCTCCCCTCGCCCGGTTCCAGCAGTACGTTTCCAGGCGCTTCGGCGCGGGCCAGATTTGACGTGATCAGGCAGACCACCGTCGTCATGATCCCGCTTCTGTTGAACAAATCGCCTTGCACCACGACGCAGGGATGTCGCTGGGCAGGAGCGGATCCTGTAGGGGTGCCGAAATCGATCCAGTAGATTTCGCCCTGGCGAATCATGGGCGCCAGTTATCCCGAATCGTCGAACGGAATCGCCTTTTCATACCTTCCACCGTTCGCCGCTCCTCCGGGCTGGGTTCTTCGGCGTAGACTCGATTCAACTGGTCAAGGATCTCCTTGTTCCGCCGCTTCCGCAAGTAGTTCGCCAGTGCCAGCGAAAACAGGCGGCTGCGGCTGATTCCCATTTGATGTGCCGTGCGATCTGCCTCCATCAGAAGTTCGTCCTCGACGGAAATGGCGGTCTTCATGGTACGCAACTTTGTTATACCAAATTGGAATACCTTATGGCACTACCACGACTTTCCCAAACTGCGCCTTCCCCTCCAGCCGCTCATGCGCTGCGCGAATCTCAGACAGCGGATAAACCCGATCGATCACCGGCTTCAACTGCCCCCGAAACACAAACTGCAGCACCCGGTGCAGCTCGCCCATGGTCCCCATGAACGACCCCAGCAGGGAGAGCTGGCGGCTGAACAGGAAACGCAGGTCCAGTTTGGCGTCATAGCCAGTAGTCGCGCCGCAGGTGACCAGGCGGCCCGCCGGCGCGAGCGATTCCAGGCTCTTCTGCCAGGTGGCCGTGCCCACATGCTCGATCACCACGTCCACACCGCGCTTGCCGGTGATCTTGCGCACTTCGGCCGATATGTCCTGTTGGTAATGATCGATCACGTGGTCCGCGCCGAGTTCGCGCGCTTTGGCCAGCTTCTCCTCGCCGCCGGCGGTGGCGATCACCCGGCACTGGAACATCTTGGCAATCTGGATGGCGGCCGATCCCACGCCGCTCGCAGCCGCCAGCACCAGCACGTCTTCGCCCGCCTGCAACTGTGCGCGCGCCATCAACATGTGCCACGCGGTCAGAAATACCAGCGGCACCGCGGCGGCTTGCTCGAAGCTCATCGAGTCGGGAATCTGGATGGCGCTGTATTCGGGCGCGGCCAGCAGTTCAGTATTGCCGCCATCCACGCGATAGCCGAACATGGTGTAGCCGCGGCACAGGTTGTCCTGGCCCGAAACGCACTGCGTGCACTGGCGGCAGCTCAAGCCGGGCGAAAGCAGCACGCGCCATCCGGGCTGCACGCGCTCGCACAATTCGCCCACCGCGACTACTTCGCCCGCGATGTCGCTGCCCAGCACATGCGGGATGTTGAACTTCATGCCGGGGATTCCGGCGCGCACGAACAGGTCCAGGTGATTGAGCGCGCAGGCGCGGACGCGTAGCAGGATTTCGTTGGCTTTGATGCTCGGCTCAGGCGCGTCTTCGTAAACCAGTACTTCCGGCCCGCCGTGTTGGTGGATGCGTGCGACTTTCATCGAGTACAGGCTATCAGAACGCTTGCTCACGCGCGCGGCTCGGTCACGGAATCCCTGGTATGCTTGAAGTTTCTCGGGAGGCGGGTATCGTCAAATTCTGCGTGTTGGCCAGCGGCAGTTCCGGCAATTGCGCGCTGCTGGCGACGGATCGCACACGCATACTCGTGGATGCCGGCCTGAGCTTCAGGGCTTTGGTCCGGCGCCTCGAATTTGCGGGCGAGCAGGTCGAAACGCTCAATGCCGTGCTGATCACGCATGAGCATTCCGATCACATTTCCGGTCTCGCGCGGGTAGCCCGCCGCCTGCGGATTCCGGTCTACATCAGCAAGCTCACCGCGCCGGCCATCGATTGGGGCGAAATACGGCCACGCCTGGAATGTTTTCAGGCCGGCGCCGGTTTCTCGGTGGGCGATATCGATGTGGACAGCTTCGGCATCCCGCACGACGCCGTCGATCCAGTGGGCTTCTGCTTTTATGCCGGCGACGTCAAAATCGCGGTGGCCACGGACCTCGGCTACATCACGGAATCGGTCAAATTCCACTTGCGCCGGTCGAACCTGATGCTGCTCGAATCCAATCACGACCTGGAGATGTTGAAGGTCGGACCATATCCCTGGTCCGTCAAGCAGCGCGTGATGAGCCGGGTGGGCCATCTTTCAAACGATATGATGAGCGATTTCCTTCTGCGCGATTTCGATGGCACCCCGGCGCGGCTCATTCTGGGCCACCTCAGCGAGCATAATAACCATCCGGAGATCGTGCGCCTGATGGCAACGCAAGCGCTGGAACGGCGCGGGCTGTCGACACCGCTCGAAATCGCCAGCCAGTCTCGCCCCACGGAGGTATTCGAGTTTTGATCGCGCGTTACACGCGGCCGGAAATGGGTCGCATCTGGACGGATGAAAACAAATTCCGGCAGTGGCTGGAAGTAGAGCTGGCAGCCTCTGAGGCGCTGGCGGAAATGGGCGTGGTGCCGGCCGAAGCGGCGCGCGCGCTGCGGACGTATGCCAGCTTCGATAGCGCCCGCATTCTCGAGATCGAGCGGGAGGTGAAGCACGATGTCATCGCCTTCACCACGGCGGTGGCCGAAAGCATGCAGGCCGCCGGGCATGCGGAGGCGTCCCGCTGGCTGCATTACGGGCTGACTTCCAATGACGTGGTGGATACCGCGCAGGCGCTGCAGATCCAGCAGGCTTGCGGAATTCTGCTTGCCGGTTTGGAGGGCCTGCAAGCGGTTCTGAAGCGGCGCGCTATCGAATTCAAAGATACCGTGCAGATCGGCCGCACGCACGGCGTACATGCCGAGCCCATCACCTTCGGATTGAAGCTGGCCATCTGGTATGGCGAAGCGGGGCGCGATCTGGTGCGCCTGCGGGCGGCCGCCGAAGACCTGCGCGTGGGCAAGATCTCGGGCGCCGTAGGAACATTCGCGCATATCGGTCCGGAAGCCGAGGACCGTATTTGCGCGCGGCTGGGTTTGAAGCCCGCGCCGGTAGCTTCGCAGGTGATCCAGCGCGATCGGCACGCCGCGCTCATCGCCGCGCTGGCGCTGGCGACGGCCTTGTGCGAGAAGATCGCGCTCGAGGTGCGGCATTTGCAGCGCACCGAAGTGCGCGAGGCGGAGGAGTACTTCGCGCGCGGACAGAAAGGCAGCTCAGCCATGCCGCACAAGCGCAATCCCGTCACCTGCGAACAGATTTGCGGCCTCGCGCGGGTGGTGCGCGCCAATGTTCAGGCGGCTTACGAAGATGTCGCACTCTGGCATGAACGCGATATTTCGCACTCCTCGGTGGAGCGGGTCATTCTCCCCGATTCCACGATCCTCACCGATTACCTGCTGGAAAAGACTACCCAACTGATGGACAGGCTTTTGGTGTATCCGGAACGCATGCGGCGGAACCTGGAGATGACCCGCGGCCTGGTCTTTTCCGGGCAATTGCTGCTGGACCTGGCGGCTGTCGGAATGATGCGCGAAGCAGCCTATCGAATCGTCCAGACGCATGCCATGCAAGCCTGGGAAACCGAATCGGATTTTCGGGCCGCGATTGAGGCGGACCCGGAGATCCAGGCGGTGCTCAATCCCGCCCAAATCGCGGAGAGCTTCTCGCTCGAACGCCAGCTACGCCATGTGGATGCAATTTTCCGCCGTGTTTTCGAGTGATTATGTCGCGCAGGATTTTTGCACTTTTTGCGCTGGTCCTGAGCGGACGCGCGCAACAAACCACGCCGCCCTCCTCCGGGACCATCCTTCATTCCAGCACCCAGGAAGTGTTACTGGACTTCGTCGCCCGCGACAAGCACCACAAATTGATCGCCAATCTGCTCCCGCAGGACGTTGAAATCCTGGAGGACGGCGTCCCCCAAAAGCTGCGCAGCTTCCATTACCGCGGAGCCGGGGATGCGCCTGGCGGAACCACTCCGGACGCATCCGTCGTCGGCGCGCGCGCGGCCTACAACCCGCTTCGCGAGCTCAACGTAGTGTCCCTGGTTTTCGACGGGATGAGCCTGGATAGCCGCCGGCGGGCCACGTCCGCCGCCAAAGCTTTTCTGGGCGCGGAACTGGGTGCGAACACGTATGCCGGCGTTTTCGCAATGCACCACCGGCTCAACCTTCTGCAACAATACACAAATGATCTCGACCTGCTCAACCAGGCCGTGGACCGCGCGGCTGGCAGCGCTCCCGAAGCCTTCGCGAAGGATATGCAGACGCAGGCCATGCTCCTCAATAGCCTGTCGTCCGGACGGCGGGGTTTTCGCGCCCTCCAGCCAGGCTCGGCCGAGGAGCGCGGCCCCGTCGCCATAGGTTCGCACCTGGACGCAGCCGCCGCGGCAGTTGAACGGCAGATGGCATCCCTCACCATCGCCGTGCTCTCCAACCAGGTTGGCAATTCATCCATCGATGCTTTGGAGCAGTTGATTCGCGGCCAGTCGCAGCTTCCCGGGCGCAAGACCGTCATCTACTTTTCCGAAGGTCTGATTCTCCCGCCGGGCCAGCCGGAGCGCTATCGCGCCTTGATCAGCGATGCGAACCGCTCCAACGTGGCCTTCTACACGGTGGATGCCAACGGGCTCGACACCGTTGACCGGATCGGCGAATCGCGCGCTATCAATACAGCCATCCGCCGTAGTGATCCGGACGCGTTCGATTCCCCGACAAACTACCAGGAGAACTTGCGCTCCCTCGCCGAGGATACCGGCGGCGCCGCCATTGCCAATATGAACGACATGACCGCGCCCCTGCGCCGTGTCATGGAAGAGGTGCGCGCGCACTACGAGGTGAGCTATGCGCCGTCGTCCTCCAACTATGATGGTCACTTCCGCGCCACTGAGGTCCGCGCTACGCGGTCGGGAGTCAACATCCAAAGCAGAAAAGGGTACTTCGCGCTGCCTATGCTCGGAGGCGAACCAGTCGCGCCCTTCGAATTCGCCGCGTTGACGGCGCTCGACCGCGATCCTGCTCCGCAAGCTTTCGAGTTTCATGCGGCGGTGTTGCGCTTCCAAGCTACCGCAGCGGAAACCGAGTGCCGCGCTGTTTTCTCTGTTCCCAGCCGGGCACTTTATTTCGCCGAGGATAACAGGAGCAAACTGTTTCGCCTGCATGTGTCGTTTCTCGCTTTGATCAAGGATGACCGCGATCAGGTCGTCAGCAAAATTTCCCGCGATTTGCAGTTTCAGGCGCCCGCCGCCAAACGGCCGGAGTTTGAGCGAGGCGAAACGGCTGTCACGCTGCATCTGAGTCTCCCGCCCGGCCGGTATCACATGCAAGCGGTAGCGCTCGATCAGGAAAATCAGGCCGCCAGCATCCGCAAGATCGCATTCTTTGTGCCTTCCGCCGGGCGCATCGGACTGAGCGATCTGGTATTTGTGCGCAGTGTCCAGCCACACAACGGCGCCCGCGATGCCATGGATCCACTCGGCTTTCCCGGCGGCCAAGTTACTCCCGACTTAAACCCGGCGGTCCCTAAGTCGCCTGGCGCCGTGGAAAGCCTCTATTTCGTTTTGTATCCCAGCGCCAGTATCGGTGCCCAGCCGGACGTGCGGATCGCATTGTCCCATAACGGTAAGCTGGTAACCGCAGTCCGGCAGAGCCTTCCCGCGGCCGAGGCCGATGGATCCATTCGCGTGTTGAGCCGGATTGGCTTGGGCGCCATGGATACCGGCTCCTACGAGGTGCAGGTGACGGCCACACAAGGCGCCGCCAGAGCCAACGGCAGCGCTGTGATCGACATACCGTAGCTCCAGTCCTGGGCGCTGGGCGGGACGGCGTATCGAATCATACAAACGTATGACATGTGAGCTTACAAAACCGAATCAGGCTTTCGGGGCGCCGATGACTGGGTGCCACATAAATGCGATTTTCCATCGTGTTTTCAATTGATTAATTCAAAATTCCACAGTTCTGGCGCAAACGCATTTTTTAAGTGAAATGTTTTGGCTTTTCGGGTAAAGTAGAGCTTACAGCAATGCCGAAGAGTCTAGATCTGGCACGTGTGCTGGTGGTGGACGATGAGTTGTCTTCCCGCCTCACGCTGCAAACATTGCTGGAAGCCGGCGGCTACAGCGTGGACGTGGCGGGCTCAGCGGCGGAAGCCTTTTCGAAGCTGGACGAAGGCCAATACGAGTTGGTGCTAAGCGAAGCCGAGGTGGATTCCCCGGAAGCCGGCAGGCAGGTGCTTTCGTACGCCCGCGTCAAACCGTACCAGCCCGCGACGGCGCTGGTCACGGCCTATAGGGAAGCCAAGGCATCCCGCTATCCGGTGGGGGACGAGCAGCAGGTTTCGATCAACGCGGAGAACGTTTCCGCGTTGCTGGGCCACGTGGCCGAGCTGATCGGGATGCGCGCGCAGCGGCGCGCCCATCGGGCGGCGCTGTAGCTGGTGGTTAGTGGCTGGTGGCTGGTGGTTGGTGGTTTAGCTGCCGGACATCGCGGCAACTTGCCGTTCCAGCTCATCCAGTCCGCCTGCGAAGAAGTGGTCCTCGGCCTCTACCCAGATGAGCCTTTTCGGCTCGGCTACCTGCGCGTAGAACGCCTGCATCTCCGGCGGCGGGCCGTATTCGTCATGCGTGCTCTGAATGAATAGCTTGGGTACCCGGCAATGCGCTAACTCGCCGACCGGGTCGCGTTTGGCAGGAAAGCCCAGGGCGATGATTAGTTGAACGTCCGGCAACCCGCAGCCCAGGTTCAGTACCACCCGGGATCCAAACGAAAAGCCGGCCAGAGTGTATGGCAGGTCCGGATAGCGGTTGCGCAGCCAATCGAGCGCCGCGCATGCATCTGCGATTTCACCGACTCCCAGGTCGTGTCGGCCGTCGCTTTTCCCGACGCTGCGAAAGTTGAACCGCAGCACCACGTAACCCGAACTCCGCAGCGCCCGCGCCACCCGATAGACGACCTTGTTATGCATGGTGCCGCCGAACAAAGGATGCGGGTGGCAAACCAGCGCCACGGCCCGCGGATCGGATTCCTCGGGCGCTTCGAGCAGAGCTTCCAACTTGCCCGCGGGCCCGTCGAGCATGTAGGATTCGATACGGCGGGCCATGGGGTTATGCTGCGTGCCGCAGGCTGATCACACAGTTCGGGCTGGTCATAGGTTAAGCTGTTTCGAGGTCTGGCCAGCGCCGACTCGAAGGGCGCCGCGATTGCGGATGCCCGGTACCGGCTCTCGTCACGGATTCAATTTGACATATTGCATGATTTTCAGTCAAGACAGAAGCGGCGCTGAAGCGCCGCGCCGGCTAAAGCCCGCCCTCCTTTCCCAATCGGAAACAGGCCATCTCGCTCGCATTGCGAACCAGCAGCAAACCATTATCGATAGCCGGGATGTTCCACGTGCGCCCCTCGAGCGCGGCGAAGCGTGCCAGTTCCTGATGTCCTTCCGGGGTCGCGCGCACCAGCACCAGGTCGCCCTGTTCGGTCAGCACCACCAGGTGGTCACCGGCGAGCAACAACTGTCCATAGCCATAGCGCCCGCCCTTCCACTTAAGCTCGCCGGTTCGAGCGTCGATGCACGCCAGAATCGATTCGTCGAAGCCGTAGATGTAACCCTGATAGAACACCGATGAGTTGAACTTGTTCTTCATGTGATTGTTTTGCCACACGGCGCGCGCCGCGTAACCGTCGCCGGTCTTGGTAATAGTGAGTAACGCGGCGCCCGGCCCGGGCGACGACGAAAGCAGCACGCTGTCCGCATCCACCACCACCGGCTGCGCGCAGTTCATATCCATCTGCGCGGGAAAAGCGTATTCCCAAAGTAGCGCGCCATTCTCCGGCGCCAAGCCGACCGCGCGCTGCCCGCTGAGCCACACGATCTGCCGGCGGCCAGCCAGCGTGGCCAGAATCGGTGAAGTGTATCCCGCGCGATCGTCGAGCGCCCGCCAGACAGGCGCGCCGGTTAAACGGTCGTAAGCCACGATGCTTTTGTCCGGCGCGCCGCCGGGTGTTACAACTACCATGCGGTCCACAATCAGCGGCGATTCCGCCATCCCCCAGTGCTGGTTCGGCGCGGCATTGTCGGCCAGAATGTTCTTCGACCATTTTGGCTTACCGGTTCTGGCCGAGACACAATATAAATCCCCCTTGGCGCCCAACGCATAGACCAGACCATCGCGATACACCGGCGTGGCGCGCGGGCCGGCGCCGCCCAGGATTTCATCGAACAGCGCCGGATAACCGAAAGCCCAAAGCTCGCGGCCGGTTTGGACGTCGTATGCCGTAATGGTTTCGCGACTGCGCCGCTGTTCGATGGTATAGGCGCGGCCTTCGCCCACGGTAAAGGAAGCATAGCCGCCGCCTACGGGCTGCTTCCATAGGCGGGGCAATCCCGCCGCGGGCCAGGTTGTCTCGATCGCGGTCTCGGTATATACTCCCGCACGGTTTGGACCGCGGAAGTCTGTCCAATAGTCTGGCGCGGCGTGTGCGGCTATTGCAGGAGAGGCCGCGGGAGGAATCGCTGCCTGTGGCGGGACCACCACCGGCGCAGCCTCGGCGCGGTGCCCGGAGCGGCTGGCCTCCAGCCGTGCGTCATTCTTAGCGCGGGTTTCGAAGGAGATGCCATGCACCTTCATCGCGCCGTCCCATTCGAGACGCAGGCCGTATACGGCAAACAGCTCGACGATGGCGATCGCGCAGATGCCGAGTGTCCCGGCAATCCGCGCCACCGGCCGCACGCCCCGGTGCACCCACCACAGCACCAGTCCTGCCGGCGGAAACAGCAGAATGGCGCCCCATAACGTCCAGCGGCTGCGAAGCATAGACCCGAGTGTACCGGGGGCTAACTGGTACCCAGATACATCACGTGCACGTACGTGCCGAGCCTCACGTTATAAGCCAGATACCAGCCCACGTGGTCCGGGTCGTCGTATATGACGATCTGATCGCTGTTCCATAGCCAGTCACCGCAGTACCCGACGTCAAACGGCGCCACGTTAAAATAAAATCCGCCGAACCAGAAGCGCGAAGGCCCTCCGCCTGCCAGCCGCCAGACATGTCCGCGGCCAATGCCACCCGTAAAATGGCCGTGTTCCCAGGGATGGTCGAGATGGTAATTTGGGTCGTCTCTACCGGTATTGTGTCCGACCCAAGTGCCGTTGGTGTGGACGTGGGGAGCCTGAGGATGCCCGGCCTGGTCAGCAAAATTGGGGTGCTCAGCAGGTGCCGGGGCCTTTGGTGCGGCTTTAGCGGGCGGAGGGCCATGCTTGGGTATGTATCCTCCACCGACAGCAGGCTTGCTTCCTTCGTGTTGGTCCCGTTGCGCGAGAAGCGGAAGCCCGAGCGTCAACAATAATGCGCACAGCGCCGTAAATGTCTTCACCAAAATTCCTCCCGCCCACATCTTACAGCATCGCGGCGCCCGGCGGCGGGTTGCCTCTGCGTCTGGGCGGCGCAGACTTCAGCCCGCGAAGCCGATATGCTATTTAGAGATGACCCATTCTGGTGAGAATCCGTGGCCTGGCCGCTGGTGGGACCTGCCCCCTTTGATATTGCATCCCTTCGATCGTGGATTGGACGCTTCCTCCGTAATGGACAGCATCAGGCTCTCGCTGCATCTGAATGGCATGGCCAACGCAGACGCGGATAGGGAGCCCTTGCTGCGGGGCCGCTACACCGAATTTCGCATGCTCTCGCTCACCGGCAAGGATGTTATGCGCTGGATCGCACAATGTACGGATTTCGCGAGCCGCGACGCAGCGCTAGCCCAGGGCGGCATTCAACCCCAAAGTTTTGCGGACCTGCTGGTGAATCATACCCCGGCCGCGGTCGCCGCCCGCTTCGAAAAATGGGGTGTGGTCGACTATCGGCGCATTGTATCGCGCGCTATCGGCGTCAACGCGGTGTTCCCCGAGCCGCCGGGCTTCGCGTTAATTTCCGCCGCTTTCCTGGAAAATTATTATGCGTACTCCGACAGCTTGTTCGCCTGCTATCAAAGCTTGACGCCGTTCACCGTGCTCGATCCGAAATCGTTCGGCTTTGCCCTATATACGTCGGACGAATACATGAGCACCATCGGCTGCGTTCCGGACGACGAGCAGGCGTGATCGGAATTTTTACCCAATACAGACGCGCAGAACATTTTCGCGAATTTCCGTTACGGAAGTGAAACGTTCAGCACTCCTCAACTCACTACTCAACAAAGGCGCTCGCGAAGGCTTTAATTGTAGGGGAGGAGAGCATGCGCGTCGATCGAAGTGGAGGTCCGTTCGAAAGGGGGTTGCGGGCCGAAGTCCGTCGAATTCGGCTTTTGCTGGAGCGTACCAGAAGGACGCGCGCGCAGGTTCGCCTGGCGATCGCCCGGCAGCATGGTGTGTTCCGAGGGGAACTGGGAATTCGGGATGCTGCGCGGCGCCGGCTGTTGCCCTATCGGCTAATCCTGCCCACCAACCGAATAGGGCGGCGCTAGCCGGTTACGTTACAATCGGAGGTGTCCACCATAACGCCCGTCGCCGTGCGCGATGCGGCTGTCCGCATTCGGCCGCTCGCCAAGCGCACTCCCGTTCTGACCTCATCCGAGTTCGATGCCATCGCCGGCACGCGCGTCCACTTTAAGTGCGAAAATCTGCAGACGGGCGGCGCATTCAAGATCCGTGGCGCCGCGAACCTGATTCTGTCTTTGCCTCCCGCCGCCCTGCCGCGCGGCGTGGTGGCCTTTTCCTCCGGCAATCACGCTATTGCCGTGGCCATCGCCGCCCGTCACGCAGGGGCCGCAGCCACTATTGTCATGCCTGCCGACGCGCCCCGCTCGAAGCTGGATACCGCGCGCGGTTATGGCGCACATATCGTGCCCTACGATCGCCATCGCGAGAGCCGCGAGCGGATCGCCGGCCGCATTCTCGAAGAGTCGGGCGCGACGCTGGTGCCGCCCTTCGATCATCCGCTGATCATGGCAGGACAGGGAACTGCTGCCCTTGAGTTACTGGAAGACCGGCCGGACCTGGACGCCCTGATCACACCGGTTGGCGGCGGCGGGCTGCTCTCCGGATGCGCCACTATAGCCAAGGATATGCGCCCGTCGATTCGCCTCTTCGGCGTCGAGCCCGCCGATGGCAACGATACGTTTCTTTCGTTTCAAGCCGGCGAACGCACCTCCATTCCGCTGCCGCAAACCATCGCCGACGGATTGCGCGCTCCCGAGCCCGGCGCGCTGACTTTTCCGATCGTCCGCCAGTTAGTCGAACAAATTCTAATTGTGACCGACGATGAGATCCGGGCGGCCGTCAAGTTCCTGCTCACCCGGTTGAAGATCCTGGTGGAACCCAGCGGCGCGGTGGGCGCGGCCGCCCTGCTGTCTGGCAAACTGACGTCCGGCCTGCGCGAAGTGGGAGTGATCCTGTCCGGCGGCAACGTCGACCTGGATCAAGTTGCCGCATATTGAGCAGTACGGGCAGCTGAGTTGCCCCGATCTCACGGCTTGCGGTATGCTGATAGTTACAAATCTCTTGTAAGGATTATTTTGTTTCCAGATGGCCAATCATTTTTCCGCGATCAAGCGCGTGCGACAAGACGAAAAACGCACCGAGTACAACCGGCAGAACAAGACCCGCTTGCGGCACCAGATCCGCGCCATGCGGCGCGCCATCACCTCTAAGGATGCCAAGGCTGCAGCAGAACTGCTGCCGGCTACTTTCTCGTTAATCGACCGGTCCGCCAAGACGGGCATCATCAAGAAGAACACAGCGGCGCGATACAAATCGACGTTGCACCTGCGCGTAAAGTCGCTGGCCACTGTGTAAGAGCGGACTGAACAGTCCCGCGCCGGCTAAATCCCGCCCTCCACCGTCAAGCGCAAAATAAACTGCTCCATCACAATGCGGTCGTCCGGCCGCGCGGTGCGCAAGTCGCGGTCCGCATCGAATGTCAGCTTGATCGCGCGTTCCAGTTGCGCCTTCGAGAACTTCGCCACGGTCTGAAAAACCTGCTCCGCGCGCGAGCCCCACATCTGCACTCCCATTCTGGCGAAATGCCCCTGAATCTGCTGGGGACTGCGCAAGCCCGCCTCCTTCGCTACCAGAGCGGCACGGAATTGGGCCGCCAGAAACGACAGCGCCAGCGGCAAGTACTCACCTTCGCGGAACAGCGTATCCAGAATCTCAAGTGATCGCGACCGGTCCCGCCGTCCTAATGCCGCGACCAGCGCGAAGATGGTGGTGGCCCGTGCTTCGGGTGCCAGTAACGTTACATCCTCCTCGGTGACGGTGCGCCCTTGGGCATAGAGCGACAGCTTCTCCACTTCCACCGCGATGCGAGTCAGATCGGCGGCCAGCGACTCCACCAGCAGATCCACCGCGGCGGGATCGATGCGCAAACCCACGCGCCGGGCCAGGGCGGCAGCTTCCCGCCGGGCCTCGTCGGGCGATGCGCGCTTGAAATCCACCGGCTCACCCAGGGCTGCGTAAAACTTCCGCACGCGCTCCTGCTTCCTTTTATCCTCGCCCTCGAAATCGAAGCGCGGAGCATCGAACACTAACACAACGCCGGGCGTGGGATTACGCATGTACGCCGCGAGCATGGCCGCCGCACCGGCGCCGCCTTCACTTTCCTCGGCTTGCTCGCCGGCCACTGCATTGGGCATGACGGCTTCCGCGTTGCCGGCGAAAATCACTCTCTCCGACGCGAACAGCGACAGCGCGCGCGCATCGTCGATGACCTCCGCCAGCGAATCTCCCGCCAGATCGTACCGCGCGATGGCGTTGTCGTCGCCGGCGCCGTGCAGGGCAGCGCGCAGCAATGCCTCGCGCGCACGCCGCCGATGGTAACTCTCCGGCCCGATGAACAAATAGGCGGGCGCCACTTCACCGCGCTCTAAGCGAGTGAGAAACTGTGCCGGAGTCATGCGGCCGACGTCCACGTCGGCCTGCTCGCGTTTGGCGAAGGGCAGATCCTGGAGGACCCGCGCAGGCCTGGAGGTCTGCCCCACAATTTGTGCACCATTTCAGAATTTCTCCAGAATCGACGTGACTACATCGCGCGCCACATCGTGCGCCAGGCGCTCCACGCCGGCCCCGCTTTCATCGAAATAGGCTTGCGGATCCACGCTGATTTCATACTGCTCATGCACTTCGAACGATGGCCGCGAGAACAACACCTTCCCCGTAGCGCGCTCCGTCAAAGTGACCTTCAAATAGCCGCTGCATTGCACGACCGTGGCGCGCCCCGTGCTTTGATCCGCAATGATCGGATACGAAACGAAATTGAGCACTGCGCCATCCAGCACGGCGTCGGCGGTTTGCGGATCGGTCACGATCTTGTAGTGCGTACGTTCGATGAACTCCCGTTTGATGTCCTGCGGCAATCGCTGCGCGAATTTGTATTGCACGGTCTTATTGGCAAAAGGCGTGACCGCGATCGTGTGGATAGTCTGCGGCATGATGTCGGACGTTCCGGCCACATGATAGCCGCAACCCGTGGCGCATGCCGCCACCATCAATATTTCAATTTGCACGCATTTCATAGGAACCGTCAATTCGGATTCGACCGCGTCCACGGACGCCGTTCCCGCGCCGCGCGACAGTAGCCTGGCCAGATGGCGCTCGATCCGCAAATTCGCCGGAGTCGAGAGATAGCGGCGTCTCCTGCGCGACCGTTTTCCGCCAAGTGCTGAACCGCCTTTTTTTGGTCCCGCTATCCGGCCAGGATCGCAATTTACATTATCGCTGACATCGTCGCTTTCGGGCAGCCGTTCGCCGTCCAATGTGCCGGCATCGAACAGACCGTTACCGGAAAGACAAATCGGGGCCGCTAGAGCAAGACCTGACCCGGGAATGCCGTGCCGGTTAAGGCGCGTATGGTCTGCTTCGCGGGACCTTTGAGAAGCAGCTTCAGGGCGACGTCGTATGGCTGCATAAATGAAAAACCCGGCTGGGCGAGACCAAGCCGGGCTTCGGAGAACCTAAACTGCGCGCACCTGATGTCAAGCGACTTGCTGAGCCCGGTACTGGCTCACGATCGCTTCCATCTGGTCTTTCAAACGGAGCTTCAGCTTTTTCAGCCGTGCTTCTTCCTGTTGCTCCTGGTCGGTCAGGTGCGGCAGGGCTTCCAGTTCGTCCAGCCTTTTCGCATAATCGCAATGCGTCGCGGCCAAGTGGCGAAACTCCGCGTTTGTCTCCATCAGATGCGCTCTGAATTGTTCCTGTGCGTTCCGTTCCATATTGGGGCAGTTCCTCCCAGTGAGGTTGCCACGCCGAGTCGGGGGTTCGGGAACGAGGCTCGGTGGGTCATCTTCACTTCATCATTTTGAGAAGTGCGGCAGGCTCAATCGAGCCAGCCGTCTACTGTGACGGTATCATGAATGGAACTTCATGACAATAGCTCCTTCGTCCGATCCAGTATAATAGCCGAGGCGCCTCGCAATATCTACAAACCCAAATGAATTGTACAACTTACGGGCATTTGCATTGGATTCCCGCACTTCCAGCCAAACAACACCCGGACGACCGGATGTGATGGCCGCGACCAGCCGGCGGGCGATACCGCGCCGCCGGAATGCCGGATCTACGGCCAGGTTCAGCAACTCGCTTTCGCCTTCGGCCACGCTACGCGCCACGGCGAATCCGACGACGCGTCCGTCGCAGACCGCCACGGTCAATTCGTACTTGAGGTACTCGGGTACGTCCCATTGGGAGGCCTCCGGAGACGCCTTTTGAATTTGACCGATTAAAGCCAAATCGCCGCTGGCGCCGGCCCGCAGTTCAATATTCAAACCGGACCTCGCCGCTGGGCGTCCGCACAAGCCCGGCCGGGCAACTGCCGAGAGCGCCTTGGATCAAGGCTCCATACCGCACCTCGATGCGGGTGCGCGCCGGGATCCACCGGAATGCGGGCACGCCGAACAGGCTCCCGCGTTCGATCATCTGGCGGCGGGTCTCAGCCACCGGTGAGGCGCCGAACTCCATGCCGCGCGTGAGGGTTCGCCCATTCCAGGGCGGGCCGGTACGGCTGTAATTTTCTTCCCAGACGCCCAGCCAGGGGAAGTCCGCGCGACGCCAGAGGTAACCCAGAGCCACCCGGCTGGCCGGGGACCATGCGACAAAGAAGACGGCGTCGCGTGCGGGATCCATCAGGTAACTGGCGAACCCTCCGGAGACCGGCGTATCCGTGAACCGCTCGAAATCGCCGAGACCCGCTTCGAGAACCTGACACTTCGTGACGGGCGCCCGGAACTCGGTAGCGCCCTTTTCGAGAAACGGCGGGCCCAGGGTGACATGCTCGGTCCAGGCGATGGGCCGGTCGGTGGCGCTCTCGTTTTCTACGGTTTCGACCACCTCGATGACCCGGCCAGCCAGCCGGATTTGCCGCTCCACCTGCAGCTGCGCTTCGGGCATCCGGGCCCGTGCGGTTAATGCAGTCTCGCTGCCAGTGATGCTGTAGGCGACAATGGAGGCTTCGCCATGGACGGTCAAGCCGGCGGCGGCTTCTTCGTCGGAGGGCGGACCAAAAATGTCCATGCAAAGGTTGTGGCCCATGATGCCGCTCAACAGCTTGCTCTCCGAGTCGGCGCCGTACTCCGGATGCTTCCGCAGATCGTAGGTGGAAGGCTCGATGGATTCCCACGGCGGCGTCCATAGCGGATTGACGCCGCTCTCTAAATCGCGAATCTCCGCGATGTGCCCGCCTTCGTGGAGCACCGTGACGCGTACCAGGTCATTCTCGATCGAGGTGGCCAGCCGGCCGCGATACCGCATTTCTGACATATTGGAACTATTATGCATCTGCTGTGTATGTGGCTGGCCCTGCTGGCCGCGCCTTTCTGGGAAACAAAAGCGCCCCGCGATTGGAGCGACGCTCAGGTGGACCGGCTGCTCCATGATAGCCCTTGGGCGCAGATGTCCGGCCCTGCGCCTTACGTGCAAGTCTATCTGGCTACGGCGGAGCCTATGCGGGAGGCAGAAGCCGAGTTCGCCCGCCGCAGCCCGAAATTGGCCAAGGGGGAGCCGAACGAGGATTATGTGGACTTTCTGCGCGGCGAGGGTACGCAGAAGCTGGTGCTCGCCATCGCTTTTAAGGACCTGAAGGCGCTGGCCGACGCGCAGGAAGAACACGCGATGGAAGAGGAATCCCTCATGAAAGTGGGCCGCCACGAGTACAAGATGGAAGGACATTTTCCGCCGGTTCCCTCGGACCCGTTTCTGCGGCTGGTCTACCCCCGCGCGGCGACGGAGCGGGACAAAACCATCCTGTTCGAACTATACCTGCCGGGTTACGGGCCTTACCACGACGCGGAATTCCGGATCAGGGACATGGTGTATAAGGGAAAGATCGAAATGTGACAACGGGCGAAACGGGGCGCACGCGACTATACTATGGTTGGAGGAACAGATGATCTGGTTATCGGTTTTGCTCTTCATGCAAGCGGCTGCGCCGACGCCGCAGATCGGGCGCGGCGAAACGCTTTTCTATGCGGATAACGGCTGCGGTACCTGTCACGCATTGAAGGGCCGCGGCACGGCCGTGGGGCCGGACCTCAAGGTGCTGGGCCGCGTAGGCGTACGAGCCTTGGTCACCGCCATTCGCGCGTCGCGCACGGAGTACGTGGAGGCGATCAAATTGAAATCGGGCAACCAGTTCCCCGGCATGAAAGTCTCCGCGGAGGGCGCGGAATGGCAATACTACGATCTGTCGAAGACTCCGCCGGCTCTGATCAAGTTCGCCGCCAGCGACGTGGAATCGAAGACTGACAATTCGGTTTGGAAACATCCGCCTTCCACCGGCGGCTACACCGACCAACAGATGGCGGATATCGTCGCGTATATCCGTTGGGCAGCGGCGGGGGACCGGAAGGCCGTGGACCCGTCGGATGTGCAGTAGAGCGTGCACACGCGCGAACAAGACGGCGAACTGAAGTTCTCCGCGGCACGCTGAAGCAGTGCGCCACTCAACCCAACCTAGCTGGCTGTGGCCGCGGCCTGAAAGCTGCGGATAGCGGTCGCCTCGTTGTCGTAGGTCTCGAACACCGTGATCAGCTTGGTAATCTGCATCAATTCCTGCAGCTTTTTCTGGAGGTTCAGCAGCTTGAGTTGCCCGCCCCGGCTGGTCACCGTAGCAAAGCTGCCTACAAACTGACCTAAGCCCGTGCTATCCATATAGCTCACATCGGCGAGGTTGAGCAAAATGTTTTTTTGCCCGCTGTCGAGATGTTCCTTGATGGCATCCCGCAACGAAGAAACCTCTTCGCCGATGGTGATCCGGCCGTTGAGGTCGAGAATCAGGACGTTGCCGCTTTCACGGAGATTGATCTTCAGACTCATGGGAGCAGATATCCTTTGGGCCCGCCGTTACATCCCGGCGCGCACATCCAAGCATAGCGCGATTCAGGGCGGCGTGAGGACTTCTACTTGACCGCGCCGGTTTCCCGCGCCAAGCGCACTTTGGCGTCTTCCAGTTTCTTATTGATATTCGCCAGTTCGCCAGCCTCCATGTCCGATTGCGTATCCGTCTCGGCTTCCTTCACCGAGGCCTGCCATTGAGTGATGGCGTCCTTGGTCCGGCCCAGCTTAAGATAAACGTCTCCCAAATGGTCGTGGACCGTGGGATCCTGGCCAATGCCGTTCTTAGCCAGCGCGCGCACCAGGGCATGTTCGGCGTCTTCCAGGCGATTCAGGCGATAGTAGACCCAGCCGAGACTGTCCAGGTACGCGCCGTTCTCGGGATCCAGTTCGAGCGCGCGCGAGATTAGCTTCTGGGCCTCATCCAGGCGGACGTTGCGGTCTGCCAACATGTAGCCGAGATAGTTCAACGCGCCGGCGCTGTCCGGATCCAATTCGAGTACTTTGCGAAACTCGGCTTCGGAGGCATCGAACTTCTTCAAGTGCTCGTACATATCGCCGCGGGCGAAGTACACGGCCTCTTTTTCGGGCTTGGTTTCCGACAGTTTTTCGGCCGCATCCAAAGGCTTGGCCATATCTTCGTAACGCTTGGCCTTCTCGTAGAGTTGCGCGATGTCCAATTGCGTTTCGCGCTCGTGTTCGCCCTTTAGCATGGCACGCAACTCGGAGACTCCCTGATCGACTTTGCCCATATCGGCCAGCACGTATGCGTGGGCGCGCTGCAATGAACGATCGTCGGGAAATTTCTTGAGGGCGGCTTCGGCTTCGGCGCGGGCGCTCTTGAAATCCTTGGCTGCGCGGTACACATCCAGGATGTCGAGCTCTGCATGGACGGCGGAATCCGGATCGAGGTCGGCCATCTGGCGGAACGTATCCACGGCGGCCTGGGTTTGATTGGATTCGCGGTAAAGTTCGCCCAGGCTTTCGATCAGTTTCAGGCGTACACTCTTCTGCTGGTCCGAATAGTTCTTTTGCTCAGTATCCTTTAAGATCGCTTTCAGCGCGGTGATGGCCTGATCGGTGTGGCCCTCCTTGTCCAGCAGATTCACCTCGTCGTAGCGCACCTCGAGGTTTTCCGGTTCCGCGGCTTTGGCTTTATCCAGAGCTTCCCGGGCCTTGGCGAAATCGCGCCGCTCGCCATAGATGCGCGCGATGCTCAACCACGCGTCGGTATCGTGCGGGTCGTCGCCGGCGAATTCCTGGTAGTATTTGAGGGCTTCGTCCACGTTGGCGTTGGTGCCGTTGTACAGCAAATCCTGCGCCAGGGCGCGCTTGATGCGGCTGTTATCCGGATCGAGGTCAAGAGCCTTGCGGTACACCTCGGCAGCGCTCTGGTAATCCTTGAGCTGTTCGTAGGCACTGGCCAACGCCGCCAGCGTGCGGGGGTTGGGATCCTTGTTGGTAACCGCCTGCAATTTCTCGATGGCCTTCTTGGTATCGCCGACATCCGAATAGACTATGGCCAAGCCGGTGAGGGCATCTTCATTATTCGGATCGAGCGCCAGCGCCTTCGTATACGCCTTCTCGGCATCCACCGAACTGCGGGATTTGCGATATAAGCCGCCGAGGGTCAGCCAGCTCTCGACGTCCTTGGGGTCCTGGGTGGTGATTTTCTCATACTGCTCGATGGCGGCGCGCAGCATGTCTTCGTTGACCTTGCCCTGTTGCGCATCGCCGCTCATGCGCGCATAAATGCGGCCCAGGATGCGGCGCGCGTCCAGATTGTTGGGATCGTGCTTCAGCACGTCTTCGGCCTGCGTCACGGCGTCCTTCAGCCTGCCGCTTTGAATATAGAGGTCGGTGAGTTCCTCGAACAGAAAGCTCGCTCCGGGATCCAGTTTGAGTGCTTGCTTATAGAAGTCGATGGCTTTGGTTACGTATTCGCTGCGATTACCGTACACGCCAGCCAGTTCGGCGTATAGGTGGCCCATGGAGAAGTTATAGTAAGCAGCGGCTTTATCGACCGGCTGTGAGGTTGGCGCACCGGTCTGGCCGGATAAAATGCAAGCCACGGGGATTACCAAAAGCGCTCTGACGGGAAAATTCATCGTGATGTGGTTCCTTTCGACCTAGATGCCTGGGAGGGTCGAATCGTTCCCTTTCATTGTATAACGGCGATGGCTGGACGAGATGTGTTACCAATCGGAGGGGTTCTTTTGAAACCTGTTGTGGCGATTGCCGGTCCCACCGGATCCGGGAAAAGCGAATTGGCTCTGCGCGTTGCCGGGGAATTTGGCGGGGAAGTGGTGAACTGCGATTCCTTACAGATTTACCGGCATTTCGACATCGGCACCGCCAAGTTGGCCACGGAGGAGATGCGTGGCATTCCGCACCATCTGATCGATATTCTGGACCCGGACCAGATTTTCACGGCGGGCGAATACGCCCGTTTGGCGCGCGCGGCGCTGGTCGAGATTTCGAGGCGCGGCAGGTTGCCCGTAGTGGCCGGCGGCACGGGTTTCTATTTGCGGGCGCTATTCGAGGGGCTGTTCCGAGGTCCGGCCCGCGATGCCGCGGTGCGCGAGCGGCTGGCTGCGCGGGAGCGCCGGAAGCCCGGGTCTTTGCATCGCCTGCTGGGCCGCTTCGATGCGGAGGCGGCGCGGCGGATTCACCCCAACGACGTGCCTAAGGTTATGCGCGCACTGGAGGTATGCCTGATCGCGCGCCGGCCGGTAACCGAGATGTTTCGCGAGGGGCGCGATCGGCTGGTGGGGTTTCGCACCTTGAAGATAGGCCTGGCGCCGGATCGCGACGAGTTGTATCGCCGTTTGGACGAACGCACGCGCGGCATGTTCGAATCGGGCCTCGCCGAGGAAGTCGCCCAAATCCGCGATCGGGGATTTTCCTTGGAAGCGAAGCCGTTCGAATCGCACGGCTATCGCCAGGCAGTCGAGATGTTACGCGGCCAATTGAACGCCAAGGAGGCGCTTTTCTATGCGCAGCGTAACACCCGGAATTACGCCAAGCGGCAGATGACCTGGTTCCGCAAGGAGCCGGAAATAGAATGGCTGAAAGGCTTCGGGGACGAGGCGCATATTCAGAGTGCGGCAGCGGCGCGAGTGCGCGAATTCCTTACAAACTGCTGATACGCCGCCGCACAACATTTTCCGTTTTTATTCGTCGTGTGGATAGGAGAAACTTCCACGATGAAGAAAGCGATTTTGAGCGTGTGTCTGTTTGCTGGACTGGCCTTTGCCAGCGTAAAGTCATACACCGTAACGTTCCTGGTGCCGGCTACGATCGGCGGCACGCAACTGCAGGCAGGCGATTATAAGGTCGAAGTGCAGGACCAGAAGATTGTGATCAAGCACGGCCGCCAGACGACCGAGGTGGGCGTCAAGGTAGAGACCGGAGAATCCAAGTACAAAACCACCACGGTTCGCTACGACATGGCCGATGGGAAGAACAAGGTGTCCGAGATCCAGGTCGGCGGCACGAACATGAAGCTTGTGCTGAATTAGAAGCGCAAAGGGGCACTCCCGCAGACACAGGCGCGTGGGGCGCCCCCTGTGCGCGTGTTCATCAAGGCACTTTTTGAATCAGGCTATTGCTGCGGGATGGCCACGGTTCCAAAAATGTCGCCCGAGTTCGCGTAAAATCCAGCCACACTCCCTTCGTCATTCATGTGCAGGAGTATCGTCCCGGTTGCGCCCGGCTCGTCGACCTGGGTGCAGGCGCTTCCCGTCTTTACGAAACCGTGATTGACTCCGCTTGAATCCTGATACCATCCCGAGATTTGGCCGCTCTTGTTTATGGAGATTGCTTTCATAGAGGTAACGTCCAAAGAGGGGCACTCGACATTCGTGCATACACCCTTCTCGTAAGTAAACGCCGTCCAGGGACCAATAATCGCACTCCCGTACGCTCCAACGATTACCCCATCATTTCCGATTCCCCAAACCTCCGTATCGGCGGCGTTCGGGCAAGCAATCGTCGCGGATTTACCGTCGGCATATCTGAATCCCTCGATTTCGCCGGATGGAGGCTGGTAATAACCAACAACAACACCCTGATCATTTACGCCGGTGGCTTCGACGAGGCTGCTGGCCGATGGGGCAGGAACCGTTGTGCAGGAGTTGTTTCCCTCCCAGATAAATCCTGCAACGCCGTTGTTGTAATACGAGTATGATCCCACGACCTCACCCTTATTATTCACATCGAACGGCTGGGTTGCATTTTCCAGGACACATTCAAAGCTCGTGTATGTACCCTTCAGATAAGTGAACGCGCACGCGCTTTGAGTACATCCGGCGCCGGTGTACCACCCTACGACCTCACCCTTGTCGTTGATGCCATAAGCGTAGGTACCCAACGAGCCCGGATAATCGATCTCCTTAAACCGATAATCAGAAGTCTGCCCATACGCGTGCGCTACGGCCGCCATAAGAGCGAACGCTGCGAGGCCCGCGCGGACCCGCGCCCCGACGGATCTATGCTGCTTTCTGTTGTAATTCATGGTCTTTCTCCTTCCTCGTGTTTGAAAGGGCGCCCCGATTGGGCGCTCTTTACCTGAATATGCGTAAAAACATGCGCATTATGCCCAGAATTTATCTAAGAAAAAAATCCGATTTTCTGTGAGCGAAGATCCCAGGCGGAGTCGAGCCCGCCTCACAGCGCCACCATGGTAGAATTCGTAGAGTCCTCCCTGACATGGACTTTCTCAAGGGTCTGAACCCTCAACAACGTGAAGCCGTCGCCTGCACCGAAGGGCCCCTGCTGATTCTGGCCGGCGCGGGCAGCGGCAAAACCCGGGTTATCACTCACCGCATCGCGTACATCATCACGGAGCGGCAGGTGCCTCCGTCCGCCATTTTGGCGGTCACCTTCACGAACAAGGCGGCGCAAGAGATGCGCGCGCGGGTGGCGGCGCTGCTGAGCGGAGTAGAACTCAATTCCGCGCCGAACCTCTCCACCTTTCATTCCTTCTGCGTGCGGCTGCTGCGGCGGGATGGCGAGCCGCTGGCGCACCTTCGTCCAGGCTTCACGCGCCGCTTCAGTATCTACGACGATGAAGACCAGCTGGCGCTCATCAAAGCCGCCTTTCGCCATCTGGGCCTGGATGAGAAGTTCATGCAATACCGCGCGGCGTTATCGCGCATCAGCCATGCCAAAAATCTGAAAGAGACCCCGCAGGATTTTTATCGCAAAGCGAACGATCCGACGGCGAGCAAGCTGGCCGTGATCTGGGACGAGTACGAGAAGGCACTGCTCACGGCCAACGCCCTAGATTTCGACGATCTGCTGCTCGAAACCGTGCGCCTGCTGCATCACGATGAAGCCACTCGCGGGCTGTACAACCGCCGGTTGAGCTACATCATGATCGATGAATACCAGGACACCAACCGCAGCCAGTACGAGCTGATGCGGCTGCTCTCCCAGACGCACGGAAACGTCTGCGTGGTGGGCGATGAAGACCAATCCATATATAGCTGGCGCGGCGCGGACATCCAGAACATTCTGGATTTCGAGCGCGATTTTCCGCGGGCGCGGGTGATCCGGCTGGAACAAAATTACCGCTCGACGAAGACCATCCTGGCAGCCGCGGGCGCGGTAGTGGCGAAGAACAAGGCGCGCAAAGGCAAGACTCTGTGGACCGAGGCGGATCGCGGCGAGATGTTGGGCGTGTACGGCGGCTGGGACGCGGAAAACGAGGGCATGTTCATTGCCAAGACAATTGAGCGGCTGCTGGCGGAGAGCCCCAAAGCGCGCGTGGCCGTTTTGTACCGGACCAACTCGCAATCGCGGCAAATCGAAGAAGCGCTGCGGCGGCACGGCCGGCAGTACCTGGTGGTGGGCGGATTCAGTTTTTATCAGCGCGCCGAAATCAAAGATGCCGTCGCCTATCTGAAGCTGGCGATGTCGAATCAGGATTCGGTGAGCCTGCTGCGCGTGATCAACACACCGGCGCGCGGCATCGGCCGCACCACGATAGAGCAGGTGGACGCGTTCGCGCGCGAACATGGCCTGAGCGTTTGGGACGCCGTGTCGCGCATGATCGACCAGCAGTTGTTCCCGGCGCGCGCGCAATCGGCGCTGGTGGCGTTCCGCACCATGGTGCAAGAGCTGTCGCTGCGAGCAATAAGCGAACCGCTGCCGGACGCCATACGGTTCATGCTGGACCGCACCGGCTACGGCAAAATGCTCGAACAGGAAGGCACTCCCGAATCCGAAGGCCGCCTGGATAATCTGCGCGAACTGGTGAATGCGGCCGCGGAATCAGCCGAGCGCGGCGAGACTCTGGGCGATTTTCTGGATCATGCGGCGCTAGTGGCCGACGCCGACGCGGTGGACGAGCAGGCGCAAGTGAGCCTGCTGACTCTGCACAATGCCAAGGGCCTGGAATTCCCGATCGTGTTTTTGGCGGGCATGGAAGAAGGCCTGTTCCCGCATCAACGGTCCATGGATTCGGTGGCGGCGCTCGAAGAAGAACGCCGCTTGTGCTACGTGGGCATGACGCGCGCGGAAAAACGGCTCTACCTGACCTGGGCCAAGTACCGCCGCCGGTTTGGCGGCGGCGAGCAAGAGCGCACCGTACCCTCGCGCTTTCTGAGTGAGGCGCCCGAGGATTTGATGGTGAACCTGGGCGACGACGATCGCATACCGCAAGTGGATCTGCATAGCGAACGATACCAGGTGCGGCAGAGCGCAGAGCGCAATACTTTCACTGGGAAGACTTATAATTCTCTGGAGAATATCTCGCAGTTCTTTGCCGAGCGGGGCGTGCCGTTTCCGGTGCAGAAGCCGCCGAACGCCGGCAGTCCCCCGGGCATTCCGCAAGCACGGCCGCCCGCTGCTCCGGTGAAGGCGCCCCCGCCGGCGGCGCCGCGCAGGTCGGCACGCACTGGTATGACGGTGGAGCATCCGAAGTATGGCACGGGAACGGTGGTGCGGCGTGAGGGCGACGGAGAAGATGCCAAGATTACAGTCAGCTTTCCGCGCTATGGGCTGAAGAAGCTGGTGGAAAAATACGCGGGGCTGAAGAGAGGTTAAGCATGGACACTACAGCAATTACCGATAGAATGGAACGGAAGAAATTGAAGAGAGCGGCGCGGAAGAAAGCGGCTCCCAAGGCCAAGCGCGCAGCGGGTGTGGCGCGCGGGTCGATGAAGAAGAAAGTAAAGAAGATGGTGCAGGGCCAGCGGAAACGGTAAGACAGGAGACAGGAGTCAGGAGACAGGAGTCAGAAGGCGGAAGTTAGAAGTCAGGAGTCAGGACAGGCCGTTGAGCCAACTATTCCGTACCAAGAGCATCGACGCTCTGATTGAAGCTTCCCAGGAGCCGGCAAAGCGGCTGCGCCGGACGCTGGGCCCCTGGAGCCTGACGGCGTTCGGCGTCGGTGCGGTCATCGGCTCCGGCATCTTCACGCTCACCGGGACAGCGGCGGCGGGCACCGTCATCCCCACCAAGTCGATCCTGGAGGCCACGGTGATCGACCTGGTGCTCAATGGTGCGCACGCCGCGTCCCAATTAGGCAGGCCCGGCGCAGGTCCGGCGATCACCGTTTCCTTCGCCCTGGTGGCGATTGCCTGCCTGTTCGCCGGCCTGTGTTATGCGGAGCTGTCGTCGATGATTCCCATCGCCGGCAGCGCCTACACCTATGCTTACGCCATACTCGGCGAGATTGTAGCCTGGATCATTGGCTGGGATCTCATCCTGGAATACGCCGTCTCTAATATGTCGGTGGCGGTCGGTTTTTCGGCGTATATACAAGATCTGTGCGACAACCTGTTCGGGGCGCATTTACCGCAGGCATTAGCATATCCGCCCATACCCGCGCCGGGCGGGCCGGCGGGCATCTTTAATATTCCGGCGCTGCTCATCACTTTGCTGGTGACGGTGGTGCTGGTGCGCGGCGTCAGGGAAAGCGCAGAGGCGAACACCACCATGGTGCTGATCAAGATCGGCGCGATTCTGCTCTTTTGCCTGGGCTCAGCCCGGGCCATCAACAGCGCCAACTGGCATCCATTCGCACCCCACGGCTTTCCGGGAATTCTTACGGGCGCGTCGATCGTGTTCTTTACTTATATCGGATTCGACTCGGTTTCGACCGCGGCCGAGGAGTGCCGCAACCCACAAAAGGACCTGCCGTTCGGTATCATCACCACCCTGATCGTCTGCACGATTCTGTATGGTTCGGTATCGCTGGTGCTCACGGGCATCGCCAAGTATTCGACGCTGACCTCGGCTTCGCCGGTAGCGGATGCCTTGAAAGCGCTGGGCTTCAACCGGCTGCGAGTGGTGGTGACGGCGGGCGCGCTGGCGGGAATGATGTCTTCGCTGCTGGTCTACCAATATGGCCAGGCGCGCATCTGGTTCGCCATGTCGCGCGACCGGCTGCTGCCGTCTTTTTTTTCGGCCGTGCATCCGCGGTACCAGACGCCGTATATATCCACGTGGATTGCCGGTTTTCTGGTCGGCATCCCCGCAGGGATCTGGGACATCGACACGTTCGCGGAGCTTTCGAACATCGGCACCTTGTTTGCGTTTGCGCTGGTTTCGGCGGGGGTGATCGTGCTGCGAAAAAAGCAGCCTGACCGACCGCGCTCCTTCCGGGTGCCCATGGTTCCGCTGTTTCCGCTCATCTCGATTGCCTGTTGCGTGGTGCTGATGATGGGCCTGCCGCTGCGCACCTGGATTCGTTTTTTCCTCTGGCTGTTCATCGGATTTGCCATCTACTTTCCATTCGGACGGAAGCGTAGCACTTTGGCGCAGCCTGAAGCTTCCGTTTGAGCGGCCGCGCGGTGAATCGGCGATTGTTTAGGATGAGGGTGATGATGCGAAGGTGACAGCGGGCCAGATAAAGGTCAACCGGGTGGAGTTGGCGCACTCTGTTAAAGGAATGGTATTCGACAGCGGCGCTGTTTGGTTCCGTACCGACAGCCGCTTCTCCAGTGGGTGAGCACCTTGGTTATTTTCGCATGGCCGCCCTGGAACGCGGGCTTTCGCCTCTGCTTGGCCATAAGGTGGACCCTCGCACACCGCGCACGTTTGCGCCACGTACTGGATGGGGCGCGATAGGCAGGGTTCTTCACGTCAGGCCACGTCCGGCGTGGCTACGAATACTCTCGCGGGCAGCCGGGTCTTGATGCCGGCCGCGGTGCGGTGCATTTGAGGTCATCGGCGGGCGGCAAAGACAGTTCAGCGGACTCGTCCCATCTGATCCAGCGGCCAGTAAACAAACACGGCTTTGCCATAAATATTCTGGCGCGGCACGGTGCCCCACGCACGGCTGTCGTTCGACGAACTGCGATGATCTCCGAGGACGAAATACTGATCCGGCCCGATGCGCTCCCGCGGACGCGATTGATAATCGCGATATTTCTCCGGCACGTAATTCTCGGACAAAGGCTTGCCGTTCACCATGACCACGCCGCGATTGATTTCTACGACATCGCCGGGCAGCCCAATCACGCGCTTGATATACGACTTCGAAATATCCATGGGGAACCAGAAAACCACCGTGTCGCCGCGCTCGATGCGGCCGATGCCGAAGCGGTAAGTGAATTTGTTGATAAAGATCCGTTCCTGATCCTGCAGGCCCGGCATCATGCTGGTGCCCTCCACTTTCACTGGTTGATAGATGAAAACGATCAGGACGATGGCGATCAAAACGGATAAGGCCAGATCGCGTATCCAGGTGATCGGGCTGAAACCGCCAGTGCGGCTGGCCTGAGTTTCCTCGGATAAGGAATTGTCCAAAACCGGGGGCTGGCTGTCTGGCATCCCGCGTTATCGTCCCTTGTAATCTGATTATAAAACGAAGCGCGGGGATGGATCAGCCTAGTTCAGCCCGCAACTTCCGACGCGGGCGACGCGGGGGCGTTGCGGCAGGCATGCGGCGGATCTTGGCCCGGAGGTCGCGCATGGCGGCGACGGCCTCTGCGGCGCGAGCGTTGGCGCGCCAGAGGATAACCCGCTCGCCGATGACGCAGGTCCAAAGGAGAGCCACCAGGACCGCAATGGACTTTAGGCCCTGTCCGGTAATTCTCGCGACTGGCAATCGAAAGCCGCTCCGTGGAACCTGCACGGAGCGGGGAAGTGCAAGTGACCTTCCAGGAACGAGTGGGTTTATTATCACCGACTTCGTCCCAAATCGGTGTGACGGACCGGCACATGCGGGCAGAAGTTGCACGCTTGCGGCACATGCTTGTAAGAGTTGCTTCTGGCGGCGGACATCAGCATTTTCCAATCGAAGAATTGATCCTGAAATCTGAGGATCCGCGGGGGCGCTCGCTGCCGTCCATTGGGCTGCAAATTTGTGTAGGACACCAAGACCAACCAAGGCGAAGTGATCACCAAACCAACAAATCGGATGCGCGGACCTGTGGAACGAGCCCAATCGCAGAGCGATGCGACGGAACTCGTTTAATAAATACTCATTGACTCAGCCTGGCACGGCAACCAGCGTGCGGCGGAACGTGACCTGCCCATCCCCGATGCGGTCGCCGGCCATGCGGGTTTACGACCGTCAGGGTGAAAGCCAACGGAAAGGGATGTAGTACGCCAAGATCGCGTCGTTCAAGTACGGATTCAAGTATCGGAGGTAGGACCCCTGAATACGCGGGCGTGCTGAAGAGCGATGTGTCCGTACCCGATGTGCTCGCGGATGACGGCCCTATTCTTACCTTCCACCAAGGCACCGTCGCACGGCTGGTAAGCACGCGATTTGGTGAGTTCAACTGACGCGCCCAGTCTGTATACATCCCATCCCACAATTTCGATTTCGTCGCCGCGTCCACCGAGTTGATGTGATACACGGCGGTGTCCATCCCAATCTCATGATTGCATCGTGTCCACGCGCAGGTATCCCCTGCGGCCTTGCGGGTATGGCGAGGGCGAGTGCGTTGCGAATTGCGAATTTGGATACAATGAAGTGCAGCCCCTGGAATGTGCGCCCGTAGCTCAGCTGGATAGAGCGTTTGCCTCCGGAGCAAAAGGTCGGTGGTTCGAATCCACTCGGGCGTACCATTTAAGCTTTGCCGAATCAACCAGTTAACTTCCAGTTTCAACATCTCATCCTGCCCCAAAAAAGCCACAACGTATCAAAACCGTATCAAAACTCGATCAGGCGCAACGCTCCGTATCAGAACTCGAGGAGCTTAATTCGCTGGCCTTGCGGTTGAGCTTGGTCAGAGCCTCGCGCTTCATCTGGAGTTTCATTTGCGAGTACTTCTTGAACACTTGGGCATCGGTCTGCCGGAGCATCTGCGTGACCCACTCGTCGGCGACCCCGCCCGCACTCAGCCGCGTAGCGTAAGTGGAGCGGAGATCGTACAGCCGGAAGTAGGGCACACCAGCTTTCAGTCGGGTCGTCCTCCAGGTTTTCTTGAACTCGGTCTGGTGCCCAGTCCGGTTACCATTGCTCGGAAAGAGCCACGGCCCGGGACCGGCCAACTTGATCTGGCTTTGGAATGCTTCGACAGCGATGTCGGTCAACGGAACTTCCGCAACTCCGGTGGGAGTTTTCGAATCCGCTATGAACACCACTTTGTTGGCGATGTCCCACCTGTTCCTTCTTCATTGCCGCTAGTTCTTTGTAAACTCTAAGCCCAGTCTCCGTGATGATCCGAATCACGTTCCGCAGGTATACGGGGGCGTGCTCCTCTATCCTGGTTTGCTCCGACCACGTCATGTAATGCGGCCGGAACTGGCCTTTGACCCTTACGGGAGACTCCACCGCGGTGCATGGAGTTGACTGGGCAGAGCTTTTTCTTGACCGCTACGCTGAAGACCCTGCGCAGAACCCGAAACTCCTGGTGTACGGTGGTCGCTTTCAGGATTCCCAGTTCGGCCACGCCCGCCTTCCGGTGAACACGGCGGCTGCTGCGTCAGGCGATTGCGCAGGTGTGCTTCGATCAGGGATGCATCGATGTCCACCAGCTTCATCGCTCCGAACATGGGTCTCCAAGATTTTCAGCGCGGCGTTGTTGGCCACGTGCGTTGCTGCAGCGCGAATCGGCGGCTTGGAGTAGTTCTCCAAAAAGAAATCCGCCCATTCGCCGAAAGTTGTCTGTTTGCCCTTGCGAACCGCGTCAAGGGTATTGTTGTCCCTGGCGGCCAGGCGCTCTCGCATTTGCCGCTGCGCCTCGTCCCAGTCGGTTGTATTGGTTGATTCCAGGCGGCGGCGACCGGTTTTATCCCGGTACCGCATCCACCAAACCTTGCTGTCTTTACGACGATACACAACACCATCATGTTTACTCGGTCTTGCCAATTCCCACCTCCTGTTTGAATGTTGCGCGGAAGGGCGCGAGATCCGATCTCAAGAACCGGATGTTTCGGCCCATCACGCGGAGATGGGGAATCTGCTTTCGCTCTACCCAAAGATACACCGTTTGGACGCTCACACCCAAATAGGTGGCGGCCTGGCGGACCGTGAGCGGAAGCATCGTCCCCGGCGGCAGCCAGCGGAGCGTTCACCGGAAGAGGCTTAATTTTCGGTAAGGTTGCTGCGCTCATCGCCATCTCCATTGCCTACAGGGGCCACCACAGCGCGCTGATCCGTCCAGTCCATACTCCGCAAAAGAACAGCAGCACGGCGGCAAGGGCCGCGATTGCAGCCTTCTGCGCGGATATGCGTTGGCGGTATGCCGCCTCGACGTGTCGAACGATTTCTGAAGCTTGCAGGCGGGCGTCCTGAACATCTCGCTCCAGCTGCATTCGAATTGCGGCGGCGGACTCGCGAACCTCCGCTGCAAGGACAGCTCCCGCCCGAGTTGCAGCTTCTTCGACGCGGCCTCAAACAATGCGAGGTCCTGAACAATGCGGGAATGGATGGCTTCGAGCGACTCCTCCAGCACCAGGCGATTCATGGTCACGATGGCGAAGGCCGCGTCGTCCGGCTTGAGCAGGAGCCGATGTCGCGCGGCCACCTCGTCAATGAGGCGTTGCACGTTGAAAGTTATTGGTTTCGCGGCCGCCATGGCTCACTCCATCTCAATCCGATCGAGCTGCTCGAATAGCTCACGCTGGATGATCTCGAGACGCTGTTTCGACACGAGCGAAAACTCGCCGAGCCGGATGGCCTCCTGGAACGTCAGCCGCTTGGCCAGCATCAGGCGCATGTCGTCACCGTAGTTTTTGGATTGCGCTCTCGAATGACGACTGTTCCGAGCAGTTCGTGGGCTTGCTCTTCCGCCACGCGGAACTGTTCAAATGGCTTCCCATCTTTCGATACTTCGCCAAAAAACTCGTTCAGCCATACGATCACGTTCTTGTCGGTCGTGGTTTCGGCCAGCCGCTCCAGACCGTTCAACGTATCGCTCATTGCCTGTCCGCCGGCCACCACCGAATGGACGAAGACCCGGCGTGAGCGGGCAGCGAGGAAGCACAGGATCTCGTTTTCGAGGATGTAGTTCCACAGAGGGACAAACGTTGTGGCGCCAGTATCCACGATACAGATACCGTGACCTGGCAAATCTTCTCGATCAACTCGTCGAATCGCTTATCGTGGATTGCACCACGACGCAAAACGTTGATGTGTTCGGCGGCAAGAGCCTGATACTGGGCGAAGGTTGCGTTGACCGGATCGGTATCAAAGCAATGTAGAGTGGCTTTCCGGGCATGGAAGTACCGGCCGAGAATGGCGGAAACGAAACTCTTTCCGACGCCTCCTTTTCCCTGGAGGACTAAATGAACCTGATTGGATTTCGGCTTTCCGTTTTCTGCCGTTAACATGGGGGGCTCCTAGTCGATGAGGTGCTTTTGAATTGAGAACGGATCATAGTCGAATCCGGTTGACTGCTTTTTCTCCCGCTGCTCGCGGAGGTTTCGGAACGGATCGCTTGCCGCCGGGGATGCGGAAGCCAACGTGACTGCCGACTGTTCTGACGCGTACGGGCGCAATGCGGGTTCTGGGGGATGATTCGCATGGCGAATCTGCGCTGTGACGGGCGCCTTCGAGGTATTTCCTCTCCGCCTTCTCGACCCGCGCCAGGTCCGATCGTTCCCGACTGGCCGACCTGGTAGCGCCCTCCGCTTCGCAAATCTTAGGGTTCCCTCAAAAATAACAACCCACAATTGATCGGTTCTCTGTCATAACCAGGCTTGACAAGACGGAGATCTTCAACACACAATATCCGCTCAGGATGCCCAGGAAAGCGGGCGTTACCCGCACGTTGAGATCCGGTGGCCGAGATCGTCTAGATTTGTTATAGTACCGATTAGGAGACCCGCTCCAATCGGAACTATAACATTATGCGCCCCACATCCTTCCGCCCCGATGCTCTGCGCGCGCTTCTGCTGCGCAATAAAATCGCCACTCTGGATGATCTCAAGCACGCTCTCGGCACTCCCGTCGACATCACCGTCTTCCGAAAACTGAAGCCACTGGACTACCTGAGCAGTTATTCTCATCGCGGCCGGTTCTACACGCTCCGCGAGATCGCTATCTTCGATGATCACGGACTCTGGTCGCGGGCAGAGGTGTGGTTCTCCCGTTTCGGCACGCTGCTGGCCACCACGGAAGCTTTCGTGAATCGTTCCCCGCGCGGATACTTCGCCGATGAACTGGCTCCCGCTTTACATGTCGAAGTCCAGGATGCGCTGCATCAACTGACCCAGCAAGGTCGCGTCTCCCGCCAACTCGTTTCCGGCCGGTACCTTTACACGGCTACCGAGCCGGTCAGCCAACGCCGACAACTTCTAACGCGCCGCACCGTGGAATTCCTGCCCACGGTGGCGGATACGTCCGTGCTGGAGGTTCCCCCCCAGGAAGTCAAAGCCGCCATTCTGCTGTTCTACAGTTTGCTCGATGAGCAGCAGCGCCGCCTCTACGCCGGACTGGAGTCGCTCCAGTTGGGCCGTGGCGGCGACCGCCAACTGGCCGACTTTCTCGATCTGGATCCCCATACCGTGGCCCGTGGGCGTCAACAGCTATTAGCCCAAGACGTGGCAATCGACGGGGCCCGCAAAGCCGGCGCGGGCCGCAAACGCGTGGAAAAAAAACGCCCCAAATAATCGATGCCATCGAGATTCTCCTGGAGCAGGATACCGCCGGCGATCCCATCACCGGACTGAAGTGGACCCGCACGACGACGGAGAAGATCGCCCAAGTTCTCCAGCAGATCGACATTCCCGTTTCGGCTAACACGGTCGCTCGTCTTCTCTATCAGATGGATTTTTCTCTGCGCGTCAACCGCAAGCAGATCGCCACCAACTCCAGCCCCTACCGCGATCAACAGTTCCAGCATATCTGCTCGCTACGGACTCGCTTCCAGCGCCAAGGTCTTCCCATCATCAGCGTGGACAGCAAGAAACGCGAAATGATCGGCAATTTCAAGAACGCCGGCGCCAAATGGGGACGCTTGCCCGTCCTGGTCAACGATCACGACTTCCTTACCGATGCCAGCGGTGTCGGCATCTCTTACGGCATTTACGACTCGCCCAACAACCGCGGCACCGTCTGCGTCGGCATCTCCCACGACACGCCGGCCTTCGCCGCCCACTCCATCGCCACTTGGTGGAATCGCGAAGGAACCCGCCGCTACGGTCGTGCGCCCAAGCTTCTGCTCCTGGCCGACTCCGGCGGCAGCAACAGTTGCACTTCCTGGGCCTGGAAGATCGAACTCCAGAGTCAGCTGTGCAATCGCTTCGGCCTCGCAGTCACCATCGCTCACTATCCTACCGGCGCATCCAAATGGAATCCCATCGAACACCGGTTGTTCTCCGAGATCTCCAAACATTGGGCTGCCGAACCTCTGGACAGCTACGATAAAATGCTCAAGTTCATCCGCACCACCAGCACCAAAACTGGCTTGGTCGTCACCGCCTATCTCGACCGAAACGAGTATCACACCCATCTCAAGCCCGACCCACAATTGATCTCTTCCCTCCGCTTCACCCCTGGCAAAGTAATACCGCGATGGAACTACACGATTCAACCAAATCTGTGAAACTATTTTTGCGTCGGCCCTTAGTACGAGCCTCGTCGCCGATCCGAAGCCGGAGGTTCCGCCAACGGATGTCCTCCGCCGTTAAATCATTCCATCCTAAGACATCCAGCCTTAAGTCATTCTGGGTGCGTCGGGAATTCTTTTGTGTTCCGCCCTCGCCCGCGCGAAATCTCCAGGTGACGATCACAGTTAAGGCCTCACTATCGCCGCACATAGCTTCTTGCCATTCCAACAATTTCAAGCCTTCGCAACGCGCAGTCAACTCAACAAACGTACACAAATCCCCAAAACTCCGCGCCCGATCTCACCAACTTTCGTGGTCCAATATAATCTCCCGAGTTGCGGGCTAAGGTGCAAACGGTTGCGCAAGCCTGCCGAAAGGACACTTTATCGGGCGGCTCCACCTCGCGCGGCGAAAGCGGATTTTGAGTACAAGCTGCTGTCACCGATGCGCTGTTAATTCGGTGGCCATGTCGGAAAGCCGCGTAGTAAATAAACACGTCGCGAGGAACCCCTGGGGCAAGTCCCGCCCCACGAGCCTCACGCATCCCGTCACCAACTGACGTGGCGTCGCAGTGACGGGAGCCGCGACGGAAGCCTGCCAGAGTCGGATGTCCGTCTCCAATCCGTCAGACTTAGAGGGGAAGATTGCTGTTTTTTGGCGGCGGTATCTTCCAGAAGCAGAATAGCTTTGGAGTAGTCTGCTCGACGGGCTGAAGCCGTCCAGGTTCGGCAACTCGGTTGCAACGCGACCGATCTATTTATCGAAAACGCGCACGATTCTCCGCCTTTCTCGAGAAAATGCAGGGCGGCTCTGCCTCGAGCCATTGTCGCATCTTTGAGACCCCGTGTAGCGTCGAGAGTGCACTCGAAGCTGGGGATAGTTTCTTCGGTCGTACCGCTATAGCGAAGCATCATTTGCAGGTTGTCGGGACCCAGGACCGGAGCAGCGCTAGGTTGAGACTGGACCGTGCCAAGGATTCTGGATGGGATCACCCACTTATCGTTTTATTCGGCCATCGGGGGGGGCGTCCAGAGCATGAGCCCGCCTTGTCTCGACTCGCGCCATCCATTCCGATAGCCTGGCCCGATTGGAGAACGGTGGAACAAAGCACTTGCGAACTGGGACTCGATCCGGATCAAAGTCCGCATTCGCCGTGACGATGGTGTGATCGACCCACAGCGACCGTCAACTCGATGCCCCTGTCTGATTCCACGGAACGCGTAAGGCAATGGAATGTTTCCACTACGTTGGGCCCCCCCGACTTTGGCCGAAAGCGCGGGGGGCCGACGGACTGGATTGCAACAGCAAGAGCTTTTCTCCCACGCTCGATGGTCGAAGCGCATGGCGGCCACCTGTGCCTCGAAACCACTAATGGTCCTCAATCAGCCTTCGGTTTCCGATTGGCCGTAAACGGCTCACTTGTTGTTCAAGTATGACTTCGAAGTCCCCTCTCATCAAACCGCGTGGCAATCGCCGCTTAAAGCCGGAGCGGTTGCCGCAACCATCGGCCGCTTGGCGCCTCCGAACGTCTAGATCGGCGCGTGTGAGCGCTCAACCAGACGGTGTCGTTTGAATATGGGAAAGCCAATGCCGGATCTTTCGCGCTATGTCCTCGAAGTCCTGCGCGATGATGACGAATTTGTCCTGTACCGGGGCAAGAACCCGAACCAGCCCGTCTCACACTCGGTTCTTTTGCTGGCGCCTGCTTCGATGCAACCGGGGTTGGAGACCATTAGAAAGATGGAGCACGAGTACTCCCTGAAGGACCAACTGGACTCGGCTTGGGCGATTCGGCCGCAGGCCATGTCCGAACAAAGTGGACGGGCGATGCTTGTGCTCGAAGACCCGGAAGGTAAAACTCTCGATCACCTCCTTCGCGGACCTATGAAGTTGACGCCATTCTTGCAATGCGCCATAGGTCTTGCGAAGGCACTCGCCGGATTGCACAAAAAAGAGTTGATTCACAAGGATGTGAAGCCCGCCAATGTTTTCGTCAACCCGGCGACGGGCCAGGTCCGGCTCACAGGTTTCGGGATCGCTTCACGGCTGCCACGCGACCGTCAGGCGCCGGACCCTCCGGAGTACATTGCCGGAACTCTCTCTTACATGGCGCCCGAACAAACCGGACGCATGAATCGCTCGATCGATTCTCGGAGCGACCTGTATGCTCTCGGAGTCACACTTTACGAAATGGTGACCGGAACGCTGCCGTTCAAGGCATCCGATGCCCTGGAAATGGTCCACTGCCATGTCGCAAGAAAGCCGGCCCCACCCTGCATGAGATTGACGGACGTTCCGCGACAAGTTTCGGCGATCATCATGAAGTTGCTGGCCAAGAGAGCTGAGGATCGCTATCAGACCGCAGTTGGGGTAGGGAGTGATCTCCGGCGATGTCTGGCGGAGTTGGAAACGCGAAATCGCATCTGCGAATTTCGTACCGGCGAACGGGACGTACCCGACCGGTTGCTCATTCCAGAGAGACTGTACGGCCGGGAACGGGACGTCGAGTGCTTGCTGGCGGCGTTCGACCGTGTCGTGATGAACGGCAAGTCTGAGCTGGTTTTGGTCTCAGGCTACTGCGGTGTCGGTAAATCCGCTGTCGTCAACGAACTCCACAAAGCGCTGGTTCCACCGCGCGGCCTTTTTGCGTCAGGGAAGTTCGATCAGTACAAACGCGACATCCCCTATTCAACCCTTGCCCAGGCGTTTCAGGGCCTGATCCGGCATCTTCTGGGAAAAAGCGAAGCCGAGCTGATACCCTGGCGGAACGCGTTACGAGAAGCGCTGGGCGCGAACGCCAGGCTGATCATTGACCTAGTTCCGGAACTTGAGCTCATCATAGGAGGTCAGCCGCCCATCTCTGATCTCAATCCCCAGGATGCGCGAAAGCGCTTTCAATTGGTGTTCCGGCGGTTCGTAGGCGTATTTGCGCAGCCGTCACATCCACTTGCATTGTTCCTGGACGATTTGCAGTGGCTGGATGCCGCGACACTCGACATCGTCGAGGACCTCTTGACGCATGCTGATGTGCATCACCTGATGTTGATCGGGGCGTACCGCGACAACGAGGTTGACTCGTCCCATCCCCTGGCGCGAAAACTCGAAGACCTGCGCGCCGCGGGAGCCCCCGTTCGCGAAATCAGTCTTGCTCCACTCGACCGCGAGTGCGTGACGGAATTGATCGTGGGTGCGCTTCACACAGATCCGAAACGTGTGGCTCCCCTGGCACAATTGGTTCACGATAAAACAGCCGGCAATCCGTTTTTCGTGATTCAATTTCTGCACGCGCTGGTCGATGAGCGCCTCCTGAGGTTCGCCCACGATACCGCCCGGTGGTCGTGGGATCTCCATCGAATTCATGGCAAACGGTACACCGACAATGTGATCGACCTCATGGCTGCGAAACTCACGCGCTTGCCCGCGAAGACGAAGAAACTGCTCCAGCAACTGGCCTGCGTTGGCAACTCCGCCGAGATCAGGATGCTTTCAACTGCTTTCGGCATGCCGGAAGACGAAATCCACGCGGATCTGTGGGAGGCAGTCCATTTGGACCTGGTCCATCGGCTGAGCGGCTCTTACAAGTTTCTGCACGACAGAGTGCAGGAGGCCGCGTATTCACTGATCCCCGAAGCATTGCGGGCTCCCACTCATCTGCGCATTGGCCGGTTGCTCGCGGCGCGCACACCGCCGGAACGACGCCGTGAGATCATCTTCGAAATCGTCAATCAACTGAACCGCGGCGCAGCCCTGATCACGGAACGAAACGATCGGGAGGAGCTTGCCGAACTTAATCTGATTGCGGGCAAGCGGGCCAGGGCATCCGCGGCGTATGCGTCGGCATGCACTTACCTGCACACCGGGATTGATTTGCTGGGCGGCGAGGCCTGGGCTCGGCGCCACGGCCTCGCGTTCGGCTTGCGGCTCGAATGCGCCGAGTGCGAATACCTGAGAGGAAACTTCGATGAGGCCGAGCGGCTCATTTCGGTGCTTCTGGCCAATGGCGTGTCCAAGACCGATAAGGCGTCCGCATACTGTCTCAAAATCAATCTCCACATCATGAGAGCGGAGCACCCGGCGGCTATCGACAGCGCCCTTGAATGCCTGCGTCTTTGCGGCATCGACATGCCGGCCCACCCTACACGCGAAGTTGTCGAGGCCGAGTATGAGAAGGTTTGGAACGGTTTGCGAGGGCGGCCCATCGAGTCATTGATCGATCTACCGTTGATGACCGATCGGGAGATACAGGCCGCAATGCGCGTACTCTCCCTGCTCTTCGCGCCCGCGTTGTTCACCGACATCAATTTGGTGTATCTGTTCATCTGCCACATGGTGAACTTGACCCTGAGCTATGGAACGACCGATGCCTCTGCGGCCGCCTATGGCTGGTTCGGAGTCCTCCTCGGACCCATCTTCCTCCGCTACCAGGACGGCTACACGTTTGGCCGCCTGGCCTGTGAACTGGCCGAGCGCCACGACCTCGTCGCCTACAAAGCAAAAACCTATCTTGCGATGGAGTTGGTGTCAGTCTGGAGTCAGCCGCTACAAACCGCGATTGACTATATTCGCAAGGCCTTCCGCGCAGGCGTCGAGAGCGGCGATCTGATCATCACCTGCTATAGCTGCAGTCACACGGTTACAGACCTCCTTGCGCGGGGCGATCGGCTCGAGGCGGTGTGGCAAGAGTCGGAGCGAGGCCTCGAGTTTGCGCGCAAGGCAGGCTTTCGCGACATGGTAGACATCCTGGTAAGCCAGCAGCGGTTCATCGACACTATGCGAGGAAAAACGCCCAGCTTCTGCTCATTCAGCGGCGCAACGTTTGATGAGCAGGCCTTCGAGCCGCAACTCACGGGGGATTGCCATCCCATAGTGGCGTGCTGGTATTGGATCTTGAAAGTACAGGCGCTCTTCATGTCCGGCGACTACGAAGCCGCCAACGCCGCGGCCGGAAAGGCGAAGGCACTTCTTTGGGCGTCGGAAGCGCACATTCAACTGCTCGATTATTATTTCTATACCGCGCTTGCGCTCGCCGCGGATTACGAGCGCATGCCTCCCGATACGCAGCGCGAGCGGCACGAGGTCCTGATGGCGCATCTGCGCCAGCTTCAGGAGTGGGGGGAGAGTTGCTCGCCGATGTTCTTTGACAAGCACGCCCTGGTGGCGGCCGAGATCGCGCGCATCGATGGTCGCGTGCTCGATGCGGAGCAACTCTACGAAACCGCGATTAATTCGGCGCACGCAAACGGATTTCCACACAATGAGGCGCTCGCAAGTGAACTGGCTGGCCGGTTCTACGCGGCACGCGGCTTCGAGAAGATCGCGAAGACCTATTTGCACGGCGCGCGGTATGGATATCTCCGCTGGGGCGCTGATGGCAAGGTGCGGCAACTCGGCCAGATATATCCGCAGATCCGGCAGGACCAGCCTGCAACCGGTTCCGCCGGCGTTATCGGTACGCCCGTCGAACAGATGGATTTGGCAACGGTGATTAGAGTCTCACAAGCGGTCTCGGGCGAGATGGTTTTCGAAAAGCTCATAGACAAGCTTCTGCGCGCGGCCATCGAGCATGCGGGCGCGGAGCGGGGCCTGCTGATACTTCCACACGGCGATGAGTTGCGGATAGCGGCGGAAGCGATCACCAGCGGACTGGAGATAACCGTTCGTCCGTTAAAGGACGCCACGTCTGCTTTAGAAATCCCTGAATCTCTCGTGCGTTATGTAACGCGGCTTCACCAGACCGTAATTCTGGAGGACGCGTCATCTCAGAACCAGTTTTCCACCGATCCCTATATCGCCCGCCATCGTACCCGTTCCATTCTCTGTTTGCCATTGATCAATCAGGCTAAACTTATCGGCCTTCTTTATCTTGAAAACAATCTGACGCCGGATGCCTTTACCGCGGGGCGGGTCGTGGTGTTGAAAGTGCTTGCGTCGCAAGCGGCAATCTCGCTCGAGAATTCGCGTCTTTATCGCGATCTCGTTGACCGCGAGGGGAAGATCCGGTGCCTGGTTGACTCCAACATTCTAGGAATCTTTATATGGAATTTGCAGGGCGCGATCGTCACCGCTAACGAAGCGTTCTTGCGGATGCTGCAGTACGGCCGTGAAGATCTGGCCGCGGGCTGCTTGCGCTGGATAGATCTGACGCCGGCAGAGTGGCGTGAACGGTCCGAGCGAGCTATACGAGAGCTGAAGACAACTGGGACTGCTCAGCCATGGGAGAAAGAGTTTTTCCGGAAGGACGGCGACCGTGTGCCCGTGCTGATCGGCGCTGCGCTCTTCGAGCCAGCCGGCAACGAGGGAGTGGCCTTCGTCCTCGATTTACGCGAACAAAAACGCGCTGAGACCGAGATCAGGGAGCTCAAGGACCATCTCGCCATGTCTAGCCAACTCGCGACGTTGGGCGAGCTTACTGCCTCCGTAGCTCACGAGGTCAATCAGCCGCTCGCGGCCGTGGTCGCCAATGCGGACGCGGGATTACAGTGGCTCGAAAGAGAGACACCCAATCTCGATGGCGCCCGCAAGGCTTTGCAGAGAATTATAAGAGATGGGAGCGACGCTGGTGAGATGGTGAAGCGCCTGCGCTCCCTTTTCCGCCGTGCGGCGCCCGTGACCGCCGAGCATGGGGTCGAGGAACTTGTGGCGGAGGTTCTGAAACTTCTCGCGCACGAAACCATTCGCCGGCATGTTTCCATCGATGTGGACTTGGTGGAGGGACTTCCAGCAGTTTTGTGTGATCGCCTGCAGATCCAGCAGGTCATATTGAATTTAGTGACCAACGCGATGGATGCTCTGGATACGGCGCCCCATGTAGACAAAACCATCCGTATCTTCTCCCGTGCCGTTAGCGCTCAAAGCGTTCTGGTGGGCGTACGAGATTACGGCGCCGGCGTCCAATACCCCGCCCGCTTATTCGAGACGTTCTTTACAACCAAGGAAAAGGGTATGGGGATGGGGCTCGCTATTTCGCGCTCGATCGTTGAGGCACATGGAGGCCAACTGTGGCTAGAACCCACCGATGGTCCCGGATCAACCTTTTGTTTCCGATTGCCGGTCAAGCGGTCCATCTCTGCGCAATGAATGCCTTGTATAAAGCGAGTATGAGCCCAGAAGAGTCTTTTATCTTCGTCGTAGACGACGATCCCCGGGTGCGCGAAGCTCTTTCCAGCCTCTTGGAGTCCGTCGGACTTCGCACGGCTGCTTTCGCCAGCGCAGCCGCCTTTCTCGAATTCGAAAAGCCCGATTGTCCCAGTTGCCTGATACTGGATCTGGAATTACCCGATATTAATGGCCTCGAAGTGCAGCAGCAGCTTTCAGGTATCGATGGACCGCCCATCGTGTTCGTTACAGGACATGGTGACATCCCCTCTTCGGTCCGAGCAATGAAGTCGGGCGCCGTCGGGTTTCTATTGAAACCAGTTCGGAAACAAGAACTGATGGAAGCGATTAGCGAGGCGCTGGAGCGGGATCATCTGGCGCGGAGAGCGCGTTTGACCGCGGCTGAATTACGTAAGCGATACGCCCTTTTGACGCCCAGGGAACAAGAAGTTCTGCCACTGGTCGTCGGGGGCTTTGCGAACAAACAGACCGCCGCGGAGCTCGGGAACAGCGAGTTCACGGTAGCCATCCAACGCGGACAAATCATGCGAAAGATGGGCGCACGTTCGCTGGCCGAGTTAGTCAGGATGGCCGATACACTCGGAATCGCGCGGCGGGATCCGCCATAACCGAAAGGATCCGGCAAAGCGCCAGGGTACTCCTTCGATGCCCCCGTCAAAATCGTGGCCAACTGTGCCCGCATAAATAAAGATGCTATTGGCGGCCCTCCCGTCTGCTTCTAGAATTGAGAATGTGGTTGAACCGAATAGCGGCACCGCGAGCGTCATCGCGGTCGTGGATGACGACTTTCGAATTCTAGAGTCGCTCGAGAGCCTGCTCGAGTCCGAGGGTTACAAAGCCGAGGTGTTTAGCTCCGGTGAGGCCTTCTTACAGTCGAAAGCCATTGGGGCAGCGAGTTGTTTGGTTACAGACATTCGGATGCCGAACGTCGATGGCCTGGAACTGCAACGGCGAGTGAAGTGCCAGAGACCCGAATTGCCAATCATCTTCATGACCGCTCACTATGACGACGAGGTCGAGCGGCGCGTAGTCGAGGATGGCGCCGCCGGCTTCCTGCGCAAATCGTTTAGCGGCGCTGAGTTTCTAAGAGCTATCAGGCATGCGTTAGGTGAGCCGCCGGCAGAGTAGTAGAGGTTTGGGTTGGGACACGCAACACAACGGATCGGAGATGTTTTAGTAGGGCTATGGCCAAAGCCGTAACCATTCCAGAATGATGAGGAGCAGCTATGTACTCAACAGCACTATGTTTCAAAGAGGCATGCGCGCCTGATTTCGGGGGCATGATCGGTTCAAGCCGGGAATTGCGAATCGTCTGGGACGCGGTCCAGATGGTGGCTCGCACGGAATCCGCCGTTCTCATCCAAGGCGAGACCGGGACCGGCAAGGAACTCCTGGCCAAGGCCATACACGAGGAGAGCTTGCGCAGCCGGGGGCCGTTCGTAAGAGTGAATTGTGCCGCGATGCCTTCCGGGCTATTGGAAAGTGAGTTATTCGGGCATGAGCGGGGAGCTTATACAGGCGCGATGAATCAGGCCATCGGGCGCTTTGAGCGCGCCGACAGGGGTACGTTATTCCTGGATGAGATCGGAGATCTGCCGCTTGAATTGCAACCCAAGCTCTTGCGCGTGTTGCAGGAAAAGGAATTCGAGCGCCTCGGAAGCAGCCGGACGATGCGCGTCGATGTCCGCGTGGTAGCCGCCACCAACCAGGACCTGCCGCGGATGGTCAACGAGCGCAAGTTCCGTGCGGACCTATTCTACAGGCTCAATGTGTTTCCGATCCTGCTTCCGCCCTTACGGGACCGGCGCACAGATATTCCCGCCCTGGCGCACCACTTCGTTGAAAAATTCGCCGATCGTATGAACAGGTGCATCAGTCACATTCCCGACGAGGTCATGAAGACCCTCTTCGAGCATGATTGGCCCGGAAACATTCGGGAATTACAGAACCTGATTGAGCGTGCCGTGATCATGTCCCCCGGACCGGAACTCCGCATGCCGGCCATTGGCCTGGGACCCGTTGCCCAGGAATTCGCGGCGAGCAGCACTCGAACGCTCCAGGATGCGGAGCGCGAGCATATCCTAAAGGTCCTCAATGAGGTTGGGGGCGTTGTGGGGGGGCATCGCGGCGCAGCGTCACGCCTGGGCGTACCCAGAACAAGTTTGATCTATCGGATGCGAAAGTTGGGCATCGCGCAAAGAAAAAGTTCCGGGCTGGTGACGGTCCCCTCGCCGGAACCCATCGGGTATTCGATGTCGATGGCCAACCGCTGAAAGAACTGCATATGGCAGGTTTTGGGGACCGGTTGTACCAATTCAGGAAAGGGTTTGTACCGGGAGTGGCGCCGTTTCTAGTGTCGGTGTTCTGGCTTGTCGTGCTAGCGCTCAGCGCAGGCTGTTCGAGTCAGTCCACCGGCGGAGTTACCGTCGCGCTGGTCGATCGCGGGTGGTTTGACAAGGAGTTCCGGGAGGTTCGGAATCGACAGTACGCGCAGTTTACCGCCGAGACCGGCATACACGTGAAACTGCTTCCTGGTCCGGAAAGCGCGGTGGAGCAGTTGCGGCTGTGGGAAAAGCTTCTGGGCATGGGGCCGGACGCCATGACCGTGCATGCCGATGTATTCGGCATTGATGTCATTTGGCCTGGGATACTTGCGGACGCCCTCCTCGATTTAAAACCGTATGTGGCGCAAGATCTCCCGCTCTATTTCCCCGAGTTGCTGGCTAACCTGACCATCCGTGGGAAACTCGTGGCCCTGCCCAACAAACTCGATTTCGGTTTGCTGTACTACCGAAGCGATCTACTGCGGAAATACGGCTACCGGTCGCCGCCGGATACCTGGAACGACCTGGAGCGAATGGCCGCCCGTATCCAAGCAGGCGAGCGCTCCGAAGGCAAAAAAGATATCTGGGGCTACGTCTGGGAAGGCGCTATTTCAGAAGCCTTGACGTGCAATGGCCTGGAATGGCAGGCATCGGAAGGCGGGGGCCATATTATCGACGGCAACCAGATCACGGTCAGCAATCCCGCCGCCATCTATTCGTGGGAGCGGGCTGCCCGTTGGGTGGGAACTATTTCCCCGCCTGGTGTAACTACCTATAAAGAGCAGGACGCCATGAACCTGTGGCTCGCCGGAGACGCGGCGTTCATGCGCAACTGGACAGCCGCGCGGATCGTAAGCGCGTCGCCGGGATCGGCCGTTCGAGACCGGTTTGGCGTAAGCCTCCTGCCGCGTGGCCATGTAGGACGCGCCGAAGTCTTCGGCGGCGATGGATACGCCGTCTCCAAGCTGTCCGCCAATCCTCGCGAAGCCATCGCGCTGGTGCGATACTTGTGCAGCCCGCGGCAGCAAGCCGTAGTGGCCTCCGCGCTTTCCATGCCGCCCACCATGCCCTATTTGTTCAACGACGAGTCGCTGGTTAAAGACAATCCGAACTTCGCCGAGATGCGTCAACTGGTGACAACGGGAATGGTGTCACGGCCATCCAGGGCAGTGGGACCCGCCTACACCGCCGTCTCCGAGGCTTATAGCACGGCGGTCCACAGCGTTTTGAAACACCAGTGCAGGGCGGATGCCGCGGCCGCCAAACTACAAAAACAGCTCTCCGCAATACTGGCAGGCGAACCGGCTCTCGTCAACCAGGCCGCGAATACGAAAAATGGCGCGCGCTAGGGATGATCGAAGTGATATCGAGACGGGAAAGTCTTTTGGAGAAGCTGGCCGCGCTGGTTCTGCGTCCGATTCAATCTAGGATCGGAGCAAGGCTCACCCTCTCGTTCGTAGCTATCGTACTGCTGATGGCCGCGGGATATGCCATCGCCATCTGGGAGTTTCGGCAAATCTTGATCCAGGAACAGGGCCTCGACCTGGTCCAGCAAAAGTCCACCGCCGTCCTCGATTTGCACTCACATTTTTTTGCGCTGCGCGACAAGCTGGAAGATCTGTCAGACAGCCACAACGCCCAACAGTTCCTTCGCGAGGCGAGTGAAATCCGCAAGACTGTAAAAGAGGACATTGAAAGAGCCAAACGCACCTTCACCGGCCAAACTGACCCGATGGATCGCGATTCGTTTGTGGTTGTTTCGCTTGAGACAATAGAAACGGCGACCCCCACGCAAATCGATGCGTTGTCGGATCTGGCTGAGACCGGGGACTGGTTGGCCATCCGCCTGCGTTCCCAGAACCAGGTGCGGCAGTTGAGTTTCTTGACCGCGTCTCTCGTCGACCGGGTCGCGGTGGAAGTCACCGCGGAACGGACGCGGGTATCAGCCAACGCGGAACGCGCCAAGCGATGGGCATCGATTTCGCTCCTGGGTTTCGGCGGATCCACGCTTTTGGTCGCAGCCATATTGGGTTCCTTGGTAACCCGCAGCATTACCAGGCCTCTCACCACGCTTCGCCGGAGGACCCAGGCTTTGGCGCAAGGCGAATTCGAAGACCAGGTGGATGCCGCCGGCGCAGACGAATTGGCGGATCTGGCGAACACCTTTAACGACACGGCGCGGCAGTTGCAAAAGTTGTATGCCAACTTAGAGCGGAGCGAAGCGCGTTTTCGTTCGCTGATCGAGCATTCGTCCGATTTCATCGTGGTGCTGGATCATTTCTGCTATATCGTGTATGTTAGCCCTTCGAGCGAACGTGTCTTGAACTTGAAGACCCACGATTTGCTCGGAAAGCATGTTTCGGCACTCATTCCCGTGGATGAGCTCAACTGTTTGCCGCTCGTGCCCAGCCAGCCTTCGCATGCCAGCCAGACCTTCGAATTCACCTATTTGCATCCCAACGGGGACGTGCGCACCATAGAAGCCGTCAATACGGACCTGCTCGGCGACCCGAGCGTGCGGGGTATGGTGCTGAATGCTCGTGATATCAGCGAACGCCGACGGGCCGAAGAAGAACTGCGCCGGAGCGAGGCCTTTCTGAACGAAGGCCAACGGTTAAGCCACACCGGAAGCTGGGCCATAAAGATCGCTACCGGAGAAATGCACTGGTCCGCCGAACACTGCCGCATCCTGGGTTACGAGAATTGCCAGCCCAGTGTGGACCGCTTTTGGGATCGAGTCCATCCGGAAGACTTGCCCCGCGTGCGCGGGATTTTTGACCGCGCCATCCTGGGAAAATCCGACGCCGAGACGACCCTGCGACTGATCATGCCCGATGAGTCGGTTAGGCTGATTCAGATCGTCTGTCATTCGGTGATTGGAAAATACGGGGAGTTGGCCGAGTTTATCGGCACCAGCGTGGATGTCACCGAACGGAAGCGGGCTGAAGACGCCCTACGGCAGGCACAAGCTGAGCTTGCGCACGTGGCGCGAGTGGCGAGCATGGGAGAGTTGACAGCGTCGATTGCGCATGAAGTAAGCCAGCCGCTTACCAGCATCATTGTGAGCGCCACCGCGGGCCAGCGATGGCTCCGCGCCGAACCTCCGAATCTCGCTAAGGTTCGAGAGAGTTTGGATCGAATCACCCGGGACGGCGAACGCGCCAGCGGGGTGGTGGCCCGAGTGCGAGCGTTCTTCAAGAAGTCCCCGTACCGCGCCGATGAACTCGATATCAACGTCACCATACGAGAAGTGATCGATTTGATGGGGAGCGAGTTGCGAGGAAAAAAGGTCGTCCTCTTGACCCGGCTTGGGGATGGCATGCCCCGCACGCTCGGCGACCGCGTGCAGTTGCAGCAAGTGATTCTGAACTTGATTGTAAACGCCATCGAGGCGATGGCTGGAACAGAACTGCCCCGCCAGATCGAAATCTCTTCAGGCATGGAGGACTCTGGGGCAGCTATTATCGTAAGCGTAAGTGACTCGGGGCCGGGCCTCGATCCCACGACCCTGAATTCGCTCTTTGAGCCTTTTTACACCACCAAGCACGCGGGCATGGGGATGGGGTTGGCGATCAGCCGTTCGATTGTCGAAGCCCATGGGGGAAAGATCCGGGCGACTTCGAACGGACGTAAAGGTGCGACGTTCGAATTTGCGCTGCCGGTTCGCGGCAGTTGTAGAAACAACGGAGACGTCGCGCCTGGGAATGAAGGAGCGGGGGCCTCCTGAGTTTGCTCCGTGGCCTTCTTATCGCGGCAACTGAGGAGAAGAATCAAACGCCATCAGATGCCGGCGTACGACGAGTAGCCAATTTCCGGGGCCGCCGACCCGTTGCCATCGCCGATGTCGTTCAAAGACTCCACCACTGAAATGCGCACCAGATACTTCAGGTTCTTGTAGCCTAGCTGCCGTGGAATTCGCAATCGAAGGGGTGCGCCGTAACCGGGTGTTAGGTCTGTTAAGTCTTCTCCGTTCATCCGGTAGGCAAGCAGGGTCTGCGGGTGCAATGCCTCGGGCATGTCGATGCTACCCCTAAATCATCGAGCGGATAGAACACCACCCACTTTGCTTTTGGATGGGCTCCTACAACGTTTAAGAGGTAAGAAAGCGAGATCCCAGTCCACTCTGCGATATAGGACCAGCCTTCTTCGCAGATCATCATAGTGATCTAACTGCTGGACGGCATGCGCTTGAGTTCGACGAGAGAAAAGGACGCCGGGTGGGAGACAAGGCCATCGACTGTGAGGCGCCAGTCCACAAAATCACCGTTCAGCAGTCTCATGGAGTCATCGTCGCCGGGGTACCGGTGGTTTATTCGAGTCACTTTGGAGAGTTGGGCGCGGCTGAATTCGCGCGCCATCGAATGATGGGACACGAGAAGGCGCTGTGCTCCATATGTGAGCGCTTCCCCACCGCCAAAGATGCCACGATGATCGGGCGCGAGCAATCCGTAGTGATCGGCAATTTTTGCTGCGGCGGTCACACCCGATATTCCGGCGAGACTCGCCAGTCCGGCGGTGAGGGCCTTTCGACGGGGCAAGTTAATACTCATGGGATCTCCTTCGCGGCCACGGAAGAATAGCCTGTAATCATGGCGCGAACGCGCTTGGTGAAACCGGCAAGGATAACCATCCCCAGATGTATAAAGAAGAAGACAACGAGCAGGTCTGCGGCAAAGAAATGAAGTGTCCGGGCGGATTGGTGGCCGCCGAGGACCGTCACTATTTCAGGGAAAACCGAAGTGATCGCGGGGGACATGGCGAAGCCGGTGATGAACATGAAAGGCATTAACAAAAATACGACCACGAGGTAAGAAAACCGCTGAAGGATATTGTAGGCCTGAGCTTCCTCATCGGTCGGACGCTTGAGGCGCAGATGATTCCAAACGACTTTCATAATCGGCCGCAAGCCCAGATCGGCTCGCCTTGGTAACATATTGTTGCGGAAGTGCCATGTGTAGAGGCCGGAGAATACGTAGAGCAGACCGCTAAGCGCGCAGACCCATGCAGCCAGGAAGTGCAAGTAGCGGCCGGGCCCGCGCAGCGGTAAATCGAGGATAACCGGGAGGGGCAGGTCAAATGTCCGCGCCGGGATAAACCGACAGCAGTTTCGCCGACGATGTAGTTGGCGGGCCGGGCAGGGGGGATGCGGGGGGCGGCACGCCCTCCGAGGGGGTCTGGGGGAGCGCCCCCAGTTGGCGGGGACGCGGTAAGTACTTTACAAAAGTTTCTAAAATAGGGCGCCTCTATTTCTGCAAGCTATAGAGAGCGGCAAACGCTTTCACCCTGTAGGGATGAGTGAGCGGCGTTGCCGTTATTGTGACCTGCAGTTCGAACCCTCCCGATGCCATCCGGAGCAGACCACGTGCTCCCAGTCCGTCTGCCAGCAGCGCCGCCGCGCCGATAACCGCAAGCGGAAACTCATCTCCGACCCCGAGTACCGCCAGGTGTGCCGTGAGAGCGCGCGCAAGTGGCGCGCCGATCATCCCGGCTACTGGAAGCAGTACCGTGCTACGCATCCGTCCGCAGCGGAACGGAACCGCGCCCGACAGCGCCAGCGTGACCAGCGGCAGCGTCTCCTCGATCTTGCAAACAACAACTCGGTTCTGGACCTAAAATCCTCCGTGGCCGGGGTTTGGCTGTTGGGCCCGGCTGCCGTGGATCTTGCAAACAACAACTTGGCTTCGGCGCAAGTCTTTATCGTGCAAGGCCCGGCGCGCAAACCGCCCGCCTCGGAAGCGTCTTGCAAACAACATCTCTCTGGTGCGGCGTCGGTTTTGGCGTGAAAAAGGAGAGAGACCCCATGCTGACCAACGAACAGATCCAGACCCTGCATCAGCTCTTCTACGCAGAGCGCTGGCCGATCCGCAAGATCGAACGTCACCTGCGCATGGGTTGGCGCACCATCAAGAAATATCTTCATCAGCCGGACCAGCCGGGCGTCTCGCGCGACAGATCCAGTAAACTCGATCCGTTCAAAACCACCATCGCCGATTTGTTGGCGCAAGATCCCACCGTCAGTTCCGCCGTCATCGAACAACGGCTTCGCACCATCGGCTATGGCGGGGGCCACTCGATCCTCCGTGAGTACGTGGGACAAGTCCGGCCCCAGCCAGCGCCGCGCGCCTTCGTGCGCATGGAACCGATCGCCGGTGAACGCTGCGAAGTGGACTGGGGACACTTTGGCGCCCTCGATTACGCCGGCGACAAGCGCAAACTCTATGCCTTCGCCCTGGTGGAATGCCACAGCCGCATGCTGTATCTGGAATTCACGCACAGCCAAAGCTTCGAAACGTTCGTCCGCTGTCACATCCATGCCTTCCAATTCCTGGGCGGCACTAGCCGCGAAATCTGGTACGACAACCTGGCCACGGCGGTCGCCGAACACGACGGCCGGCTGGTGCGGTTCCAGCCGCGGTTCTTTGCCTTCGCCCGCGAATTCGGTTTCATACCGCGCGCCTGCAATCCGGCAGCGGGTTGGGAGAAAGGCAAAGTTGAGCGTGGCGGTATCGGCTATGTCCGGCAGAATTTCTGGCCCTTGCGCACCTTCACCGATCTCGACGATGTCAATCGCCAGGCCCGTCAATGGCTCGCCGAAATCGCCAACCCGCGCCAGCACAGCGAAACGCGGCAACGCCCGGTGGATCGTTTTCAAGCCAAAGCCCTGCGGCTCTTGCCTCCTCTGTTGCCGGACTACCGCGATTCCGCCGACGTGCTGGTCCACAAGGATATCCGCATTTACTTTGATGGCAACCGCTACTGTGCGCCGCCCGCGCTGGTGGGCGAGCAACTCCGGCTCAAAGCCGATGCGCATAGCGTGACGCTCTACCATCAACAACGCGAACTGGTCACCTATCCCCGCTGCTGGCGGCGCGGACAGACCTTCGGCGCGGAGCGTTTTGAAAAAGAACTGCTGGCGCAGAAAGCCGCCGCGGCGCGTTCTCAGGCGCTGCAACGGCTGCTCGCTTTGTTAGAGGCCCATTGCCCGCGGCTCACCGTGGAAGATTATCTCCGCGGCATGGCCGATAATGAGCGGTCTTTGGCGCGTCAGGTCAGCGAACTGCTGGAACTGATCCGGCTGTATGGCTCTCCGGCGGTGGCCCAAGCGCTGGCTAAGGCACATGCCGGCCGCGCCTTCGGCTCCGACTACGTGGCCAACATCCTGCGCCAGCAGCTCTCCCCGCGCCCGGTCCAACCGCGCCTGCGACTCAACCACCCGGAGTTGGATCAACTGGTGACCGATCCGCTGTCGCTGTTGGAATACGACGCTTTTATTTTCCCCGAAAGGAAACAACCCGATGATTGCACTCCCCCAAAAACTCGAACAACTCAGCCTGACGACGATGAGCCGTCATCTGGATCAAACCATCGCTGACGCGGCCAACCAGAATCTTAGCCTGGCGGCCACCCTGGAGCGGCTGGCCGATCTGGAACTGGAGGCTCGCCGCCGCCGCTCTATCGAAAGGAGGGTGAAGATGTCGCGCCTGCAAACGCAACACTCCATCGACTCGTTCAATTTCGCCCATCATAAATCCCGCCAGCAAGCCAAACTGCGAATCCTGAAACTGCTGGACCTGGACTTCCTGCTCAAAGGCACCAATCTGGTCTTTGTCGGCAATCCGGGTGTGGGCAAAACCATGCTGGCCAAAATCATCGGCTGCCGCGCCTGCCAGGCCAATCATCGCGTCCTGTTCACCACGGCCATGGACATGCTCAACCATCTGCTGGCTTCTCAGGTCGATCACTCCTTGGTGCGCAAGCTCAAAGTCTATACAGACCCCGGCATGCTGATTTGCGACGAGCTCGGCTACTTATCCCTCGATCAGCAGAGTTCCAATCTCTTCTACCAAGTCATCTCCGATCGGCACGCCCGCCAGCGTTCGACCGTCATCACCACCAATACAGCGTTTTCCGATTGGGGTAACATCCTCTACAACACCACCATCGCCACGGCCATCGCTGACCGCCTGGTCGAGAACTCCGAAATTTTTCTGCTCGGTGGTGAAAGTGTCCGCAAGACGGGCAAGAATCCCTCTCTACTGGCTGAGTCCTAGCCGGTCCCGAGCAGGCGCCGCGCTGTGGTGATATCCCGGTTCGAGAAGTCGGCCGGGTAACCCCTCAACGGCGCTGCCAACTGGGCGGGGGCTGTGGTTTTTCGGCTGCGGCTCCCGCTGGTGGTTCCTTCCATGTTTAACTTCAGCGCCAATCACTTGTTCTTACTCTCGCGGACGGAATACGCTTCCTGCGCGGTGTTGGTCATGCTGGACCACGACACCCGGCGTGTGTATCGCCTGTTCGACTTCACCAAACGCCTGCACCTCACGCCCGGCCATGCCTACTGCGTGGCAGGCAAGATCAACAGCGTGAACACACTCTACCTGGTGATCGAATCGGTCAAGCTGGACACCAAACACGAGCGGCGTTCCACAGATCCTGTCCCTGCGGAAGGCGCGGGAGGGTAGCCACCTTGTAGCGCTGCCCCTGTCTTCCTGAACCGCATTCATCGCCGGCGTTTCCCTGCTGACGACTGCGCCGGCGTGTCTGCCGACAACGAAACCGGCAGCCGGTGCGGGCGTTTTTCCGGCGCTAATGCGGTCGCTTCCAACCGGCGCTAACAGTCAAACAGCGATGCCGCTCCGAACGTTCCGGTTTCGCCCCAATACATACACGGGTGAGCGAAAAGAATACCCAGCCCGCTTAAGACAAGAGCGGCGAAGCCACCAGCGTGAACCCAATGCGTCAAACGAACGACGGCAGAATGTCTCGGGACAAACCGGACCCTTGCGCTATCTCTTGCAGGGCCTAATGGAAACATGGATTCGGCCATTGCATCGTCCATAAAAAGTTGCGTGGGAAGAGGCCTAGCGCTTAGCCACCTGTTCGAGATAGAACCTGTCCATTTGGCTGCAGATTTCGTCTAAGCAATCCTCAACGGCGAAGTGCCCGGCCTCCAGGCGGTGCATCTCAGCGTGAGGCAGATCCTTGAGGTATGCTTCGCCGCCTTCCCGGGTGAAGAAAATATCGTCCTGCCCCCAGAAGATAATGGTTTTCGGCTTTCGTTCTCTTAGGAACGCCTGCCACTTTGGATAGAGGGCTACATTCATCCGGTAGTCATAGAAGAGGTCCATCTGGATCTGTCTCCCATTGGGCTTCTGAATCGTCGTGAAGAAGTCCAAGTTCCAGTTGTCGGGGCTAATGAGTTCCGGCCGCTGTGCGCCGTGGAGATAGACGGCTTGTACGGTTTCATAATTGAGCAGGCCGGCCACGGCTGCTTCGTTTTCGGGCGTCCTGCGGTGCCATAGAGCATCGCGCAATCCGACCCAGGCGGACGTGAATCCCACTTCATATGCGTTTGTGTTCTGGATGATGAGCCACTCTAAAGCGCCGGGATTGCGAGTTACGATCCGAAAGCCCACCGGACCGCCGTAATCCTGCACGAAGAGTCCGAAGCGCTCAAAGCCCCGCTTGGTGAGAAATTTATCCGTCACCTCGGCGAGGTGATCGAAGGTATAGGCGAATTGGCGCGGGTCAGGCGCATCGCTGTTGCCGAACCCGGGGTAGTCGGGAGCGATCACGTGGAAGCGACCCGCCAGTGCAGGAATCAGGTTACGGTACTGATGGGACGAAGAAGGGAATCCGTGAAGAAGAACCAGTTTCGGACTTCCAGGAACACCCGCCTCGCGATAGGCGACCTTGAGCCCATCGATTTCTTCAGTTGCATATCGAACGTTTCTTACCGAGACTGCCGTGGTTGGTTTGGTCATGCTTATTGGATGCGATTTCCTTGAGAAGTCTCGACGTTTGTTTTGCTCATATCGATCAGCAATACTGATATGAGGCAGCATACTCTGGTATTCTTGAGACGTTATGGAGCTGCGACATCTGCGCTACTTTCATGCCGTCGCGGAAGAGAAGAGTTTCACTCTGGCGGCGAAACGACTTCATGTGTCCCAATCCGGAGTCAGTGGACAAGTGCGGGACCTAGAACGGGAGTTGGGCGTCTCAGTCTTTCGCAGGCATCAAAGGAAGGTTTCCCTCACGCCGGAAGGAGCAGTTTTCCTTCGCGAAGTACAGGAGATTCTGGAACGCGTGGACCGAGCCACTTACGCTGTGAGACAAGCGGCCCAGGGACGATGCGGTAGGCTGCGCATTGGGCTCTGCGGTCCCGCCACAGCTTTCTTGCTCCCCAGGCTCATTCGCGAATTCCGCAAGCGCCAACCGAACGTATCGCTTTCCCTCAAGGATCTCGATCCAGCGCAGCAGCCGGAGGCGCTCATCAGCGGGGACATCGACGTCGGCTTTACCCGGGGCTTGCCGGCCGCACACCGCGGAATTCTCGCCAGTGAATTGTTGTTCCGCGAGCCTCTGATGGCTGTTGTGCCACGAGGGCACCCGTTGGAGAGCGCTGCGACCATTTCTCTCCGGGACCTTGCTGAGGATCCTTTCATCCTCTACGGACGCGAGTGCGCACCCGAGCTGTTCGATGCGATCGTCAGTCTTTGCAGGCGCGCCCGATTTTCGCCGCGCGTTAGCGATACCCCCCGGCTCTGGCAGTCGGTCTTGACTCTGATCGAGGCCGGCGAGGGGGTGTCAGTCCTGCCGGCGTGTGTTCAGCAGCTTGGGTCACGGGAGGCTGCGTTCAAACCATTGCGAAATCGCGGTTGCATCGTCGATGTCGTCGTGGCCTGGAGAGCAGACTCTCCCGATGCCGTACGAGAAAGCTTTCTGGAAATGGTCCGTAACTACCGTTCGAAGCTTGACAATCCTGGCTGACGCTTGCACGGCGCCACTTCCAGCGGTGTCCCCAACCACATCCGCTGCACAGTAGACCCAACGGATGCCGAGCGCATAGCCGCCGGCTCCGGCGTCACTCCGAGCGGGCCCAATGCTCTCTTGTATAGCCGGACGGGGGTTGAACCTGGTTCGCCTGGGGC
>CAVWOT010000018.1:0-284441 GCA_963756605.1 Bryobacterales bacterium | reverse complement strand
AAAACAGAGCGGCTACGGCCGCCACCGCTCCGATGGCCAGTTTCCAAACGGTTTGCGGAATGTGGATACCGAGTGTAGTGGCGACAGTAGACTCGCTTGTCAAACGCCCTGTACGTAAAGTGGCCGCGTTTCCCGCCGCAACGCGAAGGTTGATCCAAAGGTACAGAAGTGCGACAACGAAAGCCGCGCAAAACAGTGCCCACTTGACCGACAGGATTTTCCAGAAAACGCCGGTGTAGCCGAGCTGCTGCATCCAGAGCCATTTTTGTGCCCCGCCGGCGATGACAACCAGGAGAACGATGAGTGCGACCCCTGCAACAATAATGCGTTTCAGCGGGCGCCATCCCTTCTTGTGCCTTCCCGGGACTAGCGGAGGAGTTCCATTGCCGCCAGGCTTTTCGTTCGCAACCTGCCGTGATGACTCGGCGTGGATTAGTTTATCGATCACGTTCTGGCGCTCTTTTCTTGCTGCTACTCTCGACTTGCGAAAGCGTAATCAAAGATACCTTTCCCGCTTCTGCGCCGACGCTCGCAACCAAACCCAGTATGGGGCGGGAAGTGTCAAAAAGCCGTCAAAAAGCCAGTTCTATGTGTGAAGGCGTACCGTCACATTTTTCGATGTCACCGTTTTTGACAGAGTTTTGACACCCTTTGCGATAACTTTCAAGCATGGCGTTGCGTTCCCGACGGTAGTTTTAGCGCGCAATTCTGCTCATCGCCCAACGCCAAATGCAAGCGACATCAGTGTGGAATGCAAGCAGAGAGGGTCAGGCTTAAGCCCCCGCTAAAGATGGAATCGAGAAAGCATCTATGAATGAACTCAAGCACAGTTCCCACCAGCACGGAACGCCCGCTCGCGAGAGTATTCAGCATAACCCGCACCCTTATTGGAGACGGGCGCATCGTGATTGGAAAGTATGGGTCGGCCTGTTTTTTATGATGGCGGCCATAACAATCTATGTCATGAGCAATGACTTGACGTTTTTCGGCTTCGGCCATCGACAGCAGCCAGTGTCAGATGGCATGGGAAAATAGCGGAGCCCAATGAGTCAAGAACTTCTCTATCCCCTGCGATTCGAGCCGATCTATCAGTATCGGCTCTGGGGCGGCCGGCGTTTGGCCGGCCTGCTGACCGCGCCGCTGCCAGGCGACGGCCCTATCGGTGAGGCTTGGGTGCTCAGCGACCGCGAAGACCACCCCAGCCGTGTTGCCGATGGACCCCTCAAAGGGCGAACTATCGCTCAACTGCTGGAACAGTTTCCACAACAGGTGATGGGAACGCTGGCGGGGCGATTCCCCCGATTCCCGCTGCTGTTGAAGTTCCTGGACGCACGTGAAATGCTCTCGGTCCAGGTTCATCCAGCGGACACACACACAGACCTGCTCCCGGCGGGCGAGACCGGTAAGACCGAAGCCTGGGTTGTACTGGAGGCAGGGCCAAAGAGCCGCATCTATGCGGGTCTGCGGCCTGGCGTCACGGAAGCGGGTCTGCGGCAGGCGATCGCGAACGGAGGGGTGGAGGAGCAACTCGCATACATTACGCCGCAGCCCGGCGACGCCGTCTTCATACCGGCTGGGACGGTGCACTCTCTGGGCGGCGACATCGTGGTGTTCGAGGTTCAGGAGAACAGCGACGTGACATTTCGCTTGTATGACTGGAACCATGTCGACGCCAAGACAGGTAAGCCACGCGCGCTCCAGGTGGATCAGGCGCTTGACTGCGTCGACTTTGCGGTGTGTGCGGGCGGGCTGGTGGCGCCGAAGGTGGAAGCCGCGGCGTCCGTGGAACGCGAGCGGCTTTTTCACTGTGAGCACTTTTGGCTGTCGCGACTGCACGGAGACTCGCCGTTTACCGTCGGCGCCGCGGGAGCGCCAAGAGTCCTGGTATGCATCGAAGGCACCGGCCAGGTCGAACACGGCGGCGCCACTTATGCTGTCGGAAAAGGCGAGGTGTTTCTGTTGCCGGCGGTGATTGGACCGTGCACTTTTCAGCCGTGCAGCACCGTGAGCGTTTTGGAAATCGAGATACCGGAATGAAAACGCTGATCGTCTTTGACCTGGATGGAACTCTGGCCGAAAGTAAAGCGCCTCTTGATACCGAAATGTCGCGACTGCTCGGCGACCTTCTCGGCATTGTAAAGGCGGCCGTGATATCGGGAGGCGATTGGCCGCAGTTTGAAAAACAGGTGCTTTCCCATCTTCCCCAAGGCACAAACCTGGCCAATCTATCTATCCTGCCCACATGTGGAACCAAGTTCTTCCGCTACGCAGGGAACTGGAAAAAGATCTATTCCGAAGATTTCACAGCAGGTGAAAAAGAGAAGATCGTCAGTTCTCTCAAGAAGGCGGTCGAACAAGCCGGCTTCCAAGCCAAAAAGGTCTGGGGGGAAGTGATTGAAGATCGGGGAAGCCAGATCACATTCTCGGCGCTCGGCCAGCAAGCGCCGTTAGAAGAGAAGAAGAAATGGGATTCCGATTTTGCCAAGCGGAAGAAGATCAAATCGATTCTCGACACGTTGATCCCCGAGTTTTCCGTCCGCATGGGCGGCGCGACGTCCATAGATGTCACCAAACCGGGTATAGACAAAGCCTACGGGGTCAGAAAACTAAGAGACGTTCTTGGCATTTCATTGAAAGAAATGATTTTCATCGGCGATGCCCTGTTCGCGGGCGGAAACGACTATCCGGCCGAACAGGCAGGTGTCGTTTCTATACCGGTGCAGGGTCCTCACGAGACCAAGCGGGTTGTCGAAACAATCATTGCTTGTCTGTCAGATCACGGTCAGGAAGTGTTGAAGCTATGAGGAAACCCTGATGGTTGGATTTAAGTTGCAGCGCCTGGGAATGATAATGGAGCCGGAACCGGGCAATCCCCAAGAGGTTGAAGGCGTCTTGAATCCTGCTGCCGCCCGCGGGCCCGATGGTAAGCTCTACCTTTTCCCGCGGCTGGTTGCGAGGGGGAACTACTCACGCATCGGCATTGCACGAGTACGATTCAACGAAGCCGGCGATCCGGCAGGCGTCGAGCGGCTCGGCATCGCATTGGAGCCGGAAGCCGACTATGAGTTGCAGCCCGGCGGTAAGGGCGGGTGCGAGGATCCGCGGATCACGTTCGTGGAACCGCTCCGGCGTTACCTGATGACTTATGCGGCATTTTCAGCCCGAGGCCCAAGGATCGCTTTTGCGGTATCCGAAGACCTCTTCCACTGGAATCGCCTGGGGCTCGCGAACTTCGGCCCATATCAGGGCATCGAATTCGCCGGCGTGGACGACAAAGACGCCAGCCTCTTCCCCATCGCCATTCCCAATCCATCCGGTCACCCGGAACTGGCCATCCTCCACCGGCCGCTTTTCCCCGGCACTCGTCCGGAGGAGACCGCTCACCATCCCGCGTCCCGTGAGGTGGATCTGGAGCGGGAAAGCATCTGGATTTCCTACTGCCCGACGCCTCTGGACGGCCGTGAACCGTGTTGTCTCGGCAAGTTCACTTCCCATCACCGGTTGGCCACTCCCGTCTCGCCCTGGGAGCGGCTCAAAATCGGCGCAGGCACTCCGCCCATTCTGACCCGGCACGGATGGCTCATCGTTTACCACGGTGTGAGCGAGATAGTGAAGCCCAACGCCGGTCACCAACTATGTTACTCGGCTGGCGTGATGGTGCTCTCGAAGGAGCATCCGCGCGTGATCCGCTATCGTTCAGGGGAGCCAGTATTGACCCCATCGCTGCCGCAGGAACGCGACGGGACCGTCGCCAACGTTGTATTCCCTACCGGCATCGACCGGCGCGACGATTTAGGGTCGCCGGACCGCTTCGATGTCTATTACGGAATGGCCGACAGCCGGATAGGCGTGGCACGCCTTGACGTGCCGGATTTCGTGCCGACGGGAGGAGTCGCAGACCCGCCGGAAGCCAAAGTGTAACGCGGCGAAAGGAACGAGGGATGAAAATCAACTCGAAGGACTTCCGCGTGCGGCCGGCGGAGAAGACCAAGCTTAAAAACTGGCCGACGATCCTCAAGCCCTTTTGCGAATCGAAGAAGGAGTATCAAGAAGTCCTGGAAAACCACGTTGCGGCCTTGAGCTCTTTGCAACAACTTCACTACGCGTCCAGCCGCTATGCGCTGCTGCTGATTTTTCAGGGGATGGATGCCGGCGGCAAGGACGGCGCCATTCGGCACGTCATGTCCGGGGTCAATCCGCAAGGTTGCCAGGTTTTCAGCTTCAAACAGCCGAGCGCCGACGAATTGGAACATGATTTTCTCTGGCGCACCACCTGTAAGCTGCCGCAACGCGGACACATCGGCATATTCAATCGTTCCTACTATGAAGAGGTGCTGGTCGTGCGTGTACATCCGGAGATTCTCAGTAGTCAGGGGCTTCCGGAGGAGTTGCGCGACGAGAAGACCATCTGGGACGATCGGTATCGCTCCATCCGTGACCTGGAGAGCCACCTCTATCGCAACGGAACGCGCACCGTCGAAATATTCCTCCACCTTTCGAAGGAAGAGCAGCGAAAGCGATTCCTCGAGCGCATCGATGAGCCGGACAAAAACTGGAAATTCAGCGCCGCGGACATTCACGAGCGGAAATACTGGGAGCATTACATGGAGGCTTATGAGGCTTGCCTGAAGGCGACCAGCACCCATCACGCGCCCTGGTACGTCGTTCCCGCCGATGATAAGGAGAATGCCCGGTTGATTGTTTCCCAAATTGTCCTTGATGCGTTTCATGCACTGAAGATGGCATATCCCAGGACCACGACGAAACGCCGGGCGGAATTGAAAGCGATCCGCAAGCAGCTAACGAAGTAGCGTTTGACTGGCTTTTTTTGACGAGCGCTACCAAGACGGACAAGGCATGGCAGCTTGGAGGAACTGGTTTCGAAAGGACCGAGTGCCCTTATGAATGCTCGCGACAAGAAAACAGTGGACCGCTTGCGCGATGGAATCGCGCAACTGAAGCGGGAAAAATTTCAATTGCTGCAACTGATCGCTGCCGCCCCGGTCGGCTTCGCACTTCTCGATCATAATTTGCGATTCGTCCTCATCAACGCAGCTCTGAAGGTCATTGACGGCCAATTGGCAAACGAGCATATCGGCCAGACGCTCCGGGAAGTCATTCCCGACCAGGCCTCGGTACTCGAGCCGTTATGCCGCGAAGTCCTGCGGAACCAAATGCCAATTCTAAACATTCAGATCAGTGCCGTTCCGGTGCGCGGACGCGCCAATGCGCGGGTTTGTTTGGCAAGTCTTTACGCCGTTCATCCCGATGGTAATGCCTTAAACCTCGGGCTCATCATCAGGGACGTCAGCTCGTACAAATTGGAGACAGTTGGCCATTTTAGTTCCCTGATGACCGAAGACTTTAATACAGTATTGGCCTCCCTTGCTGGAAACTTCAACGTACTGCTCGACAATTTGCCAGAGACTCATCCTGCGTTCACCGCGCTGAAGAGGGCGCTGCAATCCAGCGAAGAAGGCACACAACTGATCCGCCGCCTGCTAACCCTCGCCCGCCAAGGCGGGCCTCTCCTAACCGGCCGCGAACAACAAATATTGGATCTGATTGCAGACGGCAAGAGTTCCCATCAGGTTGCAAAAGCTCTCAGAATAAGCTTCAAGACCGTGGCCGCACATCGCTCCGCTATTATGAAGAAACTTGACGCTCATGAAGCCGCCAGCCTGATTCGGCATGCCATCCGCCAGGGTCTCATTCAGGCTTGACGAAAGCGGCAAACGACCTATGGGTACCGGAAGCTAGTGCACGCCATCTTTCTGTGAGCGCGTATCCTAAGCCCTTGTTCTATAGGCACATCCGGACCTTGCAGCGTGCACCGGGAACCGCTTTCACCAGTGCCCGTTTCCCTGGGCAACCGACCGATTGCGCGCCGGCCGCAGGCATGCTATACAAGAAGTGGATGCTTGTGCGTGAATGCCGCCATCTTGTCGACGCGGCGGAAAATCTGAGAAGCCACGAACAATCTCTTTCCAGTCAACGGAGCACGCCGAAGGCGCGAGGGCATCGCCGGACAGCAGCCACGGCTAGCAGCTTCGTCGTGGTCTCCAGGTCTGGCGGCGTTCCGGCCAGTACCAACCAACTGCGCGGCGTTTCGGTGGCACCCTCGAATAAGCGTTCTGCATTCACTAGAGTCATTGATTTGGTCTTTAGTATCAGGCGAAATGGAGAGAGCAAAAAGCGTCTCGGATCGTGATAGTGCGAGACGCCGGTTGGCTTTCGCGGTGATGCACGCGCACGAGGGCTACCGCATTCAGTGTTGTCGCTTCCGCCAGTCCTTCGACCACGCCCGGTAAGCGAATATACCGAATCTACGGTATCGGACTTCTGCGTGCCGGACAGTAAAATTGAGAAATGGAGTCGACGTGTCTTCACTAAAAACGGAGTGGCCGGTCCATTTTTCGTAAGACGTGACCGATGGAAAGGCAAGGGCCGCGAGTACTTCTTGTGGACGACGAAGAGTCGATTCAGCATACTCTCAGTGCCGTACTGTCCCCAGCAGGTTATACCGTCTATCCGGTCCGCAACGGTCACGACGCTCTCCAGAGAGTTCAACTCGTTCGGCCTGACTTGGTTCTTCTCGATCTCGGTTTACCCGACATGGATGGAAAGACTGTCATACGGCATCTGCGAGAGCACGGTATCGCGCCCATCATCGTCATCTCGGTTCGTGACGAAGAATCCGAGAAGATCGGTTCCCTTGATAACGGCGCTACCGACTATCTCACCAAACCGTTTACGGTCGGAGAGTTGCTGGCGCGCATGCGCGCCGCCTTACGCACCGTAAACGCGGCACAAAACGATATTTTTACAGTGGATGATCTCAAAATCGATTTTGGCCGGAGAGAAGTGTTTGTCGGCGAGGCCCAAGTGAACCTGACCGCGACTGAGTATGACCTTCTAAAGGTGTTGGTCCACCATGCCGGTAAGGTTCGGACGCACCATCAACTGATTCATGAGCTTTGGGGTGGAACTCAGTACCAGGACGTGGTGCACCTCTTGCGCGTCACCCTCAGCCATCTGCGTCGCAAACTGCGGCCTGATCCCATGAAACCTCGCTACATTGTGACAGAACCGGGAGTGGGATATCGGCTGAGGACGGAGAGCTACCCGGGGAAGGCACGGCAGCAGTTTTGATCGTTTTATCGCAGGAGGATGAAGAAACATATGGATGACAGCTCTGGCGAGACTAGCGAGAGATGCCAGATGCTTTTCGAAGCGTGCCCGGAAGCGATCGCCATCCTCACTCGTGAGGCCCAGGTGCTTGACGTGAATCAGGCTTGCCTCGATCTTCTTGGTTATGAGCGAAATGAGGTCATCGGGATGGATGCCGCCCGCTTCCTTTACGCCGGTTCGGATACGCTTCATCGGATCCAAAGCGATACGGGACTGCGCGGCTCCGTCAAAGACCACATAAACTTTCGACGGAAGGATGGGAAGCGAATAGATTGCGAGGTCGCCGTCACTACTTGGCGGGACCAAGATGGCTTCGACCGATGTACGGCGGTGGTACGCGACGTGACTGCCCAGAAGGAGACTCAGCATTTCTTGAGGGTCCTCCTTAGCATGAGCGAGAAGCTGAACTCCGCACCGGATCTGGATATTTTGCTGGATCGCCTGGTCGAACAACTGCTTGAGCTGACCGGGGCTGAGAGTGGTTGTGCCGGTCTGCGTATACCGCAAGGGATGTCGTACGGCCACTGTTTTCAAGGAAGTGGAGTTATACCGCTGACTTATCTTTGCGCTCCCGGCGTGGGCTGGGCAGGTTCGCTCATTGATAGTGGAAGTCCCTACCTGACGAATGATGCCGCAAATGACCCGGTAATCGTACCGGAGGTACGCGAGCGGCTGGCAGTAAGATCCGGAATGGCTGTCCCGATCGTCGATAGCGAAAAGGACGTGATAGCTTTCCTCGAGGTCTACAACAAGAAAAACGGCACCGGATTTACCCATGCCGATCTCGATCACAGCCTTGCGGCTGCGCAGATCGCATCGCTCGCCATCCACAATCGCCTGATCTACCGAAACCTATCGGCGCTGGCCGCGTTCAGTCAGTCTCTAGCTGCTGCGAGGGATTTTGATCAGATCCTTGAAGTCGTTGGACGACACATTGAATTGAACTTCCGACGGCGCTCCGTCATTCTCTTAACTTTTAATGGTGGACTGACCCCCCGCTTCCACAGCGCGGAGTTTGTGTTTAGCGAGCCAGAAATCGCTGCCGCGACTTGGTCGTGGAAACACGGCCAAGAAGCCGGATATTCAACCGATATTCTATCTGCCGCGCAGGCTTATTACGTGCCCCTTAAGGCGCGGGGAGAAGTCATCGGGGTGCTCGGCCTCGAAGTCCAGCCGGACGCTTGGTTCTCCAATATGCAGCGCCAGCTTTTCGGCGCTTTTATTAGCCAGTCCTCATTCGCAATCGATCGAGCACTTGTGGAACAGAAGGTGCGTCGTCTCCGATTTTTCGAGGAGTCGGATAAGGTACAGAACGCCGTGCTCAGTGCGATCTCACATGACGTCCGTGCGCCGCTTGCTGCCATCACTGCATCGTTGAGCGGGTTGTTGACTTCCAATGGTGCGCTGAATCAGGAGGTCGAGCGCCAACTCCTGGAAACCGCCGACATAGAGGCTAGACGCCTGCATCGCCTGGTTAACAATCTGCTAAGCATGACGCGCCTGGAAACAGGCGCGTCGACCGTGAAAACCGAAGCCCATGATCTACTGGACGTGGTGAGCGCTGCGCTGGAAGAACTGGGGCCGGTAGCGCATCAGCGACGAGTTTCCTTCGACATTCCGGAAGACTTGCCTCTCGTTCCAATGGACTTTGGATTGATCACTCATGTATTCATCAACCTATTGAGCAACGCCTTCAAGTATTCTCCGGCCGCCCAGCCTGTTGAGGTGCGGGGCCGCATGATCCGTAACCAGCTAGAGGTTCTGGTTGTTGATAGGGGCGTTGGTGTGCCTGCGGAAGATCTCGACCGCGTGTTCGACAAATTCTATCGGGTGGCGGAATTCACCCCATCCAATGGGATCGGCCTTGGACTTGCCATTTGCAAGGCATTTATCGAAGCCCACGGCGGACGAATTAGCTTGGAGAGGAATCCGATTGGTGGGACGATTGTCAGGTTTGTCATACCGTTCAACTAAGGGCCGACGCAAAAATAGTTGTATTTGTTTACCGCATGAAGTTGGTGCATAGCTGCTGCCGCGCATCGCGAACAAGCGGGTAAACATAGATGTCTTTGACGGCGTGACCGTGAGCTTGATGCTCCCGGTCCATACGGCCTCGTCCGGCGGTTTGCCCGACGTAGAGCCAGTTGGCAGCACGATAGCAGGTTCCGCGAAAGCGACTGGGGTCCACCATCGTTTCCAGGAGTAGCGGGCGATGACCATAATGGCTTTCCCAATCGTGCGGCACCTGCCGAGCGCCCAGGGCCAGAATTTTGCTCGCGAGTCCTTTGACGCGGGCCCACGGCAGCATGAGAAATCTTCCGTTGTTTATGATCCGTTGCAGGTTGCCGCGGCGCTGCGCATCCCTCCAGCCGATCCACTCGTCCCGCGCCTGCATCTTCCAGGCCGGTGACGTCCACAGCAGACAGGCCAACTCCTGATCCTGAGTTCGTACCCAGTAGCGCAGGTGCGCGCCGAACGGCACGCGGCATCCCAGGTAGTGATACCGTTCCACCTGCTGGCGCCACCGGTGGCTCTCGGCTGGGCCTTCCACCAGCGCCAGTTCCAGGGGCGCGCATTCGCTGGCGGCGCATTCGATAGGCGCCGGTTCCCTACAGGACTCCGATAGCTCTGCCCGACGCGGACCTCTCCCACCCAGTTTCCGCAGCGCGGGAAGGCGCAGGAATCCTTGGGCTTGGAGCCGCTCCAGCAATTGCCGGCACTCGTGATTCTTCAGCCCTCCACGGGGACGTTTCCACTCCAACAACTCGCAGACAGTACGCGCGATTTCGGTGACTCCAAGAGCGGAAAACTCCAGCGCAGTCTGGCGCATCAACTCTAGTTCGTGGGTACGCAACGTGCGCCCGCAAAAGGTCAAGGATTCGTCCATACAAGTGGCGGAATGGCGCGGCTCAGCCCGCGCCGGGCACAATGTCCAAGATCACGGCCCGTGGCGCCCGCAATAACCTTACGCAGCGTGTGAAGGCGTCCTTGCCCTGCTGCCAACAGGTGCGCAGTACGCTGGCCAGGATCTTTTGCGTGCGCGCTCCCTCCCAGGTCCGGTTGCCGCCCCACACCTTGCGCGCGATCACCATCCCGCGAATGGCTCGTTCGGCAGCATTGTTGGTGGCATCTAAGCCGAGACAGTACAGGAAAGTGAACAGCCAGAGTTGCTCGTGTTCGAGATGACTGGCCAGACGACGGTTCGCCGGGTTCCGGCGGCGTGTTTCCAGCATCCGGTCCAGTTGGGCTTCCAGCTTACCGGTAGCAGTCCTCATGCCGTGTGCGGAGATCTCGCCCCGCGCATGGCGATCGCGCAATTCCAAGCCCGTCTGGAGCAGACGCTCGACCGCCCGCGGGAAGGCCCTCGCCGCTGGAGATGCGACCTGCGCCATCTCCCTGCAGCGGTTTAGCAGATGGGCCAAACAACTTTGATGGAAAGCAAACTGGAATCGGTAGTAGGGCGCCCAGCCGTCGTGAATCAGAAATCCATCATACTCGGCACCCAGAATGACTACCGACTGCTCGTATCCTCGGCCCGGCAGAATGGCATATACGGTGACCTGCGCGCTCACCGCCACGTGCAGCCACTGGAGTCGCCCGCCCACCTTCCAGCCGGTTTCGTCCATGCCGTTGACGGGGGCTTGCCGCGCAGTTTCCACCAGTCCGGCATAGGTGGGCTCCGCGCGGCCCGCCATCCGCGCCAACGCCCGGTACAACCCGCCGCGGCTGACCTCCATCCCAAAGCCATAGGACAGAACCTGCTGCGTGTGACCCAGCGACAGCCCCATTTGCTTGTTCAGGATGGCCGCCAGGGTCAACGCCTCCGGCCCCAACTGCACGTTGCCGACGCCCACCGCATCCGAGGTCTGCAACGGATGGCGCCCCTGCACCCGCCGCTGGCAGTTGCGGCAGCGGCCCACAGCGATATCGAAACGGCGCACTACGGTCCGCCGGACAATCTCTTCCTGGTACTGCGGTTGGCAGCATTCCGGCTCCACGCCACCGCCGCAATGCGGGCAGCGCTCCGGCAGAGCAACCGCAATCTGTTCATCCACCCGCGATGGGGTGGGGCGGCACGCCTGGCTGCCGTAGCGGCGTCCTGGCTTACGGCCCGGCCGCTGGGGGTTGGCCTTTGGTGTGCCACGCGAATGAGGCGCGGCTTGACGCTTGCTGGCACGCCACGCTGCTTCCAACTCACGCCGCAGTCGTTCGGTTTCCTGTTTCAGGCGCTCAATCTCTTTGCGCAGCCTCTCGTTCTCCTGCTGCGCTCGATCCAGATCCCGTTTCGGAACAAACTCGATGCTTTCAGGTTGACTGTCTACGACGGGCCGGCCAACTGGTCTCATCCAATCCTACGGTAGCCGATACCGCGCCTTTTGTCCAGCAAAATCTTCAAATGGCCGATTTCAGAGGTCTCTCAGGCTGGTAAACAAATACAAATAGTTTTACAGATTTGGTTGAATCGTGTAGTTCCATCGCGGTATTACTTTGCCAGGGGTGAAGCGGAGGGAAGAGATCAATTGTGGGTCGGGCTTGAGATGGGTGTGATACTCGTTTCGGTCGAGATAGGCGGTGACGACCAAGCCAGTTTTGGTGCTGGTGGTGCGGATGAACTTGAGCATTTTATCGTAGCTGTCCAGAGGTTCGGCAGCCCAATGTTTGGAGATCTCGGAGAACAACCGGTGTTCGATGGGATTCCATTTGGATGCGCCGGTAGGATAGTGAGCGATGGTGACTGCGAGGCCGAAGCGATTGCACAGCTGACTCTGGAGTTCGATCTTCCAGGCCCAGGAAGTGCAACTGTTGCTGCCGCCGGAGTCGGCCAGGAGCAGAAGCTTGGGCGCACGACCGTAGCGGCGGGTTCCTTCGCGATTCCACCAAGTGGCGATGGAGTGGGCGGCGAAGGCCGGCGTGTCGTGGGAGATGCCGACGCAGACGGTGCCGCGGTTGTTGGGCGAGTCGTAAATGCCGTAAGAGATGCCGACACCGCTGGCATCGGTAAGGAAGTCGTGATCGTTGACCAGGACGGGCAAGTGTCCCCATTTGGCGCCGGCGTTCTTGAAATTGCCGATCATTTCGCGTTTCTTGCTGTCCACGCTGATGATGGGAAGACCTTGGCGCTGGAAGCGAGTCCGTAGCGAGCAGATATGCTGGAACTGTTGATCGCGGTAGGGGCTGGAGTTGGTGGCGATCTGCTTGCGGTTGACGCGCAGAGAAAAATCCATCTGATAGAGAAGACGAGCGACCGTGTTAGCCGAAACGGGAATGTCGATCTGCTGGAGAACTTGGGCGATCTTCTCCGTCGTCGTGCGGGTCCACTTCAGTCCGGTGATGGGATCGCCGGCGGTATCCTGCTCCAGGAGAATCTCGATGGCATCGATTATTTGGGGCGTTTTTTTTCCACGCGTTTGCGGCCCGCGCCGGCTTTGCGGGCCCCGTCGATTGCCACGTCTTGGGCTAATAGCTGTTGACGCCCACGGGCCACGGTATGGGGATCCAGATCGAGAAAGTCGGCCAGTTGGCGGTCGCCGCCACGGCCCAACTGGAGCGACTCCAGTCCGGCGTAGAGGCGGCGCTGCTGCTCATCGAGCAAACTGTAGAACAGCAGAATGGCGGCTTTGACTTCCTGGGGGGGAACCTCCAGCACGGACGTATCCGCCACTGTGGGCAGGAATTCCACGGTGCGGCGCGTTAGAAGTTGTCGGCGTTGGCTGACCGGCTCGGTAGCCGTGTAAAGGTACCGGCCGGAAACGAGTTGGCGGGAGACGCGACCTTGCTGGGTCAGTTGATGCAGCGCATCCTGGACTTCGACATGTAAAGCGGGAGCCAGTTCATCGGCGAAGTATCCGCGCGGGGAACGATTCACGAAAGCTTCCGTGGTGGCCAGCAGCGTGCCGAAACGGGAGAACCACACCTCTGCCCGCGACCAGAGTCCGTGATCATCGAAGATAGCGATCTCGCGGAGCGTGTAGAACCGGCCGCGATGAGAATAACTGCTCAGGTAGTCCAGTGGCTTCAGTTTTCGGAAGACGGTGATGTCGACGGGAGTGCCGAGAGCGTGCTTGAGATCATCCAGAGTGGCGATTTTATTGCGCAGCAGAAGCGCGCGCAGAGCGTCGGGGCGGAAGGATGTTGGGCGCATAATGTTATAGTTCCGATTGGAGCGGGTCTCCTAATCGGTACTATAACAAATCTAGACGATCTCGGCCACCGGATCTCAACGTGCGGGTAACGCCCGCTTTCCTGGGCATCCTGAGCGGATATTGTGTGTTGAAGATCTCCGTCTTGTGAAGCCTGGTTATGACAGAGAACCGATCAATTGTGGGTTGTTATTTTTGAGGGAACCCTAAACCCCGAGGCCTCCTGCACTCCATTGTCTGCTAATAGGCCGAGAAGAGGCTGAAGTAGTTCGAGTTTGTCTCTATTTAAGTATATGATACCTTGAATTAAATGGGCGCCCTCACACCGTTTCGCATGCCAGTTCCGAGCGGGCTGGAGGCTAGAGGAAGCGGCCCAGACGACCACGAAATCGGTGACCTTATACGTTCCAGGCATGGTGCTTTCGTTAAATCCATCGTCGGTGATGATCATATCCTTCGATGCGTGGCTTGACGTGTGGAGGAGGGATACGGTCTTGGGCTCGTTCAGCATTTAACGCGTAAGCCAAATGCCAAGGTCAGCAGATGCCTGCCTCAACATATCAGAACGCGCGGATAATATAAGGGAACTTAAAGGGAACTATCTGTACGATGTGCCAGACCGCCAGAAGTTCGCCGCGCGGATCACGTTATACTTATCAGAGGTGGATGTTTTCGTTCCGTGCGACTGGAGCTCTACTTGGGCCGAGGTGACAGAGTGTGGTTGAGAGCGGCGATGGCGAGCTACTCAGCCACATCTCCACTGACTCGGTTGGAGCGCGATTGCATCGCCCGGGTGCGCGTCGAACGGGCCGCGCCGCCCGCCGCCCCCGCGGGTTAAAATGGCTACAGGCCACTATGCTCGGCGTTAACGCGCGCGCCGCGCGCTACACCTGGACCGCAGCTCTCGTGTTGCTGCTCCTCTGGTTGGTGTACCTGATGCGCATACGACCGTGTTTGCGTTCATCGTGGCGCTGCTGTTCGGATATCTGCTCGCGCCTCTGGTGAACGTCATCGACCGCTTCCTGCCCGGCAAACGCACGCGCACTCCCGCACTGGCTATCGCTTACGTGATCCTTGTCGCCGCGCTCTTCGTGGGCGTCACGCAGATTGGCTCCCGCGCCGTCGAAGAGGCCAACTCGCTGGCCAAATCCATGCCCGCCAAGCTCGCCAGGTTTGAGCAGCCCAACGCTTCCTTGCCGGACAGTGTGAACTCCTTCAAAGCGCAAATCGTGCAGAAAGTGGAAGATCAGCTCAGCCAGAGTTCCGGCGAGATCATCTCCTCTCTGCCGCACGCCGGTGCCGAGATACTCAGCGTGGCCAGCAACCTGGTGTATTTGGTCTTCGTCCCCATTCTCGGATTCTTCTTCTTGAAAGATGGCCGCGAGATACGCCAGCGCTTACTGGAGATGATCGACGACGATCGGCAGCGCGCTCTAATGGAAGTGCTGCTTGCCGATGTGAACCTCGTGTTGGCCCACTATATGCGCGCCATCCTGATACTGTCGCTGGCCACTTTCACGTCTTACTCCATCTTCTTCACCATTCTGCGGGTACCGTACAGCATCCTCCTCGCGGCTCTGGCGGGAACGCTCGAATTCATCCTTATGATCGGAACCTTCTCGGCCGCCATCATCATTGTGATCGTTACCGCGGTGAGCGGCGGACCGGTTCTGGCTGCGCTCGCATTCCTGGTCGTCTATCGCGTGTTCCAGGACTATGTGCTGTCTCCGCTGTTGATGCGCGCAGGCGTGGAATTGCATCCGCTGCTTGTGCTATTCGGAGTCTTCGCCGGGACCGAACTGGTCGGCATTCCGGGCGCGTTCCTCTCCGTGCCGGTGCTGGCTTTCATCCGTATCATTTACCGGTTCATCCGCCAGCAGCGCCTGACTGCGGGACAGGTCCACGCTGTGCCAGACGCACCCGCATGAGAGTCCTGACCGGATTCGTCCTGCTAGCCGCCACGCACTCGCGCACGTCATGAGCATGAGTTATGGCGTAGGCCGGTAGTGATCCAGCCCCGGCCCGGAGCGCTAATCGCCACACGCAGATCGTCGGGCCGGCAAATGTCGCACTCCAGATGCAGCCTTTACATCTCGGCTTCGGTGAACTTCTGCTAACCCACGCTGCCACAGCTGCCTCAGCCTTGAAATAGCAGGGATTCTATTATGGACCACGTCGTGCTAAATACGATAGACGGCCCGAACGGCCGAAGGGAATGGCATGCACATAGCACCTAACCGGATGGGCAGGGTCCGAGAGATCCTGGAACGAAAACAGGCCGAACTGATTCGAGTATTGCGAAAGCGGGGCGACCTCGCCATCGAGAAGAGCGCGGACCAGATGGATGAGATTCAGTACGCGTCGGAACGAGATCTGGCTATGCGAAAAGTAGACCGAGAGTCCAGCCTGCTGCGTGACGTGAAAGCCGCGTTGCGACGGATTCAAGACGGCAGCTTTGGAACCTGTATTGAGTGCGAATCGGCGATCAGCACGAAGCGCCTCGCAGCCGTGCCATGGGCGTCGCGTTGTATCCAGTGCCAGGAGGCTGCCGATCGGGATGGGCAGGAGAGAACGGACTTGGTGAGCACGACTCTCGTCAATGCCGCGTGAGTGGCAGTTCTGCTGGCTCGTCGATCGCCGTTAGATGAACGGTCCGCTATTGCGACGGCAAAGAGCGGGAAAAAGGTGGGTCAGGTTGTGAAAAAAGCGTCCAGTATTCGAACCATCGCGTTTCTCGGCAACTACCCCCCGCGCAAATGCGGAATTGCCACGTTTACATCCGACCTGCTTCGGGCTGTGGCAACGCGACATCCCCAAAGCCGGTGCTTCGCGGTACCGGTCAGTGACATCCGTGGGGGCTATCAGTATCCGGACGTTGTTCGCTTCGAGATTGAGGAGCAGAATCTGGATTCTTACCGGCGCGCAGCCGACTTTCTAGAAACCAGCGACGTGGACACTGTCTCGGTTCAGCACGAGTTCGGAATTTTCGGCGGACCGGCCGGCAGCCACTTATTGGCCCTGCTGCGCGAATTGACAGCGCCGGTCGTCGCCACGCTTCACACCGTTCTCCTCAAGCCGAACGCCGACCAGCATCGCGTGATGCAGAAATTGATCGCGCACTCAACCCGGCTGGTAGTCATGACGGAGCGGGGACGAACGATCTTGCAGGAAGTGTACCAGGCGCCTGGGGCCAAGATCGATCTCATCCCGCATGGCATTCCCGACGTAACATTTGTCGCCCCGGATGATTACAAGGACCAGTTCGGCGTGGGCGGAAGGAAAGTGTTGCTGACGTTCGGGCTGCTTTCACCGAATAAGGGAATCGAACATGTGCTCAATGCTCTCCCGAATATCGTGGCGGAGTTTCCCGACGTCGTGTATCTCGTGCTGGGCGCCACGCACCCCAACGAGTTGCGCACGCGAGGCGAAGCCTACCGCCGCGGCCTCGAAGCTATCGCCAGGGAAAACAAACTCCAAAGCAACGTCATCTTCCACAACCGCTTTGTGGAACTGAAGGAGCTGACCGAGTTCATTGGAGCGGCAGATCTTTACATTACTCCTTATCTGGACAAAGCCCAGATTACATCGGGAACGTTAGCCTATGCGTTCGGCGCGGGCAAAGCCGTGATCTCGACGCCCTATTGGCATGCTGCCGAATTGTTGAGGGACCAGCGTGGCGTACTGGTGCCATTCGCAGACCCGAGGGCGATTGCGCGTGAGGTGAGAGGGTTATTGCGCGATGGAAAGCGCCGGTCCGCCATGAGCGAAAGCGCCTACAACTTGGGCCGCACAATGGTATGGAGCAACACGGCGGAGCTGTACATGCGCTCTTTTGAACTGGCGCGACAGCAGGAAACAGCGCTGCACCGCGAATCTGTTGCCTCAAGTGGGCTCGGCCGCCGGCCGCTCGAGTCGCCGGAGTTGAATCTGGGGTTGCTCGGCCGGTGAAGGACGCTCCGGGGCGTGTCCGGGCGCCTTGTCACAACCTACGCCGCATTCTTGTGCTATGGCTTCGAACCAAAAGCGCCACGTTTCAAGCTCCCACAGAAAGTGCGCTGAGTCTATGCTCTGACGCCTCCCGAAGAGAACAATGACACCCATTCCGCTTGATGAGGTAAGGTCAAACCCCTCGACCTCGGGCCGCTGTTGTCGTCGCCCATTCGGACGACGAGACGCTCTGGTGCGGCGCTACATCCTGACCCAACGGAGTTTCTTTTGCGCATCGTGACCTCATGCAGAGCAGATCTGGACGGCGCACAAAGGTTCCGCCGCCAGCCTACTCTCGTAATGGCATGCCGCAGCAGTTTGGACCACCATTCTTCGTAGTCCTCGCTTGTGATGTCTCCGGCGGCCTTATCTCTTTTTGGGGGGTGCAGAGGCGATTCATTTGCCAGGTAGCCTCGGCCCAATAACCTTGTCGATTGTAATGCCGATGCAATTTCATTTCGTGATCACGCGTGATAAGAGTCTGGTCAGTGTATTCAGGTCTCCAAGGCACCCCCTTTGATTTGCGGGCCTGACTGAGCCCCTTGGAACTCATCCAACTTGCCTGCATTACCTCTCCGCCGGCACACGCGCTTGCGGCTGCGACTACTCGTCTCCTTACGCTGCTGCCCTCGTGGATACTTCCTTCCTATTGAGGTGTCTATATCGAGCCGACCTCCCGGCCGTTTCCACTCGCATCCGCAAGCGTCGCACCGACTATTCTGCCCCGAATTCGTCCGCTACCCCATCATGCGAAATTGCTGGATGCAAGGTGGGAGAACGTTTCAAAGCAGCAAAACTGCGCTAAAATAGGCCCCACGATGGGGATAGAAGTCCAGCATGGTCTGTGCGGAGAAGGACCGCCTGAGGGCCGAATACTCCACCGCTGTTAAGACCCTTAGCGCGGTGTTGAACAAAATGGGAACTAAAACCGGCGAAGAACTGGCTAAGGCTGTTGCGGCTTCAAGAACCGCGCGGGATGAATGCGCCAGAGCGCGGCTCGCTCTGGCGGACCACAAATCTCAGCACGGTTGCTAATCTTGCGCTTTTCAAGGGTTTGCGCCGTTTGTTAGTTTGGTTGGAATCCGTCAGCAGGAAATCAGCCAATTGCTCAGTCCGCGGCGAGAAGTTGACGCGCCCGCTCAATTCCGCCCGCAATCACTGGTTCGGTGGAAACAATCAAGTGCGCTTGCGAAAGCAGATTCCGCAACGCCTCCAGCTCCGCCTGTTTCACGTTTGGCATTGGTGGATTTTAGCGCGGGTCTGACCTAAGCCAGCCCGTTTCTGATTTCCCCTTTCAAACCGTGCGTGCCGTTTTCCGGCACACGGCTTAACGATGATCTTCTGGGTGTGGCTTGCGCCAGGTATTTCACGGTACCCATCAAACGACGCAAAGCCATCCCGTGTAGCTGATCGCCGGTGTATGGCGCACCGCTTCGTGGGCCGCTGGCTGTCCCGCCCGGTATTTGCCAGTGCCGCAGACTCTTGACCACGAAGTAGTCCATCTTGTTGAACTCCCGGATCGGCATTTCCCGTCCGGAAATAGTTCCCCCAGCCGCGAAGTGCGGGCGTCAGTTTCGCGATGATCTGCTCCACTTTCTGCCCGCTCTGCCGCTTGCTGGTCAAGTGTCGCACCCGTCGGCGTGGCCTGCCAGGCATTACACGTCTTCGAGCGCGACGCCCTGCGTCAGCAAATCCGTGATCGTGGCGACGCGGAAGGAATGCGAAGAATAGAGCAGGGGCAGGCCGATATCCTTGAGCCGGCGCTTCATCATCCGGCAGATGTCGTTGACGTGAATGGCCTTGCCGCTGAGGTTCCGCTTTTTGTTCGACGCACTTTGAAAGAGCGGCGCATCCTTAATGCGCATCGTGCAGCCCCGCCGCGTCGATATATGCGGAGACGACCTCTTGCAGATCGTGCCGGACCGGAATCTCGCGCGACTCGCTGCCTTTTTCCCAAAAATGCAGCATCCTCTCACTGCCGCCGTGGTAGAAGTCGGAGCGTTTGAGCTTGGCGACGGCTCCGGCGCGCGAGCTGGTGTAGACGAGAATCGCGAGGATCGCCCGGTCGCGCAGGCCGATGAAATCCGTAGTGTCGAGGGGAGGAGAGCAGCGTGCGTGCCTGCTCGATGGAAATCTCCGGCGTTTTGACTTCGATGGCGGTGTAGCGCTCGCCGCGGGCGGAGAGGGCATGGTTTGAGCACGATGGCATGGCTCGTGACCATTCCGTCGAGGAAGTGACGCAGCGCCGAAAGATGTTGATTGCGCGTCGCGATGCTGGTGCTTTTGGCCATGCCCTCAAAATACTTCCCCACATGGCAGGGGGCGATGGCCGCCAGTTCCTCCCCGCCGTGCTTCTCGACCCATGCGAGGAGTTGCTTTACCGCTTGCAGATAGGCGCGGCGCGTGTGCTCATTGCGAATGGTGTCGCAGAAGAACCCCTGCGCGGCGAAGGTTGCGTTGGCGCCGGCGCGGCGGATGATTTCCGTTAGTTTTGCAGAAAGGTTCGAGGGAGGAATCCCGGAAGGAGCGGGGAGAGCAGGGGGCATGGTCATGGCTCGTACGCCTCCCTGCGATGCGCGACGCGCGTGATGGCGATCTTCCGGCCCACATCGTCAATCGTATAGAGCACACGATAATCGCCGACGCGAATACGCCATTGGTTCGCATGCCCGCTGAGTTTGGCGCAGGTTGGCGGCCTGGGGTTTTCCGCAAGAGCGAGGATCTTATGGTCTATTCAGGCAAACAAAGCATCATCGAGCGCATCGAGTTCTTTTTGAGCGGAACGCTTGTTTCGAGGGAAAGTCCAGTCACGCGGGCGAGAGCGCTTCAAGCGTTTCGCCCGGTATTCCTCGTATCTGTGAAGTCCGGTGCGCCGTGGCACCACCTATCAGTCGGCACCATCTGCGGCGGCGAACGGCCATTCCCGAGCTACAGCCATTGACGTGGGGAACCGCAACTGACGTGGGGAACCGCAACTTCACCGGTTGTGAACATGCAAGACCTGCACCCAAACGTGCCAAATTCGGCCGGCGGAGGAATTACGGACGCATCCTGCTCGTGCGCCCGGCCTTCACAGTGCTCGATTGGAGGCGCTTTTGTTGAATCTAAACGACCAACTCGACCCCGCTGAAGAAGGCGCCAAGTCAGGACGAAACGGCATCAAAGATGCACGGAGAGGAGCCTAGGAGAATATATGGAGCAACGAAGCAATATTGCGAAAGCCGATTTAAATAGGCGCTATCGTCGCGTGCTCGCGGCGAGCACGTTGACTGGCGATTCGGTACGGAACTCGTCTGGAGAGGACCTCGGAACAGTAGACGAGATTATGATCGACATCCGCTCTGGCAAGGTGGCATATGCCGTCCTGTCCTTCGGCGGATTCCTCGGTATGGGCAACAAGCTGTTCGCGCTGCCCTGGAGCACTCTGAGAGTAGACCAGGATGAGCAACACCTGATTCTCGATGTCGACAAGTCGAAACTCGAGAATGCTCCGGGATTCGACAAAGAGCATTGGCCGGACATGGTGGATACCACCTGGGCCAACCAAATCTTCAACTACTATGGAGCGAAACCGTACTGGGACGCTCACGAGGAGGCCCCAGTCCTCCGGCGTGCCGGCGGTGGGTTGTAAGGGACGATTCGAAGCCGTGGGCAATCGGGCCGGGGGCGCTGCGGCCCGACTACTAACCGGCTCGCGAGCCAGGTCCGGCGAGCTTCCCCAATCGCGCTAACGGAGGCTCCCTGGTCAGCATATCCGACTAGGGAGCCCCGCGGCTGGATGGCGTTAGTAGAGCTGAGAACAATCCGGATCATTGCTACCCCGGGCTTCGTTTCGACTCCCCGTGTCGTCGCATTCGGCCCGTGGCGGCAAGCCGAACCGACGGGCCCGCAGTGTGAAGCAAGCGCCGTACAGCGGGAACGCCCGAGAAAAGGAAATATCAGCGCTTCGCGTGATCAATGCCCAGGTAGTTGGCCTGTTGAAAGCCTTGGCGGAAGAGATCGAATCGACGTCTGATGTTGTTGAAACTGACGGAGAGCAACCCGCAACACCCCTCCGGCGCCGCTCTTCTCAGGCGCAAAAATGCATGTTCTCCTGAGGCCGAATGGCCTGCGCCCGGTTGATCAAGATCGCCTAACCGTCCGCACTGACCCGCGCTGGGCATTCCGGTTACATCATCCGCACTAGATCCAGCCAGCGTCCAGCCGTTCCCGAAAATTTTCTGGGGCGGACATACTCGGCATCCCCAGAGCTGGTTCACCAGACCGAAGTCCCCAAACAGCGACACCCTCCAGCGGCGACCGCTGGATGTCTACCACAATCCACTGCGGGCCGCGACACTCGAAAGCACGATGGTCTGCCCCTAAGACGAGATCTCGGACGTGCTAAAATGTCTAAAGGTAAGGTGCTTGAGCGTGGCCACAACATCGACCCACATAAGCGCACAAGAGCATGCGAAGCGGCAGCAAGCACTAATCGCTACAATCGCCCACCTTCGAATCGAAGACCTGCATTTGGATAGCGGTTTGAAGCGCATCTTCCAGCGGCATGTGGACGGAGAGATCGGCGACGAAGAACTTGCCGCCGCAATAGACGATTTGAATGAACGCCGCTTCGGACCCTTACCTGTATCCGGGAACGGACGTCCTTAGAAACGTCCCCGGCCTTCGCAACGCAGAGCAACTGGCCGCGTCTGAAACCGCCAAGACAGCTCAGCGCATTTACGAGCTTCAGAAGACGCCAGTCGTCGGCAGGTTTGATACCACGCACTTGAAGACGATTCATCAGCGTGTCTTTCAGGATGTGTTCTCCTGGGCCGGGCAATTCCGTACGACGATGTTGGGAAAAGCAGAACGCGTGGGGCAACCTGGCACCTGATTTACACCGCCACACCTATTGGACCACGAGGCACAACGAATATTTGACTCGCTCCACCGCTCGAGCCTGTTGCGCCGAATCCAGCCAATCGAATTTGCGCGCAAAGCCGCCCGCTTGCTCGCGGAGATCAATGCGCTATATCCCTTCCGTGAAGGAAATGGGAGAACGCAGAGGCTTTTTGTCGACGCCCTCGCAAACCAGGCAGGCCACCAACTGCACTTAGATGTGGTCAGCAGAGAGCGGATGGTTCAGGCGAGCATCGAGGCGAATAGAGGCAACTTCGGAATGATGACCCGCCTGTTTGAGGAAATCATAGACGCGGAGCGCGTTCAACCCCTGCGGCGTGCGATCCTGTTCCTCACTCGCGAGAGCTTCAACTGGAACGACACATATATTGCGACAACAGTCGCAGGGGAGAATTACAGCGGACGACTGGTCGGCCGAGATGGCGAATCATTCATGATTCGTTCAGATGACAATCGGATTCTGATCGGCCGCGCCGCAGATGTTAGCAACTCGATACGAACCGGCGGGCACTTTTCGTTTCGCGCCGCCGGCATGCCGTCTTAGGCCCCAGAGGACCCCTTCAAGGGCGCCGCGTTCACATTCTCCCAGAACCCGCATCCAACTGACGTGTAGCAAGAAATTTCATCAATTCTCAATGTGAGGTGGCTGGCGAGGCGGTCCGCAAGAATCATCAAGAACTCCTCTGTAATTGGTAAAGCCGACTCCGTTATGGCGATCCGTCTCACTACGCGTTCCCGCCGCCTAGGTGTGCGCACCCCAATAGCCTTGATCTGTTCGATCAAGACCGTCAACAAACCGTCCACGTCAGGGCTGACCGCGCGCAGTGCTTTAATTCGCCGAATTGCGTGGCGCACGGTTGCCAACTGCCGCTTGAATGCCGCCGGTTGCGCATTTCCAGCTACGCTCGCACGGCCCATTCGCTCCGAGACGACTCGGTCAATTTCGGCCAATGCTGTTTGACGCACGTGCACCCCGTCGTCGATCTTAGGCACAAACATAGTTGCTCCCCGCAGGCCGAATGGCATACGCGCGCTTGACGATGATCGCTCGACCGTCCGGACTGATGAACGCCGGGCATTCCGGCCACATCATGCGCACCAGGTCCAACCACCATTCCAATCGCTCGCGGAACTTCCGCGGACGGGCATAAGTGGCACTCCCCAACTGATTCACCAAGCCGAAGTCTCCAAACAGCGGTACGCGCTCCTCTCCCCTCGCTGCGAAGCAGCGGTACGACAGCCACATGTAGAGGTCAAGAACCGCCGGCGAGGACGATAGGGCCTTGGCCGCCTCCAGGTCGGCAGGGATGGGATGGCTCTGGATTTCCCGGTAGAACTCTTCGCTCAACACAATCATGTTCTGGCAGTCACCTGACAGGTTCTGCTGACCGGGATCACGGGAGTACCAAATGCGCGCCTCGCTCATAAAGTTGAACCGCGCGTGGTGGACGACTGCGGCCTTTTCCAATTGCATATCAGAGCCGAAGAAGATGGTGGCGCCGAAGATGCGCTCGAAAGCGGCGATCAGCCGGCGGTATTGGGAACCGCCCTGCTGCATGCCGAAAGTGTCCAGCATTTCAAAGGCGCTCGGGAACGTGATGGTTCGGCGCTGCTGTCGGACCGCCAGGGTGGCGAGGAAGATGGGGACCAAGCGATCTTGGCCCCAGGGCAAGCCATAGGTAGGATGACCTGTGACCTGCAGCAGGAATTGTCCGTTTCGGCGTTCATGCAACAGCACACCATTAGCCGGCCTCTTGATCGGCAGGCCACAAAGAACAAAGGGCCGAGAGGCGAAGCCGAGACACTGATTGGCAGAATCTCGCTTCAGCCGCACGCATTCAACGACTTCCAGCTTCCGAAGTTTCTGCTTGGTAAGCGGGGTGAACTCCGTGCGCTCAAGTATTCGGTCAGCTTTCTCAAGGCCGCCGGTAAGCAGCGGCGACTACGGCAATGCCTTCGTGAAGCTTTCGACTATGGGGGGAAAGCTAAGCGTGTCGGATTATTTCACAATGTACAATACGACCAGCGAATCCGATGCGGATGTCGACTTAGGATCTGGCGGCGCGCTGCTACTGCCGGACATGACCGACGCCAACGGCCAGGTGAAGCATCTTGCAATAGGAGCGGGCAAGGATGGCAACATCTACCTAGTGAACCGCGACAACATGGGTAAATTCAATCCGAATAATGACAGCGCTATTTATCAGGAGCTGGACGGTGCATTACCCGGCGGTATTTGGTCCATGCCGGCTTATTACAACGGACAAGTGTACTTCGGGGCAGTAGGCGGCCCCATACGCGCGTTCCAATTCACCAAAGCAGTGCTTTCGTCAACTCCCGCATCACCGACTAGCGAGAGCTATCCGTATCCCGGATCCTCGCCGAGTATTTCGGCGAATGGCTCGAAGAACGCGATGCTGTGGGCGGTCGAAAGCAGCGGAAACGCGATCCTGCACACCTATGCGGTTGGTAACCTGGCCCAGGAGTTGTACAATTCGAACCAGGCAGCTAACGGACGCGACAACTTCGGCAGCGCCAACAAGTTCATGGTGCCGACGATTGCCAAGGGGAAGGTATATGTTGGTACACCCAATGGCGTGGCGGCTTTTGGGTTGCTGGTTCAGTAACCTTGGGGGCAGAATTTAGCCGGCGTGTGTGCCTTCGGACCTGCCCTTCTGACTCACCAGAGCCCCAGATGTGCCAGATCGACAATGGTCTGGACACAAATCTGGCATGCATTCGCATACCGGCTGATTTCCGCCTCACCCCTGGAAAATAACACTAGCGCCGCGCTGGCGGGCGGCGTGCGGCAGGGTTCGCAGTGAAATCGTCCGCTGAGAGCCAAGGCGCACGCGCGGGCCGGAAAACGGCCTGGGCGCAGGTGCAGTAACGTCCCGCTTGGGTCAACCGTTAAACCCGTACAGGTTATTCCACGGAATTCTTCATCCCGGAGGCGCTGGCGCGCCGCCGGGACGTGTCGCCGGGTGCCAAAATCCTTATGGCCGACTCGTTCGGTACGCTAGCGAAGACAGCACGCTTGACGATTCGATAGTGTTGCAACCAACGGCTGCCAAGTTTGGTAGGGTCAGGAAAATAGCAAGAGCCGACCAGCCCTGCATCCGGCGCCGAAGCTAGTGTCGTTTTGTTGCATGGGCATAGTGAACTGGGTGTACGGTGTCCACAATCAAATCCGGCTTGTAGACCCGTGAAAGCGCCATCCGCGCGAAAAAGCGGTCCGCTCCCCAGCGCCGGAGATAATCAGCCCACGGCGGCGCCAGGATTTGGTTGAGAAACACTGGCGGAGCAATCTGCTCATTCACCAGCGGCCCGGTGGCATTAGCCAACGAGGCAGTGGATACATCTCCAACAAGGTACGAGCCGCGGATCCTGTAGCCTTTCACATATCAGTGGCGCACCTGGGGCGCATTGAGGACGCCGCATGAACATGTACCACATGATCGGTTATTACTTTATGGATTGCGAAGCGCAAACCGCCAGATGCGAGGGACACGCGCGTTGGCCGCCTCACCCACGTCATCTTGGCCCGCCCGCTCTGCCGGCTTGACACTCGCGGTGTCCGAAAGCTCGGCCACTAACGTGCCTTCCGCGACTGCCAGCACGCTAATGTCCGAGGTGTCGGTGTAGGTCACGGTGGCGTTCGAGGGAGAGAGTTCCACGGCCGCGAACGGGTGAATCAGCGGTTTAGTCAATGTGCCGGGCGGGAGGGATACCTGCGCGTCGATGGTCAAATAGATATTTAGTATTTTTAGCGGAAAGGTCGCCGCGAATACGTCGCGACTGTCGCCCAACGCCTGGTAAATGCTCGCATGCACGCTCGCGATATCCACCGGGGTCCTGTTGAGCAGACCAGTACGGACGGTGCCCGTCATCGGCAGAGGGAGGAAATACTCCCAGTTCGTGCCGCTCTTGTTAGGCACCGAACAGGGACTGGCCACAATGCTGATCTTAAACGGCTCGCCGGCCAGCTTTAATCCATCGGCGAAGGCGGGGATGGACCCGACTACGGCGCGGCGCTATCGAGTCCTGGAACGGTTGCCGAGCGAACTGAAAAGGAACGCGGGTGGCGGACCCGTGAGGACCCGTTTAGCGAGGTGTGGGACGCCGTGCAGCAACTGGTCCAAGAGAGTCCCGGACTGGAGGCCAAGACGCTGTTTGAGTGGCTGCAGCGGGAATACCCAGGGCGGTTTAGTGACGGCCAGATCCGGACACTGCAACGGCGGATCAAGCTGTGGCGGGTGACGGAGGGGCCCGCGCAGGAAGTGTACTTCGGCCAGAAACACCTGCCGGGGCGGCTATGCGCGTCGGATTTCACGCACATGACCGAACTGAGGATCACGCTGGCCGGACAGACGTTCGAGCACCTGGTGTACCACTTCGTGCTGACTTACTCGAACTGGGAGACCGGCACCATCTGCTAACCGAAGCAGGGCCTGTAACATCGTAAATGGCCTTACCTGTGGAGTTGAGCATCGCCGCCGCGGCCGTCCTTGCGCAGTCTTCGCGAGTCACATACGAGCGGCCCTGCGACTTCGTTGCGGAAGCCAGCTTTCCGGTCTTAAGCGCGAACTGCGCAAATCTGAGGATGACTTCCGCGTAAAGATTATTCCTCAGGATTGTCCAATTTAGCCCGCTCTCAAAGAGCGCGACTTCCGTCCAGAAATGATCGTCCGTGATCGAAGGTCCCTCCGTCGGGTGGGCATTGGGCAGCGATGTATAGACGACGTGCTCCACACCGGCACCAACCGCGGCTTGAATGGCTGCCCGGTGCTGTTTGATCCGCACGCCCGGCGCGTGAAGTGAATCGGTACTGACGAGGAGCAGGCGCTCGGCCCCCCGGAATGCTGCCTGCAGGTTCTCGGGCCGATCGAAATCAGCCTCCCGCTCTTCTACACCCAAAGCGGCGAGTTCCTCACTCCTACCCGGAGTACGTGTGGCAGCGATCACTTTTTTCGCTCCGAGCCGCCGAAGCTCCGCCACGACGGCCTTTCCCAGGTTTCCACTGGCGCCCGTCACGAGAAGCTGCTTGTCTGCAAGCGGAGAGGATTATCCATATAGCGGCTATCCCGATCCGTCAAAGACTTGAGCAAGAAGTAGCCGCCGAACTGGATGGAAGGAACAGCTAAGTAAGTCCGAGTGCTTCTGGAAAGCAAGATCCCACAAGTGCGCCGCATCTGAGAGGCGCGCAAACTCCTCGGCCGAGTATTCCACCCGGTCCACCAGATTCATGCCCCACCCCAAGAGTAAAAGAGGGCGGTTCATGCGGAAGATATCGTCCTGGGGAAAAAAAGTGTCCAATTGCGGAAGCCACCACCACGTCAAGTGCCCCTGTGACGCGCCCGATTCATCCTCGTCTTTCGGGGCGACTACGGAGCAGACATACATCTGACCCTTGAGCGCCCGGCACTGCAGATCCGTAATCGTCCCCAAGGATTTCAAACGGTCAAACAAAGCCGCCGCCCGATCCCATTCATAGGATACGCAGGCGTTCGTTATCTCCCACTGAACGGCGCGCGGGTCCTGGAGCGCGCCAGGATCAAGAACGGGAAGCCCCACAAACCTTTCAAAATGGGGCCAGATTATGCCATGGAGCAAGGGTGCCGACTCTGCCAACCGGAAACCGTCAACGTGAGCGAGGCGGTACAGGAAGTTCAAAATCACAAAGCGGATCGCGAGTGCAAAATTGGAACGTATCAGCCGGACCTCGAGGTATTCGACGGTCCGCTCGACTTCCTCAGTATTATAAGCGCTCACCTCGAAATGCTCCCGGACCGTACAGTCTGCAATCCGTCGCAGCTCGTCTGCCATGTCGATCTCGGAGCTGTCTATCAGCGGATAGTCATCGGAAACGAGAATCTTCTCCTCGGCTTCGCGCGCCCAGTCGTCGAAACTTTCGAGCATACACGGATTCTAGCAGGCCCTTCAGGTATTAGAACCGCCCAGCAGCGGTACACTAGTCGTCTAATGTAAGTGGCTTGTATCTAAAAGTGTCAAGTTTTCAGCTGGCTTTCGGCAGCGGAAAAGCGTCGTAAATTAGCAGGTCAAGTTGCGTGTCGACGCGATCCAAGGCTTGCCGAAGTGGGAACGGTAGAACGGCATCGTTGGCGGTGAACATGGCCATGGCGGGCCGGAACACGCGGGCCTCCAGCCGCGAAAACAACCGAGCGACCTTCCAACCATAGGGAGTAACGAAATAGCGATTGGTCTTGGGTGGACGGTAGATCAGACCCTTCAGCCGGAGCCGGCGCAAGTCATAGGTCATCTGGTGCGGAGTGTACTCGGCCAGCGTCACGCCCAACAGATCCGCCACCTGCTGCCGCAGATGGCGATTGCGAAAACCGTCGATGAGATGATGAAACATGGTGAGCGCCAGCAGTAGCGCCATCACTCGCGGTTGGCCGAACCTCAATCCGGGCGCCTTTTGGCCGTCTTCTGTGACGGCAGGTTGCACCACTCTTTGGATGCTGTCGCCGCTCAGGCCACTGTTGTGGCTGACGCGTTCGACTTCCAGTAAGCGCCGGTTGATCTGTCGGCCGATCTTTTGCAGGTACGGCAGATTGCTCAATCCCTTATTCGCCCCAAAGTCGCCGGCCTCCCGGAAGGTCCCCTCAGTCCGGCAGCCGCGGCCTTCCTTGAAGTACTGTTTTAGGTCGAAGTTCTTGTATGCGATGTGCAGACTGGGGTGCACGCCGTCTTGTATCACGCGGGTGCGAAACTCCCCCGGCGTTCTCTTGGTCACTCTCCGCCCAAAGATCAACTGCACACGATCCGGCCGCCCCAGATCCAGATTGTCGCGGATGATCTCTTCGAAGAACTCCCGGCCCCGCAGCGGACGATCGAAGATCTGCGTCAAACTAACCTCCATCTGCCAGATCGACAAAGTCCAGTCGTAGCCCGCCTCCCGGTCCTGCGGTCGCAGCGGCAGTGGAATCCGTTGCAGCCATTTCCGAAACACCCGATCAATGTGCTCCGGCCCCAAACTGTCGCAGATCTGCTGTAGTTTCTCCGGCTCGGCACACGACAGGAATCCGTTATCCAAAGCCTCGTAGGCGATCTTCTTTTTCTGCAGTTGCCGCTTGGCCCACTCGTGTCCATTCAGGCACAGTTTCATGCTCCACGGGGCGTAGCTACAGATTTTGATGAACAGCGGACCGAAGTCTGCATCATCGATGTAGAAGTAGTAGTGATTGACGTAGACCGACTTGTCCCGTTCGAACTCGAACTGGCCGTTCACCTTTTTTCCGTTGAACGTTATGGCCTTCTCTTGGGTTACCCCGATGAATACGATGCCATCCCGTACTGGCCTTTGCTGGCGGAATTGATTGGCGATATCGTCCTTCCGTTCCTTATGGTCGAACTGGTAAATCGGTATTCCGTCCCGTTCCGCGAGCACTTTGACGGCCTGGCGGAATTTCTCCGACACCTGTCCCAATACCACTGGGGACGGTACCGGCTTCCCCAACTGCTCCCGCATGAACATCGACAACTGGGGTCCCGTTGCCAGCCTGCCAATGTAGCCGTTAAGGTAGAGACGGTCGAGGCACTCCACTTCCAACGTGACGTGCCCGTCAAGGAGTTCCGGAATAGTCGCCATTCTTGGATTTTATGGCAAGCCGAGCAGTGGGCTCGTCGGTTTGAGGTCGAAGACCTCGCTAGACTAGAGGCATGGAAAACGCGGAGATCCAGATCGTCTCTAATGAGGCTGGCGAACTGTCTACCGTGATTGTCCCGATTGAACTCTGGCGCGTTTCTTGGCGAAGTGGTCCACCTTCGTGGCCAGTTTGTCGACTATCACAACAAGCTGAGCCACATTCGTTCGCAACTCCACCATGCCGTCCACCAAGACGCCGGAGATTACTTGCAACTTATCCAGCCAGTCGTCCGCGATATCCGCGTAATCGCCTAATAGACGCCGCAACTCCTTCAGGTGGGCAGTTTCTCTCGAGTAGCTGAATACGGAATTCGTGGTCCAAGGCGGCCCCGGTTCCATTGTTAGTTTATCAGTTCACCTCGCCTAACCCCGCGCCGTCGCACCATCCCACCGCACCGCCGCCTTCTCCATGCGCGCCACAGCATCCATCAAATTCTCCAGCGAATTCGCATAGCTGAAGCGGAGGTAACCCTCGCCGCAATCACCAAATGATCCGCCATCCAGGCTCGCTACCCCAGCCTCCTGCAGCAGAAAGTCCGCCATCTCCTTTGACGGCGTGCCGGTGTCCCGCACGTTGGCATACGCATAAAACGCGCCGCCCGGAACCGTACAGCGGAAACCCGGAATCCGGTTCAGACCCGCACAGATCGCATCGCGCCGCCGCCGGAACTCGGCGATCATCGCGTCCACAGGCTCCTGCGGACCACGCAGCGCCGCGATGCCCGCCCGTTGCGTGAAGCTCGCCACGCAAGAACACGAATTCACCATCAGTTTGTTGACCGCCTCCACCAGCCACACCGGCATTACGCCGTAACCCAGGCGCCACCCGGTCATCGCGTAGGTTTTCGAGAATCCGTCCAGAATAATGGTTTTCTCCAGCATGCCTGGATAGCTCCCGATCGAAACGGGCGCGTGTTCGTAATAGATACGCGAATAAATTTCGTCGGACAGCACCATCAGATCGCGATCCCGCACCATTTCGGCAATCGCGCGCATGTCCTCTACCGGAATCACTCCGCCGGTAGGATTGTGCGGCGAATTCAGCACCAGCATCTTGGTCCGGCAGCCGAGCTTGTCGCGCAGCAGGTTCAGATCGAGCGAAAACCCGCGGCTCTCCACCACCGGTATGGGAACCGGCGTGGCGTCCAGCGTCCGGATCAGCGATTCGTAGATCGGAAATCCAGGATTCGGGTAGATGACCTCATCACCCGGCTCCAGGAGCGCCAGCATGGGAAAGAAGATCATGGGCTTGCCGCCCGGCACGATCGAAACATGCTCCGGCCCCACACAGATGCCGCGCCGCCGCGAAACGTCCTCCGCTACGGCTTCCCGCAACTCGGCGAAACCTTGCGGCGGACCGTATCGCGTCCAGCCCTCGTCGAGCGCCCGCTTGGCCGCTGCCACGATGTGCACCGGCGTGGGAAAGTCCGGCTCCCCAATCTCCAGATGGATGACGTTGCGACCTTGCGCCTCCAACGCTCGCGCTCGCACCAATACGTCAAACGCGGATTCCACCGCAACATGGTCCATGCGTTTGGCGAGCTTCATGCGATCTTCTTGAAGAACGGCACGCCGCCGCGGATTTCCACCCGCCTAACGCGGTCGTCGATCTCCGCGCGCTCGCCCAGAACCCGCCCCGTCACGCGGCCGCCGCCATCCAGCGTCACGATCGCCGTCTGATAGGGTACCTCGGCGGCGAACGCCTCGGTCGCCGAGTAGATCACCGTCTCCGTATAAACCGTTCCAGTAGCGTCGCTCATACCGTTCCCAAAATCGTCACCACGCAGGTAGCCCCCGATCCACCCAGGTTCTGCGCCAGCGTCAGAGAATGGCGCGGCACCTGCCGGGCGCCGGCTTCACAGCGCATCTGCAGCACCAGGTCGCAGATTTGTGCCGCGCCCGTCGCGCCCACCGGGTGCCCCTTGGACTTCAGCCCACCACTGGTGTTGATCGGCTTATCGCCCGTACGCGCCGTGTGGCCTTCCAGTGTGAACGGACCGCCTGCGCCGCGCGGCGCGAAGCCCAGGTCTTCGATAGCGATTATCTCGGCGATGGTGAAGCAGTCGTGCAGTTCGGCGAGTTGTATATCCGCAGGCCCCACGCCTGCCATCGCATAAGCCTTCCGCGAAGCCAGCCGCACCGCCGGGAAAGTGGTGATGTCCGGTTTCTCATCGAGCGCCACAAAGTCGGAGGCCTGCGCGATTCCCAGCACGCGCACCGGTTTATCGGTAAATTCAGCCGCGCGCTCGGCGGGCGCCAGCAGCACCGCGGCGGCGCCGTCGCTAATCAGCGAACAATCGTAGAGGTTCAGCGGATCGGCGATGGGCTTGCCCGCCATGGCCTGCTCCATGGTGATCACTTTGCGCATCTGCGCATCGGGATTCAGCGCGCCGTTAGCGTGATTCTTCACCGCCACCGCTGCCAGATGCTCGCGCGTGGTTCCGAACTCGTACATATGGCGCCGCGCGATCATGGCAAACAGCGAGGCGAACGTGGAACCGGCCTTGATTTCGCCCGCGCAATCGCCAGCGCCCGCCAGAATCTCGGTCACCTTGGGGGTGGGCTGCGAAGTCATCTTCTCCACTCCAACCACCAGCACCGTATCGTACACGCCGCTGGCAACGCCGGTATAAGCATGGAACAACGCCGACCCGCTCGATGCGCAAGCCGCCTCCACACGCGTTGCCGGCACGCCTTGAATACCGAGGGCCGTCGAAACATATGGCGCCAGGTGATTCTGGCCAACAAATGAAGGGGCGGCAAAATTGCCGAGGAAGAATGCGTCCACCTGGGATGGAGCGGCGTGTCCGTTATCGAGGCACTTCTCGCCGGCTTCCACCGCGAGCGAACGCAGATCGCGGTCCGGGAACGCCCCAAACGCCGTCTTGCCGATACCAACTATCGCTACAGGTCTCATAGGGTGCCTACTGCGCGCGCCCGTTTTCCAGTTTGTGTACCCGGTCTTCAAGCGCATCCAGCCGCCGGTCTCGCTCCGCCCACGCGCCATCGGCTCGCTCGGTCCACTCGATCACCCGCGTCATCGCCCGGCCTCCGCCCTGTAGTAGACCGCCCTGTCGCTCCTGGCGCGCTTCCATGCGGTCCAGGCGGGCATTGACGCGCTCGAATTCCTGGTGCATCTCGCGCTGGAACGAATCGAACAGCGTCTGGAAAAACTCCCTCGTGTCCCGGTCCATATGTCTATTATACGAACGCGCCCTAAGGCCGTTCGAGAGTCTTCGCCCAGCTTACGGGCGCCACCACGTACACGTATTCCAATATTGTCTTTCCAGTGTTCGAAACGTTGTGGCGAGTCACCGGCGGAATATACGCGAAGGCAGGCGCAACAAAATTCTGCTGCGCCTGCCCGTCGATTAGGGCCGCGCCTTCTCCCCGCAGAATCACCAGCGCTTCTTCGTGTTGACCGGTAGTGTGCCAGCCGACCGTCTGGCCCGGTTGAAGGCGGACGAAACCGCTGCGCATCCCTGCTGTTTGCGGCGCGCCCTCCAGCATGGGGCAATCGCCTTTCGCACACGCCAGCGGCCGCGCAAAAGGCTTAGGGGGGGACATCTGCGGAGATAGTTGTGCCGCTGTGGCGCACAGCATCAGTGCGATAGTACAGGGGTCGCGTCTCATGGTTTGCTAAAAATGAAATTTGGCCGCCAATTGCACCAGACGCGGGGCGGCCGCGCTTACGACTTGTCCAAAGGCAGGATCGTTGATCTCGCCATCTACGGCCGACGGCCCATAGAATTGCGCATGATTGAATACATTAAACGCTTCGACGCGGATATCGAGCGATTTGGATTCTGTAAAGCGCACCATCTTGGTCACCTGCACATCGAAGTTGTCAATCCCTGGCCCGTAGAAGAAGCGGCGCGCCGCGTTGCCCAATTGTCCGAGAGTTTCCGGAGCGAACAGGCTGGTGTTGAATTCCGGCCGGCCATTACGCGGGTTGGTATTGATGTCGAGCGGTCCCGCCGACATCTCGGGCGTGTCCAGCAACTCGTTGTTGACTCCGTTGCCCAGCGTCCCCAGCAGCGACCGGTCCGAATCGTCAGCCAGGGTCACGGGGAAGCCGGTGGTGAACCGGGTAGTGCCCGACACGCTCCATCCTTCCGTGACACGGCTGCGCCCAAACCACCGATCGAACGGGAAGGCATAAGTATAAGTCGCCACGAAGTTGTGCTTCATATCGAACGAGGAGATCACCCGCGTCAGGCTGGCGTTGAATGGATTGGTCTGCTCGCCTAAATTAGACGCCTCATCGATTGACTTCGAGTAGGTATAGCCGACCAGAAGCGTCGCCCGCTTTCCTGTTATGAAACGCAGGTTGACTTCCAAGGCATTGTAGTCCGAATTACCGACTGACTTCTGCGCGGTCATCGATCCAAAGTTTGGCCCCAATCCCACACGGGTCCCCTGATAAACCTTGCCCGACGCTGAGGTGTAAGCGGCATCTTCGCCAAAAGCCCCGCAGGTGGCGCTGCCGGGGGCCACTTCGCCCGGTTGGCTAAGACTAAGACACAGCGCCGGATTGCCCACGTTTGTGGGAACCAACACTAGCAGGTGATGACCTTCATTTCCCGCGTAGCTGACAGTCAACAGGGCATCGCCCGCGAACTGGCGCTGCATCGAAAACATGTAGTTTTCCGTATAGGGAACGCTATTGCGGTAGTAGAAATAAGGATCGGCGGCGATGGGAGTTACCGCCGCAAAATTGAAACTGGTAAACGGATTCTGCGCGGAGACATTGCGTGGAGGGAAGTCCAGCGGGAACGGATCAGTGTTCTGGCTGCCATCCGCGGCCGTGATGAATGGCGTCGCAAATAGAGGCGGCGCCGGACTCAGATAGTTATAGCCGAACGGAGGGACGCCGTACATGATACCGGCGGTCAATCCCGGGAAGGCCGTATAAAACATGCCGTAGCTGGCGCGGATGCTGCTCTTGCCCTCGCCGCCCAGCAGCGTCTTCCAGAAACCATCGCGGAAGCTGGGTGCGTATGCCAGGCCGATGCGTGGCGCGAAGTTGTGATATTTCGTCGGCGAAAGCGTTGCGGGAATTCCCGGATCGCCAGGCACAACTAACCCCGGGATCGCGTTGGGATAAAGAACCGATTGCTCGCCCGGAACGATAGTCTGTATGTTATTGTATTTCTCTCGCCAGGGCATAATTAAGTCCCACCGCAGGCCGAAGTTCAGAGTCAGATTATTCCGCGCGCGCCAGCTGTCTTCCGCGAAGGCCGCGCCATAGCGGTTCCGCAGATAGAAGCGCTGCCCGGTGGTTTGCGTGAAGTTACTGGGAAAACCTAACAAAAAGTCGGCAAAGGGTGAGCCAGTTTGCGTGCCGTCGATGTTGAAAGTGCCGTTGAACGTGGCGTTCGGATTTTCATTAACCTGATCGGCATGAAATTCGCCGCCGAACTTGAATGTGTGCGTCCCGACGACTTTCGATACCGTGTTGCTGGCATATAGCGTGTTATTCCACTGATCCAGGTTAGTAATCGGAACGCCCATGACAAAGGAAGGAAAGACAATATTCTCGACGCCCTCGAATTGCGGCGCCTGTACCACGATACCCGGCGTACCCACTCCAGTCACAAAGCCTTGCGATTGAAGAGTCACGCCCGCGCCGCCGCGCGGCTGGCCGATATTGTTCACATTGCGCAACAATCCCACGTGGAATTCGTTTACGGCGGAAGCGCCCTGCACTTTCGTGTCACCCAGTGTGATCATCTGCGCCTGGCCTCTGGTGAGCGCATCGAAGCCGGGGATGCTGGCACCGCCCTGACCGCCGGGATATGGATTATCCAGCCGGTAATTATCTACGAAGTAGTAACCGGAGAATTGCCCCCATCGCGTATTGGCGTCTATCCGGCTGCCGGCCTTGTCATCTCTGACGGACTCAGGATATGCGGAAGTGGCGAACAGATTCGCGCCGATGTCAGGCGCCGGAATATATGGCAACAGTTTCGCAGCCGGCGCGGACCATGCATCGGCCGGAATGATGGCGTTCGGAAAAACACAAGTGAGCGGAGTGGTGCAGCCGGACGTATAGTATGGTTCGCCCTCTGACACCCCGTATCCCAGTTTTTGCGTCAGCAGGCTGGCGATGTACGCTCCGCTCACCGTGCCGGTTAAAGAACTCGCCATATCGCTCAGGTTACCGGTGCGATCCTGGAGGGAGGGTACCGATGTTACCGGAGAGGCGATACCTTCCTTTGTGCGGGTTCCCTGATAGTCGAGAAAGAAAAACACCCGATTTTTTCGGAAAGGCCCACCGATCACACCGCCAAACTGGTTCTGTTGGAACGCACCGCGGACATCGTCGAAGTAGTTCCTGGCATCCAGATCCGTGTTCCGCAGGAACTCAAAAGCTTCACCGTGCAGGTTGTTACTGCCAGATTTCGTCACTACATTCACTAAGCCGCCGTTGTAATTGCCATACTCGGGATCGAAGTTGTTAGTGAGTACGCGAAACTGCTGAATAGAATCGAGATTCGGGATCACCGACGTGCCGCCGTTCATATGCTCCTGCACGTCGACAGCGTTCACCATGAAGCCGTTGGAAGATTCCCGCTGGCCGTCGATCGAAACGTTTCCCGGATTCAGATCGCCGGAAGGATTGATAGTACCGGTGACTCCTGCCATGATGACCGAAGTGGGAGTCAGAGTGGTGATGGGGCTCACTCCCGGCTGAATCGCCAGCAGATCGGTATAGCTGCGGCCGTTCAGAGGGATGGCTTCGATCTGGCCGTCTGATATGATCTCACCAAGGTGGGTGGCGACTGTATCCACCTCCGTCTGGAGGGCGGCCTCGGTCTCAGTGACCGTCACGGTCTCGGTTTGCTGTCCGATTTCCAATAAGGCATCTACTCTTACGGCTGCATCGGCATCCACTGCCAGATTTGTCTTTTGCTGCTTTTTGAACCCAGCCGCTTCGATCGTCAGATCGTAGTGGCCCACCGGGAGTGCCGGAAACGAGTAGAATCCCTGCGCGTCGGAAGCTGCGTTGAATTCAGCCTTGAGCGCAGTATTGACGAGAGTGAGTTGGGCGCCCGGTATTACTGCGCCCGTGGGGTCTTTTAGCACACCGGAAATACTCCCGCCGGCGCCTGCCATGCGCGCCGCCAGCACGACTAGGGCAAGAAAGAGAGAGCGCCATCGCCATGCGAGAATCATGCTGCCAATCCCTCCGTTGACGTCGTAGCAAGAATGCTAGTTTCGTAATACTACCATCCCTTCGCACAAATTTCAAGTACGTGCTACTACTTTCTCCGTTGTTCCCCTTGTCTTTCCACTGGCGTGTCTCCCGCCATCGGGGCGATTTCTCCGGCGTGGCGAAAGAGCTTTGCATCCCGAATTCCCACGGCCAAGGCGGTCTCCATCTGCTGGCGCGCCTCCACATCCCGACCATTGACGTGCAGCGCCCAAGCATAAGCGTCCAGCGTGAATACGTCATGGCGCCAGGCGTACTCCTGTTGCGCCACTTGCAGAGCTTTGGCCGGTTGGCGCGCGTGATCGGCATAGTAGAAGATCAGTTCGCGGTTGGAGTTTTGTCTCTTGCTCGATTCCGTAAGCGCTCTTGCTTCGAATTCCGCGAACGCCTTCTGCGCTTCGTCAGCGCGGCCGGCCAATTGCAGCGCTTCGGCCAAGTCATAGCAGTACTCCGCGCGCGGTGCGGCTTCGTAGCGCCGCTGTAACAGAACCACTGCCTCCTCGTAACGCTTTTGGGCGACGCGAACTTCGGCCAGATTTCCCAGCGCGGAGTAATAGCCTGGAAAAGATGTCAGCGCCTGCTGGAACAGTTTTTCCGCCGTGTCGGTGTTGCCGGACGCGAACCGCAGATGGCCCATCTGTGTGAGGAGCGAGGCGCGCTCGCCTGTCTCTGTCGGCACTGTCGACTGATAGGCCATCTCCATCAGTTCATATGCACCTTCCGCATCCCCGAACAATTCGCGTAGATGGGCGGCCCGGATCAGCGCAGGCAAATTCCCGGGGCGAAGATTGAGCATCCACTGCGCGGCGTTCTCCGCGTCTTTGTAATTGCCCAGCGCGACATTCGCGTCGGTCAACAATCCGTAGACCATGACATCGTCTGGAACTTTCTTGTTCAGTGTCTTGGCGGCTTCGAGTGCGGCCGGATACTCATGTTCACCCAGTAGGATGGAGACTTGTATCTTCCCGGTATCGAAGTTATGCGGCGATAATTCCAGTGACTTCCTTACGGCGTCCTCGGCTTGCGCATAGTAGCCGTCGTCGGCGGTCTCCTGTGCGCGGTGCACCAGCGCCATTGCCAGAAGGTTGTAACTCGTGTACTGCTCTGGTTTTTCTCTGATTACTTTGTTGGCTTCTGCGATGCTGTGCGCCGCTGGTGAAAGGTCTGCGCTTGCGCCGAACGCGGCGCCCATCATAAATAGCACGGTAACGATTCTCTTCATGGCATGCCTCATTTTGATAGAAAATCGTGGCCGCCGCTCCCAGCACGGCGGCCACAAAGGGTTGGTTACTGCACGGGGCAGATACCGCCCGGTTGTCCGGTGCAGCCTGCTTGTCCAGGTCCAATGTGCGCACTGTCGCGCCCATTGTTGGCCGGCATCACATAAGGGAAGGAATTGTTGAACCCTTCCGTCTTGGTCTGCACGCCGTCTCCGAGCGCCAGACCGTAACTCGAGGAACTCACCAGGATGCCCTCGACGGCTCGCGCGGAGATATCAAACACATCGTCCACCGGCCGGCGGCCGTTGGGATAGCCCGCCGTATCGCCTGCTAGAAAACCGAGTCGCTTTTGGCTGCCGACCGGGGTCGGGGGGATGCCGGTATTGAGGCGCAGGAGGTCGGCCACCGGTCCTGCATCGCTTGGTCCACACCCGGGACAGATGGGAGCCTCATATTGCGCCAGGATCAGCAAGTCAGTGCGGGGATTCGGCGCCACCGGAATGCCGGCAGAGCTGAATACCGATGCCAGGACGGGCTCGAGAACGAAGTTCGCGAACTGCGAGTCGTTCACTGGAAGATCCATGCTGAAGCGATCTTTGGAGCCGGTGCCAATGATCAGTTCGTTGATCAACGGATTGCCTTCGCGGTTCACCTGTTGGAAAGCGCCGGAGTTTACATCCGGGTTCGGCGACCGCCGCACCGTCATTCCAGCGCGCGAGGTGCTGCCATAGGTTCCGATAACGGCTTGCTTTTCGCCGGCAGAGTGCAGTTGGCCGTCCACCGTCAGCATCGTAATGGGGACTTCCAGCACAATCGAGTTGACGTTGTAACCACCCACGGCGTCAGGCGCGTAGTTGTGAGTATCGTCGGCGTCGATGGAAGGCGGCAGCACGGGACCGATTCCGCTGCGAAAGTTCAGAGAGTCGAATGCGGCTCCCAAATCGATAAAGAATGGGTCGTCCGCCGTTCCGGCCCATACTTTGATGCCATTGCCCAGGCTGTAAATTCCCTGGTTGAACAGCGCCGGGTAGTTCGGCATCGTCGCCGGACCCACGTTAGACGGAACCGCATATAGAGTTTGCCCGCAGTTCAGGCAGCTCGATACGCCATTCTTGACCATCGTTACGGTGTAGGTCTGCCTGAGGCTCAAACCATCAGATCCCGGGCCACTCAAGGAAGTGATCGACGGGATTCCGGCCAGGCCGCCGCCTATGAATCCGGTGTAAAGCTTAGGCAGGCGGATGTCGGTGGTGAAGCGGAATTGGAAAACCACGTCCGGTTTTCCGTCCTGGTTGTTGTCGATCAGCATCTGGTAAAGTACGCTGGGATCGAAAGGAAAGTAGTTTGGACCGTTGGCCGGCTCCAGGAGCGGGTCAACGTTCAGAATAAACGTGACGTTGTTGGGATTGTCATAGCTCACAAAGGCGTACCAGTCGGTAACATCCGCGCTATGATCCAATGCCGTAATTGGCGCTTCGCGATGGCTCGATGCAAAAACGCCGGCAGGCGCCAGCATGAGCAGCGGCACAACGAAGGCGGCGATTGACTTGTGTTTTCTCAATGAAATACCCCTCTAACAGGATTCGCAGACGTCGCCGCTGGATTGACTGCCTGCGGCTACAGTGCTCCGCAGTTCCCTCGGTTTGTCCGCGTGTCTATATTACGTTCGGACACGTGAAAGCGGATTTGACGTAGTGACATAATTTATAGGCAGAAGTGTTGTGCACGATAAGTACGCGAGTTATTGTGGGATCCAACGCACTTGAGAGGTAAATAGCCCATCGACAAAGCCTATGTGGTAGACAAGAAACATGCCGAAAGCCATACTTGCAAGACCGGATATTGCGGTGAGGTGCCGGTTGATCTTGAAGAATCTCTTGCCTGTGTAGACCATAGGTACAGAGATGGCGACAGTCATAAACATCATCCCAGCCATTGTTCCTACACCAAAAACGAGCAGGTAAGCAGTCGACCAGAGAGGACTCTTGATGGTGGAAAGCACTAAGAGCGCAACCGCCGCCGAACCCGCCAGGCCATGTACGAGGCCCACCACTAACGGCCGAATAGTCTGGTAAAGGCCGAGATTCCCGATAGCCTTGTCAAGCGAAACGGCAGGTAGGAATGCAGCCGGAGTGGCGGACCGCGGAGTAAAACGATCTGTTACCCAGTGTATGGCGCCGGTTAGATTCAGTACCCCAAGCAGGACTAACATCAGGGCAACGCAAAACTCCATAGACAACCCGAGACGGGGCGGAATCACGACACCAAAGACAATAATCGCGGAACCAACCAGAAATATTGTCACTGTGTGCCCCAGCCCCCATAGCAACCCGATTGCCGCCGAGCCCCGGATGGACTGTTGGCAACTCACAATGGTGGATACCGCCACTACGTGGTCAGGGTCCGTGGAATGACGCATCCCCAGGAATAGTCCCAGCAAAATTACCGTTACGAACGGAAGTAGCTTGTCTTTCGAGAGAAGGCTTTGCCCGATGTGCACCGATACAACCGCGGACAGCGTAATTCCCACACCAAGCACCACCATGCACGCGGATGACAAGAAAGGAAGAAAGCGGAAGACAGGGTTTTGCGCCCGCATACGCGATGACATCGCACGTTTGGCGTAGACCATGGTCAGGCCAACCGCCACCAGCACGGCCGCCAGTCCCAAACTAAATGCGGTGATCAAGAACAACCCAAAACCTATCCGGTGAAGAGAGAACGCGCTCAGTAAGACGACCAGCGCCGCCGGACATGGCACGATGCCTCCGGTGACACCCAGCATACACAGCTCACGCAATGACACGGCGCGATTGGCTGGCTCAATAGGCGTCGCTGGTTTGGACATCGCGAGAAACCAATGTGAGTGACGCTCGCCCGGAGCGTGTGAATGTTCGCCGGTCTCTCCAGTCCAGCGCTTTAAGAATGTAAATATACCGAGTCCGGCTACGCTCAGGCCGGAAATTGCGCCAAGCCATGGATAGAGATGCTCGGGAACGATGTATCGCGATGCATAGAGAGTCAGGACGCCTAACAAGTATACGCCCGCCGTGTGCGCGGCAGTGACCACGATTCCCAGCAACACCGCATGTCTTGCGGTACCGCGCGAACCCACCAGGTATGCGGCTACCAAGGTCTTACCGTGTCCTGGCTCCAGGGCGTGCAGCGCGCCGAGCCCCGCCGCGATCAGAGCCGATGTGAACAATATCCAGAGGCTCAACTTACCCTGTGTCGAAATTAGCTCGGTAAAGCGGCTGCGAGGAGTGTTACTTGGGTGAGCCGCGACCGTGGTTGGAGGGACGATATTCGGACCAGATGGCGCGATTGCATCTGCGGATCGATGCTGTCTTTGCAGTGTGGGCAACCGATGTCTCGCGTTAATCGCGCGAGTGACCGTTGGCGCGGAAATCACCATTTCCGGCCCCGGGACTGACGTCCTATAGCCAACCAGGGCCGACAGCAATTGTGGGGGACTATTCAACGCATCGCTTGAGTACGTGGTCAGCTCATTGCTTCGGTCGGTAGCCGGAGCCGAACTATTCAGAATCGCAACTCCGTCAGTGACTACCACGATCTCTTTCCAGCCGGCCCGGCCCGGAAAGTTATCATCGCGGTACAAGAGTTTATGAGCGCTCCCAGCAGCGTCAAGCTTAGCTCGAAACACAAACGCAAGTTTCATCGTAGGCAGACCACCGGCGCCGTCCGTGAATTCGATATGTCGGGATAACGTCTCTAATCGGATAGGTTGGCTGTCGCTCTCCAACGAGAGTCCCGCCCTCAAGAGCCGATCCTGTTTGTCGAGGTAGCCGGAGGCACTGGTGTCATCAGCCTTGGGAGTGATGTCGAACCTTCGCATCTCCTGAAAGGTCGGAATTTCAGCCATGTCGACCAGATAGCGGATCTCAACCGCCCTCGTTCCAATGCCGATCTTCGCGTAATGATTTACGCTGAAATTTCCCATGGGATGGGCAAAGGACGCCGCCGGGGCCAGAACGAAAACTAGCGGCAGCAAGAGCAAGCCTCGCCGGCGGTGCGCGCTTCTATCGTTCCGCATTGCTCGACCTCAAGTTTCGGTTGCGGGATTGAGAGATGTCTTCTAAAGTACGGCTGGCTACTTCAGCTTGAAAGACGTGGAAATGCGGGTTGGCTTTCAACGCACGGCGCAGAAAGTCTTCCGCATCGGAGTCCTTGTCCAGGCTGTGATAGATCATGCCGGCATGAAACAAGATCAGCGAATCGTTGGTGTGCAAGGCGAGGCCTTTGTCCACCGCATCGGCCGCTTCTTGGAACCGGCCATTCCGGTAGAGGACCCACGCCAGGGCGTCCCATGTGTAAACGTCGTGCCGAAGTTCAAGTTCTTTTCGCGCCAACTCCAGGGCCTCCGCCAGCTTGATGTTCTGATCTGCGTAGAACAGGGCCAGTTCGCGGTTGGCCAGCACCTCGTTTAGCTTGCTAAGATGCCCGATGTACTCCACCAGGTCGTACTGCTGCTGCGCCTCGGCCGTCCGTCCCATCTTCTTATAAACGTCGCCCAATTCAGCGACGTAAACAGGGAACGGTATGATGGCAAGCGAGCGTTGATAGAGCTGAATGGATTCATCGAATTTTCCCTGTGCCGCACGTACTTTCGCCAGGCCGGCGATAGACCGATAGTGATTAGCGTCGGCTATCATGCCCGACTGATACGACAAACCGGCATTTTCGAGCTCGCCGGTTTGAAAGTAGCGTTCACCTAATTCGAAGTAGAGCCACGCGAGGTTCTCCCGGGGAACGTTGGTTTGTAGCGCGGCCGCAATGGAGCTCTTCATCAGCCGGATAGCTTCCGCGGAATCGCCGTGCAGGAAAGCCAGATATGCCGTGCGGCTGTCGCTGATGTATGCGAGCTTTAACGGCGATGAGATCTTCCGGCCCAGAGCCTCGAGGGTGTCGTAGGCCGCCGCGGCCTCGCCGTAATCTCCCATATCGGTGTAGGCGTCCCCTTCGATGGCAAATGCCGCCAGATTTCCCGAGCCTAAGGCGATCGCCTTTTGTGCGCTGGCAAGGGCGTTCGTAAAGCGATGTTCGCCCATGTAAACCAATGCCATGTCAACCAGCGGATCCGCGGCCCGGAAGTCTTCGGGCGCCAGGTCGAGCGCCTTCTTTAGGGTTTGTTCGGCCAGTTCGTAATAAGCGATGTCGCCGGTTTCCCTGGCCTTCTGGAAAAAAGCGGACCCCAACCCGGCATATCCGGCGTAATCGCCTGGTGCAGCTTTCACCTGGTTTTGCAGGGTCTGAATCTGCCTGTCCGTCGCCGATGCAACCGGCGCAGTCTGAGACCACGCCGCCGCGGCACAAAGAGTCGCAAGTGTTAATAGCCACTTGTCCATTGATCCCGCACTCCTAAGTTATGAGATACGGGCAGGAGCGCAAATCGGATTGCCGGCACGCGGCTTTCTTTGTGGGGCTAGGAGTCCACGCCTGCGCGGGACGTCCACGTCCCGCCCCCTGGCGCGTCAGGCTGGAATTGTTTCATCCCGCTGATTGCTGGTGAGCAGCAGCACACAACCATGTACGCTCGAGACCGTGGAGTGCGCCGTACTGGGCAACGCTACTTCGTAATCCCCGGCTTCGAGCACGTGGTCGTGGAAGACCAGATCGCCCTCGAGCACGTAGCAATGTTCCAGTCCGAAATGGCGGTGAGCCGGATAAACCGCCCCGGCGTCCAGCTTCACCAGAGACGTCACGTAGCCGGTCGTCTCATCCACGAAAAGTTGCCGCAGAGCCACCCCCGGCACGCCCGCGGGCTGCCAAGCCCCTTCGTTAGCCCGAACCAGCACCCGCGTAGCCGCTTTTGGCGCGATTCGGTCCATCAGCCGGCCGCGAAGGCTCGTTGGCGGTTTCCGCTCGGGAAGAGCATATGCCAGTTGGGCCGCGGTTTCCTGGAAGGCCTGCAATTCGGAAGCGCACACCGCACACCCGGCTTCCAGATGCCGGTCCAGTTCAGAGGCCCGCTCAGGCTCCAGGATTCCCGCGGTGTACAGCGCTACGGCTTCGCGCAGTTCGCCGGCGGCAGTTCGATGATCCAGGGTCTTCCGGGGCTTAGGCATAATCCACCAGCAATTCGCGCAGTTTCATCATACCCAATCGGATCCGCGTTTTCACCGTGCCCAGCGGCAGTCCCAAACGATCGGCCAGTTCCGAATGACTCAAGCCCGAGAAATAGGCCAGTTCCAGCGCACGCCGCTGCTCCGGTTTCAGCGTATTCAGGGCAGCCAATACCCGGCGCCGCTGTTGGCCCATAGCCGTATGCTCTTCCGGATCCGCCGCGTCCGTCCGGGCTTCGCCCGCTTTCTCCAGCGGTCGCTCCAAGCTGGTACGCCCAGCCCGTGAGCGCACTTTATCGATAGATCGGCTCCGGGCGATGGTGAGCAGCCAGGCGGTCACGCTTCCGCGCTCCGCGTCGTAGCCGGCCGCCCTGCGCCAGACCTGTGTATAGACGTCGAGAGTGACTTCCTCGGCATCCGCTTCGTTTCCGAGTACCCGCAGGGCCAGCGAATACACCAGCGAACCGCTCTCATCGTAAAGACGTCCCAGCGCGCCTGCATCTTCCAGCACACATCGGCCCACGTATTCTTTCCACGCGGCTTCCCTGGCGCCGCCCACATCTACCTGGCCCCTACTCCCACCTACGGCGCTGCAGACGGCTTCGGATTTGCTCATCCCCGAAATTCTCCCATAATCCGCTATGACCCGGACGAACACTACACGTTATGTCGAGATTTAACAATTCCCGCGGCATATGGCTCCGGCACGAACAGTGCCCGCCGCATCCCTTCTGGGCTAAAATCAACTTAGCGACGGTAGGAATGCCTGCCGCTTTGCATCCACGTTTTGAAGGGCTTCCACGTCACATATACAGGACCGTGGAAGCCGTAATTTACGCCCTGATGAGCGAAGCCGTCGATCCCGGCCTGGAACTCCTGGAGACGCAGAACAGGTTTGTTTCAGACCACTTACGGCGTATCTTCGTGCAAATTTACCGGATCGTAGGCAATGTGGCGGATGCCCAGGACCTTACCCAGGAAGCTTTCATCAAGGCGCTGCAGCGGCAGGAACAGCTTAAAGACGAGCAAAAGGCGGCGCACTGGCTGTCACGCATCGCCACCAATACCGCCATCGATTTCCTGCGGCGCAACGGGCGGGTGGCCTATTGCGAACTGGAAGCGGCGCCGGAAAGCCACGACGAGAGCCCGGAAGATATCCTGTTGCGCGCCGAGCAGCGCGGCTATTTGGAAGACGGCTTGCGGCTGCTGACCGCGCGCGAGAGGGCGGCGCTGATGCTGCGCGATGTAGAGGGCCTGCCCTCCGAAGAGGTGGCGCAGAGGTTGGATTGTTCCAAGGCTACCGTGCGCTCGCACATCGCCAACGCGCGCATTAAGCTGCGGAAGTATATGGAAAAGAGAAAGCCATGACGCATCCGAATCAGTCCACCCTGGCACTTTTCGCCGGTCAGGACCTCGCTTGGTTCGCCCGGCGGCGTACGGAACGTCACTTAGCGGCTTGCCCCGCATGCCGCAATGAAGTGCAGGCATTCTCCGCGGCGCGCGATCAACTGGTGGCGCTGGATGAAATGCCGGCCGTCTCGTGGAACCGGATGGCGCTCGAGATGAAAGCGAATATCCGCTTGGGCCTGGTGGCGGGCGAATGTGTACGCGCCGATCGCAGCCCCGGACGCGCCCTGTTTGAGATTTTCTCCGGCGCGCGGGCGCTGGCGGCCGGCGCCAGCGTGATGGCCCTGATAGCGGCGAGTCTGCTCATCGAGCGCCCCATGCCCCTGCCGCCCATCGCGGCCGCCGGCGAAGGTTCAGTCTTGCGAGCCACTTCGAGCGGCATCGAATTGAACCAGGGCGGCGGGAGTTTGAGCATGCTGCAGATCCGCGCCGGCGACGTCTCCTATTCGGCGGGAGCGCAGGGTTCCATGCGTGCCGATTATGTGGATTCCGACACTGGCAACGTAACTATTAATAATTTGTATGTACAGTAAATTTGCCATTTTAGTCGCGGCGGCCCTGGCGGCACTTAGCGCGCAGGAATTCCCGCTCGATAACTCGGTGGTGAAGATCAACCTGCCCCAGGATTCGCCGCTGACGTTGATTTCGACCAGTTCGGGTGAATCGCACGTCAGCCAGCGCGGCAGCGCCGTAGTGCTTGACTTGGACGTAGCCCTTACGCTGCACAACTCCAGCGCGAACCGTGTGCGCGGCGTCACCCTGCTGGTCGCCGCGCAGGAAGTTACGCCGGGTGGCAAAGCTTCCGTCTCTGTTCCCAGCCTGGACGTGGCTCCTAACCAGAACTTCCCAGTGCGCATTAACTTGCGCCTTTTACGGCCGGCGCAGATGGGCGGCGGCCCGCTGGTGCAAGTGAATCTGGATGGTGTGTTGTTTCAGGATTATTCCTTCTACGGCCCGAATCGCTTGGATTCCCGCCGCACCATGACAGCTTGGGAAATGCAAGCCCAGAGAGACCGAAAGTATTTCAAGTCGATCCTGGCGGCGCACGGTATGGAAGGGCTGAAGCAGGCCATGCTGGAGAGCCTGAATCGCCAGGCCGAGCGCCCGCGCCTGGATGTGCAGGTCTCGCGCGGAAGGGCGGTCACATCCGCGGCCGTGGAACGTAACGTGAACTTCGCATTCTTGCGCTTCCCCGGCGAACCCGTGGAACCCTTAGCCGGCTGGGCCGAGATCGCCGGCAACGAAGCCCGCAACCCGCGCATCGATGTGCGCAACCTTTCCGCGCAGCAGGTGCGTTCCGTCGAAATCGATTGGATTGTGAGCGACCGGCAGGGCAAACAGTACATGGCCGGTTCAGTGCCGGCCTCGGGTCCCGCATTCAATTTGAAAGCCGGCAGCACCAGCCGCGTGCTGCAGGACACGGCCTTGCGTCTCTCGCGCCTCGCCAACGAGGGCGGCGCGCCGCTATCCATCGCCGGTATGACCGGTTTTGTCGGCCAGGTGGAATTTGCCGACGGCAAGGTTTGGATTCCCAATCGCGAATCGCTGGCCAATGCGCAGCTTTTGGGAATTCTGGAGCCGTCGCCGGAAGAGCAGCGCTTGATGGACCTGTATCGCAAGAAGGGGCCGAAAGCGCTCGCTGACGAGCTAGGTAAGTTCTAATCTGTTGGCTCGAACACCGTCATTCCTTCATCTTCAGCCGCCCTCGTGAGCTGGCGGTCCGAGCATACAAAGGTCGCGTGCCGTCCCAGTCTGGCGCGCAGCATAATGCAGCCAGCCAGTTGCACGGCATCATACGCCCTGAGCGCATGCCGGTCCAGAAGCGCGGCCGCCTCTTGAATTACCAAATCCGTCAGGGGTTGCACCAGGAAGAGGCTGGCCAGGTGTTCATCCATGCTGCCGAGCAGATTCTGCGCAAGATCGTGCGCCAGGTCGCCGGCCCGCTCCCGCTGTCTGACCGCGGACCGGAATTCCACGCGCGTCAGTCCCAGCAGGGCGAGCGTATTCCCTCCCGTAGGATCCGCGAGCCGCAGCATTTGTTCAGTGCCCGGCTCGCGGACATATAGCTTCACCAACGCGCTGGTATCCAGATAGTAGACGCCCAAGCTCTACCTTCGCTGGCGCAATACGGTTTCTGACAGCGGCTCGCCGCGCATAGCGATCGGATTAAACACCGCGCGGGGTCCTGGTTCCCGCTGCAGGATACTCTGTACCTCTGACAGCGGTCGGTTGACCTTAATCGCCGTGACAGGGAACTGGGGATTCTTAGGGTTCGCGACCTTGCTGGTCAAAATCAAGTTGCGATCAATCGCACTTACCAGCACGCGTTGACGCTCATCTGGTATGGCGCTCCAGGCGAAGCCTTGCTGCGGAACGTAACTGTCGCGAAACCACTTCAGAGATACAAAACCTAATTGCGGGTCTTTTTCGGCTCGCGCCAGAGCTATAACGATTTCCTGGACGGGGTCGCTGGCAGTTTCCGCGAGCTTCGCGGCAGCTTCTGTAGGTTTCGCCAGGGAGTCCTGAACAGCCTCCACCGCTGACGCCACGGCTTGATCTTCCTCCGATGTAGAGGGCCGGTAGGAGATCGCGATCAAGCCGGTATCCGGCAGCCAGCTTCTAGCTGGCGCGTTCTGTTTTACCTGCCGGCTGTCCTTGGCATCACCACGCCGCAAAGACACTTGCACGCGCAAGCCCTTCCGGGGTGAAAGCTTAACCAGGGGTTTGAGCACCGGGGGCAGCTGGGCGGCCAGCGCGGGAAGACAGTCGAGGGCCGCTTCGATTTCGGACTGCTCGTCCAGAATCGTCTTTTCCGCTTTCATAAATATTTCCCTCTGTAAATTTAGATTTACCAACTTTATAGGATCGGCGAGCGAAAGCGCCGCCCATTTATATATACTATACCGGAGGGCAGGCTGTCAAGAGGCACGCGCACCCATCCGCTTCTAACTCCTGTCTTCTGACTCCTGTCTTCTGACTCCTGTCTTCTGACTCCTGTCTTCTGACTCCTGTCTTCTTGCTTCCGCCTAGAAGTGCACGATGCTCGCGAACGAATTGGCATCCAGACTAGCCCCGCCCACCAGCACGCCGTCAATTTCCGGCAGCGCCATCAGGCTGCGCACGTTGTCCGGCTTCACGCTGCCGCCGTATAAGATCCGCACCGCGTCGGCGGCCGCCGCGCCGTAATGCCCGCGCACCTGGTCGCGCAGCACCCGATGCGCGTCCGCGGCAATCTGGGGTGTAGCCGTCTTCCCCGTGCCGATGGCCCATACCGGCTCGTATGCAATCACGATGCGCGCAAACTGTTCCGGCGTCAAAAGCGCAATGCCACTGCGAAACTGGAGCGACAACACCGCTTCGGTCTCGCCCGCTTCCCGATCCGCCAGACGCTCGCCCACGCAAACGATCGGCGTCAGTCCGGCATGCAGCGCCGCCACCGTGCGCTGCAGTACGGTCTCGTTGGTCTCCTCGAAATATTGGCGCCGCTCGCTATGCCCGACCAGCACATGCGAGCACCCGCAGGCCTTGATCATCGGACCGGAAACTTCGCCGGTGAAGGCGCCTTCTTTCATCCAATATAGATCCTGCGCGCCGATGCCGATGCGCGTCCCCCCGGCGGCAGCGACGGCCGCGGCGATGTCCGTATAAGGCGGGCAGATCACCACCTCGCAATGCTCCGCCTTCTCAACCAAAGGCCGGAACTTCTCAAAAAACGCAGTAGTTTCGGCGGGGGTCTTGTACATTTTCCAATTACCCGCCATGATGGGTTTTCTCATGTAATCTCCGTTAAGAAAGTGGTTCCGTGGGCGATTTTCGCGCCGAAATTATCGGCCACGGTCTGGCCGATATCGGAAAGCGACGACCGCAGCCCCAGGTTGACGCCCTGCCGTACGTGCGGCCCGCTCACCAGCAGCGGAACATACTCGCGGCTGTGGTCCGTCGATGGCGTGGTGGGATCGCAACCGTGATCGGCCGTCACGATGGCTAAGTCGTCTTCCCGCTCAGCGGCAAACAGGTCCGGCAGCCAGGCGTCGAACTCCTCGAGCGCCCGCGCATATCCTTCCACGTCGTTGCGATGGCCGTATTGCTGGTCGAAGTCCACCAGGTTGACAAAAATCAATCCCGCATCGAACGACCGCATGGCTTCCAGCGTTTGCGCCATGCCGTCAGCGTTGCTCTTGGTCTTGGCGTAATCGCGTATGCCGCGGCCCAGAAATACATCGAAGATTTTACCCACGCTGTGCACCCGCACGCCGTGCGCATCCAGCACGTCGAGCAGCATGCCGCGCGGTGGCGGCACCGCATAATCCTTCCGATTGGGTGTGCGCGTGAACGAACCGGGAGATCCCACGAACGGCCGCGCAATCACGCGGCCCACTTCATATGGACCACGCAAAAGCTCGCGCGCGGTCTGGCAGATCTTGTATAACTCCCACAGCGGAATGACTTCTTCGTGCGCCGCCACCTGGAACACACTATCGGCCGAAGTGTAAACGATGGGTGAGCCTGTGCGCATGTGCTCCGCGCCGAGTTCCTTAATGATCTCGGTTCCCGACGCCGCCTTATTGCCGATCGTACGGCGGGCGATGCGGCTTTCCAATTCGTCCAGGATCGCGCGCGGGAAACCGTGCGGGTACAGCGGAAAGGGTTTCTCCAAATGGATGCCGGCCATCTCCCAATGGCCGGTGGTGGTGTCCTTGCCCGGCGAGGCCAGCGCGCAACGCCCGAACGACCCGGCCGGCTCCGCCGCAGGTAGCAGTCCATCCAGGGGTTTGATATTACCCAGTCCCAAGTAGCACAGGTTCGGCAGGCGCAGCGGACGGCGATGCGCGATGTTGCCTAGCGTGTCGCTGCCGGCGTCGCCATACGCGGCTGCATCCGGCATCGCGCCGATGCCGACGCTGTCGAGCACGATCCAGATCACGCGGCGGAACACACCTTGAATGTAACATCGTTGCATCCAGGCTATACTCCTGTTCATCCACTCATAGGAGAACTTACCATGACATATTATGGTCCCAAACAACTGTCGGAAGCCTTCCGCACGGTTCGCAAAAACACCATTCAGATTGGCGAAGAAATTCCCGAGGCGCACTACGGCTTCCGTGCCACTCCCGAGACGCGCTCGGTGGCCGAGACGCTGGTACACCTGGCCGTGACCACGCGTTTCCCGCAGCAGGTGCATATCGTCGAGCGGCGCAGCACTATGGAGGGCATCGATTTTGCAAGCCTGTTCGCCAAGATGAGCGCCGACGAAAAGGCGCCGCGATCCAAGAGTGAGATTCTGGAATTGCTGCGCACTGAAGGCGAGAATTTCGCCGCGGCGCTAGAGGCTGTGCCGGACGAGGCGCTGGCCGATCAAGTCCACTTCCCGCAGGGTATGGTCCCGCCAACCAAGACGCGCTTCGAGATGCTGCTGGGACCGAAAGAACATGAGATGCACCATCGGGCGCAGCTTATGGTGATGGAGCGCATGCTCGGCATCACGCCGCACCTCACCCGCCAGATGCAGGAGCGCATGGCCGCCATGAAAACCGCCAAAGCCGGCGCGTAGAATTTACCACTCACGGAAATCCGCCAACGGCTGAGATCTTTCCCCCGGCGCTGCGGCAGGCTCGCGGCCGCCACGGTGCGCACCGCGATGTGGCGGCAGCTGATAGCCGAAGACCGTGCGGAGACTGTCTATGAAAAGGCGCTGAAAGCGGGGCTCATCGGGACGACCGAGGCTCCGTGGCTTTTGCGCGCGTACTCCCTGGCGCCCGCAGGCTTCTGCGCCGCTTGGCGAGGAGAGTCTTCAGGGCATCGCCGTACGCGGATATGGGGGTTCCAACTCGCCGAGGTAGCGCCGGTGCATCTGACTAACCGGAAAAGCATCGAGACCATCTTTATGTTGGATCGGCGCGATTTCAGTGTGCACGCGGCCGGCGCGCGGCAAGCGCTTTCGCCTGATTCCGTGGTGCCACGTTCCGTTGCTGACGGGCCTCGCCACTTTCCCCATGATGTGAATCGCTACCAGAGTGCATACGTTCGGAAACGCCCTTTCGGGCCATCAGCGGGAGGGTCCGTGGTAGCGACTGCTGCTCGCGCTTGATCATGGATGGCTCGACGCAAGCCGACTTGATCGGCATAGGGGCGGCGATGTTGCCGGCAAACTGTCCGAGATATTCGTGAACCAATTGGTTCACGCTCGTGCCCATACTCTCCGCGCGGCCTGGCTTCCTACACATAATGCGTGAAGACCTATAGAGCCAGTAACCTTCTCGGCAATGGGCGCGCCATCCGGCTGTGGGGATCCTTGCGCGCAGGGGCGTGCCGGCCGCGTTGGCTGGCTTAGTGCCGTGGTGCGTCGTCGCCCAATCGCCGGACGGGCTCAATCACGACCGGATTCTGGGCGTCATACCGGACTATCAGACGGTGAACAATGCCACTCCGGCCACGCCCCCGCTTACGCCGAAGCAAAAGTGGACGTTCTTCCTGGACGAGACGCGCGATCCATTTAACATTGCTGCCGCCGCGCTCAGCGCCGGGCTTTCGCAAGCCGACAACCAGACACCCAAATATGGAGAAGGCGGCGCCGCTTATGCCAAGCGATTCGGCGCGGGATTTGGCGATTTCACGTCGCAGAACCTTTTCAGCGATGCCGTGCTCGCCTGCTTGCTGCATCAGGATCCGCGCTATTTTCGCAAAGGTCCCAGCTCGCGGATTCTGCCGCGCGTGGCGTATTCGTTGAGCCGCATTGCGGTGGCCCGCATGGATTCGGGCCGCGCGGCATTCAACGCGTCGGGAGTTTTGGGCATGGCGCTGGGAATCGGCGCGTCGAATCTCTACTACCCGTCCGCCAGCCGCACCGGGACGGTGATGGCCACGCGCGTGGGCACCAGTCTGGCCGGTTGGGCGATTGGTAATGTGGCGGCCGAATTCTGGCCCGACATTCACCAGAAGTTTTTTGCGAATGGACTCCTGCATCGGAAATCGCCGCCGCCCGTGCCGCACCGGTAGCCCAAAAGCGATTCGCACGCGGTCAGCCGGCCTGCCTGGTGCGCACCGCTTCCAGAGGATGCATAATCAGATCTGCGATGGCGCCGGCGAAGTGCCTGGTATGCGGCAGTTCCGCGTGCCGGTCGAAGGCGGCTTCGTCGCTCCACTCGGAGTGAATGAAGTAGGTTAAAGGGCCGCGCGTCGATTCATAGAAGTGGATGCGCAAGCAACCGGGTTCTCGACGGGTGGGCTCGAGGACTCGCTGCAGCTCATCGCGCAACTGGTGCTCTTTTCCCGGTACGGGATCCAAGCGGGCGAAGATGTAGAGCGGCATGTCCATCAGCATAGCGGAATGCCGTAGCGGGGCCGAAGCCCCCGGCCCAGAGGGCTCCCCGCTAAAGCCCGCCCTCCGGAAGCCGCGCGCGCTGCGGAGATTTTGACAGGTTGTGATACAACTTGACGTGATATCTTCATACGTTATGCTCCGCCGTATTCTTCAGCTCGGCGATCCTATGCTGCGCGCGGTCTCCGCCGCCGCGGACGCGCCTGCCGCCGCGCCTGTCTTCGACGACCTGCGCGCCACGCTGCACGAGTTCCAACGCACGCACGGATTCGGCCGCGGCATCAGCGCCGTCCAGATCGGCGAGCCCCTTCGCCTGATCTATATCGAATTCGAAGGAGTGGCCTACACCATACGCAATCCGGAGTTCGAGTTTCAAAGCGAGGCCAGGTTCCGCCTCTGGGACGACTGCTTCTCCTTCCCCGATCTGCTCGTATATCTGGAGCGCAGCGAAAGCGTGCGCGTGCGCTACGAAGACCCCCAGGGAAGTGTCCGCCACATCGAAGCAGCCGGCCCCCTTTCCGAACTGTTGCAGCACGAAATCGACCACCTGGATGGCATCCTGGCCGTAGACCGGGCTCTCGATCGCCACAGCCTTTGCACCCGCGAAGAATACGTCCGCCGTTTCAGGACGGCCGAATGACCACGGCAAACGCGGCGCGGCCCACGCGGGTTCTCTGGGCACTGCTGGTCCTGATTGGCGTGCTGTACGCCGTTTATGCGCAGACGCGCGCCTTCGCCTGGGACGAAGGCTGGCACCTGGTGGCCGCCCAGAACATCAATCGCGGCTTGCTGCCGTATTTGAATTTCATTTATTCACAGACGCCCTTGAATGCGTTTTGGAACGCCGGCTGGCTGCGCATCGCCGGCGATACCTGGCGCACGCCGCATGCCGTGGCCGCAGTGATGACCACGCTGGCCGTGCTGATGATCGCCGGGTATGCTTTGCGCCGCTTCCCCGTGCCGGATTGGCGCGTCCCGGCCGCCATCACCGCGGTGTCCCTCTTCGGCCTGGATGTCATGGTGGTTGAATTCGGCACCATCGCGCAAGCCTATGCACTGTGCCTGTTCTTCATCGCCGGCGCATTCCTGGCCACCGTTGAGGCCGTCCAGCGCGAGACGGTCTGGCTGGCGGGCGCCGCTGGATTGTTGTCCTCGGCCGCCGCGAATTGTTCCTTGCTGACCGCGCCGGTGGCGGCCGTGTTGCTGCTCTGGCTCTTAATTTGTAACCAGGCCGGCAGCCGATGGGCGAAGCTGGGCGCTTTCGCCGCCGCCTGCACGATCCCCTCGATTCCGCTCGCCTGGCTGTTCGTCCAAGGCCCCCGCCAGGCGATTTTCAACGTCCTTCACTACAATCTGCTCTATCGCCAGCGCGATTGGAAGGGCGCGTGGTCGCATAACTTCGGCGAATGGTTTGCCTGGATCGGTTCCCCGCAGGCATTGACGCTGGCATTCCTCTCCGTGGCCGGCCTGCTGTTCGTCCGCAAACGCAGCGGTTGGGAGCGCGCCGCACGCCGGGAATTCTATCTGTGCGGCTGGCTGGCCATCGCCCTGCTGGCCCATATCTCGACTGCCGTCCCCACGTTCCGGCGCTACTACCTGTTTTCCGTGCCGTTTCTCGCGATCCTGTCCTGCGCCGGGCTCTATGACGTGGGATCGCGGCTGGGTTCCCCCGGCCGTCCCTGGACGCCGGTGCTGATTGTGTGTCTGCTCACCGGTACGTGCCTCACCAAGCGCCTGATCGAAGCCGCGGGCGACTTCTCCTGGTACACCGTCGAACGCATCGCCGCCAAGGTGAAAGCCGTCACTCCGCCCAAAGCCGTGCTGTTCGCCGACGAGCCCGTATACTTCGTGATGCGCCACGCCCCTCCACCCGGCCTGGAACTGGTCGATTCGCATAAGCTGAGTTTCCCCCCGGCCGTTGCGCGCGAGTTGCACGTAGTGCCGGAAGCCGAACTGGACCGGCAATTGAAAGCCCGCGTCTTCGATGTGATTGAGATCTCGGACGACGATACGCGCATCGATGACCTGGGCCTGGCCAAGCTGTACGCGCACTGCGCCGAAGTAGAGGACTACGATATCTTCTGGGGGAAATAGTGGCGCAAGCTTCAGCTTGCTGCGGCGAACTTCAGTTCGCCGTTCTGCCGGGGCTGAAGCCGGCAGCAGCACGCTGAAGCGTCGCTGAAGCGTGCGCCACAGGGTCTCGAACTACTGCCAGCTCACATTCTGCCCTTGGATGAAATGGTAGAAAATGTAAAGCGCATCCAAGCCGCTGGGCAGAGTCAAATCAGCGGGACACGTGGTGCTGGTCGCAATCGTACTGCTGCAAGCCACACTGGCAGGGCCCACCAGCAACTCGCCCGGCGGAACCAGCGCAGTGCTGTTCACGGTCGAAGGCAGCGATTCGAGAACATACGTCGGAATGGTAAACGTCCCGGCGCTGGCCGGCGCGATGCACTCCACCAGCACGCCCGGCGTATTGGCTGACGGGGCCTCCCCCGACAGCAACGTCGAAGAGACCGCCGTAATATCCACAAACCCGTTCGGGTCGCCGCCGCTCCAGGTGATAGTCAACGGCGCATTGCGAGGGATCGCACTGGCGGTAACGGCGGCCTGATTGGTCCACTTGAACGCCGCCGCCGCCGATGTTACCGTAATGGGCGCGGAGAATATTCCCACAGCCGCGCCACCCGGCCCCGTCACCGTAAATGTGGTAGGCGTGATGGCATTCGCAGAGGTCAGGAAGAAGGGGGGCGGCGGGGTGGTCTCCGTGATCAGTTCCTCAATTGTAGAGCCGCCCACCAGCGTGGGGCCGTAGCCCTTGCCATTCGTCTTGGGCACCGCTATGGTTCCCGTGGGTCCCTGAATACTCAATTGAGCTCCCGCGTCCAGGTAAGTCACCGCCCCCAGGCTCGGATCGAGCGGCGGCGGATATCTCAGGAACGGATCGACCGTGCAGTTGTTCACCGACGGCACCAGCGTGAAGCCCTGCGATTCACTCAGCACTCCCTGCGAAAGGGTGCCGATCTCCCCGGACACCGTGTCATTGTCCCACTGCAAGGTGGCGTCCAATGCCGCAATAGACAGGTTCAAATAATTGCTGAGCAAGCTGATGGAGCCCACGTTGGCCTGTCCCTTGCTCGTCACCACCGACGCCAGGTCGCCGTAATTAATGCCGTCGTCGTCCTGGCAGGTCGGGCCGGTCGGGTCTACGGCCAGGCTGGTGAAGTTGCCGATGATGGAGCCGGTTTGCACGGCTACCTGCACGTAACAACCCTGCACCACGGCCGAATTCGGCACGATGAAATCGATCTGATCCTCGGCCGTGTAGCCCGAGCGCCCGGCATAAGTGACCGTAGCTTGCACTCCGCCAACCCAAACCGTGACCGGACAACTGGCCTGGCTGGTGCACAAGTTGGTCTGCGGCGGCGGCGCGCTAGCCTCGGTAGAAAGGTTAGGCGCCGGACCCAAACCGGTGCCCCAAATCGTTACGTAATCCCCAGGCGCGATCGTCGAGAATGGCGTCACCAGCACGTTGCTGACCGCGTTGGTCATACTCCCCGGACCTGTGCCCGCTTCGTTTTGCGAGAATGTCCCGAACGACATCGCCACCACAGTGATGGGAAACGCGGCACTGGTCGCGCCGTTGTAGGTCACCGTGACCGTTCCAGTGCCCACGGGCGTGGTCGAAGCCAATACCGCATTAATCTGACCGGAGGAGACAAATTCCGGATACGCCGCGACCGGTGTCGCGCCCGCCGGAACCGCCACGTTGATGGTAACTCCCCCGAGCGATGTTGGCAGCGGGTAGGGATTCCAGAACTGAAACGCGCTTGGCCCGATACCCGTGCCATAAATCGAGAAAAACGACCCTTGCGCGATGGCGGAATTCGGCAGCGCGGAACAAAGGCAACTCCCCGTGGCCGTACCCGCCACGGGATTAACAGCGTTGCTGGCTGAGTTTTGTATCTGTGTGATGGTGGGCTGCGCCAGTCCGGAGCCTGCCAGCAGTCCCAACACCAGAACGAGTGCAAATAAAGTCTTCACGTGTGTGTAATGCTCCTTTCCCGTAGGTTTCAAGTCTATCACCACTCTAGCCCCGCTGGTGGCAACCGCGCGCGGGCCCTGCCCGTGTTTTTCGAATCCGCGCTCTCCGTAGAGTACTAGGACTATGTCCCAAACCGTACCTCCCAAAGTTCAGCCGAATCTTTTAAACTAGCGTAGTTCAGTCATTTAAGCCAAAATCTGATTTATCATCGGAAAATGCCGGGGCGCGGGGACCGGCAAGGAGCGTGTTCGTGCAGAGAATAAAGTCTGTTTTCATCAAATCGTTCGCAATATTAAGCGTAGGCCTGTGGGCCCCCGGGCTATTCGCCCAGACGCTGACCGTGACCATCAATGGCAAGTTAGGGCCTGTTCTGCCGGGCAGCAGCGGCAGGGTCACCAGCGGAACGTACGAATCGGGTGGAACGTTCAGCGGGACAGGCACCTGTATTTTTACGTTCGCGACGCCCTCTTCGGGAACCGCCGCCACGGGAGTCCTTACTCTTACTGGAAGCGCACCCACGGCGGGGACCCCGATCAAGTTCGACACCGCGGACGGCGGCAACGGTGGTAACGGGTACAGTTCGGCGCCCACGAGTGCGACCCTCTCGAACGGAACCGCGACCTGCAGCGGTACGGCCACGGTCACTACGAAGCTGGACGATCCGCTCGGCCTGAACGGAATCACCTTTACGGCGACCGCCGCGGTTAACCCTGTCGGGGCCGTCTACAATCCAAGTTCGGTCAGCGCTCCCGTAACCCTGACGCTCAAGGAAGGCGGGTTCTCGCTCCCTTGCTCCGCCACCGCCACCAGTTCCATCGGCGCCAGCCAGGATACCATCACCGTGTCGGGCTGCAGCGTGAGCCTCCTGGGTGAAAGCGGTACCTTTTCCACGACGATCGCGCTCCCGGCGGGTTCGCTCGTATCGCCCATACCGCTGGCCTTCTCGGCCAGCCTCCTGAATGAGCCGAGCAGTACGGCCACCTATACGGCCGCTAGCGACACAACCGTTCTCGGCATCACCGGGAGCGGTCCCGTTACAGCGGTGTGCTCCAGTTGTCCGTCACTGACCGGCATTCCCACCGGCGGGCTTACTTTCACCGCCCAGCAGGGCGGCAGCGCCCCAAGCCAAACCTTCACGGTCGGCAGCTCTCCCACCGAGAATGAAGCGTTCGCCTTGGTCACCAATATGAGCAGCGGCACCGGCTGGCTTAGTGCCAACGTGGGCGGTGCAGCGGGCGGACAGATCGGCAGCACGGTCACCGTAGCTGTAAGCCCCGGATCGCTCGCCACAGGCACTTACCACGGTTCCGTCTCGGTCTACTCCGCGGCCTCCAATTCCCCCACCAGTGTCCCCGTGACCCTGACGGTCACCCCGCCGCTGCCCTCCATGACGTTCTCCGGAGCGGCCCCGTCTTTCACCTATACTCCAGGTTCCACGCCCGCCAATCAATCGGTCACCATCGGATCCACCGGCACGGCCATCAACTATACCGCCGCCTCCTCGAGCGTTGGAAATTGGCTGCAGGTATCGCCTACCAGCGGCACCACCGGCACGAGCGAGACGGTCTCGATCAACACCACCGCCGCGGCGACGCTGGCCACCGGCAATTACCAAGGCACCCTGATCTTCAGCTGCACCGCCGGCACCTGTGGCAACACCAATGGCCAATTGACCGTGTCGGTCAATCTTACGGTGGACGCCGCCCTTACGGCGACTCCCTCTTTGACCTTCACCTACACCATCGGGGGAAGCGCGCCCGCCGCGCTGCCGGTTGCGGTTGGCAGCACCGGGGGAGCCATCCCCTATACCGACGTCGCCGCCAGCGCCATTAGCTGGCTCGCGGCTGCGCCCGCCGGCGCCACCACGCCTACGGGTCTGACGGCTTCTGTGAACCCAGCGGTTTTGACCGGCATCCAACCCGGCACTTATCCCGGCACCATCACACTCAGCTCGCCCTTCGCCACCAACAGCGGATTGCAGGTCAGCGCCAGCCTGATAGTCAATCCGGAACCCACCCTCACCATCACCGGATCCACGCTGTCTAGTAACACGCTCACCTTTAACATGACCGATCTGGGATCGCTGCCCGCGGCGCAAACCCTGAATGTGGCCGCCTCGAATAGCAGTGCTATTCCGTACACCGTCGCTGTGACACTAGGCAATGCCTGGCTGTCCGCGACACCCTCCGGTTCGAATACGCCGGGCACCGTCAGCGTTGCCATTCTGGCGAACAGTCTCACGCCGGGCACTTACAACGGCGCTTTGCAGATCAGTTCGACCCAGGCATCCAATAGCCCGCAAACCATCAACGTGACGCTGGTTGTAGGGCAAGCGCCGAGTCTGAGCGCGACGCCTAATCCAATACCATTTTTCTACCAACTGAGCGGCACGGCTCCTCCCACCCAGACTCTCAATGTCACCAATAGCGGCGCGCCATTGACTTTCACCGCAGCGGCCAACGGTGTCTCGGGCGGATTCACCTGGCTATCCGTGTCGTCACCTACCGGACCCACGCCGCAAGCCCTCACGGTTACCGCTACGCCCGGATCGCTCGTCGCCGGAACCTACAATGGCACTATTACTTTGACGTCCGCCCAAGCGGGGAACAGCCCGCTTACAGTTAATGTGAGTCTTACCATCAGTGCGCTGCCAAGTTTGACCCCGACGCCTTCCTCGCTGACTTTTGATTACACAATTGGCGGCACCGTCCCTGGGGGACAGAATGTCACCATCGGGACCAACGGCAATACGCCACTTACGGGCGTAACCGTGGGGACCCCCAACGTACCGTGGTTCACGGCCACGCCCAGCGGGTCGACCACACCTGTTACTCTTGCTGTCTCTTTGGTGACTGCGCAGTTGCCCACCACGCCGGGACCCTATACCGGCTCCGTCGTGATCAACGCCACTGGCGCCGCCGCTCCGCTCACTTACACCGTTACATTGAACGTGGCGCCGCAGCCGGCCCTTAGCGTCGCGCCTTCGGCGCTCAATTTCAGTGCCACGACGGGTGGGCCCAGCCCCAGCGCGCAAGCTCTTACAGTGTCCGCCGCCAATGGCACCATCGCCTTTACCGCGACAGCGGCCGTGACCAGTCCTTCCGGAGGCAACTGGCTCTCCGTCACGCCCATCAGCGGCAGCACCAACTCCTCGACCACTCTGCAGGTCACCGCGGCTACCGGTTCACTGGCGGCCGGCAGCTACGCCGGAACCATCACAGTGCAAGCCACCACTTCCGGTGTCTTGAATCCGAAGTATGTCATTCCGGTCACTTTCGCGGTGGCCGCCAACCAGTTGACCTCCAACCAGAGTCAACTCAACTTCATCTACACCATCGGTGGCAGCGCGCCGGCGCTTCAGACCATCAGTGTCGGCAGCACGGTTCCCGGCTTGGGCTTCACCGCCGCGGCCAACCCAGCCGCCAGTTGGTTGAGCATCGTTCCGGGCAGCGGTACAACGCCCCAAACACTCAACGTCTCTATACTCACCAGCGGCCTAACCCCGGGCACTTACAACACCAATATCGCGCTTAGCTCCGCCGGCGCCGGCAACAGTCCGCTCAACGTGCCCGTGAAACTCACGGTCAATGCCATGCCGGTGCTGTCTGTAGTGCCCGCTACTATCACGTTCAATTATCTGACCGGCAGCACCATACCCACCGGGCAGAGTGTGGCTGTCTCCACTTCCAATAACTCCACCACGCCGATCACGCTGAGCGCCACCACCAACAGCGGCGGTAACTGGCTGGTAGTCCCGGCCAGCGGCACGGCGCCTTCCAGCTTCGTGGTTAATATCTCGCCCACGGGCTTAACCACCGGTACTTACACTGGAACCGTTAATGTCACCGCCACCGGTTACACTGCCACCAGCGTGGCAGTTACCATCGTGGTCACGCAGCCGAAGGCCACTATCCAGGTGACCGGCACTACCGGCTTCTCTCTCGCTAACACCGCCGCTCCGGTCAGCAGCCTGCTGGCCATCTCTTCTTCCGACGGTTCCGCGCAAGCCTTCACTATAAGCGCGGCCCCCGGCCAGACCTGGCTTACGCTCAGCGCCGCCGGCGGCACGACGCCTGCGAATGTCAATCTGGTTGTCAATCCATCCGGACTGGTCCCCGGCTCTTACCAGGACACGGTTACCGTGACCATGCCGGCGTTGCCCATTCCGACTAAGACCATCCAGGTTACCTTGACCATTACCGGCTCGAACCTGGTGGCGTCGCCCACTACCTTGAGCTTCAGCTACCAGACCGGCGCTGCGCTTCCGCCGGCACAAAACGTGTCCCTGACCCCCGCCTCCGGCACCGGCACAGTGCCGCTGTCCGGCATCACCAGTAATGTCACTTGGATCGTGGTCAGCCAGGCCCTCACCGCCCCGGCCACCTTGAAAGTGTCCATTAATCCCGGCCTGCTCGTTCCGGGAAGCTATCTCGGGTCCGTGTTCATAACGGGCACAGGTTCGCCGACTCCATCGCTCGAAATCTCAGTCAGCCTCACGGTGTCCGCCGCCGCTACGTTGACTGTGACTCCGTCGGCGCTCGCCTTCACTTACCAGCCCGGAGGTACGGCGCCCGCCCCGCAAAGCTTCGCTATTTCGACCGGCGGCACGCCTCTTACCTTTACCGCGACCTCTCCTGGTAGTTGGCTGCAGCTAAGTCCCGCGACTGGCACAACGCCCGGCAGTGTGCTGGTAACAGTCAATCCTGCTGGTCTGGGCACCGGCACATTTACGGGTACGATCGGCGTCACAGCCGGCGGCGCGGCCAACTCCGCCAGTGTGGCGGTGACGCTCACGATCACGGGGCCGCCGGAAGTAACCGTCACTCCCAGTATGCTGAGCTTTACGTCTGCCAGTGGAACTGCGCCGGCTCCGCAGACCCTGTCGGTCACTAACCAGTCCGGCGCCATCGGGTTCACCGCTTCCGGCAGCGCCTCCTGGATCAGCGTGACGCCTACCAGCGGCACCACGCCCGCTACTCTGTCGGTCTCCGTCAACCCGTCGGGTTTCCAGAGCGGAATTTACAGCGGCTCGGTAATTATCACGACGGCCGGCTCTACCACTCCGCAGATGATTCCGGTTACTTTGCAGTCCGGCACGTTAACCACTCCCACCATAACGAGTGTGATCAACGCGGCTAGCGGCGCATCCGGAACCATAGCTCCCGGCATGGCGATTTCGATCTTCGGTACGGCGCTCGGACCGCAAACCGGCGTGGAGTTCGCCGCGCCGGCAACCGGCGGCGCCCTCGCCACTACTCTCTCGGGAACGCAGGTGATGTTCGGCACTACACCCGCACCCGTACTCTACACTTCGGCCACCCAGATTAACGTCCTGGTTCCGTTCGAAGTGTCCACCGAGGCCAGCACGTCGATGACGGTCGTATACAACGGCGTAAAATCCGCTGCCGCGATCCTGACCATTACGCCCGCTCAGCCCGGCATCTTCACCGCCAACGAGAAGGGCACGGGCCAAGGCTCCATCCTGAACCAGGACAGCACCATCAACAGCTCGACTCTGCCGGCCGCCGCGGGATCGGTCATCCAGATCTTCGGTACCGGCGGTGGATTGACCAATCCAGCCTCGGTCGATGGCACGCTCAATCCGATACCGGGACCCACCGTGCCCTTGGGCGCGCTGGTCACCGCACCCGTCACCGCCACGGTGAACGGCGCAACGGCCACCGTGGATTACTCGGGACCCGCTCCCGGCCTGCTCGCGGGCATCATCCAGATCAACGTGACGATCCCCAGCGGGACACCATCCGGCAACATTCCGGTAACGGTAACGGTTGGCGACAACGCCAGCCAGACGGTCACCGTAGCAGTGCAGTAAAGTGGGGCAGGCACCCTGCCTGCGGGCGGCCTCACAGGCCGCCCACTCCCCAATTGTCAGCCGGCGCGCACGGCGGGAATGTCCCGCACAGGGCCGTCGAACTCCAGTTTTACGATAGTATCCACGGCATGCCGCGCGCCGCGCGCTACCTTCACTTCAATTCCGGAATCGGACTGATTGACCCACCCGCTACCGCCAGTGAGCACGCTGTGCCGCACCACGCGGCGGGCGATCGACGGTAGCCTGATCGTCTCCGCCGGCCAACGCAGGATGTGCAGATAGATGGCGTTTTGCTTGTTGGTGCTGCCGCCCCACCAATTTCCTTCCGGCATGGCGAAGCTCTCCTCGTCCTTCTTCCGCATCGTCTCGTCCGGTGCGATGAAAGGGCCGCCGCGCGTACCGTAGATGCTATCGCCGTACCTGCGAAGGAACTCGCCCATCTCGCGCAGACGCGCCGCGTGAGATTCTTCGAACCGCCCATCCGGCCGCGGTCCGGCGTTGAACAGCAGGTTGCCGTCGCCGATGGCGCAGCACACCAAGCCGCGCACACATTCCTCGATGGGCCGCAAAATGTCGTCCGGGTTATACGCCCACTGTTGGCCGACGGTGGCGCAGGTTTCCCATGGCCGCTTGTTCTGAAACGTGCCGATAGTCTGCTCGGGCGTATCGTAATCCGCCGGAACGCCCGCACGATCGTTGATTACCAGATCCGGCTGCAACTGGCGCATCATTCGGATCAGGCGCGGCGCGTCCCAATCCGCTGACGTACCGTCGAGCCCGTCGAAGAACCACATGCTGGTCTTGCCGTAGCTGGTCAGTAGTTCGCGCACCTGCCCGTGCAGGTACTCGATGTACCGCGCGTGCGCGGCGCCGTTACGATAGTCGGGATGGTGCCAGTCAGGCTGCGAGTAGTACACGCCCCAGTCCAAGCCGCCGCGGTGGCAGGCATCCGCAAGCTGCCTGACGATGTCCTTGCCATAAGGGGACCGCGGGCTGGTGATCTTGTAATCCGTCAGCCTGGAATCGAAGTTGCAGAATCCGTCGTGGTGCTTGGTGGTGAATACGAGATACTGCATGCCGGCGTCCTTCGCCAGTTGCACCCATTGATCAGGGTCGAACTTCACCGGGTTGAAGATGCGGTAAAGGTTATCGTAGATTTCCACCGGGACGCTTCCGGTACGGGCGTCGTGCCGGCCGCGCCGCTCACCGCCGCGCGACCAACTGATCTCCGTGCCCACGATGCTCACCGGCCCCCAGTGAATGAACATCCCGAAGCGCAGATCTTTCCAGCGTTCGAGTGCGGCTTTGGGGGCCCCTGGATCGGTTTGCGCCCACACGGGCGGAGCCGCGAAAGGAAGCGCGCAGAAAGTTCGCCGGTGCATTTAAAGGCCGAGTATATTGGCGCTCCGCGAGCGTGTCAAGCGCTGCGCCGGGTGCATTCCCGCGGTTGACTGAATATTACAACTGCTCCAATCTTCGCCGCGTGCGAAGATTGGAGGGTGTTGCATAATTTGTAGGGCAGACCTCCAGGTCTGCGCGGGTCCTCCAGGACCCGCCCTTCGCGCTTGGAATCATCCATTCCAAACGCTGAGCAGGCCGACCTGGACGTCGGCCGCAGGACTGGAGTCCTGCCCCACAATTTATGCAGGTGTTCGGTGGCGCTTTAGCGCCGCCACCTGCAAGTGAATGACCTACACCGCCCGAATCGCGCTCGGTGAACTGCCGTCAGCCTTTCTTCCTGAAGCCGTTCCCTATGCGGTCATCACACCGCAAGGTGGGCCCGGTCCATTTCCGCTCTGCATCGTGCTGCATGGCGGCGGAGGAAGCCGCCAGAGCATCATCGATTGCGCCGGCTTATATGAGAACTGGTGGTCGGATGGATCCCTGCCGCCCATGGTGCTCGCTTCACCGACGGCCGGAATGAGCTATTACCTGGAGGACCCGGCGGCCTCGGTTCGATGGGACGCATTCATCGCGGAGTCGTTTGTACCGCACTTGCGCACAACCTGCCATGTCCGCGATAGCCGCGCTGCAACTATCATCACCGGAATGTCCATGGGTGGCTATGGGGCGCTCAAGATCGCCTTCGCTTACCCCGAGTTGTTCGCCGCGGTTGCGGCAATGGAGCCATTGCTCGAGCCGGGATTGCACGCCGGCCAGATCACTGCGCGCAACAAGCTCCATCACGGCTCCGGCGGCCCGCCCCGACTGATCGGCCCGGAGCGCGATGCGGATCTGTTCGCCGCGAACAATCCCGCCAATCGGGCGATGGCAAATGTGCAGCGGATACGAGATCTTGATCTGGCGATCTACATCGAGGCCGGCGACGAGGACTTCATCAACGTCCATGATGGCGCGGAATTCCTGCATCGCGTGCTGTGGGATTTGGACGTCGCGCATGAGTACCGGCTGACTTGCGGCGCCGATCATGTCGGTCCCACGCTGATTCCGCGGTTGCGGGAATCGTACGTCTGGCTCGGGTCTCGCCTCCGCAATTTGCTGCAGCCGGAAGCGCCCGAGGAAGTTGTGCCCGGCGCACCTGTTTCGCCATCCAGCCGGGAGTGCATCCGAATGCTTCGCGCGCAGATGGAACCGGTGCGCAAATTGGCTGCCGCATCCGATGCCACTACGAGCCGGCGGTACGGCGTTCTGCCCCCAGCGCACTAATACTAATGCTGTGGGGCAGGCGTCCACGCCTGCGCGGGACGTCCACGTCCCGCCCCACGAAATCCGAACCTGTCACTCCAATGTGAGAAACTCAGTAACCGGGCGAGCCGTCTCCATGCTGGTTTCGATGGTCGTTTCAATAGCCGTTTCCATTGCCGAGTAGGCGCAGCCCACCACGACCAGGAACATGGTGAGCACTTCGCTGTCGCCCAGGTTGTATTCGGCGCAGCCGGCGATCATCGTGGCGAGCACCACTGCCACCGTGCCGTGCAATACGAATTTCAAATCGCTGCGCCCCGGCGGAAGACGCCAGACGCGGCGCAGACAATCCCACAGGATCTGCCCCAGTAGCCACAGCATCAGCAGCATGGTGGGAATGCCGCGCTCGGCCGCGTATTGCAGATAAATATTGTGCAGATGTCCGTACCAGCCCTCGGGCAGTGGCCGCGGGATATCGGCTGGCACGTAGCTGTTGAATTGCAGCTTGACCTCTTCCGGGCCCAAGCCGAACCAGGGATGCGCGCGAATCATTTCGAGGCCGGTGCGCCAGGTGACCAGGCGATGTTGGTTGGAGTCCAGTTTGCCCGGGTTGAGCATAGACGAGAAGCGTTCGCGAATCGAGGCTGGGGAGAGAAATGCGATCAGCACCAGCGCGACGGGCAGCACCACCACCATGGCGCGTTTCCAAAACCAAAGCAGATAGATTCCCGCACCGGCGCTAGCCACCCAGATGCTGCGCGTAAAGCCCAGCAGCAGGGCCACCGCCATCACCAAGGCGCAGAAGAGCCAAAGCCCAGCCCGCTTGCGCTTGATGCAGGCGAAGAAGAGAAACGCGGCAGTCATGAGCAGGGCGAACATTTCCTGGCCGCCAAAGGTCATCCAGTGGCTGGTGAAGCCGGTGATGCGCTCGGCGATGTAGTATTCGTAGAAGCCGCGGCCCTGCGCATGCGCGTCCTGCACCTTGTGGCCGAACTGCACCAGGCCGCGGAGAGCCGTCAGCGTGCCGGCGCCGGTCCAGCAGAGGAACAGCCGGCGGATCACGATCATGTCGCGCAGCGTGGAGAAGACCACCAGCAGAGTCGTAAATACGAAGATCTTGCGCACCTGCGGCAGTCCGGCGGCGGGACTGGGAGAAAGCAGCAGCGAGATCAGCGTACCCACCAGGAACAAGCCCAGGGGGAGCCAGATGCGCGGCAGCCGCAGGCGTCCTCCGGAAAGGAGCAGGGCCGCCAGCGCCAGTCCCAGCAGGATTTGCGATAGGGCGATGGAGAAGAGAATGGCAACCGCCGAACCAAACGTGAGCCAGCGCGCGATACGAAACAGAAGCGGCTCCGATGAATCCATGAACTGTTCAGTATACTCGCGTGTAAGCCATGTATACTGGGGCTGTTCTCATGCCGCCCGCGGCGCAGCCACACAGGTTCTATCATTCGCTATATTTCCGCGTCATCGTGGGCATCGTGTTGGGCGTGCTGCTGGGCGTGTTTTATCCGCACACCGCGGAGGCCATGAAGCCGCTGGGCGACGGGTTTATCAAGCTCATCCGGATGATGATCGGGCCCATCATCTTCTTCACCGTGGTGGTAGGGATCGCCGGTATCGGCGACATGAAGAAACTGGGCCGCGTGGGAATCAAGTCGCTGCTCTATTTCGAAGTGCTGACCACAGCCGCCTTGCTGATCGGGCTGACGGTCGTTAAAGTCGTGCAGCCTGGGGCGGGCATGAATGTGAATCCAGCCACGCTGGACGCGCGGGCCGTAGCGCAATATGCCGCGCAGGGCAAAGAACTGCACGCCGTGGATTTCCTGCTGAACATCATCCCGAACACGGTGGCCGGCGCCTTCACGCAGGGCGACATTCTGCAGGTGCTGCTGGTGGCGATTCTGTTCGGACTGGCGCTGGCCGCGATTCCACGCAACCACGCCATCGTGGACGGCTGCGACAAAATCGCGCACTGGCTGTTCGGCGTGGTGGGCATCATCATGCAAGCGGCGCCACTCGGCGCATTCGGCGCCATGGCGTTCACCATTGGAAGATTCGGCCTGCGTACGCTACTCCCGCTGCTGAAGCTGATGGCGTGCGTTTACTTGACCAGCTTCGCGTTCGTGTTCATCGTGCTGGGAGCCATCGCCTACCTGCACCACTTCAGCCTGTGGAAGTTCCTCAACTACATTAAAGAGGAGCTGTTGATCGTGCTCAGCACGTCGTCTTCCGAATCGGTGCTGCCGCGCATGATGGTGAAGCTGGAGGAACTGGGCTGCGGCAAATCCGTGGTCGGGCTGGTGATACCATCCGGGTACTCTTTCAATCTGGATGGCACCTCAATTTATCTCACGATCGCCGCGCTGTTTGTGGCGCAGGCCACCAACGTGCATCTGACGGGCGGACAGCAAGCCGCGCTGCTGATTCTCCTGATGCTCAGTTCCAAAGGCGCGGCGGCCGTGACCGGTGGCGGATTCATTACCCTGGCGGCGACTCTCTCCGCCATCGGGACCGTCCCTGTGGCGGGATTGACCCTGCTGCTCGGCGTGGACCGGTTCATGTCGGAGATGCGCGCGCTGACCAACCTGGTGGGCAATGGCGTAGCGACGATCGTAGTAGCGAAATGGGAAAACGAATTTGACGCGGAGCGCGCGCGGAGCGTGTTGGATGGGGAGGCCCTCGAGATCGATGGCGAAATCGCGGAGCCTGCCTGAACGTTCATGCCATCAGTCGTCACTCCGGATGGTCAATTCCAAGGGCGCGCCGGCCGCGCATCCTAGCAACTTGGCAGCGGAAGCCTGGCCCACCGATATTTCGTAATATCCCGCGCTGCCTGCGATGAGAAACGGCTTTGCCGGCCGCGCCCTCCGCGTACGTGCGCGCCAACACGCTGATGCGCTGCGGGCCGGCGGCCATCTCAAACGAACCCTTGTCCAGGTCCGGGAAGTCTTCCACCGAAAAGTTAGTGACGATGTTGCCGAAGCGATCCACTTTGAGGATGGCGCCGGTCCAGGTGCGCCGTCCGGTGCGGGCGGGCTTGTCGAAATCGAGGCGCAGGTAGTCGCCGATGAGCTTTCCGAAGCGCGCCGCAGCCACGCCGCCCGCCAGGTGCGCGGCCACCGGCGCGAAGATATCGCGGCCGTGAAACGTGTTGCTCACCGGCTGCAGGAAGTAGCGGGCGTTCGCCATGGCCCGCACTTTGTGTTTCGCGCGCGCGTAGATCATGGAAAGGACGCCGTTGTCGGGCGCGATGAAATACTGGCCGGCGGCCTGGGCCAGGATCGGACGGCGGGACGTTCCCACGCCCGGATCGACCACCACCACATGCACGGTACCGCGCGGGAAATATGGGTAAGCCTGCGCCAGCGTGAAAGCGCGCCTCGGCGATCTCGAAGGCGCCCACGCCGTGGCTGATATCCACGATGCGCGCGCGCGGGCAGATCGACAGGACGACGCCTTTCATGGTCCCCACGTAGTGGTCCGACAGTCCGAAGTCGGTGGTTAAGGTAATCAGCGGAGCGGGCATTGTTAGAATGGAAACAGTGCAGCGTTTCTACTTCGATTACAACGCAACCACCCCGGTGTCTCCGGAAGTGCTGGAGACCGCGGTGGCGTGTCTCGGTCAAGTGTATGGTAACGCTTCCAGCATCCATCATTTCGGACAGCAGGCCAAGCAGGCGCTCGAAACGGCGCGGCGCCAGGCGGCGGCGCTGATCGGCGCGCAGCCGCGGGAGATCGTATTTTTGAGCGGCGGCACGGAAGCCGACAATCTGGCGTTGTTGGGAATCGTGCGTCACGCCAAGCATACGTCCCGGCACGTGATCGCCACTACCATCGAGCATCCGGCCGTGCTGAATACGTGTGCCCAGCTCGCGCGCGAGGGCGTGGCCGTGACTTATGTGCCGGTGACCGCGGAGGGCCTGGTGGATCCCGGCGAGATCCGCCGCGCGCTGCGCCCGGATACCGTGCTGATCTCCGTGATGCACGCCAACAACGAGCTGGGAACCGTGCAGCCCGTGGCGGAGATCGCGGCCATCGCGCACGAGGCCGGCGCATATATGCACGTGGACGGGGTGCAAGCCCTGGGCAAGATAGCCGTGGATGTGGACGCGCTGGGTGTGGATCTCTATAGCGTGAGCGGTCACAAGATTTATGCACCCAAGGGTGTCGGCGCGTTGTACGTGCGGCGCGGAACCCCGCTGGGCGCGATCGCGTTTGGCGGACATCACGAGCGGGAACGGCGCGCGGGCACGGAGAATGTGCCGGGAGCGGCCGCGTTCGGCCGCGCGGCGGAGTTGGCCGGCGAGCAGTTGGAGACAGATGCCGCCCGCCTCGCCGGCCTGCGCGACCGGCTGGAATCGGCCATTCTGGAGCGCATTCCGCACACGGGCGTAAACGGCAACCGCGCGGCGCGCACGCCGAATACGACGAACATCTACTTCGACGGCCTGGAGGGTGAAGCGCTGGTGATCGGGCTCGACCTGCGCGGTTTTGCGGTCTCGAGCGGCGCGGCCTGTTCGAGCGGGGCCGTGGAACCTTCGCATGTGCTGACGGCCATCGGCCTGAGTGCCGACCGGGCGCGCGCCAGCATCCGCTTTTCGCTCGGTCGCGCGAATACGGTGGAGCAGGTCGATGCGCTGATAGAGGCGGTGGCCGCCACGGTGGCGCATTTGCGCAAGTTGTCGCCGGTGACGGTATGAACGCCCCGCCCATTGCGGTGGCCATGAGCGGCGGCGTCGACAGCTCTACAGTAGCGGCGCTGCTGGCCCGCAGCGGGACAGCATGTAGTCGGCCTGACCATGCAGCTTTGGAACCAGCGGCGGCTGCCCGAACTTTCGGTGGAAGGCGCCACCGGAAGGTGTTGCTCGCTCGACGATGTCTACGACGCGCGGCGGGTGGCCGAGCAGATCGGCATTCCTTATTACGTGGTCAATTTCGAGCGGCAGTTCGAGGCGCGCGTGGTCGAGCCGTTCATCGCGGAGTATCTGGCGGGGCGCACTCCGATTCCGTGTACGCTGTGCAACAACTTCATCAAGTTCGACCAGTTTCTGGAGATGGCGGATGCGGTAGGCGCCGAGCAGATTGCCACCGGACATTATGCGCGCATTACTTTCGACCAGGCAGAGCGGGCGATACCAGTTGCGCCAGGCCCTGGATGATTCGAAGGACCAGACTTACTTTCTTTTCGGGCTCACGCAGGCGCAACTGGCGCGCAGTCTGTTTCCGCTCGGAGAGATGCACAAATCCGAAGTGCGGCGCCTCGCGCGGGATATGCAACTGGCCGTGGCGGAAAAGGGCGAGAGCTTCGAAATCTGCTTCGTGCCGAACGGCGATTATGCCGCGTTCATGGATGCATACCTGAAGCAGAAGAGCGCGGCCGCGGCGCCCGTGCACGGCGAGATCGTGACCACGGACGGGCGCACGCTAGGCGAGCACGCCGGCGTGCATCACTTTACCGTGGGCCAGCGCAAGGGGTTGGGTCTGGCAACCGGCGAGCCGCTGTATGTGATCGCGACCGATGCGCGGTCGCAGCGCGTTACGGTGGGGAGTAATGCCGAGTTGCTGCGCTCCACCTTGCGCGCTTGCGACGTAAATTGGGTTTCGATTGCAGGGCTGCCGGCCCCGGCCCGCGCGCAGGTGAAGATCCGCAACAAGCACGTGGCCGCGCCCGCGACGCTATATCCATCGAGCGCCGCCGGGCCGGTCGAAGTAAGATTCGACGAACCGCAGCGGGCCGTGACGCCTGGTCAGGCAGCCGTGTTTTATGACGGAGATCTGGTGTTAGGCGGCGGGTGGATTGAGTGAATCCGGCTGCCGCCCGGCGAGGAACCTCCCCGTTATAGACCAGTCCGAATCGGACCAGTAGTCCACTTTGTCCCACATAGTTTGGATATACGCGCTTCCCGGTGTGTACTGATAGTGAGGAGCCTCGGTGAATGGTGCAGATCGACAACCCTGTCCAGTTGGCGGAAGATCTCTGTAAGTTGGGACTGGATGTCTGCCACGAGATAGTCTTCGGCCCGCGTGGATATCAGGAGGGGCTCGACGTCGATCGGGACTTTTTTCCACTCTGGGAGCTAACGCTTCCCGAAAACCGCGAATCGCTGGCCCGGCTGGACTTCGCGGCCATCAAAGCGCGCCGGCGGCAGGATTGGTCGGTCGCGCCCCCGGCACGTCTGACCTGAACGGAGCTAAGGCTGCTTCGCCCCCATGATCCGGCGGATGGGTTCATTATCCGCGTAAACCCGCCATTCAGCGACCAACCCCCCGCGTATCACCACCCGCCAGGCCGCCGGTGTCTGCCAGTGATTTTCCGGTTTGAGCGGCCCACCGGAGGTGTAGGTGCCCTGCGCGGCGCCGAGCATGACCACCACGGAACCGTCGGTAAAGGTCTCTTCGACCGTGATTGTATAATCCGGCACCATAGTAAAGTAGCCCTGCCATCCGCGCTGCATTTGCGCGCGGCCAGTGACTCTGTCTCCCAGTGAGTCGATGAACACGTGGTCATCCGTCATAAGACTGGCGATTTCTTCCGGGTCTTGGCGGTTGATCGCTTTCACAAATGCATGGGCAGTAGCGGCGGTCATTCTTAGTGATGTTAGCAGTAAGGCGCGATCAGGTCATCGGCTGGCCATGAGACGGCCTCCTCGACATGCGCGCGTGCCGTTCCAGTATACTGTCGAAATGGCTCGGCGGCGCTGTAGGACGCAGCGCCGGCCGAGAGATGAGACACCCGGCGTAGGGATGGAGGCTGGCGCGTGTTTTTTGTGTACGGCGGCGTTGCGCTGCTGGTTGTGGCATTGAGCCTGTCATTGATCTTACTGCTCAGAGTCAGACAAGCACGGCACATATCCAGGAAACCGAACTGTTGTCACTGTGGCAGCCTGGCCATGCACATTTCGGCTCCCAATGGCGTGCCGGATAAACTGCTGACCTACTGGAATTGCATCCCGCACCGTTGCGAAGTCTGCTTTCACCGCCAGTACCGCTTGGCGGTGCCGCACACGAATGACGATTCTTAACCCTTCTGCGAAATGGCCGCGCCATCGACGTGCGGAGCGTTATCCCGCGAAGAGCGTTATCATGGCGGCAGATGCGCAATGGAATGTGGCGGGCATGGCCGTTAGCGGCCTATATCGCAGTGTTCGCAGGCGTCCTCAGGAGCCAGGAGCCGGACCAAAGCCGGCTGGATCGATTTAGTGAAAAGGTCCGGCAAGACCTGACCGGTATTCCCAACTACACCTGTCTCGAGACCATCGAGCGCACCAGCCGCGACCCCAAAGCACGCACCTTCAAACCCGTGGACACCATCCGGCTGGAAGTTTCGAGCGTGGCCGGGAAAGAGATGTTCGCCTGGCCGGGGTCCCGCCGCTTCTCAGATGAAGACGTGAGCGCCATGGTGACCAACGGCACCATAGGCACCGGCATGTTCTCCATGTTTGCGCCGCACCTCTTTACCACTCCAAGCCGCGCCTGGCAATACCGGGGTGAGGAGAACCTGGACGGGCATACGGCCGTGCGTTACGACTATCACCTCGCAGCGGCACAGACCGGCATGCACATAACCACTTCGGGGGCGTCCGAAACGGTGGCCGCGAAAGGATCCTTCTGGTTCGATCCGGTTTCGCTCGACCTGCTGCGCGTCGAAGTTTACGGCGACCACATGCCCGACGACCTGCACCTCGAGGAGTCCGTCTTCTGGACAAATTACGCTCGCATGCATATAGGCGCCACGGACGCTTTGTTGCCCAAACGAAGCGAACTGACTATGACGCATTTCTCCGGCGCATCCAGCCGCAATGCGATGGATTTTTCCAACTGCCGCGAGTACCAGACCGAATCGACCATCCGCTTCGACGCGCCTTCCCCGGACGTGCAGGAAGCGCCCAAACCGCAGGTGCGCGAGGTGGATCTGCCGGATGGATTGTTGGTGCAGGTAGAGTTGGACGCCGCCATCGATTCGAAGAGCGCGGTGGTGGGCGATGCGCTGCGCGGACGAGTCGCCCGGGAAGTCCTGTACAACGGAAAGTTGTTGGTGCCGCCAGGCGCAACGGTAACAGGTCATCTCTGCAAACTGGAGCGCAGTGCGGCGCGTTCCGCCGTGGGGATTCAATTATCCGAAATCGAGTGGGAGGGCGCGCGCGCGGCATTTCACGGCGAGCTCTTCGATCTCGATCGCAAGTCGGCTGGCGCGCGCCGTCCGATTACGTATTTCGACGGCCATAAGGATACGGCCATGATCGATAAGAGCATCCCGGACGCGGGAGTCTTCTTTATCGATGGCGCGCGGTTCCGTATCGCCCCGGGCTTTCATATGGTGTGGCGCACGGCCGCGCATGCGGTGGAGCGGCGGCGCAATGAACTGTACTGACAACCCCGCAAAATCGTATTAGCTTTTGGAGGGCGGGCTTTAGCCGGCGCGGGGCTTCAGCCCCGCTGCAACATCGTTTTGGTTCCGGGTTCAGACCACGGTGGCCGATCTGTCCGCCGACAGCTGCTCGCTGTCGACGCCGGCAGGTGAGGTTTGACCCTCGCCCGTGAATCCGCCTGGCGGAATTAGCATTCGCTGCGAGCGAAGCGAGCGACAAAACCACCAGCCACTAGCCACCAGCCACCAACCACCAGCCACCAACCACCAGCCACCAACCACCAGCCACCAACCACCAGCCACCACTCTCAGGGTAGAATCGTAGAATAACCAACGAAACCGAAAGCGTGCGCGCGGCCACGAAGCCGCCCCGAGTGACCGCCATCTATCCGGGTTCTTTTGACCCGATCACCAATGGCCATTTGGATTTGATCGTGCGCGGGCGCTATCTTTTCGACCAGTTGACCGTGGCTATTCTGCGCAATGAAACCAAGCAGCCGCTGTTCAGCGTCGAAGAGCGAATCGAGATGTTGCGCGAGGTGGTGGGCTGCTATGCGAACGTCGCGGTCGACTCGTTCGATGGCCTCTTGGTGGATTACGCGGCGCGCAATGGCGCCACCGTGCTGTTGCGCGGCATACGCGCCATTTCGGATTACGAATATGAGCTGCAGATGGCCTTAATGAACCGGCGGCTGCATCCGGATATCGAAACGGTTTTCATGATGGCCAGCGAGGCGCATTCATTCATCAGCTCCCGCCTGGTGAAGGAAGTGTTTGGCCTGGGGGGCAACATCGCGGGGCTGGTGCCGCCGCCGGTGGAAGTCAGGTTGCGGAAGCGGTTCGGACGAAGCTAAACAGGAGGAGGCAGAAAGCCAGATGGTAGTCGAAACGAATCAGGAAATCGCGGAACGGATCTCTCTCATCAGCGTGTCGTCCACCATGAAGGTGGCGGCGGATGCGGAAAAGCTGCGCACCCAGGGCGTGGACGTCGTGGATTTCGGCGCGGGCGAGCCCGATTTTCCGACGCCCGACAATATCAAGCGCGCCGCCATCCGCGCGTTGGAACAGAATTTCACGAAGTACACCAACGCAGCCGGCACAATGGAACTGAGGCAGGCAGTCTGCGAGAGGCACGCGGCGGATTTCGGCACGCATTACCAGCCGGCCGAATGCCTGATTACCGTGGGCGGCAAGCATGCCATCTTCAACCTGACGCAGGCGCTGCTCAACCCGGGCGACGAAGTCGTGATCCCCGTGCCGTATTGGGTCACTTATAAGGATGTGGTGAACTACGCCGGCGCCAAGTGCGTATTTGTCGCGACTGATGAAGAGCAGGGCTTCACGCTGACCGCGGACATGATCGCCCCGCATTTGACGTCGCGTACCAAGATCGTGCTGATCAATTCGCCATCGAATCCCAGTGGCGCAGTGCTCGACCGTGCCGAGTTTGAAAAGATCTACCGCATGACGGCCGCGCGCGGCATTTTCCTGATGACCGATGAGTGCTACTGCCGCTTCTTGTACGACAGCGACCCGTTTTCCGTCGCATCTCTCCCGGGGGCGAAGGAGAACGTGCTGGTGGCCGGGTCCCTTTCGAAGACCTACGCCATGACCGGTTGGCGTATCGGTTTCGCGCTGGCGCCCGCGCGGGTGATCGGCGCTATGACCAAGCTGCAAAGCCACGCCACTTCCAATCCGACTTCGATTGCGCAGAAGGGCGCGGTGGAAGCGCTGCGCGGTCCGCAGGATTCCGTGGCCACCATGCTGGCGGAATACGCCAAACGGCGCGACTTCGTCGTCGGGCGGCTGCGCGCGATTCCCGGCGTGCGCTGCGCCGAGCCGCGTGGCGCGTTCTATGCTTATCCGAACGTGGGCGTGGCATTTCGGAACGGCATCTCGAGCGGCGTGAGTTTCGCCGAGCGGCTGCTCGATAAAGCCGCCGTCGCGGTGGTTCCGGGTGAGGCGTTCGGCACCGACCGGCACGTGCGCATCTCTTACGCCACTTCCATGCACGAACTGGAGCGTGGGCTGGACCGCCTGCACCGTTTCATTGTGGAACAGTCCGCATAGTCTTGGAGGGCGGGCTTTAGCCGGCGCGGGGCTTAAGCCCCGCAGCAGTGGCTATGCAGCAGTAGGAACAGTGAAGATTCGTCGCCTCGAACCCAAAGCGCTCGAAAAAGTCTGGGGCACACCCGACACGGAGCCCTGGTATCCGCACGGCGCCCTCAAAACAGGCGAAGTGTGGTTCACCGCGCCGGAAGAGCCGCGTTTGTTGATCAAGTTTCTCTTCACCTCCGAGAAGCTCTCCGTGCAAGTGCATCCGGGCGATTCCGCGAATGGACCCGGCAAAACCGAGATGTGGCATGTGCTGCGCGCGGCGCCCGAAGCGCGGCTGGCGCTGGGATTCAAGCGGCCACTCGGACGCGATGAGGCGCGCGCGGCAGCAGTGTCCGGCGCCATCGAAGAACTGCTGCGCTGGTATCCGGCGCATCCCGGCGATACCTTCTTCGTGCCGGCGGGCACCGTGCATGCCATCGGCGCGGGAATGGCGCTCTGTGAGATCCAACAGTACAGCGACGTGACCTACAGGCTGTACGACTACGGCCGTCCACGCGAGTTGCATCTGGATGCCGCGCTGGCCGTGGCGGACCTGGGCTGCCATCCAGGCGCCAGCGCGTGTGTAGATTTAGGCGAAGGACGCCGATTGCTGGTGGAGTGCCCATACTTCCGGACAGAGTCGCTGGCGGCAGGTGATACGGTGGCATGGGCTGTTACGGCGAGTACCGAGTTGCTGATCTGCCTGGAAGGTGCGGGTCGTTTCGGCGAGGAGCCCTTCGCGCCGGGCGAGGTTTGGGTAGTTCCCGCGCACGCCGCCGCGTTTCACATTAACGCCAAGGGTGGAGCGCGATTCTTGCGAGTGTGTGTGCCATGAAGGCCGGCGCGCTGGGATCTTCGGCCGCGGCGGTGGCCAGCGCGCTGGCGGCATTCAGTTGCTGCCTGCCTTTAGGTCCGTTTCTATTGGCGGCGGGATCCGCGGGCGCTGCCGGATTCCTTTTGCCGCTGCAGCCATATCTGATCGCGTTCTCGGTTCTGATGCTGGCCGTCGGTTTCGTGCAGGCCTGGCGTACCCGCCAGTGTGGACGCGGACGGCGCGCGCTGAATCTGACCGTGCTGCTATGTTCCACCGGCTTAGTGGCGGCCATGCTTTTCGGCTACGTGCCCGCCAGCGCGCCTGCCGGCCAGCCTGCCGTCACGGCGCTCGCAGTCGGCAACTTCCGGGAAGCCTTCAACCGGGCGGCCGGTCGCACCCGCGCGGTGGCGCTGTTATCGCCCACTTGAGGGACATGTCTGCGGGGGGCCTCCGCGGTCGAGTCGGTGCTGCGCGATGTAGACGATCCCAGCGTGCGCGTGTTCGTCGTGTGGGAGCCGGTTCTGATTACGGATTGGCATGCGCCGGGGGCGGCCGCGCTGCGGCGCCTTCCCGATGCTCGCGTCACGCAGTTCTGGGATCGGGAACGCGCGTTATCGCAGGCCATCCGGCGGCAGCACCTGGTGTGGGACTGGGTGGCCGTCTTTCCGCCCGGCGTGCGTTGGGGCGATGCCTTCCCGCTCCCGCAGTTCGCTGGTGCGCCGGTGGTGCGAGTGATCGATGATTTCCGCCGCAGCTTGCTGCCCAGCGGGCTGAAGTGAATTGTGGGGCAGGACTCCAGTCCTGCGGCCGACGTCCACGTCGGCCTGCTTGCCTGGGCGAGCTAAACCCACTTTCTTATTGCGGAGGAGCGCCCGCAATCCCCTCCCGCACCTGCTGGTTAGTCTGTTTCAACTTTTCCGACACCACCTTCAGCCGGTTAAACTCCCGCGCCGCATCTTCCTTGCGTCCCATGCGGGAGTAAGCCGTGGCCAGATTGAAGTGCGCCACCGGGCTATCCGGATCGAGCTTAACCGCGATTTCGAGCGGCGGAATGGCATCGGCGGCGCGGTCCTCGCTGAGCAGTGTGCGCCCCAGCCCGATGTAGGCGTCTTCAAATCCCGCATCCAACTTGGTGGCGCGGCTGAAATGCTCGATGGCCACCGTGTCTTTACCGTCTTGCCGGTCCAGTTCACCCAGGATACATTCAGCGGCAGCATTGCGCGGATCGATCTTCAACTCTTCTTCCAATTCGCGGCGCGCGCCGGTTTTGACGTCGGCGGTGCTCCCTGCCGGCGGAGCCGAAAGCAGCAATCGCGCGATGCGATAGTGGATGCCTGGCACCTGCGGGTCCTTCTTCAGCACCTCGCGATACTCCGCCTCGGCGTCGCTCCATTTGCCCTGCGTCTCCATGGCTTCCGCGTTCAGTTCGTGCACCTGATACGAGGACGGACCCAGTAACATCAATCGGTGTGAAGCGCGTATGGACAGATCGGAGAAAACATGCGTCGCGAGATACAGCACTTCCGGATCGCTGGGAAAATTCTTATCGAGAACGCGCAGAAAATCGAGGGCGGCATCCAGGTCATCGAGTGTCATGCCGCAGCGCACACCATCCGCGCCCAGGCGTTTCTGCTCCGCGGCGGTGGCCTTGGCCAGATCCGCTTTCAATAAGGGCAGCGCTTCCCGGCAATGGCCGGACTCCGCAAGTTGCTGGGATGACGCGCCGGCCGCCACAGCCGCCGCCAGCACACCCAAAAGCACGCCCAAAGGAAGGAGTTTCACTACCCTCATTGTACGCCGCAAATAAAAATGGGGAGCCGCCGTTTCGGCTCCCCGAACTCTGACATATGCGGTCGGATTACTGACTGCTAACTAATAGTGGAACTTCATCGCAAACTGGATTTGTCTGCCGAATACGCCGGAGGCGCCGGCAGATGACTGAAGGAGGCCCATCGTAGAACCGATTCCGATGTTGGGCGCATTCAGAATCGGTGTGTTGGTGAGATTGGTAGCCTCGGCTCGGAACTCCAGCTTAAAGCGTTCCGTGAAGTTGAAGAATTTCGCCAGGCTGGCGTCCATAGTAGCTAGTCCCGGACCGCGGATCGTACCTACACCGCACGTGCCGAACGTGCCGCCAGTCTCCGGTCCGAAGTCTGCCGCGTTAAACCATTGATAGCCGCCCAGCGGTGAATTCTGTTCGTGGTAATACTGCACAGGAGCCAGACAGTTCGCGCGCGAACCGCGCGAGTTGGTCCCGGTATCGTCTGCAGCTTGGGTGGTCAGCGGAAATCCGGTATGCAGCAGGACGATGGCATTCGCCTGCCAATCTCCCAGGATGGCGTTGACTACCGGGTTCAGGCTCTTGCCAAACTGGCGGTCTCTGCCGAAGGGCAGGTCATAGGTAACGTAGCTCGACAGCGTGTGCTTGACATCGTAGTAGCAGGGTCCCCACTCCGCTTTCATGTCGTAGAGATTCTGAAAGTACGGCGACGTAGGAACAGCCGCACCGCCCCACGAGCCATAGTAACCACTGGAATTGGTCATGCATTTCGAGTAAGTGTAGGCCACCGAATACTCCAGACCTTTGTTCAGTCTCTTCTGGAACACAGCCTGCAGCGCGTTATAGCTCTGATCGCCGTTCGATGCGGTGCCCGAAATCTGGCTGATCTCGCTGGTCAGAGTCGGATTGCCCGCCAGATAGGGACTGGGCGCGGTTACCCCAGGTGAAATCAACTGCTCCTGGAAGTACGGCATCGGGACCATCAAGTGAGTGGTGCGCTGGCCCACATAGCCGACTTGCAAGGTGGTGGAACCGGCGAACTGCTGCTGGATCGTGAAGTTCCACTGGTTGGCGACCGCCGGCCGGATGTTCGGGTCCCACACGCGCAACGTGGCGTCCGCGAACCCGGTACTGGACGCAATCGGTGTGAGTCCCTGATCGAGCGTGGTGGGCGGCAGAGAATCCGACAAATATTGCGACGTCGTATAGTTGGCGGAGGTCTCGTGCGCAAAAGGCGGATTGATGGGCAGGCGCAGGTTGGTGCCCGTCCCTTCCAGGTAGTTCGACAGCGTGTAAGCCGCGCGCACCACAGTGTTCCGCATGACGTTCCACGCCAGCCCTACGCGCGGTTGGAAGTTGGTGATGCCGTTGTACTGGTTGTACAGCGCACAATTGTTTCCATCCTGATCGGGATACTCGATCTGGCCGGAGAACAGCCCGAAGTTGTCCTGCCGGTTATGCACTTCACACCAGGGGGTGTGCAGTTCCCAGCGCAGGCCCAGATTAGCGGTAAAGTTGGGGGTAATGTGCCAGTCGTCCTGGAAAAACGTGCCGAACACGTTGGAGCGCTGGCCCCAGGTACCGCCATTAACGCCGCCGCCGATCGAGGAAGCCAACCCCAGCATGAAGTCCGCTTCCGGCTGGCCAGTGGCAATGCCGGCCGCGTTCTTGGTGCCGAACGTTTGGCCCGGGACCGCCGTGGTGTAGCCTCCGCCGAAAGTGAACGAGCCGGCTTCGCCGTTGTTGCCGGAGTAGAAAGTGTCGATGCGCTCCCTCCATCCCTGGAAACCGAGATGGAACGTGTGACTGCCTTTGCTGATCGTCACGGTGTCTTCATACTGAATCACCGCGTCGGCGAACAACTCGTAGACGTCCGAATTCCCGATGGTTGCGGCATAGCCGCCTGGCATACTCATGGACGGCAGGATGCTCGATGGAATGCCGGGAAGCCCCACCGTACTGTTCAGGTTGGTGAGCCCGTTTCCGGCCGCGCCGTCGTTGATGAACACGTAATTCACTCCTACACGCGCGTCATTGACGATGGCTGGCGACACCGTGTGGACCCAATCCACCACACCGTTGTGTGTAGGGTAATCGTTAAAGGCGTTATAGAAGATCGGCACATTGTTGGTCGAGGGATTGGTCGTTTGGCTCTGCGAGTAGCGGCCGAATATGCGGTCGTTGTTGGAAAGGTTCCAATCCACGCGCGCGTCGCCTTGGTCCGCGTCGATGTCGCTGTGAGACGCGAACAGGAAGTTGTTAACCAGCCCCGGTCCGGTGGGTAGCGGATAAGCGCTGGTGTCGCCGGCGATTTTCGACGCCACTGAGCTCAGCAGGTTAGTGGGAATAACGTTATTCGGAAAGGGCACCCGCTGGGCGTTTGCGCCGCTTCCGGTGACGTCGTATGGATTGTAGATGATGGTGTTGGGCAGCAGCGCGGAGAAATCGCCGCCACGCTCGGCCGCCGTCAGCATGCTGGTGGCGCTGATCGTGGTGGGCGTGTCGAAGCGCTCCCCTTGATAATCGACGAAGAAGAACAGCTTATCCTTCTTGATAGGGCCGCCCAGCGTGGCGCCAAACTCGTTCCATCGTTGTGCCGGCTTGGGCGCACCCTCGAAATTGTATTCCCATTTATTCGAATTCAGAACGTTGTTACGAAAGAACTCGAACGCTGCGCCGTGATATTCGTTGGTTCCGGACTTGATCGAAGTACTGATGACCGCGCCCATAAAGTTGCCGAACTCCGCCGGCCCGTTCTGGGTGATTTCATTGAATTCCTGAATGGCATCCACGCTGGGCGCATAACCCACCAGGTTGTCTGAGACCTGGTTGTTGTCCATGCCGTCCAGGATGAAATTGTCGGCCTGTTCGCGGTTGCCGTTCACATAGGGACGTCCGCCATTGCCGGTGGTGAACCCATTCTCAAATGAGGATAGATCCGGGTGGACGGTTCCCGGCGCCAGTAGTGTCAGCTCCACGTAATTGCGCGTAGCCAGCGGCAGCGTGGTATCGGTGCGCGAGTCGATCACCTGTCCTACTAAGGTCTGCTGAGTCTGTAGCACCGGCGCCGCCGATGTCACCTCCACCGTGGTCTGGACATTTCCTACCTGAAGCTGGAAATCCATCTTGGCCACCTGGTTCATTTGCAGCGTGACGTTGGATTGCGTAGCCGTCTGGAAACCGGCGTTTTCCACTTTCACGTTGTATTCGCCAACCAGGAGGTTTTGCAGATTGTAGTAGCCCTCCCCATTCGTGGTTGCGGTATATGGAATTCCGCGCTCCACCGATGTGGCTGTCACCTTGGCGCTTGAAATCGCCGCGCCCGATGGGTCGGTAACCCTTCCTGTAATCGTTGCACTCACCTGCTGGGCCCAGGCGGAACTCGCCAGCGCGCAGATGGCAACCGTGATTGCCAACGTTCGGCAACTGTATAACAGCATGCGAAGATTCACGAGATAACCTCCATTTGTTGAGGAGAAGCGTGCGCCTCTCCGGCCTCTTCACCGCGGGATAGTGCTATATCGCACCTATGTGCCCGCTAAGAACCCCACTAACAGCCATGCTACAGCACGCTACAGCTATATAGCATAAAGCTGCTATTCGGAAAGTATAAATCCGCCTGTAACCGTACGTCAAGAGAAAAAAATCTATGAAAATCTGGAATCCCGCGCGACTTAGGTGTAAAATACCGTAGTTGATGCTCTATAGCACACGGGCCGGGACGCTCTATAGCACATCGTCCATTCGCAAGTGATTGGTAACATTGCCCGAAGCTGTGTGGAGACGGACCACTGATGCTGCAGAATACCGATGCGGACGCGCCCGCGTACCGGCGCATCCAATACGCGCTACGAAGGCGCATCGAAGCAGGCGAGTTGCAACCTGGGGATGCCGTGCCTTCGGAACGGGAACTGGCGCGCAGCCACGAAGTCAGCTTGATGACCGCGCGGCACGCCTTGGCGGAACTCGAACACGAGGGACTGGTGGACCGCCGGCGCGGTGCCGGCACGTTCGTATCGCTACCCAAAATCCACTTCAACCGCCTGGCCAGCTTCACCGAGCAGATGGCCAGCCGCGGCTTGCCCGTGCGCTCGCGGATTCTGTGCGCCGGCATCGTGGAGGGCGAGCAGGAAGCCGTGGCGCGGTTGGCTCTGCCGGCGCATAGCCGGCTGGTGAAACTGGAGCGGCTGCGCCAGTCCGGCGAGCAGCCCTTCGCGGTCGAGATCTGCTATTTTTCCGCCGATGAGTTTCAGGGTCTGCTCAACCTGCCCCTGGAACGCCGCTCTCTGTTCGCCACGCTCGAACGCGAGTACGGCATCGAATTGCATTACGCGGATGAAGAAGTGGACGCCACCCCCGCCAGCGCGCGCATCGCGGAACTGCTGGCGATTCATCCCGGCGCGCCGGTGCTGCGCATCCGGCAGGCGCTCTTTTCTACCGGCGGCAAGGCCACGGTTTACGTGATCGGGTTCTACCGATCCGACCGCCATACACTAACCATCCGCCGCTTCCGCAAATGAATTTATATTTTCATAGGAGGGCGGGCTTTAGCCGGCGCGGCGCTTCAGCGCCGCTGCAGCAGCGTTTTCTAATCCCGTCAGGCGGTCAGTCGCGTAACCGCGCTCTGTGCTCCAAACACCTGCATAAATTGTGGGGCAGGACTCCAGTCCTGCGGCCGACGTCCACGTCGGCCTACTCGCGCTTGGAAGGCTGATTCCAAGCGCGGAGGGCGGGTCCTGGAGGACCCGCGCAGACCTCGAGGTCTGCCCCACAAATTGACATTGAGCTTTAGCCCCCGCCGCATCGATTCTTCTCCATTCAGCCGCCATGGTTTCTCGCGGGTCACAACCCAAAGAAAAATCCTTCCGCCGCAAATTCAAAGGTTTGCCCCTAAAACCATCAGATCCCCGCCCCCCCGCCTATTAGCATGTAAGCGAAAGGAACGGCACCCGCGTGCCCCTAAACAACTATGGAAGATTCCACCGAACCTCGCCCCACCAGCCCCACCAGCCCCGCAAGCCCCACCGGCAACGCCAAAATCGAGGCCAATCGCCGTAACGCACAAAAATCCACCGGCCCCCGTACACCGGAAGGCAAAGATAAATCCAGCCGCAATCGCCTGGTGCACGGTCTGCGCGCCAACAAGCATATCCTCCCCGACGACGAACCCGCCGAGTTCCTTCTCCTCCTCCAGGATCACATCAATCGCTTCCAACCCGTCGGCGAAGCCGAGGAAGCTTTGGTCCTCCGTATCGCCGCCGACGAATGGCGCCTCGGCCGCACGTTTACCCTCGAAGCCGGCATCTATCGCGAGCGCCTCATGGCCGTCGCCGAACAGGATGCCCGCCGCCAGCGGCTCTACCTCGAAGACGAGAAGTACTCCGCCTCCCACGGCGACCCCTCCCCACCGCCGCCTCCCGCGTCCGATCCCCGAGACCTCCTCGCCCGCGCCTTCAACGTCGACTGCGCCGGTCCGCACTCTCTCACCAACCTCACCCGCTATGAGACCTCCATCGAGCGCTCCGTCGATCGCTGCCTCCGCAGGCTGAAATCCTACCAGGAGATCCGCCGCGCCGCCACGCCCGAACCTGCGCCCCAACCTGACCCTGAACCGCCAAATTTCCATTCAAACCCAAAAACCGAAGGGCCACCCATCACCCACAACCCACCACCCACCACCCACCACCCGCCAGCAAACCCGGTCCCGAAACCCCACGCGGCCCCGTACCGTCTCAATGGTCATGCACCCTCGCAGTTGGGACGCCCGCCGTGTACCCGTATCTTTGCCCACCATCGGCAAACGCGTTCGGCCGGCTTGGGTGTCTTTACTAGCCCTGAGTTTCTCGCTCGCCGCCGCGCTGTCGGCCGAAGACCGCATTACCCTTCCCATCGACGATAGCCAGCGTGCCACCCTGCCCGCCCATATGAACCCACGCATCAAATCCGCAGTGGATCAAGGCCCCGTCGATGCGTCCATGCCCCTGCCTTACATCCTCATGAAGCTGCAGCCTTCCCCCAGCCAGCAGGCCGCGCTCACCCGGTTATTGGCCCAACAGCAGGATGCCGCGTCGCCCGATTACCATCGCTGGCTCACCCCCGAACAATACGCCGCCCAGTTCGGCGCAGGTCAGGCCGATATAGACAAGATCGCCGCCTGGCTCGGCCAGAACGGCCTTACGGTCAAATCCGTCGGGCGCGGGCGCAATTCCATTGCCTTTGGGGGTACCGCCGGTCAAGTCCAAAATGCGTTTGGCGCCGCCATTCATCGTTACCTGGTGGGCACTGAGTTGCACTATGCCAATAACGCCGATCCCACCGTGCCCGCTGCCTTTCAGGGCCTCGTGCTGGCCATCCATGGGCTCGATGACTTCCGCTGGAAGCCACGGCTGCGGCGCTCGCTCGCGCCCCGTTATGACATCGACGGCTCCCACGCTCTGGCGCCGGGCGATATAGCCACCATCTACGACATCACGCCTCTCTACGACGCCGGCATCGATGGCGCCGGCCAAAAGCTCGCCATTGTTGGCCAAACCGAGATCGAAATGGCCGATATCGAGCAATACCGCAGTGAATTCGGTCTACCGGCCAACGACCCGACTACGCTATTGGTCCCCGGCAGCCCGAATCCCGGCGTGCAAAGCAGTTCCGGAGATCTGATGGAGTCCGATCTCGATCTGGAACTCTCCGGAGCCGTGGCGCGCAACGCCACCATCCTGTTCGTCTATTCGACCGATGCCTTCGGCTCGTTCCAATATGTCATCGAGGAAAACCTCGCGCCCGTCATCGGCATCAGCTACGGCGACTGCGAATTGCAGATGCCGTCCTCCGAGGCCCAGGCTCTCGAAGCCGTGAGCGAGCAGGCCAACGCCCAGGGCCAGACCATCTTCGCCGCCTCTGGCGATACCGGCGCATTGGATTGTTCAGGCGGTGACGATACGGCTACCAATAACAGTCTCTCGGTGGACATGCCGGCGTCCCTTCCGGAAGTGACTGGTGTGGGCGGCACGGAATTCGTCGAAGGAAGCGGTAACTTCTGGAGTGCAAGCAATTCCACTAACGGCGCCTCGGCCCTGTCTTACATTCCTGAAACCGCCTGGAACGATGGTGTATTGACGGGCCAGTCGGGCGGCCCGCAAATAGACGCCAGCGGCGGCGGTGTGAGTGTCTACTTTCCCAAGCCCTCGTGGCAGGCCGGCACCGGCGTCCCCAACGACGGTTTCCGCGATGTCCCCGACGTCGCCATATCCGCCTCCCCGCAGCACGACCCCTACGTGATCTACACCGGCGGGCAGGCTACCCCCATCGGCGGGACCTCGGTCGGGCCGCCCCAATTCTCCGGACTGGCGGTATTACTCGGCCAATACCTGGTGGCCAACGGTTATCAGTCGAGCACCAGTCTCGGCAATATCAATCCGGTACTCTACCCTCTGGCGCGCGTCACGGGCGTCTTTCACGACATCACCACCGGCAATAACGACGTGCCTGCCTGTGGCGCCACCACGTGTGTAGGTCCCGCCGTGGGCTACAGTGCGGGAATCGGCTACGATCAAGTCACCGGTCTCGGTACCCCGGATGTCAACAACCTATTCACCGCCTGGCGCGGCAGCGGCATCGTCACCAAGTCGGCCGTCAGTATGGCGTTCTCCGCTAATCCGGCCAGGGTGGCCTTTACCGGTGCGTCAAGCACCGTCGTGCTCAGTGCCACCGTAACCAGCAGCAGCGGCGGCACGCCCACTGGCACCGTAACGTTCCTGATAGGGTCCGAAACCTTGGGCGCCGCCACTCTCAATTCCAGTGGGGTGGCCACGCTGAGCATCAGCGGCGTGCAATTGGCCGTGGGTGCCAACACTATTACCGCGCAATACAGCGGCGATACCGCGAATAACGGCGCATCCGCCACCGCCAATGTCATCGAAACCTCGCCCACCAACGGCACGCCCTCGATCACCTCTGCCTCGAACTCTGCGTCGTTCACTCAGGCTTTCGCACCGGGCGGAATTCTGAGCATCTTCGGTTCGCTGCTCGCGCCCGTTACCGCCAGCGCCGTAACGCTGCCGTTACCCACTATGCTGGCCGGCGCGTCAGTCACTATCAACGATGTCCCCGCGCCGCTTTACTACGTTTCCCCTAGTCAGTTGAATGTGCAGATCCCGTACGAGGCCACCGCCAACTCGTCGCTGTCTCTGCGTGTGTACAACAACGGTGTTAGTGCCTTCCAGTCACTTACTATATCTGCCGCGGCCCCCGCCATCTTTACCACTAACGCATCCGGCAGCGGCCAGGGCGCCATCTTGAACACTGCCTACCAACTGGTCGACGCGTCGCATCCAGCTACGCCGGGCAGCACTTACTTACAAATTTATTGTATGGGTCTGGGCGCGGTCAGCAATCAGCCGGCCGACGGCGCGCCCGCCTCCGCCACTCTACTCGCTAAGACCGTACTTACGCCAACAGTAACTATCGGCGGAGTCGATACTACTCCGAGTTTCTCCGGCTTAGCGCCAGGCTTCGTAGGTCTCTATCAGGTGAATGCGCTGGTGCCGGCCAGCGTAGCCGCCGGCAGCACCGTGCCCGTGGTAATCTCGGTGAACGGAACCGCCTCCAACACGGTAACCATAGCCGTAGAGTAAGTTCTGTGCAGTGTTGTATTACAAGCTGTCAGAATCTTCGCACAGCGCGCGGAAGTTTGGAGGGCGCCGAAATTTTTGGTTGCGGCTACGCTGCCTTGTGGGGCAGGCGTCCACGCCTGCAGCGGGTCTCCAGACCCGCTTCTTCATCCAGCCAACAGCCCCAACCCCGGCCGGTCCGGCAAAATCAATTTGCCCTTCTCCACCAGCACCCCCCGGAACGGATCGTTGGCAATCAATAAATTCCCATCCAGGTCCGCATAATTCACCAGCGGAGAAAGATGCGCAGCAGCCGTAACCGATACCGAACTCGAGACCATGCAGCCCAGCATCGTTTTCAACCCGAGCGCCTTCGCCACCTGGATCATATGATGCGCTTCCAGAATCCCGCCCGCTTTATCCAGCTTCACATTCACGCCGTCAAACGCGCCCACCAGCTTCGGAATATCGGCCGCATGCCGGCAAGCCTCGTCCGCAATCAACGGCACGTGCACCCGGCTATGCACCCAGTGCATCTCGTCCAGCATCTCGGCGGGCATGGGCTGCTCCACAAACTCCACACCCTGCCCCGCCAGCCAGTTGATCTTGCGCACCGCCTCTTCCTTGTCCTTCCATCCTTCGTTGGCATCCACCCGCAGCGGCTTATCCGTGGCGCTGCGCACGGCCGCGATGGTGGCCTCATCGGTGTCCAGCCCCACCTTGATCTTCAACACCGGAAAATCGGCCGCCTCGCGCACTTTCTGCCGCGTCGTCTCCGGATTGTCGATGCCGATCGAAAACGTGGTCACCGGCGTATCGCGCGCGTCCAGCCCAAAATAGCGATAGAGCGGCACGCCCAGCTTCTGCCCCACCCAATCCATCAGCGCGATATCGATGGCCGCCTTGCCCGCCCATTCGCCCTCCACGCGCCCGAACACCTGCTGCATCAGCTTCGCAAACTGCCATGGATCGGCCGTCTCCAGCAGTTCGCGCACCGACTCCACGGCCTGCCGCGCGCCCTCCGCGTTCTCGCGATAGCGCACGATCGGCGCGCCCTCGCCATGGCCGGTGATGCCGCCGTTGCTGTATGCCACATACAGCGTGTCGCGGTAGTCGCTCGACGACATCGTAGTGGTCCACGTGTGACGCAGCTTCAAGCGTTCGATTTCCGTGTGCACCGTGGCCCGCGGCGCGCCCGCGGCCAGCACGGCGGGCCATCCGGCCTGCGCCACCAGGAAGTGACGGCGATTCATTTAAGCCTCCTGCACGCGACCAGCAGTCGCGTCCAGTGCGCGTCGCCCAGATCGCAGATCTGCACCACCGGATGGATCCACGTGGTGGCATTGATAAATTTTCCCTCGCCGATATACATGCCGGTATGCGTAATATGATCCGCGGCGCTGCCGAAAAACAGCAGGTCTCCGGGTTGCAGATCCTCGCGCTTCACCGGCGTCGCGCCCGGCCACGCGGCCTGCAGATCGGCATCGCGCGGAGGGAGAGCGCCGCGCCGCCGGCACAGCATCTGCACAAAACCAGAGCAGTCGTACCCGAAGCTGGATGTGCCGCCCCACGTATACGGCAGCCCCAGAAAGCGCCGGCTCAGCTCGATCGTAGCGGCGATCGGGAGCGGCTGGTTCTCAAACGATGCATCGCCGCGCTGCAGCCAGCCCGCGCGATCGTCAGCCAGCCGCACCTCGAGCCAGCGCGTATTGTCTTCCGGTTCGGCAATCACTTCCAGGCGCGTGTCGAACGGCACGGTGATCAGCGGCTGGCGCTTGGTCACGCTGGGCTCGTAATAGATGTGCGCGAACAGGCTCTCGATGCGCGCCACCTTCCCGCCGGATGCCGGCTCGGCATAAGGCTTGTCGCCCGCGCTCAACCGGCGCGCATCTGCCGCACGCATCCAGCCGGTGTAATCGTCGGCCGTGCGTACGTGCAGCCACTCCGGCCGCGTCTCCACGATGCCGATATTCGACCCGTAAATCGCCTGCGACACAACTTCAGTCTCGTCCGAGGGCTGCGCGTACATGTTGGCGACAGGCTTCAGGACAACTGCTTGCGGCGCCGCGGAGGCGAGCAGGGCCAGACCCATAAACAAATGCATAGGACCTGTTCCCAGCCTAACGCATCGCGTGGGGCAGGACTCTAGTCCCGCGGCCGACGTCCACGTCGGCCGGCCGCAGGCCCATCCTGCTAAGTGACATTGGGCTTCAGCCGGCGCGTCGCTTCAGCGCCGCCCCACCGCTTTCGCGCGATAATGTCTAATATAGGTGTTGGAGTTCACCTTGAACCGCCCATTGGGCAGATGACTCCTACTAAGGATCCCTGCTCAGAGGCCCAATGGCGACCGAAAATCCGTTGAACGAGGCGCAGCAGCGCCGGCTGCTCGGCAATTCGCAATATGCCGACAAGCTCCTCTCCGATATCGAGGCCATCCTCAGCGCCGCGGAATCAAAAACAATATTCCCGAAGTTTGTTTCCGACCTCTCTCCCGCCCAGGTTCAGTTGATACGCGGCTACATGGCGCGGTTCCGCACGCAACTCGCGCGCGCGCTGGATGGCTTGGCCATCCGTCCCCCGGCTCCCTCGTTCGGCGCTCTGCACTCGGTCCGCGTGACGCTCACTTTCGTGCGCGTGGCGGTCCAGGAAATGGCGCCCCACTATCTGCGCGGCTATGGCGAAGTGGCTGAGCAGGCGGTGTCGCAACTCGAAGGTGTCTGCGCCGAACTGGAAGGCATGTTGGAGCGGCTGAGCGCAGCATTGGCCGAATCTCCGGAGTCCAGCCTGCCGGCCCGCCTCGCGCGCCTCCAGCAAGCCGGCGGAAGCGTCGAAATGCTCCGGCTTCTCGGCCGCATCATCGCCGACCGCGGCCTGGTGGAACTGCGTCCCCGCCTGTCCATGATCCTGGAACGCCTGGAATCCAACCGGTTCGAGATTGCGGTGTTCGGCCGGGTCAGTTCGGGAAAATCGTCGCTGTTGAATCACATCCTGCGCACCGAGGCCTTGCCCGTCGGCGTGAACCCGATTACGGCCGTCCCCACCCGCCTCGTGCATGGCGCCCGGGCTTTGTTGACCGCGAGCTTCGCCGGCGGCAGCGTCGAACGCCTGCCCATCGAACGCCTGCCGGAGTTCGTCAGCGAGATACACAATCCGGCCAACTGTAAGGGAGTCGCGCGCCTAGTGGTGGAATTGCCTTGCGACCGTTTGCGCACCGGTATCGCTCTGGTGGACACACCCGGCCTGGGCGCGTTCGCCGCGGCCGGAGCCGCGGAGACGCTGGCATATCTGCCCCAGTGCGACTTAGGCGTGGTCCTGATCGCCGCCGGAAGCCCGCTAAACGACGAGGACCTCTCCACTATCCTGCGTCTCTACGAGGCGGCCATTCCGGTGAAGGTCTTGCTGAGCAAGGCGGATCTGTTATCGTCTGCCGATCTGGCATCCGCGCTCGATTACACCGCACGCCAGCTGCAGCGCGTGCTCGGTGCGGACATCGGTCTCCACGCCGTCAGCACTGCCCAGTCGCACGCCGATCTGCTGGAACAATGGTTTTCCGGAGAGATCGCACCGCTTTATGAAAAGCATCAACAGCTCGCCCAGGAGTCCAGCCGGCGCAAGATCGCGCGCTTGCGGGATGCAGTGGCCGCCGCCCTCCAGGCCAAGCTGAGCGGTGCGGGCACCAGTCAGGCGTTTGACGTGGACCAGCTTCGTGCCTTGGAACGCGGCCTGCGCAACGCGGCCGGCGGACTCGAACAGGCGCGCGTCTTCTGCCTGCGAGCCGCCAACGAAATTCGCGCCCTGGCGCCGCAAGCCCTGCACACCGCGGCTGAGGCACTGGCCGAAGTCTGGGTCGCCTCCGCCGGGAACGGTACCGCAGCCGGCTCCGCCATCACCCAGGCGATTGCCAAAACGGCAACCGCGGCCACTCAGGTGCATGCGCATCTCCTCGAACTCGCGCGCACGCTGGCGGCGGCTCTACAACGCGTGGCCGCTGCTCTGGGTAGTAATGACGCGCCCCCAGAGCAGGAACTCATAGGCGCCCTGCCGGAGATACCGCGCTTCGATTTCCCGGTGTTGGAGACTTTCGCGCGTCCCTGGATTCGGTATCCCAGAACGCTGGCGCGAAAACGGGCACACGGCCAGCTTCGTGCGGAAATCGAAGAATCGCTCGCAGCCGCATTCAACATGTATGGCCGCCTGGTCGAGAACTGGGCTCGCGCGGCGCTGTCGGCGCTCCAGTTGAGATTCGACGCCGCGGCAGACGCCTATCGCGCGCAAATGGCGCGCTTGGCATCCGCGCCGGCCGCGGCCGATGAGCGGCAATCCATTCTGGAAGATCTGCAACATCTGGATCAAGCGGGCAATCACGCCGCATTGCGGGAGAATTAGCCGCGTGAATTCCACTATTAGTCCATGCCCGCCTGGCGTCGATTCCCGGCAATACCGGATCGCATTCCCGATCGAAACGCTCTCGGAAGTTCCCGCCGATTTCGTTTTGCCGCCCGATTTTGGAACCTGCGAGTCCGGCGTGTTTCTGCCGCGCGACGATGCCGGTTGGTTGGGCCGCCGCGGATATCCCCCGCGAGTTCTGCTCCTGAGCGGCCGCGAAGTCTTGGTGATCGCACATCCGTCGGCCGGAGACCAGCCGGTCCGCGTGATTTTGGATCGCGTCGCGCGGGCGGAGTGGGGCCGCATCCTGCTGGTCGGGTGGTTCGCCATGACCTGGAATGGCGGCCAGATACATTTGCCCTACAATACGCGCTCGCGAGGCCCGATCGAGAAGTGCCTCCGGACGATCGAGGACCGCTGGCTTCCGGAATCATCAACTCCCCGGCAATCCTCCGCACTCGCGCTCGGTCGAGCGCTCGACCTGAAATTCCAGAATGCCGGCTCCGCTGAACTGCTCGCTGGCGAAACGCCGTTGGCGCAACTCTTCCAGTCTCCCGATCGCCGCATGCGCCGCTGGTGGTTTGGCCTTAGTCAGCGACGCCCCGGCGATCTGGTGTGGCTCACTGCGCGCCGGTTGCTCTGGATCACGGAACGGCACAAAGGAGGGTATCTGCGATACGGGACTGTCAGCCATTCGGCCCGCTTGTCATCCGTCGCCGCAGTGCGATGCATCCGTATCGGCAGGCAAGAGATCCTCGAAATTGCGCATCGCGACGGCCCTTCCTGGAGCATCCCGCTCGATGCAGACCGGGTGGAAGACGCGCGTAAGTTCGGATCTGCCGCCAGTGAAAAGTTATAATCGAAATATGACACGCTGGTTCTGCGCTCTAGCTCTGGGAGGCGTGCTCGCTATGCCGGTCCGCGCCCAGGACCAGTCCAAACAGCAGGACCAGTCCAAACAGCAGGACCAGTCCAAACAGCAGAAGGTGGAGGAGGAGCCTCCCGAAGAAGACGCGAATCTCAAGGCCCCCAGGGACTATGCCTTCAATCCGCTGCAGGCTGCTAAAGAGATGCAAGTGGGCATCGAATACTTCAAGAAGCACAGTTACAAGGCAGCCGCGGGACGTTTTCGCGAGGCCACTAAGTGGAATCCCAACCTCGCGGAAGCCTGGCTGCGTTTGGGCGAGGCGGAAGAGAAACGTAAGAATCGCGAGGATGCCAAGGAAGCCTACGCCAAATACCTGGAGTTGCAACCGGAGTCCAAAGACGCCGCCGAAATTCGCAAGAAAGTCGCCAGTCTGCATTAGGCTCCCAACCCGTTACGGCGGGTAGAGTCGGAGAGAGGGCGACGCGAATCGCGCGACCCGCTCTCCCCTCGTCGAACCGGAGATGCAGATTTCCCACGTCCGGCTCTCGTGAAAGCTCTCGCCTCAAAAGTATAGGCGCGAAAGTCGAGTTGCATCCGTGAGTGATCGACTTAGTGGGAGTACCCATTAGATTAAACCCGCGAATGCCGTCCACAGCTCGGCGAGATGGATGGTCACACCCGGAAGGAGAAGCGGAGTAACTATGCCGTCAGTTCTTGTTGCCCAGTTGCGGAGTTTGTCAGCATCGCAGCGGTAGGAGGTGAATTGCGGTCTCCGCGCGGTCGCGGCGGCGAGCCTCGGTTCGAAACACCTATTAAGTCCGGAACGCGGTAGGTCAGCGGAACTCGCTCAATGCCCAAGCCGGCCCCTTGGCTGAGAACCTGATATTTGCCGTCGTCAAGCTGATTTCCTCAAACCTATTCTCGGACATCGTCAGGGAGTCTTCGTAGGTGATCAGCTTCGTCGTGGTACCCATTGCCTCACGCTCGCGCGGCGTCTATCTTCTCTGTGTTCACTCCTAATTCGCCAAAAGCCGACCGCGCCCGTTCCACCGGGAACTGACCGTCCCGCGCCAGACGCGAAAGCGCCGCGGCGGCGATGGACTCCGCATTGATTTCGAAATGCCGCCGCAGATACTCGCGATTGTCGCTGCGGCCGAAGCCGTCGGTACCCAGCGTTTCCATGCGGCCGGGCAACCAGGGCGCCACCTGGTCGGCCACTATCTTCATATAGTCCGTAGCGGCCACGATGGGTCCTTCGGCACCGGCCAGGGCCTGCTGGATGTAAGGGTGGCGCGCCGGCTCGCCCGGATGCAGGCGGTTCCAACGCTCGGCCGCCAAAGCATCGCGCCGCAGTTCGTTGTAACTGGTTACACTCCACACGTCGGCGGGTACACTGTACTTATCCGCCAGGATACTCTGTGCGCGCAGAGCTTCATTCAGGATCGGACCGCTGCCGAAGAGCTGTACCTGCGCCGGTCCGGCAGCCGCGGCCTTATACCGGTAGATACCCCGCAGAATGCCTTCGGTAACGCCATCGGGCATCGGGGGCATAGGATAGTTCTCGTTGTAGAGCGTCAGATAATAGAAGCGGTTTTCGCCCTCCTGATACATGCGCCGGATGCCATCCTGCACGATTACAGCAATCTCGTACGCATAGGCCGGATCGTAGGCCGCGCACGTAGGAACGGTGCTGGCGAGCACCAGGCTGTGGCCATCCTGATGTTGCAGCCCTTCGCCGGATAGAGTCGTGCGCCCGGCCGTGCCGCCCATCAGAAAACCTTTGCCGCGCGCGTCGGCGAACGCCCAGATCAGATCGCCCACCCGCTGGAAGCCGAACATCGAGTAATAAATGAAGAACGGAATCATCTCCGTGACGTAGTTCGTATATGCGGTGCCCGCAGCGGTGAACGACGCCATGGAGCCGGCTTCGGTAATGCCTTCCTCCAGGATTTGTCCATCCTTCGACTCCTTGTAATAGAGGAACATTTCGGCATCGTGCGGTTTGTATAGCTGCCCCTTACTGGCATAGATGCCGAATTGCCGGAATAGCGATTCCATACCGAACGTGCGCGCTTCATCCGGCACGATGGGCACCACCCGCTTGCCGATCGCAGGATTCTTCAGCAGCAGCGTCAGAATGCGCACGAAAGCCATGGTGGTGGACACTTCGCGGCCTTGCGAGCCGGTCAGCGACTCGGCCAGCGTCTCGAGCGCCGGCGTTTCCACCTGGCTGGCCGGCGTGGTGCGATACGGCATGTAGCCGCCCAGGATCCGGCGGCGCTCGCGCAGGTAAGCCATCTCGGGACTATCGTCGGGCGGCCGGTAGAACGAAGCGTTGCGTGCGGCTTCATCCGGGATAGGAATCTCGAAACGCGAACGGAAATTCGCGATCTCCGCCTCGTTCAGTTTTTTCTGCTGATGGGTGATGTTGCGGCCTTCACCCGCTTCCCCCAGACCGTAGCCTTTGATGGTCTGCGCCAGAATCAGCGTAGGCGATCCTGTATTCTGCACGGCAGCCTGGTAAGCGTTGTAAACCTTCTTGGGATCGTGGCCGCCGCGCCGCAGATGCGAGAGTTGCTCGTCGCTGAGATGCGCGACCAGGTCGAGCAGCTCGGGATATTTGCCGAAGAAATTCTTGCGGAAGTAGGCGCCGTCCTTAGTGACATAAGTCTGCCACTCGCCATCCACCACCTCGACCAGGCGCTTCTGCAACAGGCCGTTGTGATCGCGCGCCAGCAGGGGATCCCAATCTTCGCCCCAGAGCACCTTGATGACATACCACCCGGCGCCGCGAAATGCAGCTTCGAGTTCCTGGATGACCTTGCCGTTGCCTCGCACGGGGCCGTCCAGGCGCTGCAGGTTGCAGTTGATGACGAAGATCAGGTTGTCGAGTTTCTCGCGCGAACCGAGCGTGAGCGATCCCATGGATTCGGGTTCGTCCATTTCGCCGTCGCCCAAAAATGCCCAGATCTTGCGCGGCGTGACCGGGATCATCCCGCGGTTTTCGAGATAGCGCATGAACCGCGCCTGGTAGATAGAATTGATGGGGCCGAGGCCCATGGAGACGGTGGGGAAGCGCCAGAAATCGGGCATCAGCCAGGGGTGCGGATAAGACGAGAGGCCGGGCGTATCGCGCAGCTCGTGGCGGAAGTTGCGCAAGTGCTGTTCGGTGAGGCGGCCTTCCAGGTATGCACGCGCGTAGATGCCGGGCGAGGCGTGGCCCTGGAAATAAATGAGGTCGCCGGGCTGGTCGCCATAGCTGGCATGAAAGAAATGATGGAAACCCACCTCGAGCAGCGTGGCGAGCGATGCGTAAGTGGAAATGTGGCCGCCGATGCCGGGATCATATTTGTTCTGGCGCACCACCATCGCCATGGCATTCCAGCGCGTGAGGCTTTTGATGCGGCGCTCCATGGCGCGGTCGCCGGGATACGGCACCTCGTCCTCGGAAGAGATGGTGTTGACATATGGCGTATTGAGATGGATGGGCAGGCCGACGCCCGCGCCGCGCGCCTGCTCGGTAAGGCGCTCCAAAAGAAACGCCGCACGGTCCGGCCCCTCCTGGTCCAAAATCTGAGCCAGCGCCTCGGTCCATTCGGACGTTTCGCGCGGGTTCAAGTCCACAACACGTTCGGTGAGTTTCTGGTGCATGAGGTTATCTTCATTATAGTGAACGCAGGCGCGCCAAGGTCACAGGCCGCGACTTTTCGCGCTCGGCGCGGGCACCCTCGTGCGGCCTGAAAGCGTGCAAACCCGGCGCCCGCCGGAGTGACCTCTGGTACCCGGCCTTTTAACCCGTCTGGTACGCAGCTTTCGTCCGCAGATTGCCATTCGTGTGCTATACTTCGGCGCCAGTGGGGAACACCGCAAGAGGAGACTGTTCCATATGCACAGACCGATTCGTAGACTGCACCCGTTGATTTGCCTCTCTCTATGGCCAGGCATCGTTGCCCTGGCCGACCAAGCGCCAATTGTCAAAAACTTCAACAAACTGCCCCTCGCGTTCGAGAAGAACCAGGGTCAGGCGCCGCGGGGCGTGGATTTCCTGGCCCACACCGCGGGTTACAGTGTTTCGCTTTCGCAAGGCAACGCGCGCGTTTTGCTGCGGCGCGAAAAGGCGGCCCCATCGGCCGGCGTGGATCTTCGCCTCGTGGGCGCTCGCCCGGCTCCCATTCCGGCAGGCCGAAAGCCTCTTCCAGGCAAGGTCAATTACTTTGTCGGGAACGATCCAACGCGCTGGCACACGGATATCCCCACATTCGAACGCGTCGAATACCGTGGCGTGTACCGGGGCATCGACCTGGCTTATTACGGCAACCAGGGGCGCCTGGAGTACGACTTCATCGTGGCGCCCGGCGCGAATCCGGACGCTATCCGGCTGGCCGTAGATGGCGCGCGCAAGATCAGCATTGACGGCTCGGGCAGCCTGGCCATCGAGACCGCCGGCGGGTCAGTGGAATTCCAAAAGCCCGAAACATACCAGGAGATCGGTGGAACATGGCGCCCGGTCGAGAGCCGCTACGCCTTGCTGGGCTCGAATCAGGTCTGCTTCAGGCTAGGAAGTTATGACCACAGCCGTCAGTTGATAATCGATCCGTCGCTGGTCTATTCCACCTACCTCGGCGGATCGAACGGCGGATTCGCCTACGGCATCGCGATAGGTCCCAATGGGAATGCCTTTATAGCCGGCTACACATCCTCCATGGATTTTCCGACGGTGAATCCGGAGCAGTCCTTCTACAAAGGGTCCACCTGCGGCTTCGTTTCCGAACTGGCTACGGATGGGTCCAGCCTGGTCTACTCTACCTATTTGTGTGGTTCCAGCTATGACTACCCGTACTCCATCGCGGTGGATAGCGCTGGAAGCGCTTATGTGGCGGGGTACACATCCTCAACTGACTTTCCGGTAAAGAACGCGCTCTATCCAACTTTGAATGGGCCTGAGGACGGTTTTGTGACGAAGTTAAGCCCCGCGGGCAACAACCTGGCCTATTCCACCTATCTGGGAGGGAGCGGGTATGATTACATCTATAGCATTGCCGTAGATGCAGGACACAACGCCTACGTGGCCGGCTATACATCGTCGTCCGATTTTCCGGTAACGACCGGCGCTTACCTGGCTTCCTGCGATAATTGTGAAGCCTTTGCGGCCAAGCTGAGTCCAACGGGCACGAAGCTAGTCTGGTCGACTTATTTCGGCCAGAACTACAGCGCATTTGTGTACGGCCTCGCGGTAGATTCGAAGGAGAACGTCTATCTGACCGGATACACCGGTGGCAACCTACCGGTGACGGCTGGAGCGCCACAGCCTGTTTACGGTGGAAACGGAGACGCATTCATCGCCGAACTGAGCAACACCGGCGCCTCGCTGACATACGCCACCTACCTGGGTGGCAGCCAAGAGGATTACGGCTACGCCATCGTCGTAGATTCCGGCGGAAGCGCATTTGTAGCGGGCCTCACTGGTTCCACGAATCTCCCGGTTACGGCAGCGGCCCTCCAAGCGCAGGCGGGCGGCGGCTATGACGGGTTCGTGGCCAAAGTGAACAGTCTCGGCACGGAGTGGGACTACGTCACTTACCTGGGGGGCCAGAGGGACGATTACGCGTATGGCATTGCGGTGGATTCGACCGGCAACGCAACTGTGGTCGGCTATACCATTTCGACGAACTTCCCGCACCCTTCGGGTTTACAGACGGCGTTGGCCGGCAACCCGACTCTGCTCTTCGCCACCGCGTCCAGCGGCTCGACATGGAAGACGTCGGACACCGGAATCCCCACCGCAGTCAATCAGCTTGCGGTAGACCCGGCGTCCGGCGCGCACCTGATCGCGGCAACCAGTGATGGCTTGTATCAAACCTCCGACAGCGGAGCCCACTGGCTGGCCACAGGTCCGGCACAAGCCTTCTTCGAAAGCGTGGCCTTCGCTCCCTCGGGCGGTGTGGTTTACGCTCTCGAAGGTGATGTAATGTATTCCAGTTCGGACAACGGCGCGACCTGGACAGCCGGGGGCGAGGTTTTCAGCTTCGAGTGCTACTCCTCCAACGAGGGGATTGCGGTCGATCCCACAACCTCCACCACGCTGTACGCCGCCAGCGGGTACTGTTCATCCGGTATCGCAAAGAGCACCAACGGGGGCGCTACGTTTACCGCGCTCACCGGCTTTCCTTCCGGAGCAACGGCTTTCAGCATCGCGATCAATCCAAAGTTGCCCAGCACTGTCTACGTGGCGTCCAGTGAGGGCATCGTGAAGAGCACGGATGGAGGCCAGATCTGGACAGTAATTAACTCGAACTACGCGACTGGAGTGGTCATCGATCCCAAGAAGCCCTCTACCATTTACGCCGTGATCAACGACCAGGTGTACGTCAGCACCAACGCTGGCGGCTCTTGGGTGCCCGCAGGAACGGGCCTGACCGGTCCGGTGAGCGTGCTGGCGATGGCGCCTTCCAATCCGGCTGTCCTCTACGCGGGTACTTATATTGGCGGCGTCTTCACTACTTCGACGAGCGGCGCGTCCTGGTCGGCGGCAGGGCTTGTGTCCGATGAGGTCCTGAGTATCGCCGTGGACCCGGCGAAACCCGTCCACGTCTATGCGGCAACTAATGTGAACTCGGACGGATTTGTCGCCAAGCTCAACCCAACTGGCCAGAAGCTGGTTTACTCCACGTATCTGGGCGGCACCGGTTATGATTACGCCTACGGCGTCGCCTTAGACTCCGCCGGCGACGCGTTGGTGACCGGGTATACCCAGTCGGCCGATTTTCCTTCCACCAGCGACGCCTTCCAAGCCGCCAACGGCAGTTACGGGAACACCGCTTTTGTGACCAGCATCAGTGGAGCGACGCCCGCCTGCACCTACACTGCTTCTCCCGGCTCCTACTTCTTCTATCCCTACGGCGGAACCCTCAATCTCAGCGTGGTCGCCCCCAGCGGCTGCGCCTGGACTCCGAAGCCCAGCGCTTCCTGGATTACCATTGAAAGCCATGGTGGTCCCGGTGTCGGGCCATTGGCCATCAGTGTCGCGGCGAATTCCGGCGCGGCGCGTACCGGCACGGTTGCGATTGGCGGCGCCAGCGTCGCCATTAAACAAGCGGCCAGCGGCTGCTCCTATTCGCTCTCGACCTACGACATCACCTTCCCACAAACCGGCGGACCCGCGAGCGTAGACGTCACTGCGGGCAAAGGGTGCGCCTGGGTAGTCACGAGCCTGCCGGACTGGCTTACCGTCACCTCCGGCGGCAGCGGTTCGGGAAACGGCACGGTTAATCTGCAGGCCTCCGCCAACCCGTTCCCGGGAATACGCTACTTCTACAACGGCCCCATTATCGGTGGCGACTATGTGAGCCTGAGTGAGACCGGCACATCCGGCGCGGATGTCCAGCAGCCCAGGCCACCGGCGCCCACGCAACCGCCCTGCCCGGGACCGCCGCACAGTTGCCCGGCGATATCCGCCCCGCCCCGGCGGCCCTGACACATGCGACTCTGGATTGCACTCGGGGGAGCGTGGCAGGATACCCGCTACGCTATCCGCGGGCTGCGGCGCTCCCCCGGATTCACGGCTGTCGCGCTGCTTGTCGCTGGCCTTGGGCATCGGCGCCAACACCGCCATCTTCAGCCTCATCGACACCCTGATGCTGCGCATGCTTCCGGTGCGGGCGCCGGAGCAGCTTGTGGAGTTCCTGGTCGGAATACCCGGGCGACCCGCCGCTGAACGTATTCTCCCTGCAAAGTTACGAATACTTTCGGGATCACAATCACGTTTTCTCGGGACTCACCGGCGCGCGCCCCTCTCGTTTCAACGTGCGCGGCGAGGGCATCGAACCGGAGACGGTGCTCGGAGAAGCGTGTAATCGGGAACTTCTTTCCGATGCTGGGCGTGAAGCCCGCGATTGGCCGGCTGATTGGTCCGGGGGACTCGGCCGTCGCGGTGGTGAGCTGGTCCTATTGGAAGAGCAGATTCAATCTGGATCCGGCCATTCTGGGCCGGCGCATCGTGGTGGAAGATGCGCCGGTGACGATCGTGGGAGTGACTGCGCGCGAGTTCTTCGGATTGCAGGTCGGGCTCCGGCCGGACATCTGGGTGCCGCTGCGCCGCGAGCCGGCACGCCCCGGGTCCAGTGCAGTTGATCGGGCGGTTGCGGTCCGGCGTATCGATCGCGCGAGCGCGTGCGGAAATGGCGGTGCTGTTCCGGTGGACGCTCGAAGAAAGAATCAGGGCCAGCAATGACCCGGTGATGCGCCAGTTGAAGTTTCGCGTGGAGCCGGCGGGCGCGGGTCTGTCGACGGCCCTGCGCGATCAATTCGCGAAGCCGCTGGTGGCGGTGATGGCCGTAGTGGGCCTGCTGTTGTTGATTGCGTGCATCAACCTGGCGCACATGCTGCTGGCGCGCGGGGCTGCCCGCCGGCATGAAATGGCGGTGCGTGTGGCGCTGGGAGCAGGGCGATTCCGCCTGATGCGGCAGGTGTTGGCCGAAGCTCTGCTGCTCTCCGCAGCGGGGGGCCTGCTGGCTATGGTCCTCGCGTATTTCGGCGCAGGCGCGCTGGCGCGCATCATGACATCCGGGCGCTTCATAGGAAGGCCACCCCAGATTGAGATCGCAGCCGTACCGGATGTGCATGTCCTGCTCTTCACCGGCGGAATCGCATTGTTGACGGGAGTGCTTTTCGGACTGGCTCCCGCCTGGAGCGCCTTCACTTCCGGTCCGGCGGCGGCGCTAAAGGAAATCGGGGCGGCGGGCGAAACGCGCCTCAGCCGGCTTTTCGGAAAGAGCCTGGTGGTGACCCAGATGGCTTTGTCGGTGGGGCTATTGAGCGCCGCGGGGCTGTTCGTCCGCAACCTGGCGAACCTGGATCACATGGATCTGGGTTTCCGCCGCGACCACGTGCTGCTGGTCACGCTCGATCCGGCGCGCAGCGGATATAGCAACGAACGATTGTCCCGTGCGTACCAGGAGCTACTGGTGCAACTGGAGGCCGTTCCGGGCGTGCGTTCGGCAACGATGATCAGCGGACCAGGGCCGCTGTCGGGCGCGGGTGCCAGCCGGTTCGTCACCGTGGAAGGCCACCCGGAACCTCCTGCGGACCGCCGCTACATTTCGGTAAGCTGGGTGGCGCCGAAGTACTTCGAGACGCTGGGCACACCGCTCGCGGCGGGGCGCGACTTCAACGCAGGGGACCTGGATGGGCGGCGCGTGGCGATCGTCAATCGAGCCATGGCCCGCTACTATTTCGGCGACGACAATCCCATCGGAAGGTATTTTACGTTCGACGGTGAAAGCCGGCCTTACGAAATCGTGGGACTGGCTGGGGACGCGAAATACTACGAGATCCGCGAAGCGGCGCCGCGCACGATCTACCTGGACGCTTTCCAGTCCGCGCAGCCGCCGGCTACATTGGCGGTGCGCACGGGCATGGACCCACAAGCCGCGGCTCCCGCGGTACGGCGGAGCGTACGGGCGTTGCTGAAGACGGTGCCGGTGGCGCGGGTCACCACGCTGGGCGATCAGGTGGATGCGACCATCGTTCCGGAGCGCCTTATCGCGATGCTGTCCGGGGCGTTCGGCGGGCTGGGCCTGCTGCTGGCGGCAATCGGCATCTACGGGGTGCTGGCGTACACGCTGTCGCGGCGTATCCGGGAGATCGGCATCCGCGTGGCGCTGGGCGCGACGGCGGGCGCTGTGTCCCGCATGGTGATGAAGGAAGCGTTGCGGATGAGCTGCGCCGGGCTTGGGCTTGGAGTGCTCATCGCATATTGGGGCAGGCGTTTCGCGGCGAGCTTGATCCAGAATTTGCCGGTGGAGAGCGCATTCCCGGTGGTGTTCGGCGCGGTGACCATGATGGCGATGACGCTGGTGGCGGCGTATGTGCCGGCGCGGCGCGCGGCGCGTGTGGATCCGATGGAGGCTTTACGGCACGAGTAGGGGACAAACATCCTGTTAGAATGATCGCAAGGAGTCGCGCATGTTGCTGAGATATTGTCTGGCAACGCTCTTAGTGGCGGCCGGCGTCATCCTCGGGCAAGAACCGGATTTTGTGATTGCCCCCGGCACGCGCATCCCGCTCGGCTTAATCAACACGGTCAGCACCAAGTCCGCGGCGGAGGGCGACCGCGTTTATCTGGAGACGGTGTTCCCGATCCTGAGCAACGGCCGCATCGTCATCCCACCGGGCAGTTGGGTGGAAGGTACGCTGACCGAGGTGAAGCGTCCGGAGCACTTCAAGGGGCGCGCCGAACTATTCCTGCGTTTCGATTCCCTGACGCTGCCCAATGGAGTCACGCGCACTTTTCGCGCGCGCGTGGGCGGGACCGACGCGCAGAGCGAACAGGAGTTCGATAAGACGGAGGGCAAAGTTCGCGCCGAAGGAAACAAGGCTGAGGAGGCATCGACGGTAGCCGCAGCGGCGGAAGCGGGCGCCGGAGCCGGCTTAATTGTGGGCGCCGCCACGAAGCACCTGGCCCTGGGAACTGGCATCGGGGCGGTAGCCGGCGCGGCCGCGGGCGTGATCGGCGTTCTGTTGTCGCGCGGACCGGATGCGGTGCTCACCAAGGGCAGCACGATTGAAATGGTCACGGACCGGCCCTTGCTGTTCGCAAAGAACGAGATCGATTTCCCGGTACAACCCGGCCATTTTTCCGAAGGAGCCGCGGCACAGCCGCCCGCCAAGAAGAATCCTGCCTGGTCGCGGTGGCCCTTATAACCAAGTGAGCCATTGGGCGGCGCTCTAACGCGGACGGGCGCCGCCCTCGCCGCTTCGGCAGCCGGAGGGCTCCGCTACACACTGGCGTGATGCCGAATCGTTATTCTGGCGAGTATATCACCGCCGCACCGGCCGACCCAAGCTTTCTCTCAAATTTCTTTTATCGTAAGGATTACCATGCGCACTACTCGCCGAACATTCACCGCGCTCTCCGGAGCCGCCACCCTGGGGATAGGTTCACCAATGGCTTCCATTGGCGGAGTGCCTCCCGGAAACGCTCAATCGCCCGCACACCCACGTGATTATTACCGCTTTCCGGACACTTTTCTCTGGGGATGCGCCACCGCCTCCTACCAGGTGGAAGGCGCCGCGCAGGAAGATGGGCGCAAGCCGTCCGTCTGGGACACCTTCTCGCACCAGCCCGGCCGCACCGCCCTGGGCCAGACGGGCGATGTCGCGGCAGACCAGTACCACCGTTACGCACAGGATATTCAGCTCATGAAATGGCTGGGGGTAAAAGCCTACCGCTTCTCGATCGCCTGGCCGCGCGTCATCCCGGATGGGTCTGGCCAGCCGAACGAAAAGGGCATGGCTTACTATGAGCGCCTGGTGGACGCGCTGCTGGCCGCCGGAATCGAGCCATATGCCACGCTGTTCCATTGGGACCTGCCGCAGGCGCTGGAGGACCGTGTGGGCGGCTGGCAATCGCGCGATACGGCCAAGTACTTCGCCGAATATGCAAGCCTGGTCGCGGGGCGGCTCTCGGACCGGGTTTCGCACTTCTTCACCATCAACGAGTTTTCCTGCTTCACCGATTTGGGCTATGGGATCGGCGTGTTTGCTCCGGGTCTGAAGCTGCCGCCACGGCAACTCAATCAGGTACGCCACCATGCGTTGCTGGGTCACGGAATGGCGCTGGCGGCTATTCGCGCGGCGGCGCGGCGGCCGGTACAGGTGGGACTGGCCGAGAATGCCACCGTGTGCGTGCCGGTCATCGAGACGGAGCCGCATATCGCCGCCGCACGCCGCGCCATGCGCCAGGTGAATGCTCCGTTCCTGACCGCCGTGCTGGAGGGCCGGTACACTGCTGAGTACTTGTCGGCGGCTGGCGCCAACGCTCCGCAATTCACTCCCGAAGACATGCGCACGATCGGTGGCCGCCTGGATTTTGTTGGCATCAACACGTACGCGCCGGCCTATTTCCGCGCCGCCGACGGTTCCGCGGGCTTCGCCGCGGTTCCGCATCCGAAGTCGTATCCCCACATGGCATCGCCGTGGCTGTTCATCGGACCGCAAATCCTGTATTGGGCGCCCCGCCACTTGAAGGAGATCTGGGGCGTGAATAACGTCATCATCACCGAAAATGGCTGCTCGGCGGACGACCTTTTGACCGCAAATGGCCATGTCTATGACACCGACCGCGTCATGTACCTGCGCAATCATTTCGTGCAGGCGCATCGGGCCGTTTCCGAGGGCTGGCCGCTCACGGGCTACTTTTTATGGAGCCTGCTCGATAATTTCGAATGGGCGGACGGCTACACCAAGCGATTCGGAATCTACTACGTGAATTTCGAAACGCAAGAGCGCACGGCCAAGCTGAGCGCCGAGTTTTACCGGGAAACGATTGCGCGCCACGCGGTAGTATAGCTTCGCAAGACAGCGCGGCGGTCGGACTGAGAGGCCGCTGCAGGCTGAGAGCCCAATGCCACTTAGTTTTCGCGCGACCGAACACCTGCATAAATTGTGGGGCGGGACTCCAGTCCTGCGGCCGACGTCCACGTCGGCCTGCTCGCGTTTGGAACGGCTGATTCCAAGCGCGAAGGGCGGGTCCTGGAGGACCCGCGCAGACCTGGAGGTCTGCCCCACGACGACGGCGTAGAGGTGTGGCAGAATGGGCTTACAGACAAAAATGATCACCTCCATTTGGCGCCCCTTGGCTATTCCGATGGCAGTCTTTTCCGCAGGCTGCCTGTTCGCCGCTAAGCCGGCCGAGCCTGCGCGGGCGACCTTCACTAAAGATATCGCGCCGATTTTGCAGCAGCACTGCCAGGCGTGCCACCGGCCGGGCGAGGCAGGGCCGTTTTCGCTGCTCACTTATCAGCAGGCGCGTCCCTGGGCAAAAGCGATCAAGGAAGCCGTTCTGCTGAAGAAGATGCCGCCGTGGTTCGCCGATCCGCATTACGGCAAATTTTCGAACGACCGGTCGCTGGCGCAAAGCGAGGTGGACACCCTGATCGCCTGGGCCGATGGCGGCGCGCCGGAAGGCGATGCGCGCGATCTGCCGCCGCCCGCCTATGTCGCCGGGTGGGCCATTCCGAAGCCCGACGTGGTGTACGAGTTTCCGCGCGCCTTCGAGATTCCGGCCACGGGCACGCTCGAATATCAGAAGGTGATCGTGCCTTCAGGATTCAAGGAAGACAAATGGGTGCAGTTTGCGGAAGCGCGTCCGGACGATCGCGCGCACGTGCATCACATGATTTTGTACGTGCGGGAGCCGGGCTCGCACTGGCTGCGCGGCGAGCCTGCGGGCGTTTTCTTCGTGGCGCCCAAGGTGACCGATGACACCACCGATACCAGCGCCTTGCCGAGCGATTTCCTGGTGGGTTATGCGCCGGGACAACCGCCGGAGATGCTGGCGGCGGGGCAAGGAAAACTGGTCAAGGCCGGCTCGGATTTTGTATTGGAGATCCATTACACCACCAATGGCAAGGCCAGCACCGACCGCAGCAAGTTCGGCCTGGTATTCGCCAAGGAACAGCCGCAGACGCGCGTTCTGACTCTTTCCGCCACGAACGGAAAATTCAAGATCCCGCCGGGCGATCCGAACTACCGTGTGGATGCGGAATTTGAAACGGCGGCGGCAGTGAAGCTGGCCGGCCTGCATCCGCACATGCACGGGCGCGGCAAGGATTTCGAATATCGCATCGTGTATCCGACCGGCGAAACGCAAACCATTTTGCGCGTGCCGCGCTACAACTGGCATTGGCAGCTCTGGTATAACCTGGCGGAGCCAATCGCGCTGCCGAAGGGCGCGCGCATCGAGTGCACGGCGCACTTCGACAACTCGCCGAACAATCCGGACAACGCCGATGCAACCAAGGAAGTGACCTGGGGCGACCAGAGTTGGGACGAGATGATGGTGGGCTTCTTCAATCTGGAGTTCCCCGCGAATATGCCAGTGGAGGAAATCCTGGGGCGGAAGGTGGCGACCAATTGAAAGCAGCCGCCGCGGCGATTCTGGCGGCATCTCTGGCCATGGTCGGCGTGGCCCAGACCGGCGCGCCGGCCGCACGCAAGAAGCTTCTCGCAATAGGTGAAGAGAAAGGCTACCGGCACGAAGCCGTCTCGCACGCGCTGGCCACCATCGAACGGCTGGGACGCGAGCGCGGGCTTTGGGACACCACGATCCGCACCGATACCGAGGCGCTGACCAGGAAAAAACTGGAATACAACGCGCCCAACCTGAATAGTTTCGATGCCGTGTTGTTCTACACGGGCGGCAATCTGGAAATGGACGATCAGCAGAAGGCGGACTTCCTGTCGTTCATTCACGACGATGGCAAAGGCTTCATCGGCGTGCATAGCGCCACGATTACATTCACGAACTGGCCGGAGTATGGCGAGATGATCGGCGGCTACTACGACGAGCATCCCTGGGGCACATTCAACGCGCCGATCGTCGTGGAAGATCCTGCGTTCCCGGGGATGAGCCAGTGGCCGCCCACATTCGTGCTGCGCGATGAGATCTACCAGATGCGCAATTATTCCCGCGATAGGTTGCGCGTGTTGCTGCGTCTGGATGCGGACAAGCTCGACCTGGCCAACAAGAACGTCCACCGTTCGGATCGCGATTTCGCGGTGGCGTGGGCCAAGATGTACGGCAAGGGCCGCGTGTTCTATTCCACGCTGGGGCACGTGGTGGAGAATTGGGATCGTCCGGACATGCAGCAGATGTACGTAGAGGCCATCAAGTGGGCGATGAAGTTGGAAGACGCCGACGTGACGCCGCGGCCATTGGGCCGGCAGCCATGACGCGGCGGGCATTCGCTTGTACGGCTGCCGCCTGCGCCGCGGGTTGGCCGGCACGCGCTGCCGGGACACTCAGAATCGGCATCGGGACTTATAGCTACCACGGGCTTTCGATGGACGCCATGACCGCGCAGTTAGTGGCGCTCGGCATCCGGGAGATCGAGATGTCGCGGGGCGAGTTCATGCTGCTTTCGCATCCCGGCGAGGAGATGTTTCGCGGCGCGCGGGCAATGTTCGATAAAGCAGGCGTGAGCTGCGTGTCTTATTATGCGGCGACTATTCATGACGAAGGCGAGCTGGGTCTGGCCATCCGGTTTGCAAAGCTGCTGGGCGCGCGCAACATCACCGGCGATGCGACCGGTCGCGCGCTGCTGCAGAGCATCGATGCGCGGTGCACGGAGGCGGGGCTGAGCTTTGGCATCCACAACCATTTTTTTGCGACGAAGTTTCCGTACGAAAGCCCGGAGGATGTGCTGCGGGCGCTGGGCGGGCTGTCTAAGACGGTGGGAGCCACGGCGGACACGGGCCAGTTTGCCTCTTGCGGTTATGATCCGGCGGACGCGGTGAGAAAGCTGGGGCCGTATTTAAAGCTCGTGCATTTGAAAGATATTGCCGCGGCGCATGCGGAGGACAACGTTCTGCTCGGGCAGGGGATCGCGAAAATTCCGGAGGTGATGCGGGAGTTGCATAGACTTGACTTCGGCGGTTTGGTGGCTATTGAGTACGAGAAGGAAGGTCCCGTGGAGGAGGATTTGCGGAAGGAGGTCGCCTTTGCGCGCCGGTTGGCGTGAGGTGGGGGACATGGCACGGAAAGGTTTGGTAAGCGGTGGCGCTTTGTGGCTGTTGGCGGCCAGTATGCTGGTTGGCGCGGTGGAGCATCCCATCTTGCCGATCGGGTCCGCCGCGCCGGATTTCGCTTTGCCGGGCGTCGATGGGCGCATTCACCGGCTGGCGGACTATGCCGCCAGCCCGGTGCTGGCGATCGTCTTCATGTGCAACCACTGCCCCATTTCTCAGCTCTACGAGCAGCGCATCATGCGGCTATATGAGGACTATGGCGATAAGGGCGTAGCCGTGGTGGTCATCCAACCGAACGCCCCCGAGGCTTTGCGTGTCGACGAACTGGATTCCTCCGACATGAGCGATACGCTCGCGGAAATGAAGATCCGGGCGGCTTACAAGCATCTGACCTATCCGTATCTCTACGATGGCGAAACGCAATCAGTGGCGCGCGCATACGGTCCGCAAGCCACGCCGCACATATTCATTTTCGATCGTGAGCGGCGCCTGCGCTACGAAGGCCGCGTGGACAACAGCTATCGCGAGGAAATGGTGAAGACGCACGATGCGCGCGACGCCATTGAGGCATTGCTGGCGGGGAAACCGATCGCTGTCCCGCATACCGGAGTTTTCGGTTGCTCGACTAAGTGGAAAGAAAAGGAGGCGGAGCGGATGGAGGCGCTGCGCAAGCTGGAGGAAAAGCCCGTGCGCCTGGAGACGGCGGGGGCCGGCGACCTTGCGGCACTTCGCGCGAACGCGGCGAAGAAGCTGACGCTGGTGAGCTTTTGGGACACGCGCGATAGCCAGTCAGTCGGCCAATTCGCGGACATAGAGACGACTTACCGGATGTATAGCGTGCGCGGACTGGATCTGGTGACGGTAGCCGTGAATCCACCGGAAATGCGTGCCGCCGTCCAGCAACTGCTCGAAAAGCAGCATGCCAGCAGCCGGAACCTGATGTTCGCATCGGGCGATACGGCGGCACTGGAACGGGCTTTCGATACGGACTGGGATGGTAGCACAGGCGCTGGTTTGCCTTACACAGTGCTGCTCACACCGGATGGGAAGATCGCCTACCGGAAGGCCGGCGTGGTGGACATGCTGGAATTACGGCGCACGATCCTGGCGAATTTCGATTGGGAATACGAGGGCTTCGCGAAATATTGGGGTCAGAAGCCGGAGTAAGATGTGGCCCTGCGGGTTTCCGATTTCTGTGTCCAGTCTTCTGTCTCTCCGTTCTCGTGACCGTCAACATCACCCGGCACCACTACAATTCCGGAATCCGTCAGCGTATAACCGCGGGCGCGGTCGTCGGCAGCGTCAAAGCCAATGACACTCGATTCCGGGATTTCCACGCCCGTATCGATGATGGCGCGCCGCACGCGGCTGTTGCGTCCGATCTTGACGTTCGGCATCAGAATCGAATATTCGACTTCGCAATAACTGTTCACGCGCACGCCGGTGGACAGCACGCTGCGCACTACTCTGCCGCCGGAAATAATCGAGCCTGCCGCCACAATGGAATCCACTGCGACACCCATGCGGCGGCCCTCTTGCGCAAATACGAATTTGGCGGGCGGCGCCTGCAGCGCGTGCGTGCGGATGGGCCAGTTACGGTCGTAGAGATTAAACTCCGGGCTGACCGCGACCAGGTCCATATTGGCCTCGTAAAATGCATCGATGGTGCCCACGTCGCGCCAGTAGCGCGCCTGCTTGGCGTTGATGTCGTGGAAGTCGTAAGCGACGACGGAGCAGTCCGCCAGCGCGGCCGGAATGACGTCCTTCCCGAAATCATGCTTAGAGTCCGGATTCCGGGCGTCTTCCTGTAACAGGCGCAATAGGACCGGGGTGTTAAATACGTAGATTCCCATGGAGGCGCTGACCATCTCGGGATTGAAGGGCGAACGCGCCGGGCCGCCGTGTTGGGGTTTTTCCTCGAAGCCCCTGACGCGATAGTTGCGATCGATTTCGGCGACACCGAAGCGGTCGGCTTCCTGCGGCGCCACCTGGATGGTGGCGATGGTGATATCGGCGCGATGCAAGCGGTGCCAGTCGACCATCTCGCGATAATTCATCTTGTAAATGTGGTCGGCGGATAAGATCAGGGTAAGCGCGGGCTGTTCCGCGGCGATGCTGGGGCTGTTCTGGAAGACCGCGTCGGCGGTGCCCAGGTACCAGTCGTCGCGGAGGCGCTTCATGGGTGGAATGGTCTCGATGAACTCGCCCAGAGCGGGTGATAAGATGTTCCATCCGTAGCGTATATGCCGGATCAGATCCAGTGACTTGTATTGTGTGAGAATGAAAATTCGCCGCAGGTCCGAATTGATGCAATTGGACAAGGTGAAGTCGATAATGCGGTAAACGCCGCCAAAACAAACAGCCGGTTTTGCGGTATCCCGCGTAAGAGGGGATAGTCGTTCGCCGGCGCCACCCGCCAATAAAATTGCTAAAGCCGTTTCCATTCGTTTAAACTATTGAAAAGCAGTTGGTTTACGCTAAGACGCCTTCCCTCTGGAGGGTGTCCGGGCGAATTTTGGACTTGACTTTGTCCGCCAACCACTTAATGATATCAGTACCCTCTCTGCGAAAGCAGAAAAATCTAGGTCGGGTTTGGAGGTGTAGTTTTAGTTGGCTGAGGTAAAGTTACAAGATGGCGAGACGCTCGAAAACGCTCTCCGCCGCTTCAAGCGCAAAGTCCAGCAGGAGGACATTATAAAGGAGGTCAAAAGGCACTCCTTTTATTTGAAGCCGGGCGAAAAAAAGCGGGTTAAACAGGCGCTCGCACGCAAGCGAAACCGGAAGAAGTCACGCCGGGAAATCGAATAACCACGGGCGGACAGGTTCCGGCCTGTCCGCTCCACAACCCGTTCGCGGAAACCAGGTTGGCATATGGCGGAGTTCCAGGATCGGATTCTCAAGTGCTCGGAATGCGGAGCCGAATTTGTTTTCACAGCGGGAGAACAACACTTCTTCCACGACAAAAACTTTAAGAACGAGCCGAAGCGTTGCAAAGCGTGCAAGAGCAAGCGGCAGGCGGGACCGTCGGTTGGGGGCAAGACGGAAACCATGACGGTCTGTTCGCAGTGCGGGCGGGAAACGACCGTGCCGTTCAAACCTACCCAGGGCAGGCCGGTGTATTGCCGGGAATGTTTCCTGAGCCGCAAGACGCAGGTGGCCGGCGCCGGGGCGGATGGGTAGAGGGCGGACGCTGCGTGAACACGCGCACGAATGAGCGGGCGCTGGAGCGGGGCGCCCATTCTCGCCGGCCGCGTGCCTCGCGCAAGAGCGAGAAGAGATGTATTTCGAGCGAAGGGCGGGTCCGAGGGCCCCATGCAGGCCGCGCTCGTGAGGCGTGGAGGACGGCATCCTGAAGGACAATCGCGCGGTCACGGATCTGGTGCGGACGAAGTGATGCCGCCTTTTTCCGGTGTGATCGCCGCCGCGGTGACGCCGCACAGCAAGCGGGGCGACGAGCCCGATATCGGGGCCACTCTCGATCTGATCGATTTTTTATGCGGCGCGGGAGTGCAGGGCATCGCGTTGCTCGGCTCGACCGGCGAATTCGTCAATCTGAATGTAGACGACCGGGTGCGCCTGGTATACCTGGCCGTCAAACGCAGCCGGGTTCCGCTATTGGCGGGCGTTTCGCACTCCACGCTGGATGGCGCCCTGGCTTTAGGCCGGGAGGCCAGCGCGGCGGGCGCGGCGGGGCTGCTGCTGATGCCTCCTTATTTCTTCCGTTACGGCCAATTGGAAATCCGCGAGTTTTACCTGCGGTTCGCCATCGAGATGAATGAACGGGCGCCGATCTATCTATACAACATTCCGGCTTTCACCAGCGGTATCGCGGCCGAGACAGCGGTGCAGTTGCTGGCCACCGGCCGGTTTGCGGGTATCAAGGATTCGAGCGGCGATTGGGATAATTTTGAGTCGCTGAACCGTTACAAACGCGAACATCCTTACACGCTGCTGGTGGGCCACGACAGCATCTTCGCGCGGGCGCGCCGGGCAGGGGCCGACGGCGTGGTTTCGGGTGTAGCTTGCGCCATGCCGGAACTGCTCTTGGGGCTGGACAGAGCTATCGCCAGGCAGGATGAAGGTGAGACGGCCCGCCTGGATGCCCGGCTGCACGAATTCCTGGACCGCATCGAACCGTTCCCCACGCCGGTAGCCATAAAGGCGGCGCTGGCGGTGCGGGGGATGAAGAGCGGGCCGCCGCCTGTGCCATTGGCGCGGGAGACGCAGGCCGCGCTGGATGAGTTCCGGGATTGGCTGCGCGGATGGCTGTGAACAAAACGAAACCGCGGCGCGGGTCCTGGAGGACCCGCGCAGACCTGGAGGTCTGCCCCACGTGCCTTAGCGCGTACGGCCGGTCTCGAACAGGAACCACACGCGCCGCTCGGTTTCGTCGATCCAAACCTCCAGCAGGCTGGTGGTGGCTACATCGTTCTCGTCATCGCACAGATCATGCATCTCGCGCATACTGGCCAGCAGCGCGCGGTTATCCTCGCGTAGTTCGGCCAGCATGTCGGGCGGGTCGACGTATTCGGCATCGTTATCGCTCAGGCGCTGCAGCCGGCCAATGTGGCCGATGGAACGCACGGTGGTGCCGCCGATCTTGCGCACGCGTTCGGCGATGTCATCGGTCATTTTGAAAATCTGTTCGGCGTGCTCATCGAGCAACAGGTGGTAGTCGCGGAAATGCGGACCGCTCACGTGCCAATGGAAGTTCTTGGTCTTCACATAGAGGGCAAACACATCGGCCAGTAGGGCGTTCAGGCCGCCCGTAATATTCTTTACGGCGTCGGCTTCGAGATCAGTGGGTGTCGCAAGGGCCGGGGCCCGGCGTCGCGGTTCGACTTTATCTTCGGTAGTTGGCATCGGGGACTCCTTGTTATGAGGTCTTCTTGACCACGATCATAATTGGTATGCACGCGTGAGTCCATGATCCCGGCGCAATGGGGGGACTGAAACGCACGTAGAAACCGCTTGCTCACGCGCGCGGCTCAGATTTACGCGCGCGCCTCAGATTAGGGTGTCGTAGGAGATGCATCCGGCAGCGTGAAGAGATACGCAATGAGATTATCCATCTCGCGCGGCGAGAACTGATAGGGCGGCATGAAGCTGCCCGGCGAGAGCGCCGCGGGGTTGGCAAAATGTTGCGCCACCCACGTCTTGGTGCGGCGGCGGCCAAGTCCGTTCAAGGGCGGACCCATTTTCATGCCCACGCCGTTCACTTCGTGGCAGGCGCCGCAATTTTTTGCCTGATACAGCAGAGCGGCCTGGACCGCGAAATCCGGGGCATTGGCGAGCGCCTCGGCATTGCCCGGCGTCAGCTTCAACAGAAATGCCGCCAGGGTGTTCAACTGCGCATCGCTCAATTGAATCGCGGGCATGGAACTGCCGGGCACCATGACGGCCGGCCGCTTGAAGTGCGCAATCATCCAAGCCGCCGATTTCTTAATAGGCAGATTCGCCAGATCGGGACCGGGTTTTGCCGACACACCCGCCGGCGCGGCCGCCTTCCCGTCCAAGGCGTGACAACTGGCGCAATTCTCGCGGCGGAAGTATCCGATGCCGGCCAGTTCCTGCGGCGAAAGGCCTATCCAATCGGTGGGCGCGCCGTAATCGATGGCGACTGTGTCGGGTTTGGGCGTAGTGACGATCGCGGCCACCGTCAGTCCGGTCCAACCGAGCAGCGCCAATGCCGCGACACCGAACGCCGCCGTGCGCCGCGTGACACGCAACACTTTTCCGCGATCGATGAAAGGCACCAGCAACAGCGCCAGGATGGCGAGCGAGGGCAGAATCACGCTGCCCACCACGGCCAGCGGACCATCGAAGAATTTGAGCGTTTGAAAGAGAAACAGGAAATACCAGTCGGGGCGCGGGATGTAAGTCGTGTCGGTGGGATCGGCCAGGCGTTCCAGGGGCACGCGCACGGCTACCGCCATCACGAAAAGAATGATGAACGCGGCAAAGATGGCCGCGGTATCTTTGAAGGCCTGCTGCGGGTAGAACTTTCTGGTGGTTTTGACTTCGTCCCCGGGCGCCGGCGCGACGCCGTGCTTGCGCACCAGGTAAATATGCAGCGCGATCAGCAAGCCGGTGGCCGGCGGCAGCAGCAACACATGCAGGCCGTAAAATCGCGCGAAAGTGACCACGCCGATGGCGCCTTCTCCGCCTAGCAGGCGACTCATATAGGGACCGAGGAACGGGATGTGTGCGGCGATCTGCGTGGCGACGACTGTGCCCCAATAAGCGCGATTGTCCCAAGGCAGCAGATATCCGGTGAGGCCGTAGGCCATGGTAAGCAGCAGCAACACCACTCCCATCATCCAGGTGGCCTCGCGCGGCTTCTTGTATGCGCCATACAGAAACACCTGCGTCATATGCAGCACCACCACCACGATCAGCATGCTGGCGCCCCAATGATGCAGGCCACGGATGAGGTGGCCGGCGGTCACTTCGGTGAGGATGTAGCGCAGGCTGTTATAGGCGTCGCCGGGGGTGGGCGCGTAGTTGAAGGCCAGCAGCGCGCCGGTGAACGCCTGCACCAGAAACAGGAAAACGGCGATGCTGCCGAAAACCTGGTGCCAGCCGCTCGAAGCCGGAATATCTTCGTAAAGAAAATTCCGGATGGCGGTTTCAATTCCGGTGCGATGATCAAGCCAGCTCACGCCTTCTCCTTCGATTCGTGGGGCGACTGGCGGAGCGCGCCCAGCAGCAGCTTGCCCCTCTCAATCTTGGTCTCGTACCGGTCGAGCGGCCGCGGCGCGGGTCCCGAGACCACTGCGCCATCGATATTGAAAATGGAGCTGTGGCAGGGGCACAGAAAGTAGTTGCGGCTGTCGTCCCAATGATAGGCGCAGCCCAGATGCGTGCACTGTGGCCCGTAAGCGACCACTTGGGAATCGGCCAGCTTCACCACCCATGCCGACGTTTTTTCGCTCTGGATTTTCCAGCCATCCACGCGATTCTGGCGGAAGACCATCTCCATAGGCGCGCGCGGGTCGAGGCTGGATACATCGCCCGCCTCCACCCACTGCGGCATTTTACGGAGCTTTGGGGGAATGAGCAGATAGATGGCCGCAGGGACGGAGAGCGCCGCCGCGATGAGGCACCACAATCCGTAGATCATCGCGACGTAGAATTTCCTGCGTGTCAGATCGTTTTGCGCAGGCGCACCGCTTTGATCCATGACCGGCATGCTTACACGATACGACGGCGCGGACTGCCGGTTTGTGGTGGTTTTGTTAAAATTTTGGAACTTTTGCAGACCGGGCGGTGGAGTCCAACCGGGATCGGGGGCGGGATAGGAGTCGGAAGTCAGAAGGCGGTCGTGGAAATTCGATATGCTGTCATGGTATGGCAGAAGAAGACCTGAAAGCTGAACTGGAACGATTGCGCGCCGAGAACGAGGCGCTGAAGAGGCCGGGACGGGGCCAGATTTCTATCCGCGTGAGCGAGAAAGGCGGGGTGTCAGTCTATGGCTTGGGCCGTTTCCCGGTCACGTTATATAAGGAGCAGTGGGACAAACTGCTGTCCGCGTCGGAACAAATCAAGACTTTCATCCAGGATAACGATCACCTGTTGAAGAAGAAAGAGGCGTGATCGATACTGCGAAGTAAGCGGTCTTTTCGTACGGGCACGCACCGAGGTTGTGGCCAAGGCGTGTGGCGCAGTACCTTCCGCGAGTGTGTTTTCACGGGATTCTCCGGCATTCCCGATAGAATGGAAGGAGGGAAAGGAGTGTAAAATCTCGATGACAAGCGAACATAAGAACTCAGGGACGGGGATTAATACAAGCTTAGTTTGGATGGGCGTGGGCGTTGGCGCGGCTATCGGCGTGGCGGTGGCCCTCAACCGGCGGAAGCGGAACGGCTGGTACACGGCCACGCGGCGGGTTGCGGATAAGACGAACGATCTGGCGGTAGTCAGCAAGGACATGCTGGAGCGCATCAAGGTGATCTACGACGAGACCCGCAAGGTGGTGGATGAAGCTACCGAGCTTTGGTCGCAGGGGCGCAAGCTGGTCGGAGTCTGACGCTGCGGGGCTAAGCCGCGGCGGTAGTGTCAACTATTTTGTGTAAACGACTCTCCCAAAATCAAACCTTCTTTTCAGCCCTGCGGAATCTGTGCAATGCATGAACCCTGCACCCGCGCGCTGCGCAGGGGATGCACAAGGGGGCGGCAGCCCTCTTGTGGGGGGAGCCGGCGCACGATGCGTGCCAGCGCCTTTGGCTGGCCGCGCAGCGTGTCCCGGCGTGGGGGGAACCCGCCCGCCCCGGCTTGCCCCCGGAGGGGGAAACGGGAAAGGGGGCGTCCAAATTCCTTGCTGCCGCAGGCTATTTCCGGCTCCTTCCCGGATGATTGGAATCTGGCCCGATGGTTACGCATTCGGCTCTTCCTTCAACGGTTCAAAGCTGCCTGGATGCGGTCGCCCCACAGCATCTGAAAATGATTTAGTGCCTGTTTCCAGCCCTGCACCGTATCCCATTTTTGAATCACGTTCCGCAACGCCAGGTAGATCAGCTTGAGAGCCGCCTCTTCACTCGGAAACGAGCCCCGCGTCTTGATGATTTTGCGCAGGCTCATGTGCAACGACTCCACCGCGTTGGTCGTGTAGATCACCTTCCGCACCTCGGCCGGGAACTCGAAAAACGGTACCACCCGCGCCCAGTTTTCTTTCCACAGTTTGCCGATGGCCTGGTACTTCGATCCCCACTTGGTTTGGAACGTATTCAACTCCAGCTCCGCCTGTACCGCCGTGACCGCCCGGTAGATCTCCTTCAGATCCGCCGCCACCTGCTTGCGCTCCTTCCAGTTCACGTAGTTCAAACTGGCCCGCACCAGGTGCACAATGCATAGCTGTACCACCGTCTGCGGGAACACGCTTTCGATGGCTTGCGGAAACCCTCTCAGCCCGTCCACGCAGGCGATCAGGATATCCTTCACCCCACGGTTCTTCAACTCCGTTAACACTCCCAACCAGAACTTGGCCCCTTCGTTATTGCTCGTCCACAAGCCCAGCACATCCTTCTGTCCCTCCAATCCGATGCCGATCGCCACGTACACCGCGCGATTGTCCACCCGCCCCTCGTGCCGCATTTTCACGTACAGCGCATCCAGGTACACGACCCCATACACCGGCTCCAGCGGCCGATTCTGCCAAGCCTTAACTTCCTCCATGACCCCGTCGGTCACCTCCGAGATCAGCGTCGGGCTCACCTCCACGCCGTACATCTCCTGCAGGTGCCCCTGGATCTCCCGCGTGGTCATGCCCCGCGCGTACATCGACAGGATCTTGTCGTCAAATCCATCGAACCGGGTCTGGTGTTTCTTGATAATCTGTGGCTCGAAACTGCCGTTGCGATCGCGAGGTGTTTCGATGCTCATCTCTCCAAAGTCGCCCTTCAGCGTCTTCGGCGTGGTCCCGTTGCGTGAGTTTCCGCTGTGATACCCGGCCGGATCGCTTTTCTCGTACCCCAGGTGGTTGGTCAGCTCGGCGCTCATGGCTCGCTCCAAAAGCGCCTTCGTCAACTGCTTCAAAAGTCCATTCTCACCAATCACATCCTCGGGTTTCTGATAGTCCTTCAGTAGTTCGTCGAGCAGCTCTTTTTTGATTTCCATTTCTCCGTTCTCCTTATTTGATGTGGAGAACGTTTACACAGATTGTTATACACCCTCGCCGCGGCGGCTAAACCCGCCCTCCAAGGCAGGCTTTGCATCCCGCCGTGCATTGCGTGACAATCCGGGGATGCACTTCGCGCATCCCCAAAAAGTCCAGGAACTCCAGCGCCGGCTCATGGAGTTCATGGACCAGCATATCTACCCGAACGAACCGCTCTACTACCGCCAGATCGCCGCAGGGGATCGCTGGCAGCCGGTCCCCATCATCGAGGAGTTGAAACCCAAAGCCCGTGCTGCCGGATTGTGGAATCTGTTCCTTCCGGACGATGACTGGGGCGCCGGTCTGACGAACCTGGAATACGCTCCCCTCTGCGAAATTATGGGGCGCGCGGCGATGGCGCCGGAAGTCTTCAACTGCTCGGCGCCCGATACCGGCAACATGGAAGTACTGGCCCGCTATGGCTCGCCCGAGCAGAAAGAACAGTGGCTGGTCCCGCTGCTGGAGGGCCGCATCCGTTCCTGCTATTGCATGACCGAACCGGCGGTAGCTTCATCGGATGCCACCAACATCTGCGCCAGCATCGTGCGCGATGGCGGCGAGTACGTGCTGAACGGCCGCAAATGGTGGTCTTCGGGAGCGGGCGACCCGCGCTGTAAAATCGCCATCTTTATGGGCAAGACGGATCCGCAGGCGCCGCGCCACAAGCAGCAAGCCATGATCCTGGCGCCCATGGACACGCCCGGCATCCGCATTGAGCGCATGCTGCCGGTGTTCGGCTATGACGATGCGCCGCACGGCCACGGCGAAGTGGTCTTCGATAATGTGCGCGTGCCCGCCGCCAACATGCTGCTGGGCGAAGGGCGCGGATTCGAAATCGCGCAGGGCCGCCTGGGACCGGGGCGTATCCACCACTGCATGCGGCTGATCGGCCTGGCCGAGCGGGCGCTGGAGGCTATGTGCCGGCGGGCGCAGTCGCGCGTGGCTTTCGGCCGCAGGCTGGCGGAATTCGGCACGCTGCGCGCCGATATCGCCGAATCGCGCATGGAGATCGAGCAGGCGCGGCTGCTCACTTTGAAAGCCGCGTACATGATGGACGTTTCGGGCAATAAAGCCGCGCGCGCGGAGATCGCCATGATTAAAGTGGTGGCGCCCAATATGGCGCTGCGGGTGATCGATCGCGCCATACAAGCGCACGGCGGCGCGGGCGTCTCGGACGATTTCTTTCTGGCGCACGCCTGGGCGGGGGCCCGCACACTGCGCCTGGCGGACGGGCCGGACGAAGTACATCGCGAGGCCGTCGCGAAGATCGAGTTGCAGAAATACGAAGCGGGCAAGGCATGAAGCTCGAGGGCAAGGTCGCGGTGGTGACGGGCGGCGCGAGCGGGATTGGCCGCGCGCTTTGCCGGCGGTTCGCCGCGGAGGGTGCGCGCAGCGTAGTGGTGGCGGATGTGGATGGCGCCGGCGCTGAGCAGGTGGCGCGCGAAATCGGCGGGCTGGCGGTACATACGGACGTGAGCCGTGAGGACGAAATCGTCCGGTTGGTGGAGCGCGCGATCGCGGCGTTCGGCGCCATTGACCTGTTTTGCTCGAACGCGGGCATTGTTATGGAGGGCGGCGTCGAGACAGCCGACGCCCATTGGCAGCGCATCTGGGGTATCAATTTCATGGCCCACGTGTATGCCGCGCGCGCGGTGCTGCCGGGGATGTTGGCGCGCGGCGAAGGCTACCTGTTGCAGACCGCCTCGGCCGCCGGACTGCTGACGCAAATCGGCTCGGCGCCCTATGCCGTGACCAAGCACGCAGCCGTGTCGCTGGCCGAATGGCTGGCGGTCACCTACGGCGATCGCGGCATTCGCGTATCTTGTTTGTGCCCGCAGGGCGTGCGCACCGGCATGCTGGCTGGAGCCGAACGCGGACCGCTACGCTTTCTTCTGGAAGGCGCGCTGGAACCGGCGCAGGTGGCCGACGCCGTCATCGCGGGACTGGCGGCGGAACGCTTCCTGATCCTGCCGCACCCGGAGGTGGCCGAATATATGCGCCGCAAGGCGGACGATTATGATCGCTGGCTGCGCGGCATGCGCCGGATGCAAGCGCAAGTGCCGGCGAAATAGTACCTCGACAGTCCTAACGAACGTAACCTGAAGGCAGCAGTCCGAATCGAACGTACTGTTATGTGCGAAAATCGAGGGTATCGTAACTACGTTGCAGGATGTTTTTAATGTCGAACACTTTTCCTAACAATTCCTTATTACTTTTGACCTTGTGCTGGTTTCCCCTTACGTTCGGCAGCGCGCCAACCGCGCTGGCGCAGAGCCCTCGGCCCGCGCCGCCGGACCGGCCTCGCATCGTTAAGCCAATCGATCCCAGCGCTCTCGTCACCCTGGCCGGGAACACCCGGCCCGAGGCCAACGCGGAAAACGATCTCGGTAAATTACCGGACGCGTTTGCCCTCGATCACATGTTCCTGCAACTGCAGCGCAGCCCGGAACGGGAAGAGGCGTTGCACGATTTCATGGATCAACAATACGATTCGCGTTCGCCCAATTTCCACAAATGGCTGACGGCGGCGGAATTCGGCCGGCTCTACGGATCGGCTTCTGAAGATATCGACCGGGTTTGCGCGTGGCTGCGCGCCGGCGGGTTCGCCGTGAATACGGTGTATCCGAGCGGCATGTCGATTGATTTTTCGGGGACGGCAGGCCAGGTGTCGGCCGCCTTCCATACCGAGGTCCATCGGCTTTCGGTAAACGGGCAGCCGCATATCGCCAATATGAGCGATCCGCGCATTCCCGAAGCGCTGGCGCCGGTAGTGACGGGAATCGTGTCGTTAAACGATTTCCGGCCGCACGCGATGATCAAGCCGCGGATTAAGCCCAACCCTCAGTACACGGTGAACGGAGACGGCTATACCTACCAACTCGTGACTCCCACCGATCTGGCCACCATTTACGATTTGAGCCAGGCTTTTTCGCAGCAATACACCGGCCAGGGTCAGACGATCGCGGTCCTGGAAGATACCACGCTTTACAGCACCACGGATTGGAATGATTTTCGGACTGTATTGGGTTTGTCGACTTATAGCTCCGGGTCATTAGAGACCGTCTTCCCAGCCCCACCGAGCGGGGCTTCCAACTGCAGCAATCCGGGTGTCAATGCGGACGACTCTGAAGCCGCGGTTGACGCTGAGTGGGCTACCGCCGCCGCGCCGAATGCCACCATCGAACTGGCGGCCTGCTCCAGCACGAATACAACCTTTGGCCAGATCATTGCGGAAGCGAATTTAATCAATGCCAGCGATCCGCCGCAGATCATCAGCATGAGTTACGGATTCTGTGAAGCGGGCGAGGGATCGTCGCTTAACGGAATGTTTAACTCGCTGCATCAGCAGGCGGCGACGGCGGGTATTTCCGTGTTTGTCTCTGCGGGAGACGAAGGCGCGGCCAGTTGCGATGCCGGATTCACCGCGGCGACGCACGGTATCGGTGTTAGCGGCTTCGCGTCGACCCCCTACAACGTAGCCGTGGGTGGAACCGATTTCGGCGACACCTATCAGAATACGTCCGACACTTACTGGGGCGCCACTAACAGCGCCACTTACGGTTCGGCCCTCTCGTACGTTCCGGAGATCCCCTGGAACGATTCCTGCGCGAGTTCGCTCATCGCGGATACTTTCAAGTTTTCGGTCGGCTACGGGCCAGATGGATTCTGTGGCAGCCCGGATGCGCAATACGGTTACTATAATGTGGCCGCGGGCAGTGGAGGCCCGAGTGGGTGTGCGACCGGCGCTCCCTCGGAAGCTTTCGTAGTGAGCGGCACCTGCGAGGGATACCCCAAGCCGTCCTGGCAATCGGGTGTCACTGGAATTGCGAACGATGGCGTACGGGACTTACCCGATGTATCGCTGTTTGCGGGCAACGGATATTGGTTCCACTACTATGTGGTCTGCTTCTCCGACGAGAGCGAGGGCGGCACTTCCTGTGCCGGGCCTCCGGACCAGTGGTACGGCGGGGGCGGTACTTCCTTTGCCGCGCCGATATTGGCTGGAATTCAGGCCTTAGTCAATCAAAAGATGGGAGCCAAACAAGGCAATCCCGATCCGGTCTATTACAAACTCGCCGCCGGCTCGGCAGCCGCCTCGGTATTTCACAGCATTACGATGGGTGACATTGCAGTGAACTGCTCGGGCGAGATCAACTGCTTTGGCGCCGGGTTTGTAGGACGGGGCCGTGCCACGCCAGTTACAGCGTTCGGAGGAAACGGCGCGTTATCCACCACCAGCCAAAGCTACACGGCGGCGTTCGCCGCCGGCGCTGGTTGGAACTTCGCGACCGGCCTCGGCAGTGTGGATGCTTTCAACTTAATCATGAATTGGAGCAGCGGTCAGTAACATGGCCGCCAAGGATGACTCATGTCTAGATTTAAGATATTTTTTGTTATTATCGGCGTCCTGTTAATTGCTTTGACCCGCGTCCCGGTTAGGGCCCAGAGTTTTGACAGCAGTGGAACGGCGAGCCTCACCGGACCCTACCTGTTCCGATACGTGGTCTACGCGAACGACTCGAGCGGCGACCTGCTGGAGTCCTGCAGCCTGACCGGCCTAATCACCTTCGATGGACAGGGAAACTACAGCACTTCGACCGCGCAACTATACGATACCGGAAGCTCTTGCACTTCGCTGGGTGGGGGTACATACGGGGTGCAATCCAATGGGATGGCCCAACTGGACAATCCGCTCCTCCCAGCGACTCTGTTCGGCACGTTTAGCCAGCCGGTGCTTATCGCCAGTTCGACGGAGGACGACGACTTCGACCTCTTCATCGCCGTGCAGGCCCCGGCGTCCGGTTTCTCGAACAGCAGCCTCTCCGGTTCATTCACCACAGGCACCCTGGACTTCCTGAATGCCAGCGCCACGTTTGCGCGGGACGGCTACTTCACTCTGAACGCGGACGGCAGTGGGAATATCGCCGCATTTACGGTTACCGGCGCAGCCGCGAACTTGAGTTCCGGCAACAATTTTACCCAAAACGTGGCAGCTTCCGCTTACTCGCTTTCCGGAACCACCGGTGGAACGATGACTTTCCCGAGTACCTACGGCGATACCACCCAGATCATCAGTGGACAGAAGGCTTTATATGTGTCTGCCGACGGCAACTACTTCGTAGGGGGCACCGTGAACGGGTCGGATATCATTTTCGGCTTTCGGGCCCCCTCTGGCGCCAGCTCCAGTGCTTTGCTGTATGGGACTTACTTCCTGGCTGGGATGGAAGATTATGTAGCTAACAGTTTTGTCGATAACTTCTGGGGCGCCATCAACACCAAGGGGGACAGTAATCTGATCTTCCATGAGCGGTTCGACGATGTAGTTGATGAGGAGACCTATGACCAGACGTTCTACACAACAGTAGATATCGGGACAAACGGCTCCTACTTCGACGGGGCCTATTACACGTATCTGACCGGCAATATAGGCTCGATCTGCGGCGGCTGTTCCCAGGCCATGATGATGATCGGGTACGCGCCCCAGTATTCACTCATTGTCGGCATCCACTCGCCAACCGTTACACAGGGGTCCGCGCCGTGGATAAATCCGGTCGGAATTACCAACGCTGCCAATTTCACGCCGATTACCAACGCCTATGCGCCTAGTGAACTGGTGAGCCTGTATGGGAACTTCGGCGTATCCACGCAAGGCGCGACGACGATTCCAATCTCCACGAATTTGGGCGGTGTGCAGGTCCTGGTCAATGGCCAGCCAGCGCCGGTTCTGCTCGTGAGCCAGACTCAGATCAACGCCTGGATGCCTTACGAAATATCGGGCGACGGTTTTGCCACTTTCCAGGTGATGGTCAACGGGACGACTTCTAACTCTGTTACTGTGTATGTCGATAACTCCTCGCCGGGCATCTACACCTATCCGGTGCCGAACGGCATTAGCGCCGGAGCTATACTGCACGCCAATTACACGCTGGTGAGCGATAGCAGTCCTGCCCAACCCAACGAGACCGTACTGCTGTACATGAATGGATTGGGAACTGTAACTCCGCAGGTTGCCGATGGCGCGGCCGCTTCCAGTAATCCCGTGAGTAATGTCGTCGAATATAGCAATGGGGATCTCTCCATTTATCTCGACGATGGAGTCGACACTCCCTCCGAGGCTACTGTGGCGTTCGGCGGACTGGCGCCCGGATTAGTCGGGCTGTATCAAGTCAACTTCACGGTTCCGTCGAGCGGCTTGGCAAACGGAGACGTGTACATTGATTTTGAGACGCTCGAGGCATCCGACGAGATGGCCACGATTGCGGTGTCAGGCTTTCCGCAATCCAATGCGCGGGCCGCTCGCGTTCCCCCGGCCGCCAGGCGAATCCATCGCCGGGTTGCGTCGCGGTCCAGCGGCGCCGCCGATGTGAGCAGACGCGAGCGGGCCATTCCGAAACGGTAGCCGGGCTTCTCTCTGCGGCGGGCTCGCACCCCGCCGCCATCAATATCAGTTGCCGGCTCAAGCGCTTTCGCGAGCAGCGCCGGCGGAACACCGCGCCGCAGCGGCAGACGTTGACAAACTCGATTATCCGGACTACTTTAGACACATCCGGGAGCACTCCCTCATGAACGCTCTCTTACGCCGGAACTGGAACAGTTTGTCAGCGCCAAAGTGCAATCGGGGCGAGTGAGGTAGTCCGTGAGCCACCACGGCTGCTGGAGTAGCACGACGCACGCGCGCGCTGCGTTCTAATGGCCGATCTCTCAACCACACAGGACGAAGCCGATAAACTGATGGCAATGGAAAAGCGCGCCGCTGATGAAAGGGATTGGCTTTTTCCGGCGCCCGGCTACGGGGTCGCTACTCCCTTAACTTCGCTCGATAAGCGGAGAGCTTCATGCTGGACGTGACCCGCGCGCAAATCGAATTCACAAAAGCAACCTACCAGAGCCGGGCTCGGGCAGCACCCCTTGCCATATATACGAATACGTTGGACTTGTTTTCAACACTTGAAGCATTCATGGAGCAGTGCAACATTACCGACCCGCCCAATATTCAGAAAAGGCTGTTCTCATGACGACGGCGCTCGAGATAGAGAAACTTCTGGACGATTATCGTGTGTGGCTGAAGGACAAGACTAGGCTGCGCGAGGTGAACAGCAAGTGGGTTGAGATCACCACACCCTACCTTGACCGTCACAACGACGCGCTGCAAATCTATGCTCGCGCCGAAAACGGCGGGTACGTTCTCACCGATGACAGCTATACAATTCGCGACCTCGAAGCGTCCGGGTGCAGTCTCAGTACGGAAAAGCGACAAGACCTCTTGAAAATGACACTGAACGGCTTCGGCGTTCGAATAAATCGCGAAGCCCTTGAGGTACAGGCTTCGCCTGAAAATTTTCCGGCTCGAAAACCACAATTCTCATTCAAGCTATTCTCGCCGTCAATGACCTGTTTTATCTTGCGCGGCCGGTTGTTGAAAGTCTGTTTTTTGAAGATGTGATTGCCTGGCTCGACGATAACGCTATCCGTTACACTCCAAAGGTAAAGTTTACGGGCATCAGCGGCTTCGACCATTTATTCGATTTTGTTATTCCAAAGTCCGCTAACAGGCAGCCGGAACGCATCGTGCAAGCGATCAATCGCCCGACGCGAGACACTGCAGAAGCGTTTATCTATAAATGGGGTGACACCCGCGAGGTCCGGTTGCCCGATTCGAAGGCTTATGCGGTTCTTAATGACTTCGAGCAGTCGATTTCAGCGGGCGTGCTTGATGCATTTCGTAACTATCAGATCCATCCGGTGCCCTGGAGTCAGCGCGGCGACGTTGTTCCGGAACTTGCCGCCTGAACGTCCGGTCCCATTTCCGTGCCCCGCGTCGCCCTTCTTTGTTATTGGCCATGCTTGGCAGAAATCGCGATCCGCCAAAGCCGAGTACATACAGTGCCATACGATGCTACACTCACAACGAATGCCCGATCACGCCTCCACCGGCCGCCGCGGGTTCCTCAAGACCGTCGCTCTGGCCGGCATCCCGCTGGCGCCCGCCGCCGCGCAAACGACGCAGCAAACTCCCGCAGCACCGGCGAAGCCCGCTGCGCCTCCTCCGCCGCGGCCGGTCACCCTCCCGCGCTCCTCTATGCGCTATCCGCGCGTGTACACGGGGCGCCAGCTCGCCATGCTCGCCATGCCTCTCGGTGGAATCGCCGCGGGCAGCATCAGCCTGGGCGGACGCGGCCAGTTGCGCGATTGGGAAATCTTCAACCGCCCCGATAAAGGCCGCTCGCCCGAATACGCGTTCGCCTCCATCTGGGCCCGCACCGGCAGCCGCAAGCCCGTCGCGCATGTGCTGGAAGCCCGGCTGATGCCGCCCTACGAGGGCCCCGATGGTCTCGGCTCCAAAAACGCTCCGGGCCTTAGCCGCCTGGAAGGCGCAACTTTCACCGGCGAATTCCCCATCGCCCAGATTGCCTTCCGCGATTCCCGCCTGCCCGTCCAGGTCACCCTCGACGCCTTCAGCCCCTTCATCCCCCTGGATGCGGACGCGTCCGGCCTGCCCGTCGCCATCCTGCGTTATCGCGTGCACAATACCGGGCACGAGCAGGCTACCATCTCCATCGCCTGGTCCATCGACAACCCCATCGGCGCCGGCTACCACGATCCCGTGCAGCTCCGCCAAGGCGACCAGCGCGTGAACGAATACCGCGCGGATGGCGATCTCAAAGGCCTGCTGATGAGCAACCCCGGCATGCCCGCCGACGACCCGCAAGCCGGTTCGCTGGCCCTTTGCCTGGTCAAGCCCGAAGGCAAGCTCACCTATCTGCGCGGCTGGGTCAACGCCAAGTGGTGGACCAGCCCGCTGCTCTTCTGGGACGATTTCTCGGACGATGGCCAACTTGGTCCCGAAGCCCCGCAGCGCAAGCCCATCGGCTCGCTGTGCCTCCAACAGGAAGTCGCGCCGGGCGCCGAAGCCGCATACACGTTCCTGCTGGCCTGGCATTTCCCGAATCGCACGCCGGCGTGGTCGGGCTGGAGCGCGCCCAAGGGCCAAGAGAACACTATCATCGGCAACCATTACTGTACGCGCTTCGCCGGCGCATGGGAGGCGGCCCAATACGCTGCCGCGAAACTGCCCGACCTGGAAGCTCGCACGCGCCGCTTCGTCGCCGCCATGCGCGAGAGCACCCTGCCGTCCGCCGTGCGGGACGCCGCCATGTCCACCCTCTCCACGCTGGTTACTCAAACCTGCTTCCGCACCGCCGATGGCGAGTTCCACGGCTTCGAAGGCTCCGGCGATCACAGCGGCTGCTGCTTCGGCAATTGCACGCACGTCTGGAATTACGAGACGGCCACGCAGCATCTCTTCCCCACCCTGGCGCGCTCGCTGCGCAAAGCGGCTTTCGGTTACTCCGAAGACGAAAAGGGCGGCATGCACTTCCGCCAGCTGCTCCCTGATGGCCAGCAGCGCTTCGGCTACGCCGCCGCCGACGGGCAGATGGGCCAGATCATCAAGGCCTACCTCGACTGGCGTCTCTCCGGCGATAACGCGTGGCTGCGCGATCTCTGGCCCCGCATCCAGCGCGCCGTCGCCTTCGCGTGGGTGCCCGGCGGATGGGATTCCCAGCGCCGCGGTGTCCTCGATGGCGTGCAGCACAACACTTACGACGTAGAGTTCTACGGCCCCAATCCGCTGTGTGGCATCTACTATCTCGGTGCGTTGCGAGCCGCCGCGGAAATGGCCCTGGCCGTAGGAGACGCGCAGGCGGCCCAGGACTATCGCAGCCTCTTCACCGCCGGCAGCCAATGGATCGACGCCAACTTATTCAACGGGCATTATTATATACAAAAGGTACGCGGCATTCCCAAGGATCAGATAGCCCCCGAAACCGTTGGGGACATGGGCGCCGATAACCCGGAAAAGCCCGAGTTACAACTCGGCGATGGCTGTCTGCTCGATCAGTTAATGGGACAGTATCTCGCCGAAGTAGCCGGCCTTGGTCCACTAACTGCCCCCGATCACATTCGCGAAACACTGAAGTCACTCTGGCAATTCAATTACAAGCGCCAGCTCTACGATCATGACTCCGTGCAGCGCACTTACGCTCTGAACGACGAAGCCGCCCTGGTGGTCTGCGACTATGGCACCGGCAAGCGTCCCCAGGTTCCGTTCCCGTATTACGCCGAGGCTTGGACCGGCCTCGAATACCAGGCCGCCGCCACCATGATTTATTGGGGGATGGTCCGGGAGGGCGTCGAGGCGTTCGAGAACAGCCGCCGGCGATACGATGGAGAACGCCGCAATCCGTGGGATGAAGCCGAGTGCGGCCATCACTACGCGCGCGCCATGTCGGCCTGGTCCGGTGTGCTGGCCCTGAGCGGATTCCAATATCACGCCGCGGAGAAACGCGCCTCCATCGCGCCGCGCATTGAAACGGGCGTGGCCAAATTCTCATGCTTCTGGTCTGCCGCACCTGCCTGGGGCACATTTACGCACGCCGCGGATGGCGGACATCGCCGCGTTACTCTGGCCGTCACCGAAGGCAGCCTGCCCTTGCGCAGTATCGCCCTGTCGCCGGGTGCCGCGGCTGCACCTTCCGCAACGCTCAGCGGCCATGACCTCGCGTTGGGACCGGCCGCACCCAATCACGATCGCTTCACCTTTACTGAAGAAATCATCATCCACGCCGGCGAAGAGTTGGTGCTGCTTGCCTGACCGCCCTACCCTGGTCTTCGTCGGCGGCTTCCTCGGCGCGGGCAAGACCACGCTGCTGCTGTCGGCCGCGCGCCTGCTGCATGATCGCGGACGGCGGGCCGCCATCATCACCAACGATCAAGGCGCGGCGCTGGTGGACACGCGCATGGCCGCCGCACACGGCTTCGATGCCGGCGAGATCGCCGGCGCCTGTTTCTGCTGCCGCTTTGGCGGCTTCATCGCCGCCGCCCAGAGCCTTCGCGCGGTGAAGCCGAACGTGATCTTCGCCGAGCCTGTGGGTAGCTGCATGGATCTGTCCGCCACGGTGCTGCAGCCGCTCAAGCAACTGTACGGTACGGAGTTTCGTCTCGCGCCCTACTCCGTGCTGGTCGATCCGCAACGCGCTGCCGAGTTCGCCCAGCCGGACGCCGACCCGCAACTAGCGTACCTGTTCCAAAACCAAATCGCCGAAGCCGATCTGGTGCTCTACAACAAATCCGATCTCCAAACAAAACCACCAGCCACTAGCCACCAGCCACCAGCCACGGCGCGCAACGCGCGCCAAATCAGCGCCGTGACCGGCCAAGGAGTAGCGGCGTGGCTTGACGAACTCTTAGGTGGAGGTATGCCCGTCGGCAGCCATCTCCTCAATATCGACTACGCCCGCTACGCTGCCGCCGAAGCCGCTCTCGGCTGGCTCAACTGGGAGGGCGAGCTGCGGCTCGAAACGGCGCTCTCACCGGCTGCTATCGTCGGACCTCTGCTCGAGCGCCTCGACCACGAACTCACTTGCGCCGCAGTGCCTATAGCGCATCTGAAAATCTTCGATCGCTCTCCGGCGGGCTATATCCGCGCCGATATCTGCCGCAATGGCGACGAACCTTCCGTGGAAGGCGACCTGCTCGCGTCTCCTGCTCGCCAGCACGAGATCGTGATCAATCTGCGCGCCCGCGCGCTGCCCGCCCTGCTCGAAGCATGCGTGGCCCGAGCCATCGCCGGTCTTCCCCCCAAGCTCCGCATCCGCCATCAGCAATGCTTCCAACCTGCTCCGCCTGTGCCCGAACATCGCTTCCAGATTGTAGTCTGATTAACGGCTTCGGAACGATGGACAACCCTGTTAGAGTAATCTTTCACCAAGAGATTCCATGAAGGCATTGGTCAAAAGTAAAGACGAGCCCGGTCTCTGGCTCGAAGACGTGGAGAAGCCCCACATCGGCATCAACGACGTGCTGATCCGCGTGCACCGCGCGGGCATCTGCGGCACCGACGTGCACATCTACAAGTGGGACGATTGGGCGCAAAAGACTATTCCCATCCACCTGGTCATCGGTCACGAATTCGTGGGCGAAATCGCCGAAGTCGGCTCCAATGTCGCCGATTTCTACCCCGGCGATATCGTCAGCGGCGAAGGCCATGTGGTCTGCGGACGCTGCCGCAATTGTCTGGCCGGCCGGCGCCACCTGTGCGCGCACACGCAGGGCATCGGCGTGAACCGGCCCGGCGCCTTTGCGGAATACATTGCCCTGCCCATGACCAACATCTGGCGGCATCACGACGGCATCGACCGCGATGTCGCCGCTATCTTCGATCCTTTCGGGAACGCCGTGCACACGGCGCTGTCCTTTCCCGTGCTGGGTGAAGACGTGCTCGTCACTGGTGCCGGCCCCATCGGCATCATGGCGGCCGCCGTCGCACGTCATGCCGGCGCCCGCTACGTAGTGATCACTGATATCAACGAGTATCGCCTGGCGCTGGCCCGCAAGATGGGTGTGACGGAAGCCGTCAACATCCGCGAAAAAACCCTGCCCGAGATACAAAAGAAACTCGGCATGACCGAAGGCTTCGACGTGGGCCTCGAAATGTCCGGCAATCCCGCGGCCTTTCGCGACATGCTGGCCAACATGAGCCACGGCGCCAAGATCGCCATGCTCGGTATTCCCGATCGCGACATGGCCATCGACTGGCGCACGGTCATCTTTAATATGCTAACCATCAAAGGCATCTACGGCCGGGAAATGTACGAGACCTGGTACAAGATGTCCGTGATGCTGCAGTCCGGTCTCGACATCAAGCCGGTGATCACACACCGCTTCCACTACACCGAATTTGAGCAGGGATTCGAAATCATGGCCAGCGGTCACTCCGGCAAGGTAATTCTGAACTGGCAATGATTCAGAAGCTGTAGCGCAACGCCAGCATGGCGTGCGAATTACGCCGGTACTCTCCCAGGAAGTCCGACTCATCCCCGCGAATGAGCGTGAACGCCGCGGTGGCCCGCCAATGTGCGCCGAACGCTTGCGAGTATGCCAGCCTGATCCACAAGCCCTGCCCGTTCTGCCGCACGGCTGTCTCCAGCGCCACGCTGCGATTGGTATCGATGGTATAACCAGCGCGGCCCAGAAGCGCGCTGGTCAGCCCGCGGTCCGGGGCGAAATCGAAAGTCGAGCGATGCAAGGTTACCACCTGCCCCGCATAACCACCGATGAAGAACCACTCGCCCGCTTGCCGCTCCGCTTGGATCACGTACAAAGCGTACTCGTCCTCCGTTTTGGTGGTTGATGTGAAGTACGCCGCCTCCGTCTTGATGGTCACGCCCTTCCATGGAATCGCGGCGTCGCCGCCGTACATGCGCATCTGCGGATAGTAGCGCTGGATATCCACCGCGTCCGGCTGCGGCTCCTGAAAATTAAAGAGCGGCAGATTGTTGTGCCCGTCGTAGAAGGAGAGCGAATACTCCGCCACGCTGCCAATGTGGTTCCAGCGGGCGCCGAACTGCGAGCCGCCCGGGAATGAGGGCGGAAGCTCGCTGAGCGCGATGTCTGCCGGCACGTTACTCCAGCGCTGATTGAGCAGCGGTATGCGGCTGGGAGTGAACAGCGGCGCCCACACCAGGTCGATGGTGTTCGACTGTCCGCCATAAGTCACGCGCGCGGCGGTGATCGCCAGGAAGTCATTGTCAACCACTGTCAAATAGTCGCGCGGCGCGAAGCGGTCGGTGGGATTGAGTATGTCGGCCTTACCCCATCGGATAAACTGCTTTCCCAATACGGCAGTCAACTTGTTCTTTGAGTAAGTGGCGTTAAGTTGCCGCACTTCGAAAGGGGGGCGACGGCGCTCGCGGTCATCCCAGGAAAGCTCCCAGGCGCGATCCACCTGCTCATGCGTGTTGGCGCGCGCGTCGATACCACCCGAAAACTGCCAATCCGAATTCAGCTTGTAGAACGCTTCGTAGCGGAACAACGCTTCGCCGATCTCCTGCCCGCTATCGTTCGGAACGGTTTGCGGATAGCCGATGAAGTCAGTTTCCAGAAACCCACGCTGCGTAAAACTCTGCCCCCAAGCCGCCGCGCTGAGCCCTACAACCCATAACCCACAACCCACCACCCGCTTCACATGGCCCGCCGCAGCGCCTGCACTGTGAAATCGTCGTCCTTCATGGGTACGTTGTAGCGCACATTTTCGAGCTTCAGAATCGTGCGGCTCTTACGTCCCAGATCCGTCATTTCCAGGCGCCGCGCCGTCCACACACCCTGTATGTTCTGGATGTCTGTCTCCACCAGGCGGCGCACCAGCTTGTCTTTGACATAGTTTTCGTACTCGACCGGTACGTAGTTATCCTTGCGAATCCAAACACGCGAAGAACTGTATTGCGAACTCTTGCCTTGCTTGGGTTTCGATTCTATGCGCCAGCACGGCGCGCCCTCGATCGGTTCTTCTCCTTCCAAGGTGAAATCGAACTGGTCGACGTCGCGCTCCTCCAGATCTTCGAAGCTGAAATCGGTGCCGAAGAAGCGCGTGGAGCGGTCCTGTTGTGCGATGCGCCGGTCGCGTCCGATGGCCGGCGTCCACATCCATTGATCGGATGATCGGTCGGGGTGGTTCACCACCAGCAGCGCCACGCCTTTCACCTCCGCGGGCTCCGTGAAACGGATGATAGCCTTGCTCGCGCCGTAGGACCCCAGCCGGTCCGATTGCCAGTGCTTTTTTGAGACTTTGTTGCTGGCACTGATGACTTCGAGCGAGCCGTCGTAGCGCTGGGAGTCGGCGCGGCCGCGGCGCTGGGATTCGGCCACGATCTGGCGGGCGTCGTTGGCTGCGGCGAGGGTGGCGGCAAACAGCAGGGCGAGTAAGACTCGCCGTGGGTGGTGGCTGGTGGCTAGTGGGCGGTGGTTGTGTAATTCACTCATACTCTAACGCCTCCACTAACGAACTGCGCACCGCGGTCTCCGCGGGAAACAGCGCGGAGCCGAACGCCGCGCCCAGTATTACGGGAATGAGCAGCGCCACGATGCCGAAGGGAAATGTGTAATCGAGCGCGATTCCCGCGAAGCTCTGCCGCACGATGGTCAATTGGTAATACAGATTTACGGCCCCCGCCGCCACGCCCAGTATCAGACCGATCATGCCGATCGCCAGCGCCTCCATCCAGATGGTATGGCGGATCTGATTGCGCAATCCGCCCACCGCGCGCAGGACGCCGAGTTCCCGCCGCCGGTCCGTGATCGACACCGTCAACGTATTGACAATGCCCAGAATCGCCACCAACACCGCTACGAACAGTTGCAGGTAGGTCATGCCGAACCATTGATCGGTTACCTTCAATACCCAGGTATGCACCTCCTTGTTCGAGAGCACGAAGAGCCGCCGTTCGCTGGCGAAGCGGTCCAGAACGCGGGCTTTCACATCCGCGCCCACGGCGCCCGGCGCCAGATAGATACGGAACACGTCCACCGCATCGTCTTTCCACAGCCGCCGGTAGAGCGCGCGTTCGATGAAAATCGTACCCAGCTGGTTCGAGAAATCTTCCAGAATGCCGGAGATGGGCAGCCGTAGAACGCCCGCCGGCGATGCGATCTCCAGCATGTCGCCCAGTTTCAGCTTTTCCAATTGAGCCAGGTTGTCCGCGATGATCAGGCCCTTCTGCGCGGCTGCGGCGCGATACATGCCGTCGAAATCGCCCGCCGTGACCCGCTGTCCGCGCGTGCGGCGCGCGATGGCCAACGAATCAATGGACACCAGCATGACCGGCTTTCCGCGGAAGTTGATGCGTACAACCCGCACCGGCTGCACCTCGGCGATGCCCGGAATCTGCCGCAGTCCATCGGCCATACTGTCCGGAAAGTGATACGTGCGCGCGGAGATGGTTTCCGAAGGTGTGACAAAAAAATCCGGGTTCATGGTGATGTCCATCCATTGCGTAATCTCCGTATAGCTGGCGCGGGCCATGCCGCCCAGCGCGATGACCAGCGCCAGGGACAGCATCAGCGCCGCCACCGTGGCGGACGTGCGGCGCGGCGATTGAATCAGGCTATCGGCCGCCAGGGCGCCCTCCACCGGCCGCATCCATTTGAGCGGTCCGCGCAGGAGCTTCGAAAGGTACAAAGAAAGCGCCGGCGTGAGCAGCAGCATGGCCAGCACTGCCAAAAAATAGCCGGTAAAGAAGGCTGCCTGCGAGCGCCCGAATACGATGCAAGCCGCCGCCATGGCGATGTCCGCCAGGGCCGCCGTGCGCCTGCGGCGGTTCTCGCCGGCCGAGAGCACCTGGTATTGGCCCTTCTGCAAGGCCTTTACCGGATCCACGCGCGCCGCGTTGCGCGCCGGCAGGAAGGCCGCGATCATGCTGGTGATCACGCCCATGGCAGCCGCCGCCACCAGCAGCCAGGGCCGCACCAGCATGTGGTCCGCGTTCGCCGAAGCGCCCATCACGCCTTCCATGAATGCGTTGGTGCTGGCTGTCAGGCCCTGCGCCATCAGCAGGCCGAAGCCAATTCCCACGGCCGAGCCGGCTAATCCCGCGATCGCGCTTTCGCCCAGAAACAGCGCGCGGATCTGGCCGCGCGTAGCGCCCAGCGCGCGCAGAATGCCGATTTCGGCGCGCCGCTGCGTGACCGCGATGGCGAACGAGTTATAGATAATGAACGTGCCGATAAACAGCGCGAACAGGCTGGCGACATTCATGGTCATGGCGTAGACGCTCATCAACGATTCGAAATGCTGCCCGCGCCCGGAAGGCGGATCCACGTCGAAACCCGGCCCCAACACCTTGCGCAGGGATGCCTGGCCCTGCTCGAGCGCGACGCCCTCTTTCAAACCGATATCTATGCGGTCGAAGCGCCGGCCCGTGCCGAACACCTTCTGCGCGGCGTAGATATCCATGATCGCCAGATTGCCGCCGAAAGCCGAGGTCATACCGCCCGATCGCAAAATGCCGCGCACGGTAAACTGCTTGTCGCCATCCATGGTTTTCATGGCAAGCTTGCTGCCGCTGGCGAGACCGTTGCGCGCCGCGAAATCGCGCGTCAGGATGAGGGAATCCGGCTGCGCCAGGAATACCAGCGGATCGTCCATGACGTCCTCGTCGCCGCCCTCCAGGTCATAATCGCGCAGGCTGCGGTCGCCGGTCATATCCACCGCCAGGATCAGCAGCTTGCCTTGGCCCCGGATGCCGCTATCGACCACCTGCTCGATCACCGGCGCCGCCGCGCGCACGTTGGGATCGCTCTGGACGCGTTCCAGAACCTCTTCCGGAAAACCTCCGTCGCCCGCTGAAACCTGCAGTTGGGTCTTGCCGGCAATGTGCTCGACGGTGCGGTTGAAGGCTTCCAGCACGCTCTGGTTGGCCGTGTACATGCCCACCAGCAACGCGACGCCGAGGACGATGCCGCCGATGGTGAGCACCCAGCGCACCAGGTGCTTACGCGCGTAAGGCCAACTGATCAGCCGCAGCAGAATCATTGGCGCACGTCCCCCGCCACGCGCCCGTCGCACAGGGTGAGCATGCGCGGGCAACTGGCGGCCACGCCGGCATCGTGGGTCACGATCAGCACCGTGGCGCCGAGGCGCGCGTGCAGATCGCGAATCAGCTTTAGAATCTCTACCCCCGTGTGGCTGTCGAGGTTTCCGGTGGGCTCATCGGCCAGCAGAATCGGCGGATCGAAGGCCAGCGCGCGCGCGATGGCCACCCGCTGCCGCTCGCCGCCGGAGAGTTCGTCGGGCAGATGATCCATGCGATGACCAAGCTGCACCAGTTCCAGAAGCTCGCGCGCGCGGGCCGTGGTCTTCCGCTTCGGCAGGCCTTTCAGATGCAGCGGCAGCGCGACGTTTTCCATGCAGCTCAGGCTGGGCAGCAGATTGAAGAACTGAAAGATGAAGCCGATTTTGTCGCGGCGCAGGCGCGTCAGATCGTCATCGGAGAGGCTGGCGATGTTGCGCCCCGCGATGCGGATCTCACCCGTGCTGGGGCGGTCGAGGCCGCCGATCAGATTCAGTAGGGTGGATTTTCCCGATCCCGACGGTCCCACAATCGATACCATCTCGCCGCGCGCCACGTGCAGATCGATCTGTTCCAGCGCGGTGACCTGGCGCTTGCCCGCAAAGCTTTTCGTAACGCCCTGAACTGAAATCACCCGTCCCCCGAGAATTTCAGCGTACCAGACGTGTGCTATAAATCAGGCCATGTTGGCACTCGATCGCCGCCGTTTTTTGCAACTTTCCGCGCTGGCGGCCGCGCCGCTGTTTCCGGCGCCGTATGCACGTCTGGCCGCGGCCTTGCGCCGGAAGGTGAAGATCACGGAGGTCAAATGCATGATCGTCCGCGGCACGTGGGATTGGAACCTGGTGAAGATTGAAACCGATGCCGGCGTGCACGGCATTGGCGAAGCCTATTGGGGGCCTGGCGTAAAGGACGTGATCGCCAGGATCTTCCAGCCGCTGTTGATCGGTGAAGATCCCCTGAACGTGGACAAGCTGTACACCAAAATTCTGATGCGCAATGCCGGCGCGGGCGCCATTGGCGGCGTTACCGTAGAAGCGGCCAGCGGGGTGGAGATCGCGCTTTGGGACCTGGCGGGGCGCATTCTGGAAACGCCCACGGTGAACCTGCTGGGCGGGCGCTTCCGCGATCGTGTGCGGTTCTATCGCACTACGCAACTTCCCAAGCAGCACGTGGAAGATCCGGCGGCGTGGCGCGACCTGGTACATCAGGTGCGCGCTGAGCGCTGGGGCTGGACCGCGTTCAAGTTTCAGGGCGACGGCATTCCGCGGGCGCTCGATCCCGAGAATCGGGAACCGGGCCACGATCCGTACATCCGGCATTTGAAGGACAGCGATATCCGGCAGATCGTGGGTTTGATGGAAGTGGTGCGCGAAGAACTGGGTCCGGATGCGGACTTCGCCGTGGAAGCGCACTGGAGGTACGACACGCGCGATGCCATCGAGTTAGCCAAGGCATTGGAGAAGGTCAGGCCCATGTGGCTGGAAGATCCTGTGCCGCCGGAAAACCCCGAAGCGATGGCGTTCGTGCGGCGCCAGTCGCCGGTGCCCATCTGCACGGGCGAGAACCTCTACACGCGGCAGGGATTTCTGAAGCTGATCGAACTGCAAGGCTGCGATGGCGTGCATATTGACATGCCCAAGTCCGGCGGACTGTTGGAATCGAAGCGCATTTCGGATCTGGCGGACAATTACTATATCTGGACGGCGGCGCATAATCCGGCCAGCCCGGTAGGAACGATCGCGTCCGCGCACGCGGCGGCATCCATGCGCAACTTCCGCATCCACGAACTGGCGAATTACGTTGATTGGTGGCCCGACTTAGTCGTGCACGAGGGACCGATTTGGGAAAACGGCTATCTGACTATTCAGGATAAGCCAGGCTATGGGATCGAGTTGAATCCGGATGTGGCGCGCGCGCACTTGGCGCCGGGGGAGACCTGGTGGGGCTGAGTGCGAAAGCCGTGTGAAGAATGCCTGCTACACCTGCGCTGGATGGGCACAAGCCGCCCCGGTCCGATCACTGAACTCACATAAGTTGCATCTCTGAACAAACTGGCGACTTACTTGCATATTATCCTCGCCGGAGGCCGCCGGTGCAGATCCGTATCCTTGTTCTTACCGCGCTTTCATTCAGTACCGCGGCGCAGGCGATTGCTTGCCAGAATTTTCCCACGCTACAGAGATCCGGAACGGTTACCCCGCCTATGGCGGGCAATCTGGAAGGGTTCAAAGTGACTCACACGGTTGTGCCGAAGGTATCTTCCAGCAAAGCGGTACAGGCTGAAGGAAGTGTAGTCGCGGTAACGCTCACGGTCGCTGGCGGCAAGCCGGTTCACGCTGAGTTCCATGACAACGGCACGCCCCTCGCCCGCGGGGTCGAACGCGCGGCCATGAAATGGCGCTTCGACATGCCGCGAGACGGCACGTCGCCAGTGATGGTCGATCTGGTGTTTCGGTACGATCATCGCAAGTTCTGGCCCGATATTTCGGTGAACCTGCCCGCGAGCCATTGATTGGCTCGCTATTCTGCATACTTCTGCGCTATGGGAAAGCGGCGGCCAATGCCGAATGCCTTGGAAGTCACCTTCAGGCCCGGCGCGGCCTGCTGCCTTTTGTACTCGTTGCGATCGACCTTGTTCACAATGTCCACGACCGTGGCGAGCGGCAGTTGTAGCTCATGCGCAATCTGCCGCGGCGCCTGGTAATCTTCGACGTAGGCGCGCAAAACCTGGTCCAGGATTTCGTATGGCGGCAGCGAATCGCTGTCTTTCTGATCCGGACGCAACTCCGCCGAGGGCGGCTTCTCGAACACGCTCTCCGGTATGGCTCCCGGACGCCGCCGGTTGGCCACCCGCGCGAGATCATACACCAACGTCTTGGGCACATCGCTGATCACTGCCAGGCCGCCGCACATATCGCCGTACAAGGTGCAGTAGCCGACAGCCAGCTCGCTCTTGTTTCCCGTGGTCAGCACCATTGCGCCCCATTTGTTCGAGAGCGCCATCAAGGTAACGCCGCGCAGGCGCGCCTGCAGATTCTCCTCGGTGACATCGCGCGGCGCGCCGGCGAACAGCGGGTCCAGCACGCGCAGGAACTGCTCGTAAACCGGGGAGATGGGCGCCATCTCGAAGCGGATACCGAGGTTTTGCGCTAGCGCGCAGGCATCCCGGATGCTGCCTTCCGACGAGAACGGACCGGGCATTCCAATCCCGGTGACGTTATCCGCGCCGAGCGCATCCGCCGCGATGGCCGCCGTGAGCGAGGAATCAATGCCGCCGCTCAGGCCGATGAGGACCCGCGCGAAACCGCACTTGCGGATGTAGTCGCGCGTGCCGAGAACCAGCGCTTCATAAACCGCTTCGCACTCATCCTGCAGGTTATCGTGTTGGGCGCCCGCGCCGGTGGCGGAATCGAATAGCACCAGGTCCTCGGCGAAAGAAGCCGCGGAGGCAGCCACCCGTCCGGTGGCATCCATGGCAAAACTGGTGCCGTCGAACACCAGTTGATCGTTGCCGCCCACCTGGTTCACATAGACCAGCGGAATCGAGTGGCGGCGCGCCGTGGCGGCGAAGATCTCCCGGCGCAGCGCGCGTTTGCCCATGTGATAGGGCGATGCGTTGATGCTGATGAGCAGATCCGCGCCGGAATGCGCCAGCTCCTGCACGGGATCGCGCCGGTAGAGCGGGCGCTCCCAAAACTGTTTGTCGTTCCAGGCGTCCTCACAGATGGTGAGGGCGACCTGGCGGCCATGTATGGGCAGGAGTGTTTGCGATTCGGCGGGAACGAAGTAGCGGGCTTCATCAAACACATCGTAGGTCGGCAACAGCATCTTGGTCTGCCGGAACACGATGTCGCCGCCCGCGAGCACGGCGGCGCTATTGGTGGCGCGCTTTCCGGTGGAGGCTGGAGAAGGACCCACGTATCCAGCGATCACGGCGAGCGGCAGTACGGCGGTCTCGGCGGCCAACCGCTCCAACTGTTCGCCGGAGCGTGCCACAAAGCTGGTTTTTTCCACCAGGTCGCGCGGCGGGTAACCGGTCACTGATAATTCCGGAAAAACCACCACCTGCGCGCCGGCGGCGGCCGCCTCGCGCGAGAACCGGATCATGCGGTCCACATTGCCAGTCAGGTCGCCAACCGTGGGATTGATCTGGGCCAGGGCGATTTGCATCGTCTGACACCATTATCGTCAAATCCGCCGCGCCGGGCGGGACTAAACCTGGTAATGGACTACGGTGGGCACCTGGTTCGTATTTACCGCCTTGATGCCGGTGGCCTGTTCGAGGGCGGCCAGGAAATCGTCATAATCGGCGCGGCTCAACTTCAACAGCACTTGCGCGCGTGTGTTATCGCCGCGCGCGCCGAGCCAGGACACGCCGATGTACCGGTTCTCGGTCTCTCCGAGATGCATCAATGGGACCACATCGAGCACCGAGGCGCCTAGCCGGCGCCGTACTTCTGTACCACACGAGATCTCCGTAATATTCCTGACGGGGACGGCGATACGGCGGCCCCGCTGGACGAAAACGACTTCATCCTTGCCCATAGTGGCGTAGACTCTGTGATGACCCAACGGCAGGCTGCCGCCGGCATACATGGCCGGATATTCCGTGGCTGGTTTCTTCGCCAGCGCGGCCGGAACCAGAGAAATCGACAGAAATAGGATAGCAGGCAAAATCTTCATAAGTTTTAATTAGCGATGCGCTTATCTGAATTGATGCTTTTGGGCGGCTGGAAGTTACAACCCAATTGTATAGGATTCCCGGCCCGCGCCACGTGAAGGCGGGGTTAAAATATATTCAGGTATGGACAAAGGCAGGCATCCGAAAGTCGTCCGCACCTGGATGACGGGCAAGATCCGGAAACCGCCCGGGAGACCAAAATCAGGCGCAGCGCCGTCGCACAAGCCGGAGCCTCACAACAAAACGTGACCGCGGGCGCGATGGCATTCGTCGTCCTCTCGCCTGGCTTGGCGCCGGTCTTCGCCGACGATCTGCCGGAAAAACAGGCAGGCTGGGAGGCCGTGGACGATGCGGCGGTGCATCCGCAGCCGAAAGTGACGCGTCAGAACCGGTAGTTCACTTCCACAAAACCGAACTGGGAATTGGGGTCGGCGGTGAAAATGCGTGCCACCACGGCGCCGCCGCGCGCATAGCCGTAGTACACGCCAGTGGAGAGAGCGCGCGACACCTGATAATCCACGCTGACGTCGTACAGCGTGGCAAGCCCCGTAGCCCCGTTCGACGGGCGGCCGTTGAAGCCGAAGGTCCACGGCTGAAAAGCGCCGCCGCCGGAATACCAGAGATCGTGGCTGTTGGCCAGCCACAAACCGTGCACGTCCGCGCGCAGGGTCACCCGTTTAGCGGGCCGCAGCATCAACTCGCCGAACAGGTCGCGATTGTTCATCTCGTTGAAGAATGGAAAGCGCGCGTAGACGCGCGGCGTAGGCAGGATGGCGAAGAAGGTGCCGTGGATATCGTCGTTAGGGTTGCTGTCGCCGGTCGAATAGAAGTAGCCACATCGCAGCCAGGGGCGCACGGCTGGCACGATCTTCGGCTGGAACCCGCCTTCCGCCGCGCCCGCTCCGGAACGCTGCGTCAGCAGTCCCCACTTGCCCGTTTGCAGAGCTCCCCAGCCCAGCAGGTCGAACGTGCCGGCGACGGTGGGAATCGCCTGAATATAGTGGCCGCCAAAGGTGCCTATATCGATTCCGCCGAGATCGGTGGCGCGGACCGCGGCGGAGCGGTTGTCCGTCTTGACCACGCCGCGGTCGTCGTTGTAGTAGATTCCGAAGACGCGCCATTCCGCCTTACTCGGGCCGAAGGTGGCTTGTTTAGTAAGTGCGGCGTAAGTCACGGGAGTCTTCACCCATCCCCAGCCATCCACCTGAAAGACGCCGCGGTCTGGAACCGCGCTGAAAGCCGTGAAATTCCACGAACCGTCGGTATAGTTATACTGCGCGCCATCGAAACTGCGCTGCACGTCGGAGAAACCGAAGGTGCCGATCAGGCGCTGCGAGATGCCATCCCGTTTGACGATGGCCAACGTCTCGTCCGACGGTGTGACTTCGCCGCCATCGGTAAATTCAAACCGCCCGAACTTCACGTTCGAATGCTCACTCTTGACGCGGAAATAAGCCTGCTTGACAAACACACTGGCCGCATCCTGACTGTTGTGATTCGCCGCGTAGTAGCTTCCGCCCAAGCCGAGTTGCCCAACAGGCGAAGGCTCGACCGCATGATTGGGTATGCCCAGTAAGATGGGCGCCGCCAGTTCAACTCCCCAGTCATAGTTCTGTGCCTTCTGGCTGAACATCAGGCGCAGGAGCGACCCGGAGTATCCATAGGAGTTCTCACCTTTGGCTTTGAAGAAATCCCAATCTTCGTACCGCTCGTGAATCGATCCCGATACAGTGACAGAGCCGATGTGCAACGGATCGGCGCCGTCGGACTGCGCGGGTAAGTTCGCGCAGATGTACAGAAACCCGAGCGCATAGTAAGTTACGACTCGCATTGACAGACTCCCCTCCAGTGCAATGATGCGAGTTTAATCGCGGTCAAGCGGAGTGTCAATAATGCGGTTCGATTAGGAGCGGGATTGGGGTGGCCACTAGCAGATCTATACTAGTTTCAAAATGCTATTGGCGCGGCTCCCACCCGGTGATATGCTACTACCCATCGTAGAGGGGTAGCCGGATGAAAGACAAGCTTGCCCGGTACGCAGGCATTCTCCTGCTCGTACTGCTGATCAATACCGCATATATAGCGGCGTTCGCGTCTCCCACCATATTTTACATGGGTAACGTGGTGCTGCACCTGGCGCTGGGGGCGGCACTGGCGGTGATGCTGCTATGGCTCATCCGGCGCATGCCGCTGGCGGGCGGTTTGTTCCTGGCGTCCGCGCTGGGAGGCATCTTCCTGGCAGTTCGCGGCAACACCACGCCGCACCGATGGGTGCTCGAAGCGCATGTTATGGTGGCCGCCGCGGCCCTACTGGTGCTGCTGCCCTACGTGTTCCGGCACACGAGTGCGGACTTCCGCAATGCGTACGTGACCTGCCTGGCCTTGCTGGCGATCTTTCCGGGCGCCAGCGCGCTTTACCGCAAGGCGCATCCGGATCCGAACGATCGGATCCGCAACCCGCTCGTAGTGCCGGTTTCCATGAACGAGGAAGGCGGCGGTCCGCGCTCGCCTTTCTTTCCCTCATCGGCGCAGACCAACGTGGGCGGCATCATTCCTTCGAACTTCTTTATGGATTCGGAGGCGTGCGGGCGCTGTCACAAGGATATTTACGAGCAGTGGAAGAGTTCCATGCACCACTTCGCTTCCTTCAATAACCAGTTCTACCGGAAATCGATTGAGTATATGCAAAGCGTCGTCGGAACGCAGCCGAGTAAGTGGTGCGCGGGCTGCCACGATCACGCGGTGTTCTTCAATGGCCGCTTCGACCGGCCTATCAAGGACCAGATCGACACGCCTGAGGCGCGCGCCGGATTGTCTTGCACATCCTGCCACGCCGTCACACATGTGGATAGCTCGATGGGCAACGCCGGTTTCACTCTGCAATATCCCCCGCTGCACGAGTTACTAAGCAGCAAGAATAAGTTAATTCAGGATGCGGATTATTTTATGACGTTCCTGAATCCCGAGCCGCACCGGCGCACTTTCATGAAGCCGTTCATGCGCCAGGACGTGCCCGAGTTCTGTTCCGGCTGCCACAAGGTACACCTGGACGTGCCGGTAAACCAGTATCGCTGGTTCCGCGGCTTTAACGATTACGATAACTGGCAAGCCAGCGGCGTCTCGGGGCAGGGGGCGCGGTCGTTCTACTATCCGCCCAAGACCCAGAATTGCGCCGATTGCCATATGCCGATGGTGGCGTCGCACGATCCGGGGAATATAGCGGGCCAGGTTCATTCGCATCGTTTCCCGGCAGCTAATACGGCAGTGCCTTACGCCAACCAGGATGAGGCACAGCTCGCGCTAACCAAGAAGTTTCTCACTTCGGGTTTCATTTCGGTGGATATTTTCGCCGTGTCGCCGGCGAGCGACGGGGGCACGGCGATGGTGCGGCGCACTGGAGAAGGCCCCCACGCAATGACCGGCTTCGCAGTGGGCGAAGAGGCGGAACAGTCCGGCAACGCCGTGATCCGGGAAGTGGGACGAGTCGCGGCCCCGGTCGATCACTCGGGGATTCATTTGCAGCCGGGATCCACGGCGCGTGTGGACGTGGTGGTGCGCACGCGCAAGATCGGTCATTTCTTCCCCGGCGGCACGGTGGATGCATTCGATGTCTGGGTGGAACTGCAGGGCAGAGATGCCGAGGGCCGCGTGATCTTCTGGAGCGGTAAAGTAGAGGACGGCGGGAAGGGGCCCGTCGAACCGGGCGCGCATTTCTATCGCGCCTATCAGCTCGATGGCGACGGCAATATGATCGACAAGCGCAATGCCTGGCAGGCGCGCAGCGTTCTTTATGTGCGCCTGATTCCGCCCGGCGCCGCCGATGTAGTGCACTACCGGGTGAAGATTCCCAAGGACGCCAAAGGCCCGCTCTCGTTTACGGCCAAGCTGAATTACCGGAAGTTCTCGTATTACTATACCCAGTTCGCTTACGCTGGCCAGCCGAAACCAAACCAGGATCCCAAGCTGTTGACAGCCAGCTACAACAGCCTGGAGTACAGCTTCGATCCGCACAATATCCCGCAGGATGTTTCGGGCAATATAAAAGGCCGCATCCCCGATCTGCCGATTATTACCGTGGCGTCGGCTAAAGCGAGTGTACCGCTAGGGCCGTCAACGTGGGCGCCCGTGGTGCGGAAAGAGGATCGCGAGCGCTGGAACGATTGGGGTATCGGCCTGCTGCTGCAGGGCGATCTGAAGGGCGCCGAGTACGCTTTCAAAAAAGTGACTGAGGCGGAGCCGGGCTATGCCGATGGCTGGCTGAACGTGGCGCGCGCGCTGATTCAAGAAGGCGAGACCGATGCCGCTAAGCCGTATATCCAACAGGCGCTCAAAATCAACGACAAGCTGGGCCGCATCTGGTTCTTTAAGGCGATGATCGAGAAGGCCGATGGCAAGTATGAAGATGCGCTGAAGTCGCTGGCCGTCACGCTGGGCATGTATCCGCGCGACCGCGTCGCACTGAACCAGACGGCGCGCATTTTATTTTTGCAGCGCAAATACGCCGCGGCGGTGAAGTATCTGGATCGCGTCTGCGACGTGGATCCCGAGGACCTGCAAATGCACTACACGCGGATGCTGTGCTTGCGCGGTCTGGGGGACAGAGCGGGGGCCGGGCGCGAACAAGCGCTGTTCCAGCGCTTCAAGGCGGAAGAATCCGCGCAGGCGCTTACCGCCAAGCCGCGCCTGCTCAGCCCCGAAAACAATAACGAGCGCCAGCAGATACACGATCACGATAGCGTGCCGCTGAATGTGCCCTTGCCGCACATTCCTGGCCCCGTGGGAGGTGGACAATGAAACGGATCTTCGCGACGTTCGGCGCCGCGATGTTTGCCGCGGGCGTGGCGGCAGTGGGAGGGTCACGCGTGGAGACGCCGGCGTCCGTCACCTTCACCGATGTGACCGCCCAGGCGGGCATCAAGTTCGTGCATAACAGCGGGCGCGCCGGCCAGAAATTTCTGCCGGAAACGGTCGGATCGGGCGTCGCATGGATCGACGCCGACGGCGACGGCTGGCCCGATATCCTGCTCATCAACAGCAAGGATTGGACGCCGCGCGGTCGCAAATCGCTGCCGGCGCTCTATCGCAACAACCATGACGGCACGTTCACCGACATCACCGCCGGCAGCGGGCTGGACGTGGAGATGTACGGCATGGGGGTAGCCATCGGTGACTACGATAACGACGGCCGCGATGATGTCTATATCACAGCCCTGGAAGGCGACCACCTGTTTCACAACGAAGGCCACGGCAAATTCCGGGATGTGACCAAGGCCTCGGGCATCGACAACGCCAATTTCGGCACCAGCGCGGCGTGGGTCGATTACGACCGCGACGGTAAACTGGACCTGTTCGTGGCGAACTATGTGCAGTGGACCGCCAAGGGCGACTTATGGTGCTCGCTCGATGGAGCTACTAAGTCGTATTGCACTCCGGAATCGTACAAAGGGACATCGTCGAAGCTCTATCACAACTTAGGCAACGGCCGGTTCGAGGATGTAAGTAAGAAAGCCGGCATCGCCGATCCGAATAGTAAATCGCTGGGAATTGCGGTGCTCGACTATAACGGCGACGGCTGGCCGGATCTGTTCGTCTCGAACGACACCCAGCCGAACAAGCTGTACCGCAACAATCGCAACGGCACCTTCACGGAAGAAGGCATGGCTGCGGGCGTGGCTTTCGGCGAGGATGGCGTGGCGCGCGGCGCGATGGGCGTGGATGCCGCCGACTACGACCGCTCGGGGCGTCCGGCGCTGCTGGTGGGAAACTTTTCCAACCAGATGCTGGGGCTTTATCACAACGAGGGCACGGGGCTGTTCGTCGACGAAGCGCCATCTTCTACGGTAGGCCGCGCCAGCCTGCTGACCCTCACCTTCGGCGCATTTTTCTTCGATTACGACCTGGATGGCTACCCCGATATTTTCGCCGCCAACGGACACATCGAAGAGGAGATCGGCCGCGTGCAGCCCAAGGTGCAATACAAGGAGCCACCGCTGCTGTTCCACAATTTGGGCAAGGGCCAGTTCGAGAACGTCACGGCGCGCATGGGAACCGCTTTTAACCGGCCGGTAGTGGCGCGGGGCGCGGCTTACGCCGATTACGATCACGATGGCGATCTGGACATCGTGGTGACCACTAACGACGGCCCGGCTTACCTTTTTCGCAACGATGGCGGCAACCGGAATCACTGGATTTCGATGCGGCTGGTGGGCCGCAAATCGAATCGCGACGGCATCGGGGCGGTGGTGCGTGTGATGAGCAAGTCGGGGAAGCAGTGGAACATGGTGCACAGCGGATCGAGCTACTGCTCGCAGAGCGATCTGGCTCTGACTTTCGGGCTGGGCAGTGATGCGGCTGTGGATGCGATTGAGATCGACTGGCCCAGCGGGGCAAAGCAGGCGCTGGGTGGCGTGGCGGCGAACCAGTTTTTGACGATTGACGAGACGGCGGGGATCGTCGCAAAGTCGGGGCCGCGGAAAAACTGATTGGGGCGGGTTTGGAGACCCACCGCAGGACTGGAGTCCTGCCCCACGGCAAAAATTACAATCCTGTGACATCGGGGCATCTGACCTCCGGGTCGTATTTTCCGCTTGCCCTTGCCTCCAATTCTTAGGACACTGAAATCTGGAGGCAGGAGTGGAGAAGAACGCCAGGAAGGGCTCCCTCGTCATGGAGCCGACGGAGCGCTGGACCCCGCAGGATGCCAGCGAGCTCTACGACGTGGCCAGTTGGGGCAAGGGATATTTTTCGGTCGACAGCACCGGCCACCTGTGCGTTCATCCCGGCAAAGACCCGCAGCGCTCCATCGATCTGAAGCAACTGGTGGATACGCTGGTACTGCGCGGCATATCCCTGCCGGTGCTGATCCGCTTCGCCGACATTCTGAAGCATCGTCTCGGCGAGCTCGCCGGCGCTTTTCAAACCGCCATCGCCGAACATCGCTATCAAGGCGAATACTGCTGTGTGTACCCGATCAAGGTCAACCAGCAGCGGCAGGTTGTGGAGGAAGTGCTGGAGTTCGGGCGGCCTTTCAAATTCGGCCTGGAGGCCGGCTCGAAGCCCGAGCTGATGGCTGTAATGGCCATGGCGGCTAACGAAACGCCCATTATCTGCAACGGCTTCAAGGACGACGAATACATCGAGATGGCCATGCTGGCCCAGAAACTCGGCCGCCACATCATTCCGGTGATCGAGAAATATACGGAGCTGCAGCTGATCCTGCGCTACTCGGCGCGCGTGGGCGTGCGGCCTATGATGGGGCTGCGCGTCAAGTTGGCCAGCCGGGGCTCGGGACGCTGGCGATCTTCGGGCGGCTACCGGTCCAAATTCGGGCTTTCGGTAAGCGAGGCCGTGCGCGCGCTACAGGAACTGAAAGACGCGGGCATGGCCGATTGCCTGAACCTGCTGCACTTCCACCTGGGCAGCCAGATCACCAACATTCGCCAGATTAAGGCTGCGGTGAACGAGGCCGTGCGCATCTACGTAGACCTGGTACGCGCCGGTGCCGGCCTGCGCTACCTGGACGTTGGCGGCGGCCTGGGCATCGACTACGACGGTTCCCAGACCGACTTCGAATCCAGCGTGAATTATACGCTCCAGGAATACGCGAACGATATCGTATATCACATCCAAAGCGTGTGTGACGAAGTGGGCGTGCCGCACCCGACGATCGTCACCGAAAGCGGGCGCGCGGTCGCCGCATACCACAGCGTGCTGGTCTTCAACGTCCTGGGTGTATCGGGCATGGGCGAATCCGACGTGCCCGCGGAAGTTCCGGCCGACGCGGAGCAGCCGCTCATCGATCTGCAGGAAACCAACCGCTCGCTGACCACCAAGAACCTGCTCGAAAGCTATCACGATGCGCAGCAGGCGCTCGACCAGGCGTTGAACCTGTTCAGCCTCGGGTATCTGTCGCTCGAACAGCGCTGCCAGTGCGAGAACCTGTATTGGGCCATCAGCCGCCGCATACAGGCGCTGGCGAAATCGCTCGACTATTTTCCGGAAGAGCTGGAAGGCCTGGAGGCCATGCTCTCGGATACGTATTTCTGCAATTTCTCGCTGTTTCAGAGCATGCCGGATAGCTGGGCCATCAAGCAGTTGTTCCCGGTGATGCCGATTCATCGCCTGGATGAAGAACCCAAACAGCACGCCATTTTGGGCGACATCACCTGCGATTCCGACGGCAAGGTGGACCAGTTCATCGACCGGCGCGATGTGAAGCGCACGCTGGCGCTGCATCCTTTCGATGGGGGCGACTATTATCTGGGTGCGTTCCTGCTGGGCGCTTACCAGGAGATCCTGGGTGACCTGCACAACCTGTTCGGCGATACGAACACGGTGCACGTACGGCTGAGCGATACCGGCGAAGTCCTCCTCGATTCGGTGATCAAGGGCGATACCGTGCGCGAGGTACTGAACTACGTGCAGTTTTCAGCAGACGCATTGGTCAGCCGCTTGCGCCGCGACGTGGAAACGGCATTGCGCGAAGGGCGGCTGGGGTACGAGGAATCCGGGCAGTTGCTGAAGTTTTATGAAGAGGGGCTGCACGGGTACACGTATCTGGAGGATGTGCACGAGCAGTAGGCGCAAGCATAGGCCGCCAGAAGTCAATGCCTTTGCCAGCCCGGCCGGGCGAATAACCGGCTCCCCACCGTGGATTCGAACCACGAATGAACCGCGCGCTCCAAAGTCACGTAGTTGCTGGTTGTACGAGTGTTGACTTCTAAGGAACCGCTCAGAAACAGGCGTTGCCAAACTCCCTGGAGCCATCACGGCACTTGAGATCAACTGATTTGCATAGCAGTAATGAGGCGGTCCGCGCGATTGAGAATGCGCCCTACATTTTGGCGCGGAGAGGGTCAGCGCAACGAAGTCGGCGAGTCCGGGTCGAACACGCGCTGAATGGCCGGACTGACCTGCCGCATGCGCAACCCTGAGCGGGCGCGGCAGGCGCTCTCCGAGAAGCGATTTCTTGAGCGTCGTAATGAAGTGGCCTTTCATCCAGGAAGATCCCGGCAGTCCTGTCTCGCCGGGCTCGAATCGGATGGTGTTTGGACCCTCCGCACCCTGGCTGCCGAACGGAACGATCAGAACAGAATCGACTCGCTCGCTTAAGCGACACTATCAGGACCCAATGACGCACCGGCGGGTTTCCCAGCATCGCGGTCCAGATCTCACCGCGGCGCGGAGAAGCGTTATGGCTGATCAAAGTCCATCCCTTGGGATACCGCGCTCAGGGCGGCTTCCAGATCGGTTTCTTCCGCGGCGGCTTTGCCGACCAGGCCTTTGAAATAAGCGGCAGTCTGACGTTCCAGTGAAGCGCGGCTTTCCAGCCTGCGGGCCACTTCCACAGCTTTGTCTACTGCCTCTCCGACGCTCTCGGCTCTGCCCGCCTTTACCATTTTGTGGAGGTAAGCATAATTGTTCGCACCGATTGTGGTGGGGAGTTTCTTGCCTGCCGACACGTCTCCTATTTTAAGGCGATCAATAGTCCCCTCCGCAAGGAGCCCTGATCCATCGCAGCCGCGAGCGGGCGCGCGGTAGCCGGATACCACAGCGTACTGATGTTCAATGTTTGGGTGCATCGGGCATGAGCGAATCCGACGTGCCCGCGGAGATTCCGGCGGATGCGTAACAGCCGCAGCCCGAAACAGGTAACCTGCCGGCGATTCACTTGCCGACGATAGTCGCGCCCCATTCATCGGGACTTACGTCTCGCGCGTGACGCGAGAATAGCCAGTGATGGCCTTCGAGGTCTTCGACTCCATACTGGCATTCGCCATATTCGGTCTCGTGCAGGTCCTCCACGATCTTGGCGCCTGCCGACTTCGTTCGTGCGAAGTGCGCATCCACATCGTCGACGAATACCGTGAGGCTCTGCGTGTTGTGGCCAACTTGTACCGGACTCGCAGAGCCGGGCCGCGCGCTATTCAGCATGATCCAGGCATCGCCGAGATGCATCTGTGCGCCTTCCATCCGCCCACCATCTTCTCCGTAATGGTAATGCTCACTGAAGCCGAATGCTTTCGTGAGCCAATCCACTGCATCGGCAACGTTCTGATATGTGAGGTGCGGCAGTATGACGTCCGCCGGCACGGAACGGTTTTTCAACATGACCCTCCTTATAACATCGGAATAACATCTTGTCCGGCTAAGCTAGGATCGCCGGGCGAGAAGAAAAAGAGTCCCTGGACGCAGTCCTTCCTCAAGAACCTGAAAACCTGCTTGCTGGAGGCGGGTGGTCCACCAGGCCTGCCCGCGCGTGCCGGCGTGCATGATTAGCGGCCCGAAGGCGAATTGAACCCACGGCTCCTTGGCGACTAGAATCACGAGAAAATCTCCGCCGGGTTTCACGACCCGGGCGGCTTCGGCGAGTGCTTGATCGATCCCCTGTCGATCGAGGTGATCGATGGCATAAGCGCTCACGATGGCATCGAACGCGGCAGGTTCGAATGGAAGCTGGCGCATGTCGCCGGTCTTGATGGTAGCGCGCTGCTCCACACCCGCGGCCTTGAGGTTGTCAAACAGTTTCTGCTGTGGGCTATCACTAGGCCCGAAGTGGTGTTCGAATGACTCACCGAAGAGATCCAGAGCAACCAGAGTCGCTTGCGGGCGAGATTCGAGGACCATGATTGACGATCTGCCGGTGCCCGCGCCCATATCGAGGACCCGTCCCACGCCGGAGCGGAGGAAACTCTGCGTCGGCAAGGAAGCCCGGCCATTGATATTGAGCACGAAGCGCGCCACTAGAAATGCCGAGCAAGACCAAAGAGCTAGAAGGCACAATAAGACCATCGGCCCCCGGGACCACTTGCGCACATATCCGAGGAGCACTAGCGAGACCGCTCCGGCAGCGATAGGCAAGTGGCCATAGCTTAGCCACCAGGGATAGCCAAAGTTCAGTTGAGCGTATGCGAATAACGGCATTGGGTAATTGTGAACCATCGCGCCTGAACCGATCCTGAACGGCGCGTTCATCTCCCGTTCATCGAAACTACGCTATAAATGTGTAATTGCGGGTTTTGGTCGTCGAGGACGAAATACGGCTGTCCCGGCAGTTGGCGAAGGCGCTCACCGAAGCCGGATACGCCGTCGACTGTGCAGGCGATGGGGAACGGGCCGATTTCCTTGCGCACACCGAGCAATATGACGCGGTGGTGCTCGATCTGGGGCTGCCGAAAATCGACGGACTGACCCTGCTGCGCGGCTGGCGGCAAGCCGGCATCTGCGCGCCCGTGCTCATTTTGACCGCGCGCGGGAGCTGGCACGAAAAAGTACAAGGGATCGACGGTGGAGCGGACGACTATGTTGCCAAGCCTTTCCGTATGGAAGAGGTTCTGGCCCGCATTCGAGCTCTGATCCGCCGCGCCACCGGCTTGGCCCAGCCTGAACTTCGGTGCGGCGCACTGGCGCTTGACCCGCGCACCGCCCGCGTGTCCGTCGACGGCGCTCCAGTAAAGTTGACCAGCCATGAATACCGCGTACTCTCTTACCTGATGCACCACGGCCGTCAAATCGTTTCGCGCACCGAACTCACCGAACACATCTACGCGCAGGATTTCGACAGAGATTCAAATACTGTCGAGGTATTCGTAGCTCGTCTCCGCCGCAAACTTGGTGCGTGCTTCATCGAGACCGTACGTGGACTGGGTTACCGCATGCAGGGACCTTCCGCGGAGGAAAATCGATAACGGATGCTGCGATCCCTCCGGTCCAGATTGATCGTTGCGTCGGTCCTGTGGACCGCGGGACTGCTGGCGGTGATGCATATGCTCACCCTGATGGTGGTGCATATCTTGCCGGGTGTGCGCACATCGCATCCGGTCGGACCCGTCCTGGCAGGTCTGGCTCTGATGACCGCGGGTCTGCTGGGATTGCGTCAGGCGCTGGCGCCCTTCCGCCAGTTGAGGGAAAGACTGTGGGCCGTTCGTAAAGGCGACAGGCGGCGGGTGGAAGGCGCTTACCCCAACGAAGTGCAGCCCCTGGTTGACGAGCTCAACGCGCTGCTGGAAGATCGTGAGAAGGCGGTGAAACGCGCCATCGCCACCGCGGGCGATCTGGCGCACGGCCTGAAGACGCCTCTCGCACTGCTGGCCCAGGAGGCCGATCGCGCCGGAGCTGCCGGAAATCCTGAATTGGCGGAGAGTATCGCCGAATATGCGGAGCGCATGTCCCGCCAGGTGAACTATCATCTGGCACGCGCGCGGGCCGCCGCCTCGGGAGCCGCCGGCGCAGTTCCGCTGCCCCGTGGCTGCTTGTGCCGACGCTCTGGTACGCACGCTTTTGAAGCTGTATGCCGGCCGTGCGCTCGAGATCTCGTCAAACATAGCCCCGCAGCTTTGCGCCCGGGTGCAACGGGAGGATCTCGACGAAATGCTCGGCAACCTGCTGGACAATGCATGCAAATGGGCAAAATCTAAAATCGTCCTGGAAGCCTCTCGGATCGACGCCACGCTGGTTCTCACGCTGGATGACGATGGACCAGGTTTAGCTCTTGCTCTACGCGCCGTGGTTTTAGAGCGAGGCGTACGAATCGACCAGGCCGCCCGCGGCTCCGGCCTCGGTTTAGCGATTGTCCGGGATCTGGCCGAGCTCTACGGCGGGTCGATCTCTCTCGACGATTCTCCCTTAGGAGGATTGCGCGCACGAGTGACACTGCCAGCTTGCGCGGGTAGTTGAGGGACTCATTCGATCCTCAAAGCACGCAGGGGATCGAGGCGCGAGGCGCGCCGCGCGGGAATATACGCTGCCGCCAGCGCCACCGCGATAAGAATCGCCGGCGTGAGCGCGAAGGCCAAGGGATCATGCGGTCCAGTTTCGAATAACAGGCTCGACAAAAACCTGGAAAAGGCAAACGCTCCAACCATTCCGATACCGAGTCCTGTTAGAACGAACCGTGAGGCGCCGGCGAGCACCATCCTGACGATGCGTCCCGAATCGGCGCCAACCGCCACACGAATGCCTATTTCCCGCGTCCTCCTGGCGACTGCATAAGCCAGCACGCCATAAATCCCAATCGCCGCGAGCAGCAATGCCGAAGCAGAAAAACCGCCCAGCAAGACGGCGCTGAATCGCTCCCGCGCGTAGGTCTCTCCGAGAACTGCCTCCATGGTGCGCACCTCCGCGATGGGGAGTGCGGGATCCAGGTAGTGTACGATGCGGCGAATCGGCGCGATGATTCCGCGCGGATCGTTGTCCGTACGGACCACGAAGACGAGGCTAGGGTACGCGAGATGACCGTGGACGTAATAAACGGTAGGTTCAGGCTCCTTATCGAGGGATCCTTCCTTCACATCGCCCACGACACCGACGATTGCGCCGAAGGGATTGGAATCATCCATATCCGCGCTGATGGTCTGCCCGAGCGGATCTTCGCCTGGCATGTATTTGTGGACGAATGCCTCGTTCACGATGAAGCGGATGGGCGAGTTGGGCACGTTATCAGCCGGCGAGAAATCGCGCCCGCGCCGCACGGGAATTCCCAAAGTCTCGAAGTAACGCGGCATGACTGTGCGGATGACCGCGCCGAGTTCCTTGCCGGGATCCGCCGGCGGGCGCCCACCGATCTTAACGTTGGTACCGGCCGCCATCCCATCGAAAGGAAGGTAGCTCACCGCGCTTGCGGAACGCACGCCGGGCAAACGTTCTACATGCTCGATCACTCTTTCAAAGAAGGGGCTGCGGCCCGCAACCTTATAACGCGCTGCTGGTACGCTGAAGCGGAACGTGAGGACATTGGCGGGATTCAGTCCAGAGTGCACGTGCTGGAGTTTCACGACGCTGTGGAATAGAAGACTGGCGCCGGTAAGAAGAATAACGGACGCCGCGATTTCCCCCGCAATCAGCCAGGCGCGAATGCCACCCCAAGCACTGGTTCGCTTCAAGTCGAGAGCGATATCCGGCTTTGACACGATCAGCGACGGCGCGAGCCCGATGACTGAACCTGTAATTGCGGACAGGCCCACGGCGAACAGCACAATACGCCAGTCGATCGCAATATACGCTGCGTGGGTGATGGTCTCGGGCGCCAGGGTCACCAGGACAACGAGCGCGTAGTGGCCGAGCAGGATTCCGCCGGCAGCCCCCAGCGCCGCAAGCATCAGGCTTTCCGTGAGCAGTTGCCGCATCAGTCTGCCGCGCCCGGCCCCGAGCGCCAGGCGCAGCGCCATTTCGGAACGGCGTGCCGAATAACGCGCTAGCAGGAGGTTGGCAACGTTGGCGCAGGCCACGGCCAGCAAAAGCCCGACCGCCGCAAGCAGGAGGAGCAGCGACGTGCGCACATTCCTGACCAGCGAATCGCGCAGCGGTTCAAGCGTTACCGTCCAGTTCTTGTTGAATGCGGGATTCTCCCGTTCGATCACGGCCGCCAGGCCGGTCATTTCCGACTGTGCCCGCGCGAAAGTTACAGCGCGATTGAGTCTTGCCACTGCCAGCATGTAGCGTCCGGAAACTAGGCGATAAGGGCGGGCGGGGTCGAGCCCGAGGGGCGCCCAAAGATCTACCGCACGGTCGCGGAAATAAAAATTCGGAGGCATAACCCCCACGATGGTGCGGGGCAGCGAATTAATCATGACCCGGTGCCCGATGATCCGCGCATCGCCTGCAAACCAGGTCTGCCACAACCGGTAACTGATCAGAACTAACGAGTCGCTCTGTGCGCTGGCAAGATCTTCCGCCTCGGTGAACAGACGGCCGCGAACCGCCTGCACGCCGAGCAGGGGAAAAAAGTTTGCCGAAACCATCTGGGCGTGAAACTGTTCGGCGCGATCCCCGTCCTGAAGAATCGTGGGAGCCTGATAAAATGCCGCGATGCCATCAAAGACGCGATTGCGGGATTTCCAATCGAGGAGATTTCCGGGCGATACCACGTTGTGTTCCGATCCGGCAACGGTGCGGTTGCTCTCCCACAACATGACCAGCCGCTCCGGCTCGCGGTACGGCAAAGGGCGGAAAAGCAGATCGTCGGCCGCCGTGTAAATTGCGATGACGACACCGATGCCCAGGGCCAACGAGCCGATGGCGGCGATGGCGAAGCCGGGGCTCTTGCGGAACCCGCGCAGCGCGAAGGCCACGTCCCGCCAGCCGGCCTCGATCCACCGGAAGGTCCATTGTTCCCGCATCGATTCGCGTATGCCGGTCACGTTGCCGAACGGCGGCGCGTCAGGGTCCGCGGCCCGCATCTCACGGTGATAGGCCAATTCATCGGCCAAGTCCCTTTCGAGGTTCCGCCGTCTAAAAAGCTTCAATAACCATTTCATGGCGTCTCCATGACCCGCGCGACCGCGGCGACCAGCCGGTTCCAGTTCGACGTTTCGGCCGCCAGATATTTCCTGCCGGCCGCGGTGAGCCGATAAAATTTCGCGCGGCGGTTGGTTCCCGATAGCTTCCATTCGCCGGCCAGCAATCCGGCGACTTCCAGGCGATGCAACGCCGGATAGAGCGCGCCTTCTTCGACCCGCAGCTCCTCGGCCGAACGCTGCCCGATGGCGTTGGCAATGGCGTATCCGTGCAGGGCCCCCCGGGCGAGGGTTTTCAGAACCAGCATGTCGAGAGTTCCCTGAATCAAATCGCGCGCGCCGGCCTTAGACATAAACGATTGATGCCTTAGTTGTTTATGTATCGCAAAAAGGAAGCGATGTCAAGCCTGGCGCTGCGAGCCCGATGTCGTATTCCCGCTTTCATCATCAAGTTGGCAACTTCGAACGCTTAGGTTGAATCTAATTTCCGGAGGTGCGACGTGCAATTGAAGCCTTTCCTGCTGGACATGTGGCTGGACAACTACGAGCACGATATTGAATTCAACCTGGCGTCGAGCGAGGGGCCCCGTTGGACGCTCAATGCCCTATTGAACCTCGCGGGCGAGGAAGAGCGGCAGCGGTTCCTGAATCATACGGTGGGCTATAGCCGTCCGGCGGGGTCCGACGGATTGCGCGAAGCGATCGCGGAAATGCAGGATGTGAGTGCCGAATGCGTGCAGATCGTGACCGGCGCTTCGGAGGCGCTGGTCGTCCTGATGTGGCTGGCGGCTGAGCCTGGAGCCAACGTAATATTGCCTCGACCTGGATTCGCAACCTTTTCCGCGCTGCCCGAGTCGCTAGGTATTGAAACCCGCTTTTACGGGATACGCAAGGAAAACAACTTCCGCATCGATGTTGCGGAAATCATGAAGCTCGCGGATTCGAGGACCAACCTGATACTGGTGAACAGCCCGCATAACCCGACAGGCGCGACGATGAGCGATGTGGAGATGGAGCGGTTGCACGAGTTCACCTCGGCGCGTGGAATCCAACTTGTGAGTGACGAGGTGTATCACCCCATTTACCATGGACGAGAATCGAAATCGGCATCGCGGCTGCCCCAGGCGACCGTGATCCACGACTTCTCGAAAGCATTCTCTGTGGCCGGCGTTCGTACAGGATGGATGATTGAGCACGATCGAAAACGCCGGGAGCGCTACTGGAATGCCCGCGCATATTTTTCGATCTCGAACACTTCGGCAGGGGAGATGCTTGCCGAAATCGCGATGCGCAGGCGCGATGTGGTTCTCGGGAAAGCGCGCGAAACCGCCAGGCAAAACCTGGAGCGCCTGGATCTGTTCATGGCTGAGCATCGCGAAACGCTGGGCTGGATTCGCCCTCAAGGTGGATTGACGGCGTTTCCCTGGCTGGTCAACGAACAGAACGCCAGGCATTTCTGCCAGGCTGCAGCTGAACAAGGAATTCTGCTTGCCCCAGGAGATTGTTTCGATGTTCCGTCCCATTTTCGACTTGGCTTCGCCGCCACCGGAGACAAGTTCCCACAGGCTCTAGAGCGATTAAGCGAATTCGTGAAGGACTGGCCGGTGAAGATCGCAAGCCGGCAATCGGCATGATCCCCGATGCAGCGCTTATTCCGGCGCCAGGACCGCGCCTAGCGCGTCGCCCGTATACTGCGTGAACCAGATGCGGTTGTCGGAGCCGACGGTGATTCCATCGGGACTGGTATCCGCGCCACCGAATCGAAACTCGGTCAGCTCGCCGTGCATGGTGATGCGGCCGAGCGCGTTGCCGCCCACTTCGGTAAACCAGAGGCTGCGGTCGGGAGCGACCACGATGTGCATCGGAAAAGTTGCCGCATTCGAGGTGGGAAACTCAGTGATCTCGCCGGCCGTGGTGATGCGTCCGATCTTGCCGGCGTTATATTCGGTAAACCAGAGCGCACCATCGGGCCCGTTGACGATCATGAACGGCTGCGCATTCGGCGTGGGGACGGCAAATTCGGTCAGTTGCCCGGCAAGCGTAAGCCGTCCGATTCGATCGCCCGCGAGTTCGGTAAACCATATCGCGCCATCCGGCCCGGTGGTGATCTTACAAGGACCGCTCCCAGGATGCGGGGATTGCCATCCGGTCCGGGACCCAGCCCGGCCGCGCCGGTTCTCCGCGGCATGACGACTTCGGTAATCCCTCCGGCCGGCGTGATGCTCGCGATCATGCCGCTACTGCTAACGGCGTACCAGACATTACCGTCAGGCGCGCCGGACATCACCAGCACCCTGCTGTTCGGTTGGGGCAGGGGAAAGATACGAAGCTCCTGCCGTGCAATATCGAAGGTGGCGATCTGGTTCAGGCCGACATTTGAAAACCAGAGGTTGCCGTCCGGTCCCTGGAGGAGAAACGTGGGACCCGAGGCGGGCTGAAGCTTATATATTTCGAACTGGAAGAGCCCTTGATCGACGTGGGATGGCGCGAGAGCTTGCGCGAAGGCGAGCGGCGCGGCCGATCCAGCGGCGAGCAATCCGGCCAGCGCGACGAAAGATTAGGATGGCATGTATGTCTCCTTGATTCGTTCCATACGCGAAATGCGTCGTCCGGCGTGGAGGCACATGATGAACCATGAAGAACGATGATGAACGCACCTCGCTGAGCACATGATACGCGGGAGAAAAGAAAAATAACAGGCGTCGCCTATGGTCAAAGTGTAAATACTTATGGTCGAAGTGTAAAAACTCATTCCGGGCCCGGCGTATGCAAACGATATTCATGCCACAATCGATTTGCGCGCGTCAGGAGCGCGCAAAGGCAGGGCAGATGACCGGTCTACAGCGTTATGGTGTCGCGACCGGGAGCTGCTTGACGCTACTAATCTTCGTAACGCCGCGCGTCACAATCGCGGTACCGCCGGGAGGCCGAGGCACGATCACAGAGTTCACCGTTCCTACGGCCGATTCCTTTCCCGCGGGCATTACCGAAGGCCCCGACGGCAATCTCTGGTTCGTGGAGAACACCGGCAACAACCTCGCATCGTTTAACCCTCAGACTCACGAATTCCGGGAGTATCGAATCCCCACACCCGGCAGCTTTTCGGTGCGCGTGGTGGCCGACAGTGACGGCAATCTCTGGTTTACAGAGAGTGGCGGGAATCACATTGGCCAGTTCACGATCGCCACCAGCACCTTTCATGAATACCGGATTCCTACCGCGGGCGCCAGTCCCTTCGAAATCGTGGTGAGCGATACCGGCATCTGGTTTACGGAACAGGGCACCGGCAAGATAGGAAACCTGTCGAACGGAGTCATTACAGAGTATGCCACTCACGCTCCCAACAGCGATCCGGTCGGGATCGTCCCCGGTGACGATGGGGCAATCTGGTTCACCGAGTTAGCGGGGCAAAAGGTTGTAAGATTTGATACTCACACGCGGATCTTCACCGACTATTCCGTGCCGGATGGCGAGCCCTTTGAAATCGTACGTGGGCCGGACGGCACCTTCTGGTTCACTATCGAGGAGAGGCCCGGGATCGGCAGAATCACGAACGCGGGCGAGATAACCCGGTTCGCTATTCCCACTCCCGACAGCAGACCGTATGACATCGCGCTGGGCGCGGACGGCGCATTTTGGTTTGACGAAGGTACGGCGAACAAGATCGGGCGGATCACGCCGGATGGGCGCGTGACGAACGAGTACCCAATTCCCACAGCAAACAGCGGGGCGCACGCAATTACCGCGAGTTCGCGGCTGGGAGTCTGGTTTACTGAGATCTTCGCCAATAAGATTGCGTCAATAACCACCGAGTGAGTTTAGGAAATGGACGGGACCGCGGCGCACAGGTCCACCTAACTTAGGCTGTCCGGTTCGTCCAGCGGGCGGGCAGGCTACTACCGGATTCGCGCGTTGCCGCCGATAGTTCAGATGTGACTCTGTCCCGGCGCAAGTCCGTGTTGCGTGGCGTTGCCCTCCTGGTCTGGGCGGCTGGCACCGCCGCCATCCAGGGCCAACAATACGTCTTCCGCTATTTCGGAACTGAGGATGGCCTCACCAACCTGGCAGTCAAGGTCCTGTTCCAGGACCGCGCGGGCTTCCTGTGGGCGGCCACCGAGAACGGCCTGTTCCGCTACGACGGTCAGCGATTCAGGCATTATGGCCCCACCGAGGGTCTACCGCGAGAGGTCATGCTGAGTCTGGGTGAGGCGCCGGATGGCAGTGTATTGGTGGGATCGCGGGCTGGTCTTTACCAGGAAAAGGGCGGGCGCTTCGCGAAGCTGGTTCCACCTGGCTCCGGCGTAGTGGATGGCTACAGTGGAATACAGTACGACGGCAAGCGGCTAACCTACATCGCAACGGATAGGGGCTTGCTTGTCGCACATCAGTCCACGGATGATCCCCATCTGGCTTTTCAGCTACAGCCGACGCCGGCCGCCTCGGGAAGTCGAGACGCGCATGGAGTGCTTCTGGACCCGGAGGTGTTGTGGTACGGTTGCGGCGTCAGCCTGTGCCGGATAGGAAAAGAAGGAACGACCGTCTTCGGCGAAACCAGCGGCCTCGCTCAGGGAAAGTGGGAATGTATCCGCCGTGACGGCAACGGCGACCTCTGGGTGAGCGATAGGCGGCGCTTCGAGGTGATGCGCCGAGGCAGCCAGCGCTTCGATACGTCGATTCCCGCGTTTCCAGCGGCGGCCGGATCGGGTCAGTTGGCCGTGGATGCCGGCGGCAGATTGCTGGTGCCTACCGTCGAAGGACTGGTGATTAGCGAAGGGAAGCGATTTCGCACGGTGGGACCGCGCGAAGGTCTGCGGAAACCGGTCTACTCGGTGCTTCAGGACCGGGAAGGCGCCATTTGGGTGGGGCTGGCCGGTAAGGGCTTGGCCAGATGGCAAGGTTACGGCGAATGGGACGGCTTCTCCCCGGCCACGGGCCTGGATAGCGAACTGATCTACGAAGTCCTGCCGCTGGGTGATGGCAGCCTGTGGGTGGGCACTGAAAACGGACTCTTTCGCGGCTGCAAGATCGGAGATCGGTGGCTCTGGCGGCGGCACGCCCGTGTTGGAAAGATCCCCGTGCACGCGTTGCGCTTGGACCGGGATGGCAACCTTTGGCTCGGTACGGAGGGGTCTGGAGTCGGTCGAATCGACTCGCGGACGGACGCCATCGAGTGGTTCAAGAACGCTCGCGGGCTCGCGGCGGAATCCCCATATTCGTTGGCTCTGGATTCGTCGCAGCGGCTCTGGGCGGCGACCGAGTCGGGCTTGTTCGTGGCGCAGCTTCCCGAACGGCATTTCCGGCGCGTCGAACAAGTTCCGCCGGTGCGCTACTGGATAGTAAGGGAGGGGCCGGGTGGGCAAATTCTGGCCGGCGGGGCCGCTGGTCTGTACCGGCTGTCGGCCGGCAACTGGCGACACATCTCCACAACCGACGGCTTGGACCACAATGCCATTCTGGCGGTGGCCGCTAATAAGCCGGACGAAATCTGGGTCGGCTATTGGTTTTCCGGCCGGGTCACCCGCATACTCGTGCGTGGCGAACATCTCTCGGTGACCCACTTCGGACACGACCAAGGTCTTCGGGGAGAAATGAGCTATTTCCTCGGTTTCGACGCGGATGGCCGGCTTTGGTCGGGCTCGGACCAAGGTGTGCGAGTTTGGAATGGAGACCGTTGGACGCAGTACGACCAGAGCGACGGTCTGATTTGGAACGACTGCGATTTGGGTGCCTTTGGGGCAGAGTCCGGCGGTACCGTCTGGATCGGCACCAGTGGCGGACTGGGGCGCTTTCAGGCAAGCCGGATGGAGCGTGCTGCGCGCCCTACTTCGACCGTATTCACGAAACTCATCCTGGGAAATTACATGGTTGAGGCCGGACGCTTTGTTTCAACAGATCATCGATCGAACTCCCTGACGGCTCAATACTCAGCACTGGCTTTCGCTCACGAGTCTTCCATCCTGTTCCGGTATCGGTTGAAACCGCTGTTTGGCGATTGGCGGGAAACGCCACTACACGAATTGCAATTTCCTGGGTTGCCGCCGAACGAGTATAGCCTGGAGGTGGAGGCCCGTGAATTTGGGGGCCAGTGGAGTAAGTGGCCGGCCGTGTTTGCTTTCGAAATCCGACCGCCGTGGTGGCGCGCCTGGTGGTTTTGCGCTTTAGTGGCCACCGCGGTTTTGACGCTTATGCGATGGGTCTGGCGTTTGCGCGTGTTGCAACTGTTGCGGCGTCAGAAGGAATTGGAGCGCGCGGTCGCAGAACGAACGCGGGAACTCCAGCAGGAGAAGCTGGACTTGCTGGTGGCCCGCGAAGCTCTGCGGGAGCGAGCCATTAAAGATGGGTTGACCGGACTGTTCAACCGCAGCGCATTTTTCGATATTTTGGAGAGGGAATTGTCCAGGACTGGACGTCAAAGCGGCTCGCTTGCATTAATCATGGCGGATCTGGACCAGTTCAAGAAGATCAACGACACCTACGGGCACCTGGTAGGCGATGTGGTTTTACAGGAATGTGCGCGCCGCATTCTGGCTTGGGTGCGGCCCTATGACACCGTGGGGCGGTACGGAGGAGAGGAACTCGTAATATTAATGCCCGAATGCCGCCTGGAAGAAGCCACCGAGCGGGCCGAGCGAGTGCGGCGAGCCATCGCGGAGCAGCCTATTGCCACGTCGGCAGGGGCAATATCGGTGACCTGCAGCTTTGGGGTCAGCGCGACCACCAGCTTGGCAACCAAAGCCGAGGAGTTGGTGGAGTCCGCTGACCAGGCGCTCTATTGCGCAAAAGAGCATGGGCGAAACTGCGTCGAGGGTGTAAAACAATCTGTGTAAACGTTCTCCACATCAAATAAGGAGAACGGAGAAATGGAAATCAAGAAAGAACTGCTTGACGAGCTGCTGAAGGACTATCAAAAGCCCGAGGATGTGATTGGTGAGAATGGACTTTTGAAGCAGTTGACGAAGGCGCTATTGGAACGAGCCATGGGCGCCGAACTGACCAACCACCTGGGGTACGAGAAGAGCGATCCGGCTGGGTATCACAGCGGAAACTCACGCAACGGGACAACTTCAAAGACGCTGAAGGGCGACTTTGGTGAGATTGCAATCGAAACGCCGCGCGATCGCAACGGCAGTTTCGAGCCACAGATTATCAAGAAACACCAGACCCGATTCGATGGATTCGACGACAAGATCCTGTCGATGTACGCGCGGGGCATGACCACGCGGGAGATCCAGGGGCATCTGCAGGAGATGTACGGCGTGGAGGTTAGCCCGACGCTGATCTCGGAGGTGACCGACGGGGTCATCGAGGAAGTGAAGGCCTGGCAGAACCGGCCGCTGGAGCCGGTGTATGGGGTGGTCTACCTGGATGCACTGTACGTGAAGATGCGGCACGAGGGACGGGTGGACAATCGCGCGGTGTACGTGGCGATCGGCATTGGGTTGGATGGACAGAAGGACGTGCTGGGGTTATGGACGAGTAATAACGAAGGCGCCAAGTTCTGGTTGGGAGTGTTGACGGAGTTGAAGAACCGCGGGGTCAAGGAGATCCTGATCGCCTGCGTAGATGGGTTGAAAGGGTTTCCGCAAGCCATCGAAAGCGTATTCCCGCAGACGGTGGTACAGCTATGCATTGTGCACCTGGTGCGGGCCAGTTTGAACTACGTGAACTGGAAGGAGCGCAAGCAGGTGGCGGCGGATCTGAAGGAGATCTACCGCGCGGCCACGGCGGTACAGGCGGAGATGGAGTTGAATACGTTTCAATCCAGGTGGGGATCGAAGTACCAGGCCATCGGCAAACTCTGGAAGGAAAACTGGGCGCGCGTGGTGCCGTTTTTCGAGTTCCCGGCCGAGGTGCGGAAGGTGATCTACACGACCAATGCGGTGGAATCGCTGCACATGAGCCTGCGAAAAATCATCAAGACGCGGGGCTCGTTTCCGAGTGAAGAAGCGGCTCTCAAACTGATCTATCTGGCGCTGCGAAACGTGATTCAAAAATGGGATACGGTGCAGGGGTGGAAACAGGCCCTGAACCATTTTCAGATGCTATGGGGCGACCGCATCCAGGCGGCTTTGAACCGCTGAAGGAAGAGCTGAAGGAAGAGCAGAATGCGTAACCATCGGGGCCAGATTCCAGTCATCCGGAAACGAGCCGGAAATAGCCTGCGGCAGCAAGGAATTTGGACGCCCCTTTTCCCGTTTCCCCCTCCGGGGGAAAGCCGGGGCGGGCGGGTTCCCCCCACGCCGGGGCACGCTGCGCGGCCAGCCAAAGGCGCTGGCACGCATCGTGCGCCGGCTCCCCCCACAAGAGGGCTGCCGCCCCCTTGTGCATCCCCTGCGCAGCGCGCTGGTGCAGGGCTCATGCAGTGCAGACATTCCGCAGGTCTGAAAAGAAGGATCGATTTTGGGAGAGTCGTTTACACAGAATACTTGACACTACCACTGCGTCATGCCGTTTCCTTCTGAAGCTGCCCTCACGAGAGTGGAAGAGATTCCTGAAACACACCCACGCTGAATCGCCTCCAGTCCAACTCGGTCACAATAACTTACGAGCGGTCGGACGTCCACTATCCTGGATTTGCGTTAACCAACCACAAGAGGATTGCCTGGGCGCTTCGGCGATCCGTTGGACCTGGTCACGGTTGCGGAATCGGGATCGAACGGCGGAGCGTGACATGCTAGCCGATTATTCTTGAAACGATCGTTTCATTTATGACAATCTCGTACGGTGAGCCGAGCCGTAAATGAAAAGCGGCGCCATCGTCCAATATCTGATTCAGCATGGCCTCGGTGAACTATCGCTCAGGCCCTTGGCCAAAGCAATCGGCTCCAGTCCTCGCGCTCTGCTTTACTACTTCTGCTCAAAGGAAAAAATGGTGATGGAGGTTTTGGCCGAGGTCCGGCAGCGCAGCGTGCCAGCTGCGACCAAGTGCCGACGGCCACCCTTGCGGAGGCTTGCCAGACCATTGGAAACACATGAGCGGCCCCGATTCGGAACCACTCTTCCGTCTTTTCTTCGAGGCGTACGTCATAGCCCTGCGTCACCCGCAACCTTGCAAGGCCTTCCTGCGCGCCACCGTCGAGGACTGGCTAAGGCTTCTAGCCGATCCGCTGAGTCGTAAAGGGTACGCGCGCGGGAAGGCGCGCGCCTTCGCCACCGTCGTCCTGGCCGGATTGCGAGGCTTCATGCTTATTTCTGCAATACCCGCGAACGCAAGCGCCTGGACCACCCCCTAAGCATGGGTAACTGCCGGCTGACGCCGGCATCGGCAAGCTGAAGCTTGCGCCACTCACGCGCCTGCAGGAACCATCCACGGCAACACATACGCCAGCAGCAGCACCACGACGCCTACCAGGGCAGCCAGAGCCACGCTATGCAGGAACACGTAACGCAGGATGCTGCCTTCGTTGCCCACCTGCCCGGTGGCGACGCCCGCCACCACAATGCTCTGCGCGTCGATCATCTTTCCCATCACACCGCCGGCGCTGTTGGCCGCCGCGGCCAGCACCGGTGACACGCCCACCTGCCGCGCGGTGATCTGCTGCAGGCTGCCGAAGAGCACGTTGGAAGACGTGTCGCTGCCGGTGAGCGCCACGCCCAGCCATCCGAGCATCGGCGAGAAGAAGGGGAACAGAACGCCGGTGGAGGCGAAGGCCAACCCCATGGTGGCGTCCAGGCCGCCATAGCGCGTGGAAAAACCAATCGCCATCATGGCTGCAATTGTGAGCAGCGACAGCCGCACGCGGCGCAGCGTCCCCCAGAAAATGGAGAGCAGCTTGAGCGGCGAGAACCCCATTAGAAAGCCGCTGACGATGCCGGTGAGCAGCAGGCTGGTTCCGGTGGCCGAGAGCCAGTTGAAGATGAACACAGCCGGCTCGGCAACCGGCTTCGGAACCACCGGCGGCACGCGCCGGACGGCCTTATGTAGAACGGGAACGTTGAACGTGACTTGCGACGTGCGGTTGAGCACCGATTTCACTTGCGGCACGCCCCACGCGAAGACCAGGATGGAGAGCAGAATCCAGGGCAGCCACGCTTTCAGCGCGAGGCGGGGGCTGATGGCCGGCCGGGCGGCAGCTTCGGCGAGACGCTCGGCGTCGGTCTCGTGAGCGAAGCTCCAGGTGTGCGGCGGTTGCCAGAATTTCAGCAGAACCAACAGCGCCAGCATGGAAGCCAGCGACCCGGCGATATCCACCAGCCAGGGCCCGTGCAGATTGCTGACGAGGTATTGGGTCACGCCGAAACTTACGCCCGCCGTCAGGCACGCCGGCCACACCTCGATCATGTTTTTGCGTCCGGCCATGGCCCATACCAGCCAGAACGGGACGATCACACTGAAGACGGTCAGAATGCGGCCGACCAGGGCGCTGAGTTGATCGAGCGGCTGGCCCGTCACACCCGCCAGCGCGATCAGCGGCGTGCCCAGCGCACCGAAAGCCACGGGTGCGGTGTTGCCGATCAAGGCCATGCCGGCGGCTTGCAACGGCCGGAATCCGAGACCGATCAGCATGGCGGCGGATATCGCCACCGGCGTGCCGAAACCGGCCGCACCCTCGATGAACGCGCCAAAACTGAAGGCGATCAGCAGGGCCTGCAGGCGCCGGTCGCTGGCCAACCCCGCCACCGTGTGCTTGATCACTTCAAAGTCGCCGGACTGCACGGTCACGTCGTACACGAAGATAGCGCACAGCACAATCCAGCCGATGGGGAACAATCCATAGGCGGCGCCGTTGAGCGCGGCGGCCGCAGCCAATCCGGGTGGCATGCCGAACACCAGCACGGCCACGGCAAGCGAGGCGCCCAAGCCGGCTAGCGCAGCCCAGTGTGCGCGCGCGTGGCCCAAGGCGAGCAGTCCCAAGAGAACGGCTACGGGCAAAGCGGCGATCAGCGCCGAAAGCCCTAAGCTGCCCGCAATTGGCGTATAGACCTGGGTCCAAGTCACCGTTTTTTGATTCTCGCTCTTTTTGGGAGACGGACAATTGTAGCACTGCAGCCAGTTTCAGCCGATCGCTAACCCTCGCGCGCTGCCCGCGTCCAACCGTCATGCGCAGCCTGTGGCAGGACTTCCGTTATGCGGCGCGAACGCTGCGGCGCGATCCGGCGTTTACAGCTATCGCCGTGGCCGTGCTGGCGATCGGCATCGGCGCCAATAGCGCCATCTTCAGCTTGTTCGATGCCGTGGTGCTCGAGCCGCCGCCCTTCCGCAATCCGGATGAGCTGGTGAAGCTCTGGGAGTATCCGCCCGGTTACGCATATAACAGCGTCGCGCCCTTGAACTATCTGGATTGGAGCGAGCAGAACACAGTCTTCAGCGCGATGGCCGCAGTCTCCGGCGGATCGCGTACGCTGCGTACCACGGGGGGCGGCGCGGAACGTATCTCCGGCCAGTCGGTGACGCCTTCGTTCTTCGACTTGTTCGGCGTGCAGCCGGTGGAGGGACGCACTTTTGGCCCGCAGGATGCGCAGAAGGACGCCAAGGTCGTGGTGTTGAGCGAACGGCTGTGGCGCAACCGCTTCGGCTCCGACACTCAATTAGTGGGCCGGACCATACCGCTGGACGGCGAGCCCTTCACGGTTATCGGCATCGTGCCGGCACGTTTCCAAGTCCTTTACAAGGCCGATCTGTGGACGCCGTGGATCCCCAGCCGCAGTCCGGAACAGCGCCGGATGCATTACCTGCAAGTCTTCGGGCGATTGAAACGCACTGTCACTGTCGAGCAGGCCCGCGCCAACATGGCGCAGATCGCGGAGAACATCGCGCGTATCGCGCCGGACACCAACAAGGGTTGGGGAGTCACGGTAGAATCGTTGCGGCAGGCCCTGGTGGGGCGGGACTTGCGGACCACCTCCATGATGCTGGCGGCGGTGGCCGGATTTGTGCTGCTGATGGCCTGCGCCAATATCGCGAATCTGCTGCTGGCGCGCGGTGTGGGGCGCACGCGCGAGATCGCCGTACGGGCGTCGCTGGGCGGGAGCCCGGTGCGCATTCTGAGGCAATTGTTGACGGAGAGCGTGCTGCTTTCCGCGATCGGCGGCGCGGCGGGCCTGCTGCTGGCGCAGGCTATTTTGAGCGCGGCACCGGGCTGGCTGCCGGAGGGGACTCTGCCCGTTTCCATGACACTCGATTTCAACACGCGCATCGCCGCGTTTGCCGTGGCGGCCGCGGCGGTGACGGGTCTGCTATGCGGCATCGCGCCGGCGTGGCAGGCCAGCCGTATCTCGCTCACGGAGGCTCTGCGCGCCGCCGGACGCGGCTTCACGGGCGCGGGCGGCAGGTTGCGGTCCGGGCTCGCGATTGTGGAGATCGCCGTGGCCGTGATGCTTGTCACCGGTGCGGGGTTACTGCTGCGCACGGTTGTCGCGCTCGATAACGTGGAACCTGGTTTTCACGCGGATCGCGTGTTGACCATGTACACCACGTTGCCGCTGACGCGCTACAAAACACCCGAAGGAGCCCTGCAGTTCTACCAGGCGGCCGAACGCGAAATATCCAGTCTGCCGGGAGTGCGCTCGGTCGGGATGGGATACAGTCTGCCGATGGATGGCTGGGAAATCGGCCAGGGCTTCTCAGTAGTTGGCGCGCCGCAGGTGGCTACGGCCGACGAGCCCGCCGCTCATTATCAGATCGTCAATGCGAAGTATTTCGCCACGCTGGGCATCCCGCTGCTGCGGGGCCGCGCTTTCACCGAGCACGATGACGGCCGCGCTGCGCCGGTGTGCATCGTCAACGAAGAATTGGCGCGCCGGTATTTGAAGGACCGGAACCCCGTGGGCGCACATATCAGCGTCGAGGCGATGACTTTGGGCGGGCCGCAGCCGGTCGTGCGCGAGGTGGTGGGTGTGGTGCAGCAGGTCAAGATCTCCGGGCCGGCGGAGAAGAACGAGATGGAAATTTATGTGCCCATCACCCAGAATCCCTGGTTCAGGGCATCCATTGCCGTACGCACGGCAGGCGATCCGCTGGCCTTGACGCCGGCGGTGAAGGCGGCCATCGCGCGCGTGGACAAGGAACAGGCCGTGACGAACTTCCGCACTATGGATGAAGTGGCCGCGGAATCCACGGCGCAGCCCCGCTTCCGCGCGCAGTTGGTAGGATCGTTTAGCGCGCTGGCGATGGTGCTGGCGGCCATCGGCGTTTTTGGCGTGCTGGCGTTTTCGGTCAGCCAGCGCACGCGGGAATTCGGCATTCGCATGGCATTGGGCGCGCGGGCGGGGGATGTGTTGCGCATCGTGGCCGGCGACGGCTTGCGCATTGCGGTCATAGGCATTGCCCTTGGATTGGCCGGCGCGGCAGCCCTCACGCGTTCGCTCAACGCGCTGCTTTATGGGGTGAAGCCGGCCGATCCGGTGACGTTCGCGGCGGCGCCAGTGGTGCTCGCGGTAGTGGTATTAGCGGCGTGTGCGGCGCCGGCCTGGCGGGCGAGCCGCGTGGACCCGGCGGTGACCCTGCGGCAGGAGTAGCGATCCAGCCTGACCCCTATTTCAGCGCAAGCGCGTATTCGCGCAGAAGCTCGCGCGCCGGATTGTACACCCGGACGAAATACGGTCCCGCAGCCAGGCCGCGGGCTAAGGTGGCGCGTAGTTGGCGGTTTTGTGGGGCTTCGCTGGATGCAAAGGCAGGATGCCCGCCCGCATCCACTATTTCCACGGGATACGCGGGGAATGATGGTAAATCGGTCAGATCGAGAACCAGGGTAAGAGGCTTGCCGGAGGGAGCCGCGGGCGAAGGGTCTGCGGCGCCGCGAGTGGTGTGTAGCAGAATCACGGCAGGTGCTTCGTTCGAGCGGCGCAAGTTGCGCCCCTCGATTCCCGCAAATACGGCCAGGAAGACAATAAGGAAACCCGCGGCCCAGGCGAATTTCAGGCGTCCTCCCCAGGCGGCAGCGGGACGGGGTTCCAGCAGCGGAGCGGCATCGCGGACGCTCTGCCGAAGCGCGTCTTCGTGGGCCAGTCTGGCCTGACAAGACTCGCAAACCAACAGATGCTCCTCAAACTTGGCCAATTCCCGCTCAGCCAGGCGGCCCATCGAATACTGTTCCACCGCTTCTTCGTCGGGGTGGCGACCGTTGGCGAGTTGTATGACGTTACCGTCCTTTCGGAGGACTATTACCAATCGCACTACTCCTGAGTGGTACCTCCCTCCAATTATTCTCTTGAATTATTCTCTCGAAAAGGTACTAAACGTTTTGTAACCTTTCTTTTTCCGAGTTGGCCAAAGCGGGCCTTGGCACGCGACTTAAGAAGCCGGAACTGCGTGTCCGTCAACCCCATCTCGCTGCAAATCTGGTCCGCCGGCTGTTCCCAGAGATAAAAACGTATCAAAATCTCACGGTCGCGGGGGGCAATGCTTTTTAGAACTTTGACGGCTATTTGCTGATTCTCTTGCCGGATGGCAGCTTGTTCGGGATTGCTGCCACCGTCGTGCACGGCGAGGCCCCAGTCCAGGTCGAATTGCTGCCTGCGGTTGATGACATTTTCCTCAATCTGGGCCGCCACCTGCCGTCGGACGATGGTCCGCACATAGCCCATCAGCCGATCGGGTTCGCGCAACTCACCGCGCTGGATGGCTTGCGCCACGATGATGAAGGTATCGTGTACCCGGTCGTCCAAGTCCTGCGGACCTAATTGCCGGCACAGATAGAAGCGCACGCCCTTCGAGAAGACTCGATACAGTTCCTCCAATCCATCGGATTCGTTGCGCCTGATTTTTTCGACCAACTCGGCCCAGCAGGGCTGAGCTAAAACTGGCCGGTTGTCCACTGTGTCTTGAGCAACGCTGTTTGCCGTCATGGTTGGTTCCCTGTAACGAAATAAGCGCCCCAATAATTGGGATTGGAGCGCCATGTGCCGGAACGGAGCATAGCGATCTGCGCGCGTTGTAGGGCGGCGGCGGGGCCGTCGTGGGGGAGCGCGCGCAGATAGCGGTAGAAGGAGAGGAAAAACGCACCTGTATCATCCGGCGTAGGCCAACGGCTGGCCACTACGGCGGCAGCTCCGGCGGCCTGGCAAGCGCGGGTCAGGCCCATCATGCCGGTGGCGGGAAGCACATCGGCCGATCCGGAACTGCATCCACTCAACGAGACCAGCGCGCCGTTGAGATCCCAGGTGGCGATCTCCGCCGGGCCTAGAATCTCGTGCTGGCCGGCATGCGTGAGGCTGAGCACGATGAAGCCGGACCGGCTGGCGGCACTGGATTGAAGGACGTGGGTCGCGAAGTGTAAGACGGCGGGATGGCTGGTGAGTGCAGTCTGCAGGCGGCGGCGGGAAGCTGCCGCGCCTTCGAGCAATACGGGCGTGGACGAACCCCCCCAGGCAGCGGCGCAATCGGCCACCTCTCGTGCGCTGCCCGCCAGTCGCACCAGATGCAGATCGTCGCCAGACGCGGAATCGCCGGCGCGCGCGGTGAAGAAACCGAACCAGGAACTGGGCCGTGAGGCTTCCCATCGCGGATCAGCGAGGTTGTAAACGGGGTCGGCGACGGCCACGAAGGGACCGCTCACAAAAGCGCCGTGGCTGGCCGGCGACAGCATCGCGGCGCCGGAGGCAATCTGCAAAGAATGATGCTCGGCAACGTAGACCGGGCCGTGCACGCCGGTCTCCTCGACCAGCGCGGCAAAGGGCAGATCGAACAATTGTGCATCGAGCGCCAGCAGCCACCGGTGCTTTCGCGCGAATGCCGGCCCGAGCTGGCCAAACAACATGCGGAAGATCTGCGCTCCCAACGTCTGCGCAGCAGCGCTTTCCCGGCGGACCGCGTTGTTGAAATGTTCCACTTGCGCAGCAATCTCCGGGCCCGGCGGCAGCCGATAAAGCGCGAAGCCATCGTGCGATACCACCCAAAGGTATGAATTGGGTGAGGCCAGGTGAAATGTAAAGAACGCGGCATCCGGCGGCAGGCGCTGGCGCGTGTGCTCGAGTAGATCGGGCAATTCCACATCGGTGGCCGATCCGGCTTGGGACTCCCACTCGATCAGCGCGCCGCGCAGTTGACGAACCTGTTCGTCCGCCGGCCCGGAGCGCGGCCCCGATGACCGCAGCAGTTTGGTCTCGGCGGCTTCCAGCTTGCCCAGCGTTTCCCAATACGCGGCTGGCAGATTGCGCCGCCAGTCGCGCGGCTCCGCCAACAGCGCGCGCAGGCTGGCAGCCCGGTTGGCTTCGGCGGACTCGAAGGTCTCGCGTGCCAGGGCCGGGAGGTGAGTGGCGAAGTAAAGCCTGTTTCCAGCCTCCACCAGCGCGGAGTGAACTTTCTGGATCATGTTCTCGGCGCTGATCCTGGTGGCGTCGTCGGGGAAGGCGTCCCGGCGCCAGTTGCGGGCCAGGCGCGCGGAGATTCGCAGATCGCCCAAGGCGGCCGGCAGGCGATTTTGCTTCAGGCGGACGAATCCGCGCGCCCAGTAGACTTCCCAGTTCGGCAGCAACCCGCCCGGCTGTTTGGACATCTCCACCGCGCGATCGAGCAGCGCGGAGGCCGTACCCGTATCCCCCTGCGCCAAACGCAGCATGCCCAGGTTCCGGTAGCTGCTTTCGATGGTGCGCAGATGGTTGAGTTCACGCACGCGATACGCTTCGAGCAAGGAGTGCTCGGCTTGAGACAGTTTCTCGTGTTCAAGATACGCATAGCCCAGCTCGTTCCACGCCAACGCGTACACTTCCTGATCACCCGCGCGGTCGGCGGCCGCAATAGCTTGCATATATAGATCCGCGGCCGGCGCCAGGCGGCCCTGGTCAGCCTGCAGCGAAGCCGAGTGGGCAAATATTTTAGGGAGCAGAGCGAGGCGCTGGGACCCGTTCAGGCGTGCCGTAGCGCGGCTGATAGCCTCCGTGGCGGCGTCCATCTGTCCGAGCTGTGAATAAGCCGACGAAATATTAAGATCCAATTTTCCGGCGGTGGCAGTATCATGCGAGATTTCCGCCAACTGGCGCCCTTCCAAATATGTCTGCAAGGCCGCCCGGTATTGGTGCAGGGCGAACTGGCAGTTGCCCAAGGCGAGAAGAAACTGCGCCGCAAGTTGCGGTTCGCGCGCCTGTCGTGCGTCGCGGTAGCCTTGCTGGGCGAGTGCGGCGGCGTTAATGAAGTCGCCGGCGCCGAATTCCTTGTAAGAGTGCTGGTATTGTGCCGTGAGCTTCTGTCTGAAAACAGACCCTTGCCTTTGTCTTGCCAGGGGTGGCGTCCTGGGCGGCGGAACGAAGCGCTCCAGCGTTCCGGCCAACGGGATTATGCATAATAACGAGACCAAAAACCTGGTCTTCACGAATCCCTGCCCTGCCTTTTGTGGTCCGGGGTACGTCCGGTCTGGTATTCTCTGGGGATACCCTTTCAGTAAGCACCCCCAAAGAATAGTACCAGCATTTGCCATCAAAGTGGCAATCATTTTCACGAATTGTTGTTTTTATCGCGCTGGGTTAAGCGCCGAGTTCAGCCACTTTGGTGGCTTTTAGAACCGAAACCCGCCGAAGATAATCCAAAAAATGATCGGATCGTGCACGTTGTATGGTGGAGTTCCCGTCGTGCCGGGAACCCCCTTTCGCCTTCAAGATACAGGTCGCTTCGTGGGAAACTGCGGGGCATTTACCATAAACAACTCAAACGATTGTGAAAATTAATTGCGGAATGTGGCGACTGGGATAAATCTGGGGCATCAAACGGCGTATCGTCGGCATATTACTTTATATGCAACTAACTGTGGGAACCGTGGTTTGACGAGAATAATGCCACTTCAGACGGCCGGGGAAAGTTGGCGCGCCGCAGAAAACCGTGGTGCGGTCAGGTGCGGAAGAAGGCGGACGGCTTCATGCGGCGGCGGCGTCACACTCGAACTTGCCGCCTTTGAGGTAGAGCAGGAAGTGTCGTGTATTTGTTGGAGCATGGGTCTGCCGACAACGTCCAGAAGCTTGCGAAGAGCGCGTTGGATTCGGCCTGATACGCGGACGTTCGGCATCAGTGCGCCGGGCCCGGCGTACGTTCCAACAACACGTCTGCCAGGGTTCGCCCGGGAAGTGCCCCGCTTTCTGGCAGAGCCAGTACGAGGTTACCGGCTATATGGCAAGCCTGAAGCCCCAGCCGCGCAAAAAGCTGCGCAGCCTGCTGTACCTGCGGTGATTTCACCGCAGGTCCGGCAACTCCTCGCCAGGGAGCAGCAGACGAAATCGCGCTTGGCCAGGGACGCGTCCAATAAATCCGTTGGCCTGCAACGTGACCACCATCTGGTGGACTGAAGGCGGCGTCACTCCAAGGTACTGGCCTTGCTTTTCGGTGAAACTCTCGTTATCACGCGATAAGATTGCAGCGGTTATACATCAAAACGGCACGTCATCGTCGGTGATGCCCTGGTTGAAGGCCGGATCTTCCGGAGGCGCGGAGGGCGCGGCCTGACTGGGGGCGGCTGCCGGGCGCGCGCTACGCGGCATGGATACCGGCTGCTGGCTATATTCGTCAGGTGCTGTACCGCCATCCTGACGCCCGCCCAGCAGCACCAGGTGCTCGCAGACCACTTCCGTGGTGTAGACTTTCTTGCCGTCCTTATCGTCGTAGCTTCTGGTTTCGAGGCGGCCTTCCACGTAGACCTGCTTGCCCTTCAGCAGGTAGTTGGCGACGTTCTCCGCGCGCCAATACTTCACGCGGTGCCAATCCGTTTGTTCCTTCCACTCGCCGGACGCCTGATCCTTCCAGCGCCGCGTGGTGGCTATTGAAAAGTTGGTGACGGAGGCGCCGGACGGCGTGAATTTTGTTTCCGCATCACGGCCGAGATTGCCGATCAAGATGACTTTGTTGACGGATCCCATACGGCTGCACTGTAACACTATTTTGCGCGCGCTGGGGCGGCGCGCCGAGCCAACGGTCCGCCAAAAAGACGCGCTGGAAACAGGCGGGGATATAGTACATCGGCCAACGCACCCCGAATCCGCCGAAAATGCGGCGCGCCTCACCGCGGAAAGCGGCCGGCGACAGGCCCGTCAGAGACTGGAAACGCGTGCTGAATGAGCCGAGGCTCTCATAACCGATCGCGAAGCAGATTTCGGTGATGCTGTGATTACCGCCCAATAGTAGTTTTTTGGCTTCCTCGATGCGCTTGCGAGTGATGAATTCGTGCGGCGTCTCATGGAATGCCTGGGTGAAAAGCCGGTTGAAATAGAATGGCGAAAGGCAAGCTTCGCGCGCGGCTTCCGGCAGGAAGATCGGCCGCTGGTATTGCGCGGCCAGATAGTCGCGCCCGCGGCAAAGTCGGGCGAATGTGCCCGGATCGAACGGCCGTGCACCGGGTGGCGTGACTAACCGCTCAGAATGCCTGGATCGCATGGCGTATTTTATTGTTACATGAACCGCAGTCCGCCGTAACGCCGCGCCGCGCGAAGTTGCCCCACGACGCCGTCTAAGCACTGGGCGGATCCCGAAACAGATAATAGTAGATCACGTCGGCGGCGGTCCGAACCTGGTGTTCGAAGTCCCGGCGCGACAGGCCGGCGCCGCGGGCCAATATTGACCAGAAATGCCGGTCCATCATACGGGCGAAGGCCGGCAAGTCGCCATCCGCGCGCGCCAGCGGGTGTTTTTGCAGCAGACGGAAAACCCGGAGAATACGCGCGTGCGTCCAGGATTCAATGGCCGCCTGCATGCGGCCCAGTCCTTCATCGGTGAGGGCCGCCTCCTGCCAGGCGCGCACCACGCCGTAATATTCCAGGTCGGCGCGAAACACGGCCGCCAGGAAATTGCGCAGGCCGGCGCGCATATCCGCGCTTCCCTGGGGCCGCAGGTCGAGACCGTGCAGGCGCTCCAGCAGTTCGCGCATCAGCACGATGAGAAGCTGCCGCTTCGAGCGGAAATAAGTGTAGAACGCGCCCGCGGCGGTACCGGCCCGCGAGGTGATGGCCTGTATGGAAGTCGCGTGGTAACCCTGTTCCGCAAACAGTGTGCGGGCCGCCTGCATCAGCTTTTTCCGGGTGGCGCGGCTGCGTGCCTGGCAGGGCTCCGGCGCCAGGTCCTCGTCCGAACCGAGAACCGGCGGCCGAGCGCCCGGCGTCAAGCTTTGCGCCACACGCCCGCGGCTCCGCCGCCGCAGCAGATCAGCATCCATCCGCCGAACGTACCCGCCGCGGCCGGATCGAGATTTGGAAAGATCGTGGTGAAGAAGGCGCAGGACAGGGGGTCCAGAAGCAGGGTCGGGAGAATGAGCAGCGTGGCGGCCTGGGGCCACAGATCTCTGGCGAGTCCCAGCCGCCGGCAAATGCGCGGCACCAGGATGGCCATCAAAACGAAACTGATCAGATACAGAAGCAGGGTTTCGGCCGCGTGGCCGGGGCGCAGCAAGCCCTGCCCCGCCAGCCGGACCGCGGCCGTGCCGCCGGCCCAGATCAACACACCGGTAAGAATGGTACGCCGCCACATAATATGAACCTGAATTCAGATTCGCATTTATGCCGGCGCCTGTCAAGCCTCTCGGAACCGCTCGCTGACGCGCGCAAAAAAAACCGGCCTTCTAAAAAGCGCCCGCCGATTCGATGCCCGCCGAACGCAGGCTGACCGCCATCTTCTCCAGCGCCATCTTGTGAATCTGCGATACGCGGCTTTCGTTGACGCCGAGCACTCCGCCGATTTCCTTCATGGTCATTTCGTTGGTGTAATACAGAAACACGACTTTCTGGTACCGCTCGGGGAGGCATTTCATGGCGCCTGCCAAAGCCGAGCTTAATTGCCGGTGGGCGCAGATGCGGTCGGGTTGCAAATCGGGCGTGGCGGGGAATTCGACCGGCGTATTGTTGTCCGGATCCGGCCGCAGCGAGGACGCCGACACCAGTCCAAGATTTTTCAGCTCCAAGGCCACCCGGCGCCAGTGCTCCAGGCCCAGCCCCAGGGTTTCGGCGATCTCCTCCTCGGTGGGCGCGCGTCCCAGCCGCGTCATCAGGTCATGCGTGACCGCGTCCAGTTGCTTCTGCCGCTTGCGCAGGTCGCGCGAGGCCCAATCGAGCTGACGCAGGCTGTCCAGGATGGCGCCCTTCACGCGGTGCTTGGCATAGCTCTGGAAGACGACCTTCTTGTCCGGGTTGTACTTCGACGCGGCATCGAACAGCCCCAGCACACCGGCGTGTACCAGGTCGTCCAGATCCACGTGCACCGGCAGGCTCTCGTGGACGCGGATGGCAATGGCCTTCACCAGAGAGAGATTCTCCAGTACGACCCGGTCGCGGGCCTCCCTGGCTACCGTTTCTTTCCGCTGTGCCGTTGTGTTTGCGCGTCCCATGGTTTCCTGTTGCTCCTTTTTGGTATCGCCGGATTCCGTCCGGCAATCCTAGAGAATGCAATGAGGTAACCAGACCCCGATATCCTCAAAAGACCTTAGTTTCAGTAGATTCTTGGCCCGCTTGCACGCTCAGGCAGTTCGATCCGGGACGATTGTTTCAATACGGAACACCGAAACGGAACCGGCCTGGGCGTGGGGCAGGACTCCAGTCCTGCGGCCGGCGTCCACGCCGGCCTCTGCGCACTGTTGTAACGCCGAGAGCCTGCCCCACGCGGGCTAAAGCCCCGCGCTGGCTGAAGCCCGCCCTCCAAACTTCTGCAGCTAACGCTCTTGAGGGTCGGCCGTCTACCTTGGTAGAATATCTACCATCGAGATGTCCTGGCGCCGCCAAGACCGCGAAAACGACCTGGAGCGTGAGCTGCGCAACCATCTGGATCTGGAAGCCGAGGAACTTGGCGGACCGGAAGCCGCACACCGCGCTTTCGGCAACTTCACGATGGTGAAGGAGACTATACACGATATGTCCCAATGGACGGCAGTCGAACAATTCGCACAAGACGTAAGATACGGGGTGCGCCTGCTGCGCCGCAGTCCGGCTTTCAGCATTGTGGCGGTGCTGACGCTGGCCGCGGGAATCGGCGCGAATACCGCCATATTCAGCGTCGTGAACGCCGTGCTGCTGCGGCCGCTGCCGTTTGCCGAGCCGGGGCGGCTGGTGCGCATCTGGGAAGCTAAAGACGACGATCAGCGCAACGTGGTCAACCCGCTGAACTTCGCCGACTGGCGCGCCCGCTCGCGCAGTTTCGAGCAGATGGCCGCCATAGACGGCTGGACTGCGAATATCACGGGCAGCGGTGAGCCTTTGGCGGTAAGCGGCATGCGGGTTTCGCCTGAGTTCTTTTCCATCCTGCGTGTCGCTCCGCTCATGGGGCGCAGCTTCACGCGGGATGAAGAAACGCCGGGCCGCGATTTTGGAAGCGTCATCCTCGGCTATGCCTTCTGGCGCAGCCATTACGGAGGGGATCGCAATATCCTGGGACGGAAAATCATCATGAATGGTGCTCCGGCCACTGTTGTCGGGATTCTTCCGCCCAATTTTCGGTTCCCCCGCTGGAAACCGGACATATTCATACCTCTGGCCATCGACCGCGGCGAGAAGCGCCAGGGCGGCCGTTATCTCACCACCATCGCCCGCCTGAAGCCTGGCGTGACATTGACCCAGGCGCAGCAGGATATCGCCGGCATAGCGAAGCAGCTCGCGATAGAGTGGCCCGGCATGAACAAGGGATGGAGCGCCGCCGTAGTGCCTTTCCTCGAGGACGTGACCGAGAACGTGCGCCTGCCTCTGTTGGTGCTGCTGGCGGCGGTGGGCCTGGTGCTGCTGATCGCCTGCGCCAACGTGGCCAACCTGCTCCTGATGCGCGCCAATGGCCGGTCGCGCGAGATCGCGTTGCGCGTGGCGCTGGGCGCCGGACGGCGGCGCATTCTGCAACAACTGCTCTCCGAGAGCCTGCTGCTGGCCCTGGCCGGATGGGCCGGTGGATTGGCCGTGGGCTATGGGGGTCTGCAGGGCTTGCTCTCGATAGTTCCGGAAAGTGTCGCGCTGCCGCGCATGGAATCGATTCGTCTGGATTCCGGCGTCTTCCTCTTTGCGCTGGGCATTTCGCTGGCGACGGCCATATTGTTCGGCCTGGCGCCCGCCATTCAGATCTCCCGCCCGCAACTGCAGGGCGCACTGCAACATGGATCGGCGCGCACCGGCGTGGGCGGCAGCCGCATATTCCGGCAGGCGTTCGTGGTGGCCGAGATCGCACTGGCGCTCCTGCTGCTGGTAGGCGCCGGTCTGCTGATGCGCAGCTTCGCGCGGCTGGTGTCCGTCAATCCAGGGTTCGAATCCGAGCACCTGCTGACGATGTTCATGTTCACCTCGCCGGCCAAGTACGAGGACAAGCAAAAACGATCGCAGTACCTGGAGCGCGTGCTGGATGAGGTGCGCGGCATTCCGGGCGTGGATGCGGCCGGATCGATTCATTTCCTGCCCTTGACGGGAACGGTATCGGGTTCCTGTTTTGCGCCGGCTCCCGGACCCGATCCCGACATCTCTTCACCCGGCTCGAATTTCCTGGTGGTCAGTGCCGGTTATTTTCGGGCGATGGGCACACCGATGCTGAGCGGCCGCGATTTCGGCGCAGCGGACCAGTTCGGTACGCCCAGCGTCTCGGTCGTCAATCACGCTTTTGTACAGCGGTTCTTTCCGAACGAAAACCCGGTAGGGAAGAAACTGAATGTGTGCTGGAGCGTGCCGAGTCCGGTCGAGATCGTGGGTGTAGTGGCTGATGCGCGGCAGACCGAGTTGCAGGTGCCACCGCAGGCGACCATATTCCTGGCGAATGCGCAAGGGCCCATGTACTTCGCCCATCTGGTGGTGCGCGCCCGCCAGGATCCGCGGCGGATGGCGCGTGCGGTGGAGGCGGCCATTCACCGCGTCGATCCGGACCAGGCAGTTTCGGACGTCGAAACCATGGACACGGTCTTCACGGATTCGGTGGCACGGCCGAAATTTCAAATGGCTCTGCTGCTGGTATTCGCCGGCATCGCGGTGCTGCTGGCGACCATCGGTGTATATGGCGTGGTGTCGTATTCGGTGAGCCAGCGCACGCAGGAGATCGGCATTCGGGTGGCGTTGGGCGCACGCTCAGCGGATGTGTTGCGGCTGGTATTGCGCGAAGGGTTGCTGCTCGGCGGTCTGGGAGTGGCCGTGGGCCTGGCAACCGCGGTGGTATCGACGCGCCTGCTGCGCACCCTGTTGTTCGAGGTGGCCCCCACCGATCCGGCCACGCTGGGCGCGGTGGCTGGTTTGATCCTGATGGTGGCGCTGGGTGCCGCGCTGTGGCCTGCGCGGCGTGCCGCGCGAGTCGATCCGACGGTGGCTTTACGATATGAGTAGTGTTGTGACGCGAGCTTTAGCTTGCGGCGGCGAACTTCAGTTCGCCGTCCCCTGCCGGCTAAAGCCGCCAGCAGCTGTTAATGGCGGTGCTCTGCGTGGCGTTCCACGCGCGGACCGACTGGCCGCGCCACCGGTACGGCATACGAATGTACGTACCGGTCGCGGTTGCCCCAACTGCGCTCCCAGGGGCGATGGTCGATGAGGATCTCATGCGTCCGCCATCCCAGCGCTGGACCGGCCCAGCCAAACGGCGCAAATGCACCCACGTAAATTCCCGGGCCGAACGTGATGCCCGCCCCTATGAAGAATCCGGGACGCGGCGCCACAAACACCACCGCCGGATTATAGTAGGGCACCACCACGTAGCCGCTGTTGATCGGCAGAATCTCAATATCGCCCGGCCCGCCCACCACCGCGCGATATTGCGCGTTGCTCTCCAGGTATCCATAATTCATGGCTTCCTGGCGCCTGCGCTGGACCGCATCCATCACGTCCGGCCGCTGGGTTAAGACGGCGCTGCCGAGCGCTTGCGTCCAACCCGGATCTCGCGCCATCATGTCCAGCACGCTGGGAAACGGGATCAGCGCGAGCACACTGGGATCGAACGGAAGATTGTCCTCGTACATGGCTCTGGATAATTGGTCGCCATGGAGATAACTATGCCGGTTCGCCCAAGTGGCGGCGTCCGGAATTTCGTTCCAGAAGGTGGATCCGGTCATCACCTGGGCCAGTAGCGGATCGGGGTAGAGCGCGATGCGCCCCACCAGGTCGTCCAATTGCTGCGGCCCCAACTGTGGCGCTGGCGCCGCCGGGTACCCTTGTTGCGGGGGATATCCCTGCTGGGGCGGATATCCCTGTTGCGGCGGCGGATATCCCTGCTGCGGCGGGTAACCTTGTTGCGCTGGATACCCTTGTTGCGGCGGATATCCCTGTGGTGGCGGATACCCCTGATTCGACGGTGGAGGAGGAGGAGCCTGTGCCCAAACCGCAACGCACATCAGGCTGGCGAGCGCACTCAGCCCCAGAACAATTTTCATCGACATAAACCTACCCTCTCTGTTGGCGGTACCGTTCCCTGACGGTCGCGGCTCGTAAAGTCGCGGCCCGTAAAGTCGCGGCACGATAAGTACCGCAAACTCGCGTTTCCGAGCCGCGCGTGAGCAAGCGGTTTCCTATCTTAATCTTAGCGCCAGCGCCCGCGGCCCCATCCCCATCTTCCGCCCCAGTAAAAGCCGACGCCGGGACCCCAATAGTAGGGGTACCCGTAGGCGTACGGATAAGCGTAGCCGGCGTAAGGATACGGCGCGGCGGCATAGCCATAATATCCAGCATTAGGATACCCGCCATTGGGCGCTCTGACGCCATACGGTTGTTGATAATCGTATGCTCCCGCCCAGCGAAACGCCTGCGGGGCGGTCTCGGTCGAAACCGTGACGGGCGCCTCCACGCGGAACGTCAGGATTTGCTCGGGATAAAGATAGGTCGGGCGGCCGCGCGTAACGAGCACGCCGACGATTCCAGCCAACGCGCCTGCCCCGGCGCCGATGGCGGCTCCTCTGCCCCAGTCGGCCGCCGCACCAATCGCGGCGCCCGTGGCGGTGGTGGCACCCACGGCAGCCACGTCGCGCCCCACCGAAGTCGGGCCATTTTTAGTGAAAAGCTGCGTCTGAATCGGCAGAGGCTGGCCGTCCGCGAGAGTGAGGTCGGTTAACTGAACCGCCAGGTGCGAGACGCCTTCCACGCGTCCGGCCTTCTTGGCTTCGGTTACCTTTCCGCCGACCGTCTGCCCGCGATTCGCAATCACTACGCCGTCCACGATCACCGGCTGTGTCAAGGTGGCCGCAAAAGGGTCACCTACTTGATTGCGGTCCGACGATAGGCCCTGATTCAGTCGTACGGTAACGTACGTGCCCGGCTTAATAGTCAACTTCGCCGGAATCGGCGCGTTATTGTAACTGGCGGGCGGAGGCTGATTTCGATACCCGGGCGGTGGCTGATTTCCATATCCGGGCGGAGGGTACGAGGCGTTTGGATACTGCTGATTAGGATATTGCTGATTGGGATACGGCGAGTTGGGATAAGGCTGACTCGGGTATTGTTGATTCGGATAAGACTGGTTCGGGTACGGCTGGTTAGGATAAGGTGCGGATTGCGCCGCGCCCTGCGCCGGCGGCGCATTCTGGGAATAATTCGGGTCCATGGTGGCGCGCGGAGCGGAATCCGGGGCTGGCGTACCTTCCGCTGGCGGCGCTGGAGTGGTGGCGGGAGCCTGCCCCGAATCAGGCGGCTCGGCCGGAGGCGCATCGCTGGCCTTGCGCCATCCGCCATTAGCTGGCGCGCTCTGCTGCGGATTATCCGCCGGCGGCGGCGCAGCCGGCTGGTCTTGCGCGAACATCGCGGCCGGTCCTATTAAGAGACTAAATGCCACGGAGCAAACGGCAGTACGAAGAGGTTTCATTGCATCGGTCCTCATAATCTTTTATTGCATGCCACACAAGTGACGACGGACTTTTACTAGCATCCGTTTCACCATTCCCGAATACGGCTGTAAGCTATTGAAAGCGTGGCGTCAAGCCTACCGGCTTGTGGCCGCATTGCACCGCTCTTGGTGGATTTCAGCCACTGGAAACCATAAAGCGTTAGTGATAGTCTAAATGGCAGGTGATTTATGAGAAAAACCCTCGTTTTACTGGCTTGTTTGATGTTGGGTAGCGTGGCTTTCGCCGCTCAAGGTCATGGCGGTGGCGGCGGTCACGGAGGTTTCGGCGGCGGTGGCGGTCATGCCATAGCCGGCGGTGGATTCGGCGGCGGCGCCAGAGGATTCGGCGGCTACGGTGGCTACGGCGGCCGTGGGTACGGTTACGGCGGTTACGGTCGCGGATACGGCTACGGTTATGGCCGTGGCTGGGGCTACGGCGGATGGGGCGGTTGGGGTTACGGCGGATGGGGCTTAGGGTTTGGCTGGCCTTACTATGGTTATTACGGCTATCCCTATGCCTACGGCTACGGCTATGGATACGGCCCGTCGTACGGTGACCCATACGATTATCCTTACGGTTCCGGATACCCCAACGCATACGTTTATCCGAATGCGTACGCTTATCCCGGTGTGGGCGTGGGAGTAGTCGTCGGCGGCGGCTGGCGCCATTTCGGCCGGTAGTCTCTAAAGACGCAGGAAACCGCTTGCTCACGCGCACGGCTCGGGAACGCGCCGCAACGTACCGAGCCGCGACCGTGAGGGAGCGTCCCAGGCGATTCCCGGCAACGCTAGGTTATGATCGTATGCAGGATGCGCTCCTACTTCCTTATTGCACTCCTCATCGGCGCGGCGATTCTCTGCTCCCAGCCCGCCCCACGCGAACAGGTCGGCCCGCTTCCCAGCGGCGGATTTTTACTTAATAGCGGTTGGCGTCTGGAGCCCGCCGGACGGCAAATTCCCCTCGATACTTTTCCCATGTCCACAGCCATCTCGCCGGATGGCCGTTACCTGCTGGTGCTCAACGGCGGATACAAGCCACCTACCATCAGCGTGCTCGAGACCGCCACCGGCCGCGAGCTTCGTCGCGTGCCTGTAGCCGACGGCTGGCTGGGCCTGATCTTTTCGCCGAAGGGCGACCGCGTGTATGTGGGAGGCGGATCGCGCGCGGCGGTCTTCGAGTTCTCCTTCACCGACGGCGCAATGGAACAGACGCGCGCGTTTCCAGTGGTTCCACCGGACAAGCGTACGCACGTCGATTTCATAGGTGATGTAGCCATGACCCCCGACGGCCATCTGATCTATGCCGCCGATCTGTATCACGATTCCGTCGTGGTGATCAATCCGCAATCGGGCATGCTCATCGATCGCGTGAAGACGGGCCGCCGCCCTTACCGCATTCTGTTCCATCCCGATGGCAAATCCTTCTTCGTCACCAGCTGGACCGATGGTTCGGTAGGCCACTATGACACCAATTCCGGCAGCCAGCTCGCGGTCGTGCGGCTCGGCCCGCATCCTACCGACATGGTGTGGGCTGCCGGGAAGAGCGAAGATTCCGAAGGAGGAGCCTCATACGCCGCGCGGCTGTTCATCACCGCCGCCAATACCAACAGCGTCTATACGCTGGGCGTTTCCGAGGACAAAGAACTGCACCTGATCGAGACCATCAATACCGCCATGACGCCGCGGCAACCCGCCGGCATGACTCCCAGCGCGCTGGCGCTCGGTCCGAATAAGAAGCACCTCTACGTGGTCTGTTCCGACGCCAATGTGGTAGCCGTCGTGGATATCACCGCGGAACGCAGCCACGTCGAAGGGTTCATTCCGACCGGCTGGTATCCCACGGCGGCACGCGTGCTGCCGAATGGCACGCTGGTGGTCCTGAACGGGCGCGGCGGCGGTTCGCATCCCAACCCGCACGGGCCGAATCCCGCGCGCCGGCCCGAGGCCAGCCACCAGGGCGATGCCGGGCCCGTCGAGTACGTGGGCCGCATTCAGACCGGTACGGCATCCTTCATCGACCCGCTTACCGCCAATCAGCTCGATGCCTACACCAGGACCGCCATGGCCAACTCGCCTTATCGCGACGAGCAGCTGAAGACGGCCAACCCGTTTCCGCCGATTGAGCACATCCTCTACATCGTGAAGGAAAACCGCTCCTACGACCAGGTGCTGGGCGATATGCGGGAGGGCAACGGGGATCCGTCGCTTGTGTTATTCGGCGAAAAGGTTACGCCCAATGAACATAAGCTGGCGCGCCAGTTCGTGCTGCTGGATAATTTCTACGTGAATGGCGACGTGAGTGCCGATGGCCATTCCTGGTCGACCGCGGCCATCGGTATCGACTACATCCAGAAGATGTGGCCGAACAGTTACGCCAGTCGCCGCGACTACTACGATTACGAAGAGCAGGACCCCACCGTGGTGCCTCCGGCCGGATTTCTCTGGTCGAACGCGGCCGGCGCGGGAATCTCCATGCGCAACTACGGCTATATGGCGCAGAACCTGCCCAAAGCCGCGGCGGACGGCACGCAGATCGAACTGGTGCGCGACCCGGTGCTGAAAAACGTCACCAACCTGCGCTATCGGGATTTCGATCTGGACTACCCGGATGTGGAACGCGTGAAGGTTTTTCTGGCGGACCTCGCGGAATTTGAGAAATCCGGCGCCATGCCGCGACTCATGTTCATGCGTCTCGGCAACGATCACACCAGCGGCACGCAGGGAGGCAAGCTCACCCCCATCGCCATGAACGCGGACAACGACTACGCGCTCGGAACGCTGGTGGAAGCAGTCTCAAAAAGCCGGTTTTGGCCGAACACCGCCATCTTCGTTTTGGAAGACGATGCCCAAAACGGCCCCGACCATGTGGATTCGCACCGCTCGCCCGCGTTCCTCATCTCGCCCTACGTCAAACACGGCGCCGTCGATAGTTCTATGTACAATACCGCCTCCATGCTGCGCACCATGGAACTCATGCTGGGGCTGCGGCCTATGACGCAGTTCGATGCCGCGGCACGGCCCATGTCCGCCGCGTTTCAGGCGGTCGCCGATCCCGCGCCCTATGCGGCCGAGAAGCCGCGCGTCCCTCTCGATGAGCGGAATCCTATGCGCTCGCCGACCGCCGCACGGTCCTCGCGTCTGGACTTCAGCCAGGAAGACCGCGCCGATGCCGACGAATTAAACGATATTCTGTGGCTGGCCGTTAAGGGCGTCCACGCGCCGCCGCCCGCCAGCAGCTTCTTTGCGCATTGAGGCGCGAGGCGACCTAAACCCATGCCTCACATTTATCTTTGCTTCCTCTGGCACATGCATCAGCCGTTCTACAAAGATCTGGCGTCCGGCGAATACAAGCTGCCCTGGACCCGCCTGCACGCCCTCAAAGACTACTACGGCATGGTCGAGATTCTGCGTGAATTCCCCAACGTGCGCCAGACTTTCAATCTGGTCCCCTCCATGATGGTGCAGGTGGACGAGTACGCCCGCGGCGAGGCCCGCGACCCATATCTGGCAGCCGCCCTAAAGCCCGCCGAAGCCCTCACCGAGGCGGACCAGACGTTCCTGCTGCAACAGTTGCTGCTGCCCCATCCGCCGCACATGACCGAAGCTTTTCCGCGCTACGCCGGCCTGTACCAGGATCGTCATTCGCAAAGCAGCCTGGATATGGCGCGCCGCCGCTTTTCCGCTCAAGATTTCCGCGACCTGCAGGTGATCTCGCAGCTGATCTGGTTCGACGAAGAGTTTCGCGCCACCGACCCTGAAATCCGCGAACTGTTCGCCAAAGGCACTGACTACACGCCCGACGACCAGCGGCTGGTGGGCCGTAAACAACTCGAGATTCTCGGCAAGGTCATCCCGGTGTACCGCGAAATGGCCGCCGCGGGCCACATCGAAATCTCCACCACACCCTACTATCACCCCATCCTGCCCTTGTTGTGCGATTCCAACATCGCTTCGGTGGCGCATCCCGGTGTGCCGTTGCCGCCTCCATTCCGTTATCCGGAGGATGCGCGCATCCAATTGGAGATGGCCCGCCAGTACGTGGAGCAGGAGTTTGGCGTCGCGCCGGCCGGCCTCTGGCCGTCGGAGGGCTCTGTTTCCGACGAGACTTTCGGCATAGCCGCGGCGGTCGGCTATCGCTGGGCAGCCAGCGATAGCGGCGTGCTGGGGCGCACCCTGGGCCGCGCCATCGGCGTAGACTCCATCTATCGCCCGTACCGCTGGGAGCAAGGCCCCGATCACATCAATCTGGTTTTCCGCGATCACTTCCTGAGCGACCTGATCGGGTTCGTCTATTCCGGGATGGACTCCGGCCACGCCGCGGGAGACTTCCTGAGTCGCATCCGCGAGAACTGCCGCCACATATTGGCAAGCGGGCGCGATGCGCTGGTGCCCATCATCCTGGATGGCGAGAACGCCTGGGAATACTACGATCACAACGGACGGCCCTTCCTGCGGTATCTCTATACGCTGATCTCGGACGACCCGCATATGTCTGCCGTAACCATCAGCGAAGCGCTGACCAGAATGGATCCGGAGCCGTTGTCGCATGTTTTCCCGGGCTCCTGGATTAATGCCAACTTCGACGTGTGGATCGGCGCGGAGGAGGATAATCAGGCCTGGAGCCAGCTTCTGCGCGCGCGGGAGACCTACCAGATCGCGCAGAACGTGCCACCGGATCGCCGCCGGCTGGCCTATGAGGAGTTGTTGATCGCCGAGGGCAGCGACTGGTGCTGGTGGTACGGCCCCGAGCACGATTCCGGCCAGCGCGTGGAGTTCGACCAGCTCTACCGCAGCCATCTTGCCAATGTTTATCGCTTCCTCAACCTCAGCCCGCCGGAGGAGTTGTCGCGCCCCATTCTGCGCATGGCTGTGAGTGCCATGCACATTCCGCCCAGCGGGAAAATTGCACCGGTGATCGACGGCGAGGTCACTTCGTACTTCGAATGGCTGGGCGCCGGTTTGTATCGCGTGGACGAGCGCTCCGGTTCCATGCACGGCAAGAAATTCCTGGTGCGCGAAGTTTACTACGGCAGCGATGGGGCAAATTTGTATCTGCGCGTCGATTTCCATCGCGGTTCCGAGCAGACCATTTCGGAGATGGAGGCGCGCCTGAACATTGACGCGGGTGATCCGGCGCAATCGAACCAGGTAACCCTGCGCTTCGACTATGGGCGCGCCAGTGTCACGGAATTAAAACTGGCGGACGTACCGGAAAGCGCCGCGCTCCCGGTCGAATGCGCGTTTAAGACTGTGCTCGAAGCGCGTCTTTCACTAGCCGCTATGGGCGCGCAAGCCCGCGATCCGGTGCGGTTCCAATTCTCGCTCTGGCAAGGCGGCCTGCCCATGGATGCGGTCCCGCAGCAGGGTTGGATCGAAATGCCTTCCTCGGAGCAGGCGGATTGGGCAGTGTAGCAGCCCAGCCAGCCTACCCGGCCCAGCACCACGAAGCAAAATTGAACAGATCCTTTCACACGCCCGTATCATCCAATGAAGACGGTGCCGGCCTCCGCACGGGAACAATTCGGACCGATCGCCGCCAGCCCTAATGGCGCGCCCAAGCCGGCGCCGGAATGCGTCCGCGTGCAGTTGGCCAAAATCCTGGCTAGCCATGCATTTGCGGGTGCCGAACGGCCGGGCCGCTTCCTCCGCTTCATCGTCGAACAGGCCCTCGAAGGTAATCAACTCAAGGAGACAGTCCTCGGAGCCGAGGTCTTCGGCCGCGACCCTTCCTATGACCCGCGCCTCGACGGCGTGGTGCGCGTGGAAGCCGTCAAACTGCGCACACGCCTGAAGGAGTATTACGAGACGGAGGGGGCCTCCGACCCCGTCCGCATCGATCTGCCGAAGGGCGGCTATTTGCCCTGTTTCGCGGCGCTGCCGGCTATCCCGATCGCGCCAATTGCGGAAGTGACCGCCGAACCGCTGCCGCGCGTTTGGTGGATAAATTGGCGCGTGGTCGTCCCGGCGCTGGCACTTGCTGTGCTCATGGCCGGTTACCTGCTCGGCCGCCGCTCGCATCCCCGTCCCGCCGCGCCGGATTCGTCCTCCATCGCCGTACTTCCCTTTGTGAACCTCAGTTCCGATAAGGAAAACGAGTACTTCAGCGATGGCCTCACCGACGACCTCATCAACGCCCTCACCAAAGTCCGCGGACTGCGCGTGGTCGCGCGCGGCTCCGCTTTCCAATTCAAGGGAAGGAACCCCGACATCCGCGCCGTGGGCCGGCAGCTCAACGTCGCTGCGGTACTCGAAGGCAGCGTGCAAAGATCCGGCGACCGCCTGCGCATTACGGCCCAACTCAGCAGCGTGGCGGACGGCTACCACGTATGGTCGGAAACCTACGACCGCCGTCTCGCCGATGTCTTCGCCGTGCAGGATGAAATCTCGCGCGCCATCGTGGGGGCGCTGGAACTTCGCGTGGCCGGCCATCCGGGCCGCCCATTGGTCGAATCCTCGACCCATGATCTGGATGCCTATAACCTCTACCTTCAGGGGCGCTTCCATCTGAATAAGTGGCGTCCGGAAGGCGCTCGCAAGGGCATCGAGTACTTCGCGCAAGCCATCGCCAAGGATCCCGGCTACGCACCGGCTCATGCCGGCATGGCCGATTGCTACACCTGGCTGGCTGTGTTCGGCTGGTCCGCGGCGCAGCAGGCCATGCCGCAAGCCCGGCAAGCCGCGAACCGCGCGTTACAACTGGATGAAACACTGGCCGCCGCGCATGTTTCGCTCGGCTACGTCAAAGCCTTGTACGACTGGGATTGGCACGGCGCCGAGCGCGAATTCAAACGCGCCTTGGAACTAAGCCCCGGCGACGCCGACGCCCACTTCGCCTACAGTGTGACATATCTCACACCCCTGGGACGGCTGGACGAGGCTCTCGCCGAAATCCAACGCTCGCTGGCTCTCGATCCCCTCTCGCCCTACAAGATTACCGTCGCTGGGATGATCTACGCCGACCGCCGCGAATACGACCGGGCCGTGGTCGAGTTTCGGAAAGCGATAGAGCTGGACCCCACCTTCATTCACGCCTACGATGAGATGCTGGGGGTCGAAGCCGCCAGAGACCGGCTCGACGCGATGGCGGCCGTCATCCAGGCAATGCGCGCCACCTTCACCAATGTGGACGACACCTCCCTCAGTGCGCGCCTGGCCGCCCAACAGGGCAAACAAGCTGAGGCGCGCGCGTTGGTGGAACATTGGATCGAGGAGTGCACCCGCAACCAGAGACCTGGAAAGTCCTGCTATGCCGCCCAGACCTACGCCAGCATCGGCGAAAAGGATCTGGCATTCCAATGGCTGGAAAAAGCCTACGAGGAGCGCAGCCCCCTGCTGGCCTACGCCAAAATAATGCCCAACTACGACAAGCTGCGCGCCGACCCGCGCTTCCAGGCCCTCTTGCGCCGCCTCGGTCTCGAAAACTAACCAAGGGCTGCGCCCTTGATATCCCTGCGGGATATAGAAGACAGAAGTCAGGAGCCAGGAGTCAGAATGACCGGGTAGCGAAAACTAAACCACCAGCCACTAACCACCAGCGACGGCGAGCAAAGCTCGCCTACCGGGACGCCCAACTACCACAAGCTGCGCGCCGACCCACGCTTTCAGGCATCGCGACACCGCCTGGTTGGCGAAAACTAAACCACCAGTCACCAGCCACTAACCACCAGTCACGGCGAGCAAAGCTCGCCTATCGGAACGCCGCCTTCGCCAGAATCGCGCGCGACTGCGCCTCCGCCGTCGCCGCCTCCAGCCGATGGCAAGTTTTACGCAGTACTGCCGCATACTCCGCCAGCGCTTCCGCCACCTGCGGATCGTCCATGCCAAAAGCGTCCTGGCGAATCCTGACCGCCCGCGCATAGTGCTCCGCGGCCCGATCGTAATTCCCCTGCGCCTTTTCCAGTCCACCCAGATCGATCAGCGTTACGGCCACGAAAGGATGATTCGCCCCCAGCGCCTTCTCCCGAATGGCCAGCGCGCGCTGGTACAGCGGTTCGGCTTTGTCGTATTCTCCCTGCACGTGATAAATCGCCGCCAGATCCTGCAAGGCCGTCGCCATCAGCGGATGGCCATTGCCTAAATTGGCCGCGACTATCGCCGCCGACCGCCGCGCAAAAGCTTCGGCTTCCGTGTAACGCCGCGCTTCGAAATAGAGCTCGGCCAAGCCGTTCAACGCCGGTGTCAAGTCCGCACTCTGCGCGCCGGACGCGTGTTCCACGATCGCCAGCGCCCGGAGATACTGCGCCTCCGCACGGTAGAAGTATCCCTCCGTCTGGTTTTGTCTTGCGTTGTTAATCAGGGTGATGGCCTCGCTCGCCTGTATGTCGGGCAGTTCGGCCCCCATCGTACTGAGCGGGATTGTAACCAACAGCGCCCCCAGCAATCTTCCGCGCATTTTCCCCTCCTGATTCGAGGTTGCGCCCCATCCGCGAAGCTGCACAAGTATTCAGGGGTGCGGTAACGGTTGCGGCAACGGTTATCAAGGTCTCGTGCTTTCCGACGCAGACTTCGGCGTGACACCCTCTCTACAAGCAGGATGGTCGGAGAGCTTCGCTCGCAGATCAACATCCCCGCCTGCCGATGGTTGGCCGCGAAGGCGGAACTCACAAGCAAGTGTGACCGATCTCCCGTCACCCACCACCCACCACCCATCACCCACCACCCACCACCCATCACCGCCACCACCCCGCCCCGGTTGTCGCCACTCCGCTCATTCTGTTATGCTTCAGTTGTCGAATTCATACAAGCCGTACCCGGCCACGCTTGGCCGGGCCCCACGAAGAGGTTTCGCCATGTCAGGTCATTCAAAGTGGGCGACCATCAAACACAAGAAGGCCGCACTCGACGCTAAACGTGGAAAAACGTTTACGCGCATTATCAAGGAAATTTCCATCGCCGCCCGTAACGGGGGCGATCCGGATGCCAATCCCCGCCTGCGCACCGCTATCCTGGCCGCCAAAGGCGTCAGCATGCCCGCCGACAACATCAAGAAGGCCATCATGCGCGGCACCGGCGAACTTGAGGGAGGCCAGATCGACGAAGTCATGTTCGAAGGCTATGGACCGGGCGGCGCCGCCGTGCTGGTCAAAGTCGCAACAGATAATCGCAATCGCACCGTAAGCGAAATCCGTCATTGCTTCTCCAAAAACGGCGGCAATCTTGGTGAGTTGGGCAGCGTGGCCTGGATGTTTGAGCGCAAGAGCCACGTCTACGTGCCGCGCGATAAAGCCACCGAAGAACAACTCATGACCATCGTGCTCGACGCCGGCGCCGACGACCTGCGCGACGAGGGCGACCAATGGGAGGTCATCGCCCCGCCCGAGGCGCACGATGCCGTGCTGGAAGCCCTGCACAAGGCCAATCTCCCGACCGAATCGGCCGAAGTCGCCATGCTTCCCAAAAACCTGGTGCGTCTCGAAGGCAAGAACGCCGGCGCTATGCTGCGCCTCAGCGAAGCGCTCGAAGAACACGAGGACGTGCAGTACGTCTATTCCAACTTCGATATCGACGAGAAGGAGTTGGAGGCGCTGGCGCAATAAAGTGCTGGTGCTGGGGGTCGATTGCGGCACGGCACGCACCGGCTACGGCGTCATTGATTCCGATGGCGGCGGCCACAAATTAATCGTCTCCGGCGTGATCGTCACCAAAGTGCGAGACCCTTTCGAAAAGCGCCTGCATGTCATCGCCCGGGGTCTGCGGGAGGTGATCCGCGCGCACTCCCCCGCGGCCGCGGCCGTCGAACAGGTGTTTTATGCGGCCAACGTCCGCACGGCGCTAAAGTTGGCGCACGTGCGCGGCGTCGCCCTGCTGGCCATCGCCGAAGCCGGGTTACAATTGGGAGAGTATTCGCCGCTCGAAATCAAGACCAGCGTGGTGGGGTATGGGCAAGCGGATAAACGGCAGGTGCAGGTGATGGTGCAGTCTCTGCTCGGATTGGATTCCATGATCGCGTCGGAAGACGCCAGCGATGCCCTGGCCGTGGCCATCTGCCACGCCACCCGCGCCGTCACGCGCGCTCGCCTCGAAGGGAGCCTCGCCAGATGAGATCGGTCGCTGCGCTGCTGTGGTGCGTTTCTCTCGCCACCGCGCATCTGGCGCCTGCCGCTGACGTGGGCACTATCCCGCATCTTTACTTCTCCAAGTCATTCCCAGCCAGCACCCCGGCCTTCGTGGCCATCAACGTCGACAAAACCGGGACCGGCGATTACCGCGAAGATGCCAACGACGACAATCCCGTACGCTTCCAGTTGAGCGAAGCCGAGACCGCCGCCCTGTTCGACCTTGCCGACAAGCTCGGCCATTTCGATCACCCGCTGGAATCGCCTTTGAAAGTGGCCTTCATGGGAACCAAGACCTTCCGCTTCGTCGACGGTGCGAAGAAAAACGAGGTCAAATTCAATTTCTCGGAGGACCCGTCGGCGCAGGCGCTGGCCGATTGGTTCGAGCGCATCAGCGACTCCGAACAACTCCTCACAAACCTGGAAGTCTCTGCCAAGTACGATCACCTGGGCGTCATGAAGGCCGTGCTGATGCTGGAAACGGCGTATGATAACAGGCGCCTGGTGGATACGGCGCAGTACCTGCCATTGCTCGACCGCATTGCGAAGAACGAAAGCTACATGCATCAGGCCCGCTTGCGCGCCGCGGCCCTGGCCGACCAGTTTCGGTGTACGGCCCCGCCCTGCGCCGCCAACCCGCCCAAATGAAATTCCTCCGGGCCCCGCTGTTCTTTGCCGTCTTGAGCTGTGCGCAGGGTTTGGCGCAAAATCCTCCCTCCAGCCCCGCCGCCGATGAATCCCAGCAGCTTGGGCAAGCCATCACGGAAGCCGGCAACAGCCCGGTCGATTTCATCCGCGCGCTCGAAAAGCATCTCGCCAAATATCCGAATAGCCCCCGCCGCAATGAGATTGAGCGCGCCCTGGTGAAGGCGGCCATCGAAGCTAAAGACGACAAGCGCTTGGTTGAGTACGGCGAGCGCGTGCTGGCGCGCGAGCCTAACGATGCCCAGATTCTGGATCGCGTCATCCACGCCCTGCTGGCCACCGGCACGCGGGACAACTCCGAACGCGCCCTGAAATACGGGCAGCATTACGAAGAACTGCTGCGCGCGTCGCGCCTGCAGCCTCCTCCGGGGCACATGAGCGAGGCGCAGTGGCATGAAGAGGTGGATAAAGGTTTGGGTCGCGTGCTGGCCTGCCAGGCGCGTGCCACCGGCAATCTGGGCAAAATCGACGAGGCCATTGCGCTGGCCCAGCGCGGATACGAAACTTACCCTTCGGCCGAGGCCGCCCGCGAGATCGGTCTGTGGCTGCACCGCGCCGGCCACGATCAGGAAGCTCTCGCGCCCTATGCCGACGCTTTCACCATTCCCGATTTTCGCAACTCGGATGCCGACCGGGCCAAGGATCGCGCGCAACTGGGCGACATCTACCGAAAGCTCTACGGCTCGGAGAAGGGCTTGGGCGACATCATTCTGGAGGCTTACGACCGCACCACTGGAATGCTGGCTGCCCGCCGCCTGCGTTTGAACCAAAACGATCCGAACGCCCAGGCTACCAGCGTCGTAGACTTTACCATCTCCGGCGTGGACGGCGCCAAGCTGCCTATCGCGTCGCTGAAGGGGAAGGCCGTGGTCTTCGACTTTTGGGCCACCTGGTGCGGCCCCTGCCGCGCGCAGCATCCGCTCTACGAGCAGGTGAAGCAGCGCTTCCACGATTCGCCGGATGTGGTTTTTCTCTCCATCGCCACCGACGAGGAACGCGAGTTGGTGCCGCCCTTCCTGAATGAGAACCACTGGCCCGCGCAGCATGTCTACTATGAGGACGGGCTCTCGCGCGTGCTGGCGATCACCTCGATTCCGACCACCATCGTGCTCAATCGCAGCGGCGAAGTGATCAGCCGAATGAATGGATTCGTGCCCGACCGCTTTGTGGATATGTTGACCGACCGCATCAAAGATGCGCTGAAGAATTGATAAGTCGTGAAGCGCATCCCCCGCTAAACTGACGGTGAGGGCGGTTGTGGCGTATCCGGTGTCTCCCCCGAGTCCAGCGACACACGAGTACCCGGGACGCACAGTCGGCCATTTCCGCTCTTCGATATACGCAGGCGCAGGGCCGCATCACGATCACGCATGACAGCAGCACAATGACGCGCTACTTTCGGCAGCGTCTGTGCATCCGGAAACTCCGATAATTCAGGCTTGTTCATGATCGCGCAGCATTGCGGGATCGGCGAGATCGTGGGTGGCTCGAAGGCATTGTTTACTTGCCCGGTCGGTTCTTTAAGCCTTGCAAGTTAGAGCGTGTGCTATCCTGGCTAAGTCCGGTCTGACCGCTGGACTCTCGCATCGTTCTTGATGAGTGCAAAGGCCAGCTTGCCCAGCCTCCGCGCGGAATACCTTGGATCCTTCTTTCCGGTACTGCTGATCCTGGCCATCCAGCCCTGCTGGGGTCAACAGTACTTCGTCAGCGCGCTAGGCGGAATTTCAACGATCTCAGCAGACGCCGCTACCCACCTGGATTCGGCGAATGCCGTCTCTCTGTACAAGCCGGAGAACGGTCCGGCCCTGAATCTCGCGGGCGGGATTCATCTGAATGACTGGTTCAGCCTGCAGGCCAATTATGTGTGGAACCGCAACGATCTTACGGTCACTGAAGTTGCGGGTCTGGCCAGCTTCGAACAGGATCGCCACAGTTCACAGCACGCCGCGATAGCCGATCTGCTGCTTTACTTTCGTCCCCGGAGCAGCCATATTCGTCCTTATCTTTCCGCCGGAAGCGGCTTGGTATGGCTGCGTACAACTGCCGCCGGCCCCATCCTGGGTATGCTTACGCCGGCGCCGCCGCAGGTCGATTCCACGAAACTGCCGTTGCGCGTCGCAGTTGGCGTTGACCTGCTCATCCGGGACGGCTGGGGATTCCGCTATAGTTTCAGTGAGACCAGAACTGGCAACCCGATCAGCGCCACACTCGATCCTCCCGGGTCCAGAGGACTGGCTAATTTCCAGAATCTCTTCGGACTGGTCAAGTACTTTTAGCGATTTTGAAACCCTACGTACGGGCAGTGCGGCCAATATATGGGGGCGTGTTCGATGCGCTCGGCCACTACGCGGGCATGACAAACCCGACAGCAGTTCTTTCTTTTAGCGGGCTCGCCAACCGGTGCGATCCGCACCAGTTCTTCAAAGACACAGAGCGGCGCGCCTGACGCCTTGGTCTCGGAGAGACTCAGCAGCGGACCCTCCGCGGCCTGTTCCTGCACCAGGCGCGAGTAGATCCGGGACTTCAACCTGGCGGGCGCGCGCGCGGCGGCGGCGCTGGGCGCGGCGGCAGCTAGCGCGATCAAGTCTTGAATCTCTGCTTTTCGACTCATGGTTTGGCCTCCCATTCGTGGCGAAATCGCTCGCGGGCGCGCGCCAGCATACGCTCCACGGCCTTTGGCGTTCGTCCCAGAACTACAGCGATGTCGCCGGTGCTCTCCTGGTCCCAGTACCTCCACTTGAGCAGCAGCCGATACTGCTCCGGCAGATGGTCGAGCGTCGTCACAATTTGTTGTTGAAGTTGATGCTGGTGCAGCGCGGAATCGATCTCCACGCGGCCGGATGTGTCGGCTTCCACCTCTTCCAAATTCGCATCGCGCACCCTGGCGCGGTAATAATCCTCTACCTTATGGCGGGCGATACCAAACAGCCACGCCTTCAGCGAAGCTGCCGCCCGGTAGTCTCCGATCGAGCGGCACGCCGCCAGAAAGACCTCCTGCGTCAGGTCCTCCGCGTCGGCCACGTTCGGGCGCACCCGAGCCAGGAGGTAGGCATATAACGAGTCGGCGTGTTGTTGCACGAATTCAGCGGTGGCTTTGCGGTCCTTGCGATGGACAGCATCGGCCAGCGCCCTGTCGCGCTCCAGAATATCGGGGGCGGCCGTAGTTCCGGGTGGCGTCATAATGTACAACAACCCACAGTCTATTGTCGCGAACAACCCCAAAAACCCCCGTCCGGGAGGGGGGTTTTGGAATCCTGACCGACATTCAACCGGGCCCCCAGGCCCCAAATCAATAAATCTTCGAAGGAGAAAAGATGTCTCTGAATACATTACGACGGACGTGCGAGCTCGCTCTCGTGGGCGCGTGTTTCCTGTTCCTGACACAGCCGTTCAGTGTCCGCGCCGATGGCGGAACCGGTGACCCCAGCCTGGTCTACGTTATGACCAACCAGTCGAGCGGCAACACGGTCCTGGTGTTCCTGCGCAACCCCGATGGCTCGGTAAACAAGGTTCAGGAAGTCGCTACAAACGGCCAAGGGAGCGGCGGCAGCGGTGACCCGCTCGGCTCTCAGGGTGCCCTGACCCTGAGCGATGACGGGCGCCTTCTGCTCGCGGTCAACGCGGGGAGCAACGAGGTCTCCTCCCTGGTCCTCGGCGACAAGGGGCTGCAATTTGTGAGCAAAGCTTGGTCGGGCGGAACCATGCCGGTCAGCGTGGCGCTGCACGGCGACCGGGCTTACGTCCTGAATGCCGGGGGGACGCCGAACGTCACCGCGTTCCGCATCAGTCTCAGCGGCCAGTTGACCATGATCGCCAATTCGTCGCAGCCGCTGCCGGGCGGTGTAAATTCCGGTCCGGCCGAAGTGGGCATTACGCCGGACGGCTCGGTGCTGGTTGTAACCGAAAAGAATACGAGCATGATCGATCTGTTTCCGGTCGACGATGGAATGATGGCCACCCCCTCCAGCGTCCCGTCCGACGGCGAAACTCCGTTTGGGTTCAGCTTCGGCCTGGACAGCAGTCTCATTGTGTCGGAGGCAACCAATTCCACCTTTTCGTCCTATCACGTCCAGAACGTAACGACCAGTCCCACCCTCCAGACCATTACGAAATCTTTGCCTGACGGCGGAACCGCGGCCTGCTGGCTCGTGACGGATCGCGGCGGCCACCTGGCTTTTTCCACTAACTCCGCAAGCAATACGATCTCCTCATTCCTCGTGGCGTCCGACGGAAGCTTGCATTTGCTTGCGGCAGTGGCGGGCAGCACGGCTTCGGGAACGGTCCCCATTGACATGGCGCTAACCCGTTCCGGCGATTTCCTGTATGCCGTCGGCACAGGCAATGGATCGCTGACTGGTTTCAGCGTGCAGGATGGAAAACTGACTCAGGTGGCATCCGTAACCGGTCTCCCGGCGAGCATTCAGGGTATTGCGGCCCGCTGATTGAGCGGTGATCTCGGAATTGCGCGGCGCAGACGGCCGTTTTCTGTCGTCTGCGCCCGGCCGGTCACGCCGGCAAGTCCACCTCCCCTTGCATCTTGTCCGAAATCTTGTCATACTCCTCTGATTCCCATTTATGACACCTCAAACCCCCTCCGAAAATGCAGCTCCGCCAATGAGCGAAGCGGGCCGCCTCAGCGGCGTGCTATTCGATCCCAAGAAGGCGTTCGCCGATATTGCCGCGCGGCCCAGTTGGATCCTGCCCATCGTCCTGTCGGCCATTGTTGGCTTGGCCTTCGTGTACCTCTTCACGTCCAGGGTTGGCTGGGACCGGTACTTTCATCAGATCGCGGAGACCAATTCGCGCATGCAACAGATGGAGCCGGCGCAGCGCGAGACCGCCATCCAGATGCAGATCAAGTTCGGGCCGATTTTTGGCTACATCTTCAGCATAGTGGGGCCGCCGCTGATGGCGCTCATTGTCGGCGCCGTGGTGTTGTTGATGGGTAAGCTGGGTGGCGCTGCGTTGAAATTCAAGCAGACTTTCGCCATGGCCTCGTGGGCCTCGCTGCCGCGTGTCATCGCCGGCATTCTGGCCATCGTGGTGATGTTTATCAAGAATCCGGACGAGTTCAATCTGCAGAACCCGCTGGCGTTCAACCTCGGCGCATTCATGGAGCCGCCGCCCAACTCCGGAAAGTTTATTTACAGCCTGGCGACGTCTATCGATCTATTCGCCATCTGGGCGATCCTGCTGCTTGCCGTAGCTCTATCGGTTGCCGCGCGCAAGATGCCTTTCTCGAAGGCCCTGATGCTGATCGTGACGCCCTGGATCATTTGGGTTCTGGCGGCTGCCGCTTTCGCCGGCCTGACGGGATAACTTCCTCAGGGCGGCTCGCTCACATCGCTTTCGTCCGCCGCGCGCGCTTCTTCGCCGGTTCGGCCGTCGATTCGTCCGCGGTTTCGTGCGTCTCGCCCACCGCCGCCGTAGCCGCCTGTACCGGCTTCTTCTTCTCCGCCAGGCTGCGCTTCAGCGCTTCCATGATATCGATCACTGGCGCCACGTGCGGCTCCGGTGTCTCTACCACCACCTGTCCTTCCTTCTTAGCCTCGATCATCTTCAGCAGATTGTCGCGATACGTGTCGTGATATTTCTCCGGCTCGAACTCGGCTTTCAGCGTCTCGATCAGCATGTTGGCCATGGCCAGTTCGTTCGGCTTCACCAGGTCCGTGTCGGTGCGGAATTCGTCCACCTGCCGGATCTCGTCCACGTAATACATGGTGTGCAGCAGGATGCCGCGCTTGCCCGTCCGCAGGATCACCACGTGCTCGCGGTTGTGCATGGCGATCTTAGCCACCGCGAAATAGTTCGCCTGCCCCATGGCCGCGAACAGCAGCGCGTAAGGCTTCTCGCCGCCCTGGTCGGGCGCCATGTAATAGGAACTCTCCAGGTAGATGGGGTCCACCGCGTCGCCCTTCACGAACTCGAGAATCTCCATCACCTTGGCGGTCTTGGGAGCGACTTTCTTGATGTCTTCCTCATCGATCACCACGTAATGATCCTTCTCGTATTCGTAGCCTTTCACCAATTCGCTGCGCGGCACCGGCTGGTCCTCCGCCGCGCAATAAGTGATCTGCTTGATGCGCGAATTGTCTTTGGCATGCAGCAGATTGAAACTCACAGTCTCGCCGCGCGCCGCGCTATATAAGCGGACCGGCAGCGAAACCAGTCCGAACGTCAGATGTCCCCTCCATACCGTGCTCGCCACGTGCCTCACCTCACATTAATATTTGACAGTTCCGAAGATATCATGTAAATGGAGAGGGGGCAAGGCTTTATGGCACTCGAGGAGTACGTTCGCAAACGTCAGTTCGAGAAAACTCCCGAGCCGCGGGGGCACGCACAGGCGGGCGCGGCAGGGGAGGGCGCGGCTCCGCATTTCTATGTGCAGCGGCACGACGCCACTCGCCTGCACTACGATTTCCGGCTCGAAATCGGCGGCGTGCTGGTCTCCTGGGCCGTTCCCAAAGGCCCCTCGCTCGAGCCGCTCGCCAAGCACCTGGCCGCGAAAGTGGAAGATCATCCGTTCGAATACGGCGAATTCGAAGGCAATATTCCGGCCGGCAATTACGGTGCGGGCAGCGTGATGCTGTGGGATAGCGGCACCTGGGAATTGTTGGGCGACCTGCCCGTCGAGCAGCAACTGGCGCGCGGCGATTTGAAATTCCGCCTGCACGGCGAAAAGCTGAAGGGCGAGTTCGCCCTGGTGCTGATGAAGAATCGCGGCAAGGGCAACGAATGGCTGCTCATCAAGAAGCGCGATGCCGATGCCGTAGAAGGCTGGGATATCGAGCAATACGCCTGGAGCGTGCTCTCGGGCCGCACGCAGCAGGAGATCGCACAAGGTCTGCCTGCCCGCAAAACCAAGAAGAAGACCGCCGGCGATCCGCAGCGCGAATGGAAGAGCAAGCCCGCTGCGCGCCCCGCCAAGACTGTCGTGAAAGCCGCCCCGCCCGGCAAGAGTAAGGCGGCCGTCGATCCCTCCGCGCTCCCCGGCGCAGTGAAAGCCGCCATGCCCACTGCCATTACTCCCATGAAGGCGGCCCTTTCCGATACGCCCCCGCGCGGCGACGAGTGGCTGTTCGAAATCAAGTGGGATGGCGTGCGCGCCATCTGCTTCATCGACCACGAATCCATCCGCCTGGTGTCGCGTACCGGCCACTCCTCGGATAAGCAGTATCCGGAGTTGACCGTCATCCCCCACTACATCGCCGGCAGCCAGGCAATCCTGGATGGAGAAATCGCGGCGCTCGATGACAAAGGCGTGGCGCACTTCGAGCTGATCCAGCCGCGCATCGCCCAGTCCGATGCTAACGCCGTTTCGCACATGGCGCGATCCCGCCCGGTGGTGTACTTCGCCTTCGACCTGCTTTACCTGAACGGCTACGACCTGCGCCAGGTGCCGCTCGCCCAACGCAAGCAGTTGCTCGAATCCATTCTCAAGCCCACCGGCGTGCTGCGCTACTCCGAGCATTTCGCCGGCGCGGGCGAGCAGATGATGCATGCGGCGCGCGAGACCGGCGTGGAGGGTCTGATGGCCAAGCGTGCCGACAGCCGCTACGAATCCCGGCGCTCGAGCGATTGGATCAAGTTGAAAATCGTCCAGCGGCAGGAGTTCGTCATTTGCGGATTCACGGCCGGCGAGCGCGACCATTTCGGCGCGCTGGTGCTGGGTGTGTACGATAAAGGCAAACTGACATGGGTCGGCAATGTCGGCACCGGCTTCGACCAGAAGGCGCTCGCCTTCCTGCGGCGGGAACTCGATCCGCTCACCGCTAAGCACTCGCCATTTTCCGATTCACCTAAAGTCGGAAAAGACGTCACCTGGGTAAAGCCCGAACTGGTGGCCGAAGTGAAGTTCGCCAACTGGACCGGCGAAGGCCGGCTGCGCGCGCCCGTATATTTGGGCTTGCGAACGGACGTGAATCCGCGCGACTGCGTCCGCGAACGAGTGGAGCAGGCCGAGCAGGCTGTCAGCCCGTCCAAAGAAGCGTTGCTACCCGACGCCAGCAACGAAGTCACTCTGACCATTGACGCACATCCTCTCAAATTCACCAATCTCAACAAGGTATTCTATCCCGCCGATGGCATCGTCAAGCGCGATCTGCTGAACTACTACGATGCCATCGCCGATCTGATTCTGCCCCACCTCAAAGACCGGCCGCTCTCACTGAAGCGCTATCCGAACGGCATCGAGCAGCAGTTCTTTTTCCAGAAAGATGCGCCGCTGACGTTTGCGCCGTGGCTGCGCACGGAAGAAGTCTACTCCGATCACGGCGCTGATTCAAACGGGGCTCCGATTCGCTATGTCTTCGCCCAAGACCGCGCCAGCCTGTTGTATCTCGTGAACCTCGGCTGCATCGACCACAATCCGTGGATGAGCCACTCGCCCACGCTCGATAATCCCGACTTCGTGTTGATCGATCTCGATCCGCAGGACTGTCCCTTCGATATGATCGTGGAAGCCGCGCTGCTGGTGCGCGACCGCCTGGAGGCCATCGGGTTGAAGGGTTACCCCAAGACCACCGGCGGCGACGGCATGCATGTCTACATTCCGCTTGAGCCGGTTTATAGCTACGAAGAGAGCCGTACGTTTGCCGAGATATTAGCTCACCTGGTGCAGCGCGACCGGCCCGAGCTGTTCACCGCGCCGCGCGCCGTATCGAAGCGCCAGAAGGGCCGCGTCTATTTCGATTGGATACAGAACGGCAAATCCAAGACGATTGCCGCGCCGTACGTCTTGCGCGCTTACCCCGGCGCTCCCGTGGCCACGCCGCTCGACTGGAGCGAGGTCAAGCCGGGGCTGACGCCGCAGCAATTCAACATTTATAACGCACCGGAGCGCTTCGCGCGGAAGGGCGATCTGTTCGCCGGCGTGCTTCACGATCTGCAGCGCATCGAGGAACCTTTGCAAGAACTGGACAAGTTGCTGCGCCGGCCGGCTACGTCTCCGGAGGGCTATACAGGTCGGGCACCTGCCAGCCGCGGTAAGATGACGGGGCCGCCACGTCCATGACCTGTGTGCCGGTATCGGTGCCGGGAGTAGGCTGAATCTCAATCATATAGGCGTCGAAGTCCTTTCCCGCCTTGGATGCTGCGGGCATGAAGAAATAGTTGCCGTCGTTCAGCAATTGAGCGCTCCCCATCGAACTGGAGTAACTTCCCAGATCGACACTGATCACCGGTATAACCTGCATCGCGGATTCGGCTATGGTCAACGCCATGCCCCGCGAGTGACAGTCGGCCGGTCCGCAATCTTTTCCCAAGCCGGGTACGCCGCCGGTCGAGGAGCCCGTCCCGCTGCCCGGAGATACGCGCGTGTTGCCGTTGTCCATTACATCGAAAACACCCGTCCCGCTATTCTCAACTCCGGCGTCATGCTGGTGCGAGAACCACGGCCAAGGATCGTTATACTGGTTCACGAAATCGAAATCGCCGCTCGGCCCCATGCGCCAATCGATGGCTCCATTCCCCGCCCCATCCTGGTAGTTGATCTTAAGAACCCAATCCTGATTCCGGGTGGACCAGAGGATATCGCCCGGCGCCGTCGTAGCCGCGCCGTCGTTCGGCCAGTAATACAGGCTGTTCCCATGCAGCCAATCGTAAGCTTGCGGCGCGACGCCGGGCCCCAGCATATATATGTTCAGACACTCCGAGTCACTGGGCGTGCACTTTTCATTCAAAACGGCCGGACGGCTGACTGGCATTTGCGGGTATCCGTTGCCGCCGCCCGCCGGATCGAAGGCATCCCAATACCAGACCACATTCCAGTTCTGGTCCAGGACCACGATCAAGTCTCCCACCACGTCTACCGGCAAACCGCTGGTGTCGCCTTGCGTGCCGGCCGGGAAGATTTTCTCCGTGCCCATGAGGGCGGCCGTGTATCCATTGGGCAAGCTTTGGATTGCATCGTGGGTAAAAATGCCCAGGCAGGCCGCGCCCACCGGCGGCGGCGAGGAGAATGTGTGGCAAGGCGCCGCATCGGGATCGCCCAGCGCCATCACCTGCTGTTGCACGATGCCTGTGTTGGTTTCGCGCACGATGTTGCCTGCCCAGTCGATCTCCCGCAGGTATTGAAAGTTCTTCGCTTCAGAATCCCAGGCAGTTCCGTTCTGGATCGCCAGATAGCCGCCCAGGAGGGGACGCGTCAGCGTGCTGGTGTGAGCCTCGTCGCTCGCATAGTTATACCAGATGACATTGCCGGACAGGTCCGTGGCCACGTTCGGGTACACCACGTGCTCCCTTACATTGAAGAAAGTGTGCAGAGTTACGGGATTTGGATCGCTGGTGCTGGCTGCGATTCCGATTTGAAACTTAGGGATCGGGACGGTCGAAGGGATGGCCCCGGTTGTGAAACTTACAGTCGGACCGTTTACAACGGTATTGCCGTTGTTGACCTGAGCAAAGAGGTTGTAGGCCGTGCTCGGGTACATACCGGCGATCTCAAAGGTCATAGCTGCGGTAGAGGAGCAGCTTCTCCAATTCGTATAGGTGGCCGGTGTACTTCCAGACTGGCTTTGAAAAGAGATCCGTATGGTGCTGCCCGCCGCGCATGGCGGCGCGACGAACAGAGCCACCAGCGGATTCTGCGTGGCTTGGACTACGGGAGTGGCGCCCGTTAACGGAGAAGTCACGTTGAAAGGAATTGTACGCGCGACGGTCTCGCCGGAACTAAAGTCTTTGGCCACCACCTGCACCCGGTAAGTCCCAGTACTCCCAGTCAGGGCCCACGCGAAATTCTGAGATTTCCAGGTGGTGCCGCTGAGACTGCCCATGTTGAAGTTCTTGAGGGCAACCAACGTACCCCCGGGAGCAGTCACATTGAACTCGAAGGTCAACGGTCCGGGATTGGAGTCGGTTGCGTCGGCTACCCAATCCACGATGGCGCCGATCGACTGCGGTGATTTCAAGTTAGGCGACAGGGAAGTAATGCTTACTGCCGCCGTTGCACGCATACACACCAGCGGCAGTGCCGCCAATACAATACACCATCCTAAATTCCGGACCTGCATGTCCCCTCCACGCTCAAATGGTAAGCTTCTGCTTCTTGTGGCGCGATACTCCGTGCCATTACACCGTGCACGAAGTTCGCAGCTGCACGCGCTGGCGTGCGCCACAGGGCGGCCAAACATCATAACTAACTGCCAGCTCCACTAAGATATCATAAGCCGGATAAGATGAGCGTGGATGCTTCTGCGGCACTAAGTGACCGGCGGACTGTAGAGACTAGGTATCTGCCAAGCGCGGTAAGCCACCGGTCCGACCGCTTTCATGACCTCCACGCCGGTATCCGTACCGGGCGTGGGCTCAATCTCAAGAGCGTATATGATGCTGTCGGATCCACTGACGATGTTGGACGGCATAAAGAAATAATTACCATCGGCCAGTAACTGGGCGCTTCCCATGGCGTCCGAGAAAGCCCCCAAATCTACGCTGAGAACGGGCCGGACCTGCATGGTGTTCTCGTCGAAGGTTACCGCCATGCCGCGGCTATCGCAGTCATGCGGGCCGCAATTGTTGCCTAAGCCGGGAACACCGCCGGTGGAACTGCCGCGCCCGCTGGGCGGAGACACCCGCGTATTGCCGTTGTCCATTAGATCCAACACGCCCGTCCCGTTATTTTCAATGCCGGCGTCATGCTGGTGAGAAAACCACGGCCATGGATCGTTGTATTGGTTCACGAAAGAGAAGTCACCGCTGGGGCCCATGCGCCACAAGATATTCCCCGTGCCGGCGCCGTCCTGATAATCGAGCTTGAAAAGCCAATCCTGATTGCGCGAAGACCAGATCAAATCCCCGGGCGCCGTGCTGAGCGCGGCGGCGCCGTCGTGCGGCCAATAGTACAGGCTATTGCTGTGCAGCCAGTCGTGCACGTGGGGCGAGATTCCCGAACCAGCCAGCAGCACGGTCAGACAGCCCGCGCCGCTGGGAGGGCAGTATTCGTTCAGGGGCGCGGTGCGGCTGACCGGCAATTGCGGGTAGCCATTCCCGCCGCCCGCAGGGTTGAACGAATCCCAATACCAAATCGCGTTCCAGTTCTGATCCAGAACCACGATCATGTCTCCCACGATGTCTACCGGAAGGCCGCTCGAATCGCCTTGCGTGCCCGGCGGGAAGATCTTTTCCACATCCACCAGGACCGCCGTGTAACCATTGGGCAGGGTTTGAATAGCATCGTGATGGAAGATGCCGATGCAGGCCGCGCCCACGGGCGCCGGCGATTGAATCGTGTCGCAGGCCGCGGCGTCCGGATCGCCCAGCGCCTGCACCTGCTGCTGCAAGATGCCGGTGTTGGTTTCCCGCACGATGTTTCCGGCCCAGTCCATTTCGCGCAGAAATTGAAAGTTCTGCACACCCGGACTCCAGGCGATTCCGTCTTGCGTCGACAGGTAGCCGTTGACCAGCGGCCGTGTGATGGCACTGACATGCTGCGCATCATTCGGGTAGGCGTACCACATGATATTGCCGGCCAGGTCCGTGGCCACATTCGGGTAGACGATGCCTTGGCCTAAGTCGAAAAAACCATAGAGAATCATGTGGTCCGGATCTGTAGGGCTGGCCGGCGTCACAACCTGCACCTTGGGGAAGGTAATGCCGGAAGCAAGGGCTCCGGTGGTGAAGCTGACGGCCGGCCCGTTCACCACGTTGCCCGCGGTGTTGACCTGCGAATGCATGCTATACGCCGTGCTGGGGTGCATGCCGGCAATTTCGAAGGTCATGACGGCGGGAGGGCGGCACTGTTCCCAATTCGTGAAGGTGGCCGGCCGAACCCCTGATTGGATTTGAAAGGCGACCCGCACCGTGCTGCCTGCCGCGCAGGCAGGCGCGATGAATAGCGCCACTAGCGGGTTCTGTGTCGTGCGAACTGCGGGATTTCCGCCCGTCAGCGGCGACGTCACCTTAAATGACATCGTGAGGGAGTCCGATTCACCTGATTTGAAATCCTTGGCGACCACCTGCACTTGATAGGTGCCATCCCTGCCGGTGAGACCCCAGCCGAACGCCTGCGGACTCCACGTGCCGCCGCCCAGCGTGCTCACGTTGAAATTCTTGACCGTGGTCAAGGCGCCCCCAGGGGGCGCCACATTAAATTGAAAAGTCAACGGCCCTGAGTTGGTGTCGGTTGCCTGGGCGGTCCACTCCACGATGGCGCCGATCGGCTGCGGCGGTGCCAGGCTGGGAGTCAGGGAGACGATGCTCACGGCTCCCGTGGCCCGTCCGCACATCAGCGGCAGGGCCGCGCAGACCAGGCACAATCCCAAAAAGCGAATTTTCATTACCCCTCCGAAATTGGTGAGCGTGCCATGCAGGTAGTATCGAGTATTATACGCGCTGACAAAACGCGCGCGCGCTCGGGGAAAAGCCCGGTAGCTGTGTGGCTATTGGCTGCCGGCGCCTGGATAGAAATGCAGATCGACCGTATAAAGCGGTAAGTCGACGCGGACTACGTAACGCACTTCGATGCGCACACTTTCCGGGGCGCGGTGGATGTGCACATCGCCGGCAGCTACGGGCAGTTGCAGATGGTCGGCCTTATCCAGAACCCAGGAACGCAACACATCGTCGGAGGTGGTGGGGGCGGCGGCGCGATGGGTTACCTCTTCCACGAACTGCTGCAATTCCTGATTGTGGACATAGATTGGGATAAGCCGGATGCCGAGAATCGCCAGCACCGCCAGCACGGCGATGCCGGCTGCCTGGCGCCAGCGCGATGCGGTCACGGGCGCTGGTCCGCATCCTGCCCGGATGCGCAGAGCTCGTCCCACATCTCGCCGCTGGGGTTCCACTCCGGATTCTCCAGTCCGGAGATCTGCAACTCGGCGAGTGTCAGGGAACCGTGACCGTACGGACAGATATACTCGATGCGCGGCCTGCCGAGCAGCAACATGCCACCCCACGATCCGGTTTCGATGGGCATGCGCAAACGCCGCAGGCAGACCCGGCAGCGGTAACGCTGGTCCCAGATGCAGAGGTACAGAAGACCGCAGCACCCCAGGAACCAAAGGCCGGCCAGCATGGTGTAGAGAAGATCGTATCCGAAGCGCGAAGGAGTATATTTATCGAAGGTCGGCGGTAGGGGCCAGGAATGGTTCAGCCAGAGGAGCAATCCGAACATCACGGCTGCGCAAACTGCAATCTTGCCCCCGAGATAAGCCCAGTACCGCATACATGCTTAGATGCCGCCGCGTGATGCTAAGTTTCGGTGCGCGGCCGTTCAGTTACGCAAAAGGTTACGTGCCAGGAAGAAAACGTTGGCTGGCCGCTCAGCCAGCCGGCGCATGAAGTAGGGATACCACGCCTGCCCGTAAGGGACATACAGCCGCAACCGGTATCCTTCGTCAACCAGGCGCTTCTGAATATCACGGCGAATGCCGTAGAGCATTTGAAATTCGAAGGAGTCGCGCGCAATTTTGCGCGACTCCACGAAACGCTTGGTCTGTTCGATGATTTTTTCGTCATGCGTGGCTATAGCCGGATATACGCCCGATTCGAGCAAAAGGTTCGCTAAATCGACGAAGTTGCGGTCCACGTCCGCCTTGTCCTGGAAGGCTACCGCAGGCGGCTCCAGATAAGCGCCCTTGCATAAGCGCACTCGAATTCCGCGCGCGCACAGCATCTCCACATCCTGGCGGCTGCGATGCAGGTAAGCCTGGATGACGGTGCCGGTGGCCTGGTAGCGTTCGTGAAGAGCGACCACCAGGTCGAGCGTGCGGCTGGTATATTCGCTCGATTCCATGTCCACGCGCACGAAGTTGCCCTGGGCGGCCGCCTGGCGCACCAACGCCTCGACGTTGGCCCGGCAGGCATCCAGTGAGAGGTCCATGCCGAACTGCGTCAGTTTCAGCGAAACGTTGCCGTTGATGTTGAGTTTGCCGATTTCGCAAAGCGCCCGCATATAGGCATCGCGGGAAGCGGCCGCTTCTTCGAGCGAGGTGACGTTTTCGCCGAGGTGATCGAGGGTGACGGCGATACCCTCTGCGTTAATCCGCCGGCAGGTGGCGAGGGCGTCCGGCAGATTGTCTCCCGCCACGAAACGCGCCGAGAAGCGTCGCGCCCAGCCGGAGGTTTCCATCCATTTTCGCAGATGCTTCTGACGGGAGAGGAAGAGGAAGAACGTGCGCATATGCCGGCTCCTTCAGTTCCGCTGCCTTGTCAGGCGGGTCTGGAGACCCGCCGCAGACCTGGAGGTCTGCCCCACGGCCACTTCCTGCAGGCGCCGCTCGAGGAAACGGCGTTCGCTTTCGTTGGTTGCCAGCTCCAGCGCGCGCCGGTAGCTGCGGGCGGCTTCGTCCGGTGCGCCCGCACGCCGCAGCAGATCGGCGCGGGTGGCATGGAGCAAGTGATAGTTGTCCAACTCACCGGCGGCAGCCAACCGGTTGACGATTTCGAGCGCCGCCCGCGGTCCGCTGGCCATGGCAACGGCTACGGCGCGGTTGAGCGAGACGACCGGCGAAGGTTGGAGGCGCTCCAAAAGATCGTACAGGCGCACAATCTGCGGCCAGTCGGTATCTTCCGCGCGAGCCGCCTGGCAGTGTAGGGCGGAAGTGGCCGCCTGGATCGCGAACGGCCCCGGCCCGCCGGCGAAAGCCTCCTCGACCAACGGCAAGGCCTCCGCGATTTGCGGACGGTTCCATCGGCTGCGATCCTGCTCTTCGAGCACCACCAGATTTCCGGCTTCGTCCATGCGCGCATCGCGCCGCGCATCGTGGAGCAACATCAGGGCCAACAGTGCGGTGGCTTCGGCGGGAGGCTGCGGCGACATCAGAGTCCGCGCCAGGCGCCCCAGCCGGATGGCTTCGGCACACAGATCGGTGCGCACCAGAGGACCGCCGCGCGTGGCGGCATAGCCTTCGTTGAAGACCAGGTAAATGACCGTGAGCACGGCCTCGATGCGCGCGGCCATGTCGGCGGTCTGGGGCACGGCGTACGGAATGCCGGCGTCGCGAATCTTCCGCTTGGCGCGTACCAGCCGCTGCGCCATAGTGGCGACGGGCACCAGGAAGGCACGCGCGATCTCGTCGGTCTCGAGTCCGCACAGGGTACGCAGCGTCAAGGCGACCTGGGCGTCCGGCGCCAGCGCGGGATGGCAACAGGTGAAGATCAGGCGAAGCCGGTCGTCGGGAATCTCTTCAGTGTCGTAGTCCGGCTCCGCGACGGTGGGCGCGAAGCCATCGGCGGCGTACGATTCCAGTTTTTCCTTGAACAGAGCCTGACGCCGTATTCTATCGATGGCCTTGTGGCGTGCGGTTTGTATGATCCACGCGCGCGGGAGATCGGGGACGCCGAACACCGGCCATTGGTCGACGGCCGCGGCGAAAGCCTCCTGGGCGCACTCCTCGGCCAAGTCGAAATCGCGAGTCATACCGATCAGAGTGGCGACAATGCGGCCCCAATCGCAACGATAGACCGCATCGACGGCCTGCGCGGCGTCAGCGGCCATGAATCAATTATATTGATTTTTGGGTCCCGGATGTCGATCCGGATGTCGATAATGGCTGGTGCCGTTCGACATAGCTGTGGAGCCACGCGGATATGAGATATATGCTGCTGATTTACGGGGATGAACAGGCCTGGACCGAGCCGGAACGGCAGGCGTGTTATGTGGAATCGACCGCGATTGCGCATAGCCTTAAAGAAAACGGCCAGTTCCTGGCATCGGCTCCGCTGCAGCCGGTGGCGACGGCCACCAGCGTTCAGGTGCGCGATGCCAAGCGGATCGTCATGGATGGTCCGTTTGCGGAGACGCGCGAACAACTGGGGGGGTATTATTTGATCGATGTGAAGGATTTGGATGAGGCGATCGCCGTCGCGGCGAGCATTCCAGGGGCGCGCAAGGGGACGGTGGAGATCCGGCCGGTGGTGGAGTTGGAGGGATTGCCGTGAGCAGCGTACGGGTTTTGGTCGGGACTCGCAAGGGTGCCTTCGTTTTGACGGCGGACGGTAAGCGTGCACAGTGGGAGGTCAGCGGTCCGCATTTCGGCGGTTGGGAGATTTATCACGTGAAGGGTTCGCCGGCCGATCCGAATCGTATTTATGCGTCGCAATCGAGCGGCTGGTTCGGGCAGTTAATCCAGCGCTCGAACGATGGCGGGCAAACTTGGGCGCCGGTGGGGAACAAGTTCGTTTACGATGGGGTCACCGGGACGCACCAGTGGTATGACGGGACGGCGCACCCGTGGGAGTTCAAACGCGTGTGGCATCTGGAGCCGTCGCTGACCGATCCCGATGCGGTGTACGCCGGAGTAGAAGACGCCGCGCTGTTTCGGACGAGCGACGGCGGCGCGACGTGGCATGAGCTGCCCGGGCTGCGCGGGCACGGTTCCGGTCCGCGCTGGCAGCCCGGCGCCGGCGGCATGTGCCTGCACACCATCATCCTCGATCCGACCGATCCGCTGCGTATCTACATTGCCATATCGGCGGCGGGCGCCTTCCGTACCGACGACGGCGGCCAGACGTGGCGGCCGATCAACCGCGGCCTGTACTCGCAGTACATTCCCGAACCAACGGCCGAAGTGGGCCACTGCGTGCATCACGTCGCGATGCACCCATCGCGCCCGGAGGTGCTGTTCATGCAGAAGCACTGGGATGTGATGCGCAGCGGGGACGGCGGCGAGTCGTGGCAGGAGATCAGCGGCAACCTGCCGGTGGACTTCGGCTTCGCGATCGATGTGCATGCGCATGAGCCGGAAACGGTTTACGTGGTGCCGATCAAGAGCGACTCGGAGCATTATCCGCCAGAGGGCAAGCTGCGCGTGTACCGCAGCCGCACGGGCGGCAATGAGTGGGAGCCGCTGACACAAGGTCTGCCGCAGAGCGACTGCTACGTGAATGTGCTGCGCGACGCCATGGCCGTCGATTCGCTCGATTCGTGCGGTGTGTATTTCGGTACGACTGGAGGGCAGGTTTACGCTTCTCCGGATGCCGGCGATCATTGGGCGCCCATCGTGCGGGATTTGCCGGCCGTGCTTTCGGTGGAGGTGCAGACGCTGGCATGATCCGCGTGGTGCTTCCGGCGCATCTGCGCAATTTGGCGGGGGTGAGCGGTGAGGTGCGCCTCGAGGTGGCGGGGCCGGTCACGCAGCGGTCGATTTTGGATGAGCTGGAGGCGCGCTATCCGATGCTGCGCGGCACTCTGCGGGATCAAGTCACACAGCAGCGGCGGCCGTTCGTGCGGTTCTTTGCCTGCGAGGAGGACCTTTCGCATGAGGCTCCGGACGCATTGCTGGCGAACGCCGTGGCGACGGGCGCGGAGCCTTTCTTGATTGTCGGGGCTATCGCCGGGGGACGCTAATAGAAGGGGCCCGAGGCCGGCGTGGACGCCGGCCGCAGGACTGGAGTCCTGCCCCACAGTTTCTATTCGGTTTTTACGGTTTGCAGCTTGGCGATTACGGTATCGGCCCACTGGGCATCGGAGGCATCGTAGCCCAACTGACTCCAGCGCCATGCACCCTTCGGATCGAGGATCCAGTTTTGTGGAATGGCGACGGAATCGAGCACCGACAACACAAAACTGTACGCCGGGAGCACCGGGAAGGTGAAGCCTTTCTCCTTCAGGAAAGGCGCCACCAAGCCGAGATCCTGATCGAAATTGAAAGTCACAATCTGGACGTCGGGCCGGTCCTTCAGCTTCTCGTAGAGCTTCTGCAGGTGCGGCAGTTCCATGTTACAGGGGCCGCACCAAGTGGCCCATACGTTGATCAGCACGGCTTTGCCTTCGAGATTTTTTAAGCGCCAGGTTTTCCCGCTGAGATCAGCCAGTTCGAAGGCAGGCATGGTTTTGGTGGCTTTCTCCCAGCGGCCCTCGGCGAGCTCCTGAGTTTTGCCGGCCGGCGGCGTTTTCCAAACACTCCAGGCCACCTCGCTGCCGCCGGTATCGTTCCACACGGCGCGCGCTTCTTCGAGCAGGTCGTCCTGGAGGCGGCCACGGTAGAACTGCGGAGTCTGTTCCCTGGTGAAGAGGGCTTGTTCATAGAAGGTCAGAGCATCCGCTTTGCGGCTTTCGAGGGCTGCCAGCCGGGCGCGATTCAGCCAGTAGCCCGAAAGCATCTTGGTGTCGGTGGGTGGCGGCGCTTCGATCGAAGCTTTCAAGCTCTCCGCTTCCGCAGGTTTCGCCGCCAGTTTGGCCGCGCGTAGAATGATTCCGGCCAGTTCCTGGTCCACATAAGTGTCCTGCTCCTGCTGCTCCTTGGCTTCGTCCGGCGTGCGGTTGTCATTAGTACCGTGCGCGCGGCCTACGGCAACCCACTTCTGGGCTACGCGGGCGAGTTCGATGGCGCGCTCCGGCTGCCATTTGTGCTCCACCAGGAAAGAAGCGGCCGAAAGGTAATTCCACGAACTAGGCGCGTTGTAATCGGTGACCTCCGCCAGATAGTCATTGAAGGCGCGCAGGCCTTCACTTTCGGGTATGTCGGGATCGCTAGAGACGGCGTAGAACCAGTAGCTATGCTGCAGGCCGCGGTCCTCGGTGAACTGGGCCATCCACGTCTTGAGCGCGGCGTAGTACTCGGCGTTGTACTCTTTCCAGGCGGCCACGTCTTTCTGATCTTCAGGCTCCTTATGAGTCTTCTTCCACCGGTCGTAGACGATGCCGTAGGCTTCCTCGGAATGCGGAAATGTCTTGATGACGCGGTCTTCCATGGCAGTCACGGTTTCCGCCGAAGCGCCGCTTTGCTTGTAGCCATCGCGCAGGAAGATCAGCCAGCCCGCATCGGGCGACGGGTTCATGGATTCGAGACGCTGCAAATCCGCCGCCACCTGCTTGCGCAAGGCGTCATGCTCTTGCGGCGGGTGCGTGCGGAATTCCATGCCCCATAACGTGGCGTACGCCTGGAGGCGTTTCGGATCGCTTTCTTTGGCAAGGCTCGCACGCAATGCGGCGGCCACGTGCGCTTGGGTTTCAGGAGTGCCGGCGCGGCTCAAGGTCCACTGCGCATATCCGTCTGTGGAAGACGGACACGCCGTGAAGAATGAGGCGATTTCCACTGTGGCCTTTTTCCTGTCGGCGAGCTTTCCAGAGGCGTGAATGTTGGCCAGCATCAGGTCAGGCCAGGCGAAATCAGGCGCTTTAGATTTGGCTTGTTCCAGCAACTGAATGGCGCGGGGAGTGTTCTTGCCGTTCAGGACCGTGGCCGCGAGGTACAGGGCCAGTGGATCGTCCGGGTGCTGCTCGGCCTGTTTCACATAGGTGTCGACCACGGCGGGATAGGCCTCGGGATCCATCCAGCGAATATCACGGATGAAGCGGCGATGGGGTTCCAGCTCGCGCGGGTATTTGGCGATCAGATCGCCGAGCACCTGGCGTTCGAGCGGCTCCTGATCGGAGTTTTTCATGTTGGCGGTGACTTTTTCGCCGAGCTTGTCTTCGAGGACCTGACGGATTTCCGGCGGGGCTTCACATCCGGGAATGGTGAGTTTGGATTGGGCGAAGAGCGCAGGGCTAGCGGCGAGCAGTAGGGGGACGAAGATGCGCATGGGGACCTCCTTGTCTTGTAGTGTACAACGGACGGGGGCGACGGACCGGGGTTGTTGGCTTCGGATTGGGGGTTTTTGCTGAAAACAAAGGGCTTATTGGGTTCGTATGGTAATTCGTTGGATGCGAATACTGTGATTCGGGGCTAGGACAGTCCCTTGTGAGACCAGGTTAGCACGGGGATGGCGGGTCCTGGAGGACCCGCGCAGGACTGGAGTCCTGCCCCACAAGAGGGCAGTTGTGTCCCACTTGCGGACACTATTCCGCGGCCGAATGTGCGATCGGCGCTCGCGGGGCGCGGCCACTCGCTTGCTGGGTGTATGGACCTCAAATTCGCTTTGCGATCGTTGCGCAAGAACCTGGGTTTCACGCTTCTGGCGGTGATGGTGATGGCGCTGGGAATCGGCGCCAATACTGCGGTATTCAGTGTAGTGAATGCGGTGCTGCTGAAGCCGCTGGCGTATCATGATCCGGACCGCATCGTTACGCTGGGGTCTCTCTGGCGGAAAAGCGGCTTCGGCGGGCAGGTATCCGCGCCCGATTTTCACGACTGGCACAACCAGAGCACCGCTTTCGCGGCCATGGCCTATTACGGTGACGATTCGACGGCGGTAATGTCGGGCGCGTCGGCCGAGTACGCGCACGTGGCCGAAGTAACGCCGGAGTTCTTCCAGGTGTTCGGCGTGGAGCCGGTAGCGGGGCGGCTGTTCTCGCGCGAGGAACTCACGCCGGGCGGGGCGGGTGCGGTGCTGATCAGTTATTCATATTGGCAGAGTCACTTCGGCACGAATACCAGCGCCCTGGGACGGCCGGTGCGCATGCTGGGCAAAAGTTTCAACATTGCCGGAGTGCTGCCGCCGCGGTTCCACTTCCCCAAGGACACCGACGTTTGGATGCCGGCCAACGTAGTGTTCGGCGAGACGAATTCGCGATCCGCGCATAATTACCTGGTGGTGGGGCGGCTGAAGGCGAACGTCAGCCTGGAGCAGGCGCAGGCGCAAATGACGGCCATAGGCGCGCGGCTGGAACGGCAATACCCGGACAGCAACACGGGCAAGTCGGTGGCGGTGACGCGCATGCGCGACGCGATGGTGCAGAATGTAAAGCTGACGCTTTACCTGTTGCTGGGGGCGGTGGCGCTGGTGCTGCTGATTGCCTGCGCGAACGTGGCGAACCTGCTGCTGGCGAAGTCCACCGCGCGTACGCGGGAGATCGCCATTCGCGCGGCGGTGGGCGCCAGCCGTGGGCGCATTGTGCGGCAGTTGATTACGGAAAGCATGGTGCTGGCGGTGATCGCTGGCGCGGCGGGGCTGCTGCTGGCCAAGTGGGGATCCGATGCGTTAGTGGCAATGGCGCCCGGCAATGTGCCGCGCCTGGCGGAAAGCGGGATTGACGGATGGGTGCTGGCATTCGCGCTGGGGATTTCGATGGCGGCCAGCTTGTTGTTCGGGTTGGCGCCGGCACTGCAGATATCGCGCGTAGATTTGAACGAAACCCTGAAGCAAGGCGCGACCAGGGCGATGGGGGCCGGCAAAGCGGGCCGCATGCGCGCGGCATTGGTGGTGTTGGAGGTGGCGCTATCGGTGGTGCTGTTGAGCGGCGCGGGCCTGCTGATCCGCAGTTTTGCGGCGCTGCAGCATGTGGCGCTGGGCTTTCGCCCGGAGCATGTGCTGGTAGTGGAATCGAGCGTGCCGGCCTCGGATGAGGAGAGTGCGCGCCGGGCGACGCGCTTCTACAAAGATCTGCTGGCGGACCTGACGACGCTGCCCGGCATATCCGCGGTGGGGGCTACGCGCAATCCACCGGGCGTGGTGTTTTCCGAAGGCAGCTACTTCATCGACCACCGGGGCGCGTTCACTACCGGCACACCGCAGGCGGTGTTCTCGGTGATGACGCCGGGCGCACTGGCCGCGCTGGGAATTCCGCTCAAACGGGGGCGCGATCTCAGCGCCGGCGACACGTTCGACGCGCCATTTACGGCGTTGATCAACGAAGCGCTGGCGCGCAAGTCGTTCCCCGGCCAGGACCCGGTGGGCCGCACGATTTATTGCGGGTTCGATACCGAGAAAGGCATGCGGGTTGTGGGTGTGGTGGGCGACGTCCGGCAATACGGACCGGCGGTCGAACCTTGGCCGGAAATCATTATGCCGTACGAACAGCATCCGCAGCCTTCCACGGCTTTGAACATCGTAGTGCGCGCGGCGACGGGCGGGAATGCCCTTTGGGGACCGATCCAGGGCAAAGTGCGGGAGCACTCGGCGGAGGTGCCGGTGAAGTTGACCAGCATGGATGAGCTGCTGGCGGAGAATACGGCGGCGCCGCGGTTCCGCACTTTGTTGATGGCGATCTTCGCGGGGGTGGCGGTATGCCTGGCGATGGCGGGCGTTTACGGAGTGGTGGCGTTCACGGTAGGCCAGCGCGCGAGCGAGATTGGTCTGCGCATGGCGTTGGGGGCACGCACCAGCGACGTACTGCGGCTGATTTTGCGGCGCGGGATGTTATTGACGGCGATGGGGCTGGCGGCCGGTTTGATTGCGGCGGTGGCGGCGACGCGGCTGGTGGCCAGTATGCTCTTCGAGGTGAAGGCCAGCGATCCGGTGACGTTCATCGGGGTGGCGGTGGTGCTGGGCACGGTGTCGATGGCGGCGAGCTACATTCCGGCACGGCGGGCGGCGCGGGCGGATCCGGTTATGGCGTTACGGCATGAGTGATGGGGCCAAAACCGCTCCCTCACGGTCGCGGCTCAGGAGAAAGCTTGTGGAAGAGCTGGTTATAGCGGGCGGCTTCGGCGTGCTGGCCGTGGCGATCGAGCACCGCGGCGCGCAAGGCGAATAAACGCGGAAAGTAGAACGAGGCGAAGATCGATGGGCCCGCAGCTTCGGGTAACGGGGTTAGCCGCAGGAGTGGTTCGGCGCGCCCGAAATCACCGGACTCTTCGTACGCCCAGGCCAGGAGTACCGCTAATCCATCATCCAAATCGTTGGTTGGGCGGCCGTAGAGATCCTGTAGCGCTTCGGCGGCGGGCTTGAATTGCCGGTTCAGCAGCAGCGTGTAGGTTCGCGCGTACTCCTTGAACGGCGATTGTGCGGGCGCCGGGAAGACTTCGGGCTCGACCAGATTCGCCACCAACGCAGCCAGGGGAGCGAATGCGCCGGCAGCCTCCGAGACGGATTTGCGGGCGTGTTCGATGGCAGCCGGGCGGTCTCCAGATTCGAGGAGCCAGAAAGCGAGCTGCGCGTCGGCGCGCTGCTGGCCGGCATCAGCGGAGCGCGCCAGACGGTCCATGGCGGCGATAGCTGCTTGCCGCGTGCCAGTTTGCCATGACCATACCGCGGCCTGGTACGGCACGTTCGGGTCATGCGCCGCGTCGCGCTCCGCACGGTAATGGTTGAAGAGCGCGGTGGCGCCGGGCACGTCGCCGGTCATCAAACGGGCCTGGGCGGCTTTCAACAATTCGCCCCCGTTCAGGAAAGCGGCGGACTTGGCGTGGGCAGCGAGGTAGAACTGCCCGGCTTCGGCGAAGTGGCCGAGGGCGAAATGCGCGTCACCGAGAGAATCGAGGGGGTTCGGATCGGACGGGCGTAAATGCTCATAGCCGCGCAACACGCGGATGGCGGTGGGCAGATCGCCAGAGAACGCGGCGGCGTAGCCCATGGCATTCAGCGCCGCGGGATCGTCGGGCCGGATGGTGAGGGCGCGGCGAAATTCCACGAGGGCGTCGTCGTAGTTGCGCGTGCTCATGAGCGCACTGGCCAGGGCGCGGTGATGATCGGGATTGGCCGGATCGAGCCGGGTCAACGTGCGGAGCGCCTCGAGTTGGGCTGGAAAATCGGCGTGCAGAGCGGCTGCGGCGAGATCCAGCTCCGCGCGGTCGATGCCGGAGAAATGGGCTGCGTGGGCGCGCGCTTGGGCGATGATTTGATCCGCCACGGCGCGGTTGCGGGCCGCGATCGCTAGTTCCAACCAGTAGACGTAGGGCGGTCCAAAATCGGGATCGGCCTGGGTTGCCTGTGCGAAACCTTGGGCGGCAGCGGCTGGATCGGGCGATTCGCGAGCGGCCAGGAGATCGTGCAGGGCTGGTTCACTGCGCGTGCCATAGGGATGCGTCTCGCCCAACTGGCGGGCCAGCGCGGCGGCTACCGGAAAGATACCGCCGGATGCGGGTCCACTAGCGGTAACGGTGCGGACGACCTGGTGCGTGAGGAGATCTTCCTGGTCGGCTGCGGCGCGGAGAACACCGTTGACGATGGAGAAGTAGCCGCTGACGATTTGGTTGGCGCCGGCTACGAGAGCTTCGGCGTTTTCGGTGGAGACGCCGGGTGCGTGGGGCCGGGGACCGAGGGCCGCATCGAAGGCATGCAGGGTTCGCCATGGGATGGCGTAAAGCTGCGGGGAACCCTGGAGTTCGGCGGAGAGGATGGCGGCAAATCCGGCTCCCATCCAGTTGAGGGAGGCGTCGGGGGAGAGATTTTCGAAGCTGAGAATGGCGATTTGGGGGAGCGCTTGCTGGGCATCGCGGCGGCCACAGGCGGTGAGGCAGACTAAGAGCAGAATGATTTGGAGACGGCGCACTTAGCTACGAACTGGCGGGTCTGGAGACCCGCTGCAGGCGTGGACGCCTGCCCCACGGGGAGAAGCCCGCCCTCCGTGCCTATAGGACACGCGGTTCCAGTTTCAGCAGTTCTTTGAACTCGGGCAAGTCGCGCATGGCGGCGAATTCGGGGTCTTGCATCAGCTTTTTGCGGTCGCTGAAGCCTTCTTCGAGCGCCCGGCGGATGTACTGCAGGGCCAGATCATGGCGGCCTTGCGCGGCGTACATTCTGGCCAGGAAATAGTGATAGCGGGCGCGCTGCGCGACGGTGCGGTCCTGTAACAGCACGCCGTAACCGTTGCGGTGCTCGAAGACCTCCGGGTCGAGCTGGAGGGCCTTGTTATATGCCTGCCAAAACTCTTTCAGCTTATTCTGGGCATAATACGCCGTGCCCAGGTTACTGTACATGGAAGCCGCGCCGGGCGCCAGTTTCAGCGCATGCTTGTAGCAGCCGATGGCCTTGGCATAATGCTTTTCGGCGTAGTAGACGGTGCCCAGGTTGTTGACGGCTTCGGCGTACTTGGAATCCAGCTTGATGGAGCGCCGGTAGCGCTTCATGGCCGCATCCAAATTCAACATCTGATGATAGGCGATGCCCATCTTATTCCAGACGATGGCGGAATTCTGGGGCGCCTGTTCGTAAGCTTCGATGGCTTCGCGATACATTTTGCGGGCCATGTAGACATCGCCGCGGTCCTCGGGACTGAGAGGCGGAGGTGTTTTTTGGGAATCCGGTTTGGCAGCGAGCGGGCTATCGAGGGTGGCCGGCACATCCTGTGCGAGAACCATGCCCGGGAACAGGCACGCGCCGAAAAGAACGACGAGGTTGCGAGCGGAAAGCATATTGCTCCCCCTTTTGCTCTATTTAAACACACCCAGGAGCCGGCGGAAAAGACTTTTCTTTTCCTTGGGCTTTTCGGGCTTCTGCGGGGTGTCGGCCGGAGGGGGGGTGGGGTCGCCCACGGGAGGCCGGCGGGCCGCCAGCACCGGGGGCGCCGCATTCACGTGCGGCGGCGGTTCGACGGCGGGCGGATTGCCGGGCATTTCCCAGCCGGCTACGTGCGTGACGCTTTGCCCGCCGCCATGCAACGGGCAGGAGGTTACGGGCTGGCTTCCCGAGATATAAACTTCGGTTATCGTTTCCGGGCAGGAGGGGGTGGCCAGCATGCCCGACTCGGGATCGATCTGGACGGAGACGATGCCATCCGGCGCCGAGAAGGGGCGCGTGTTGCGGTAGGCGCGGTACTCGATGGCGCGCTTCATGAACTCGGTCCAGATGGGCAGTGCCGAGTGGGCGCCTTCCTCGTCGAGTTGGCGGTCATCGTCGAAACCGACCCAGACGATGCACAACAGATCGGAGGTGTAGCCGGCGAACCAGCCGTCGTGGGAGGTGCCGGTTTTGCCCGCGGCGGGAGCCCGGAAGCCTAGCGCGCGCACGCCGGCCGCGGTGCCGCTGCGCATCACCTCTTCCATCAGGTTGGTCATCAGGTAAGCCACCCGCGGATCGAGCACCGTGCGCTCTTCCTTCTTGTTGGTGTAAACCGCGCGGCCATCCTGGGCGCGCACCATGGAAACGAAACTGGGCTTCACGTATACGCCCTCATTGGCGAATATGGTATAGGCGCCTGCCATTTCCATGGGGGTCACGTCATAGGATCCGAGCGCCACCGCCGGGGTGGGCTGGATGTTGTAATTCAATCCAGCTTTTTTGGCAAGATCGACCACCGCATCGAAACCCACCATCTCGCCCACTTTGACGGTGGCCACATTCATGGACTTGGCCAGCGCCTGGCGCAGGGTGACCGTGCCGTGGAACTCGTGTTTGAAATTGCTGGGCTCGTAAGGCTTGTTGTCGTACCAGAAAGTGGTGGGCTCATCGACCACGGTAGTGCCGGCGGTGAGTATGTGGGCGCCGCCTTCGATGGCCGTATTCATGGCGGCGGTGTAGACGAACGGCTTGAAAATGGAACCGGGCTGGCGCTTGGCCAGGACGTGGTTGAGCTGGCTGATGCCGTAGTTGCGGCCCCCCGCCAGGGCCCTGATCTCACCAGTGTGCGGATCGAGGGCAATCAGCGCGCACTGCGCTTCGGGCGGGGTCTGACCTTTGAAGCGCTTTTGCTTGCGCACCAGCTCATCGACTTTCTGCATGCCATCGCGGATGGCTTCGCCGGCGGCGCGCTGCAGATCCATATCGAGCGTGGTGTACACGCGGAAGGTACTGGATTGCAGGTCGGTATCCTGCAGCTTGGTTTGCAGGAAATCGTTTACCAGGTCCACAAAGTAGGGCGCTTCAGCGGATTGGGCGCCGCCTCTGGCGACGGTCAGGGGGGACTCTACAGCGAGCGCATAATCCCGGTCGCTCACGTTACCGTTCTGCTGCATGAGGGCGAGCACGGCATTGCGGCGCTCGAGCAGGTGGTCGGGATGGCGGAAGGGGTCGAAATAAGCGGGCCAGCGGGGCAGACTGGCCAATTCCGCGGCCTCTGGCAGGGTGATCTGCCGGAGGTCTTTGCCCAGGAAAGCTTCGGAAGCTTCGCCGAAGCCGTGAATGCGGAAGGTGCCGCGCGACCCGAGGTAGATCTGGTTGCAATAATCCTCGAAGATTTCTTGCTTGGAAAGGCGCTGTTCAAGTTGGACGGTGATGATGCCCTCGGCGAGTTTGCGCGTCCAGCGTTTTTCGCGATCGAGGAAGAACTCGCGGGCGAGCTGCATGCTGAGGGTGGAAGCGCCCTGATCCTTGCGGCGATCCTTGATATCGATGTAGGCGGCGCGCACCATGCCGATGGGGTCGAAGCCGGCGTGTTGAAAGAAACGCTTGTCTTCGGCGGAGGTGACGGCGTTGACCAGCACTTTGGGGATATCGGCAAACTTGACCAGACGGCGTTTTTCACGATTACGATCGGACAGGTTGGTGATGAGCTGGGGCTCGAGCTGATACTGGCCGCGGGCGGTATTGTCGCGCAGGGAGACGATTTGCGAGATGCGTCCGTTGGCGAATTTGATGACACCGGCCTCTTCGTCGAAATACGATTCCGGGCCGGGGAAAATCTCGATCGCGCCATCGGGACGCAGGGTGAACGAGCCGATGGGGTTGCCGCGCGATTCGGTGTAACCGCAGCGGCGCAGGTCCGTGGCGATTTCATTGGCGGTGATGGGATCACCGGCCGCAATCAGGCGCGGCGCCGCAAAGATTTTTGAGGTATTGGCAAACGGGCCCGCGCGCAGCTTTTGATCGATCAGGCGGGAGTACTTAGTGTAATAGTGGGTGAAAACGCCGGCGGCCAGGAGGAAGGCCAAGGCGCACGAGACGGCCAGGATTTTGCCGACGGGGTGCAGGAAGAATCGGACCAGGTAGGCCTTCCTTGGCACCCGGACCCGGACTTTTTTCTTCGGGGCGGAATTCTTTACCGGCACTCAATACGATTGTCTCACAGGCCACCGCTTGCTGACGCGCGCGGCTCAGAAACGCGCTTCTGAAACATCTTAAACTCTCGAATCACTATTCAGTGATACAACCTATTACGGAGGACTACGAATGAGCAACCCAACACGAGGGAACATTTCACTGCCTGGGGACTTCCTATTCGGGGAAGTCCGTCCCGATCTTAAGGTAGCCGCCCCCACTACGCCGTCCCCAAGTCTCGGCCCACTCGCCGCATTTATGGGAGATTGGGTCGGCAACGGCTTCAACACCATCTTCCGGCCAGATAACACGGCGACACCAACGCCGCTGCCGACGCCCGTTCCGGCCAGCGACAACATCCTGGAACTGAACCTCACTTCCGAGAGCCTGTCCTTTTCGCCAAGTCTGGGTGCCGTTCCCAATCGCGGGACGACGCCGCAGGGAGACGTTTTCCTTAACGGAGTGCCCTATCTGCAGACCATCAACGACATCACCATCCACGGCGAAAAAACGGGAATCCACGTGGAGCCGGGACTGTGGATGATTGTTCCACCTACGACCGTTCCACCTTTAGGGGTTACGCTGGTGCGCATGGCGTCGATCCCGCACGGAACAACCATCGAAGCCCAGGGGACCTCGGTGACTGTCAGCGGACCGCCGACCATCGCGCCGGTTAACATCACGCCGTTCGCGACGGGGTCGAACCCGCCAAAATTGATCACTTTCCCCAGCCAGACGGCCACCAACCAAGGAACGCCCCGGATTCCACAGGATCTGACCAGCTTCATCAGCGCCGGCACTATCACGCAAGCGATGTTGGACGATCCGAATACGGTGCTGCGCAATCACATCAGCAAGCAGAAGATCACCGAAACGACGGCGATCATCATTACCACCGCTCCGCCTCCGCCCCCCGGGCTTTTCGGCGGCGGTACGGACAATATCGCGTTTTTGCTAGGCCAGGCGGCGGCTACGCAGCCGAACGCGCAGGCTTTGCAGATGACGGCGATTTTTTGGATCGAAACGGTGGAGGAGGTGATTCTGGTGCCGCCTTTCCATCCAGGGCAGCCGCCCTATGCGATCAAAGGGAAGGCGAGCGTTCCGGGACAGGCGGTGCCGACATTCTCTGTTACGCCGCCGTTTGAACTGGAGATGCCGCGCGAGATTACGGTTAAGTTCACGCAGATTCAGTATACGCAGCTGGTCTTGCTGAACTTTAACAAGCTCACCTGGCCGCATGTTTCGGTGAATACGCTGGTGCCGGCGGACGATATTGTGGTTCCTCACTCGGTTTGGGGATGAATATCGGGCGCGGTTGTACTGTCAGGCGGCAGTGATCCAAACGGTTGCGACGGCGAAGGGCTTGATACCGTGACCCAAAGCGACGCGAGGGCTCGGCGGCCTAGGCTAGAAGACTTTGGCTATAATAAACGGCGGTGCGCATCGGCGCTGTAGTCGACGCGAACGCTCCTATGTCCTATAAGTACGATGTCTTTGTAAGCTACCGGCGGCATTGTGAGTGGCCTGTGTGGGTAAAGGACATTTTTTTACCCCTCTTCAATCACTGGCTCGGCGAGGAACTGGGCCGGGTGGCCGACGTCTTCGTGGACTACCAAATCGAAGCGGGTGATTCCTGGCCGCAGAGGCTTGGCAGTTGCCTCGGGGGAGCGCGAGTGTTGGTCGCTCTCTTCTCAAGGCAGTATTTCAACAGCCCGTGGTGCCAGCGGGAACTGCAGCACATGCTGTGGCGCGAGCAGGCGTGCGGACTGCGTACCGCGCAGCATCCCGGAGGGCTGATCGTGCCGGCCCACATCCACGACGGCGAGGACTTCCCGCGCCAAGTCCGGCATATCCAGGCCGCCCACTTGCAGGCTTTCACGAACGTTCGCTTATCAAGGGGCGGCGTTACGGAGGAGCGGCTCTCCGAGGAAATCCGAACTTGGGTACCCAGCATCGCTCACGCGATTAGGTCCGCACCGGACTGCGACCCGGACTGGACGGAGCGGGCGGCGACGGCCCTGTTGAACGAGTTTGACGCCGCGACGCCGGCTCAGACCTCGCCGCCGGGCCTGGCATAGCCATGCGATCAATCGTCACCTTCTACTCATACAAGGGCGGCGTGGGGCGCACGATGGCCCTCGCGAATATAGCGATCCTCTTGGCCCGCCGCGGGCTGCGCGTCATGATGGTTGATTGGGACCTCGAAGCGCCCGGCCTACATCAGTACTTCCCGGAGGTGGAGCGGAATGAGCGCGGCCTGATTGAACTCCTGCATGACGCGTCTCAAATGCAGGAAGGTGTGCCCCATCATCGAGAATACACATCGAGCGTTGCCAAAGGCGGCGAAACGCTTACGTTGATGGCGGCCGGGAGGTTCGACCAGCACTATGACAGGCGCGTCCTTGATTTCGATTGGCCCGGCTTCTTCAAGTGGCGACGCGGCGGTCCGATTCTGGAATCTCTGCGCGATCAGTGGCGAGACGCCTTCGACGTGACGCTGATTGACAGCCGTACTGGCATCACGGACGCTGGCGGTATATGCACTATCCAAATGCCCGACATCCTTGTGCCGGTGCTCGTTGCGAATCGCCAGAGCCTTGACGGCACCAAAAAAGTGGTGCTAAAAGCCCAACTGGCGCGCCAGGAGCTTGCATACGACCGCAGCCGCCTTCTGGTCTTTCCTCTTCTTTCAAGATTCGATGGCAGGACTGAGTATCAAGAATCTCAAAAATGGCTGCGGGACTTCGCCGAGGATCTCAAAGAGTTTTACAGCGACTGGCTGCCCAAGGGCGTTACCGCTTTTCAGATGGCTGAGCGGACTAAGTTGCCCTATGTGGCGTACTTTAGCTTCGGCGAGAAGTTGCCAGTTCTTACCGAGGGCACTACGGACCCCGAGAGCCTGGGCTTTGCGTATGACACCGCGGCTACGCTGATCGCGGACGACTTCAAGGAGGTTGCGAAGATCCTCCTCTCCCGTCCTAGAGCGGAGGAGGCCGAGCAGCGTCCAATAAGAGGCAACATTTCGCTGCCCGGGGACTTCCTATTCGGGGAAGTCCGTCCCGATCTTAAGGTAGCCGCCCCCACTACGCCGTCCCCAAGTCTCGGCCCACTCGCCGCATTTATGGGAGATTGGGTCGGCAACGGCTTCAACACCATCTTCCGGCCGGATAACACGGCGACACCAACGCCGCTGCCGACGCCCGTTCCGGCCAGCGACAACATCCTGGAACTGAACCTCACTTCCGAGAGCCTGTCCTTTTCGCCAAGTCTGGGTGCCGTTCCCAATCGCGGGACGACGCCGCAGGGAGACGTTTTCCTTAACGGAGTGCCTTATCTGCAGACCATCAACGACATCACTGTCCGCGGCGAAAAAACGGGAATCCACGTGGAGCCGGGACTGTGGATGATTGTTCCACCTACGACCGTTCCACCTTTAGGGGTTACGCTGGTGCGCATGGCGTCGATCCCGCACGGAACAACCATCGAAGCCCAGGGGACCTCGGTGACTGTCAGCGGACCGCCGACCATCGCGCCGGTTAACATCACGCCGTTCGCGACGGGGTCGAACCCGCCAAAATTGATCACTTTCCCCAGCCAGACGGCCACCAACCAAGGAACGCCCCGGATTCCACAGGATCTGACCAGCTTCATCAGCGCCGGCACTATCACGCAAGCGATGTTGGACGATCCGAATACGGTGCTGCGCAATCACATCAGCAAGCAGAAGATCACCGAAACGACGGCGATCATCATTACCACCGCTCCGCCTCCGCCCCCCGGGCTTTTCGGCGGCGGTACGGACAATATCGCGTTTTTGCTAGGCCAGGCGGCGGCTACGCAGCCGAACGCGCAGGCTTTGCAGATGACGGCGATTTTTTGGATCGAAACGGTGGAGGAGGTGATTCTGGTGCCGCCTTTCCATCCAGGGCAGCCGCCCTATGCGATCAAAGGGAAGGCGAGCGTTCCGGGACAGGCGGTGCCGACATTCTCTGTTACGCCGCCGTTTGAACTGGAGATGCCGCGCGAGATTACGGTTAAGTTCACGCAGATTCAGTATACGCAGCTGGTCTTGCTGAACTTTAACAAGCTCACCTGGCCGCATGTTTCGGTTAATACGCTGGTGCCGGCCGACGATATTGTTGTTCCTCACTCCGTTTGGGGCTAGTAGGCCGGCGTGGACGCCGGCCGCAGGACTGGAGTCCTGCCCCACAGCGGGGCTGAAGCCCGGCACCGTCTAAAGCATAGCTAAAGCCCGCCCTCCAAAAACTGGGCATGGTGGGAAGATTCTGACAACTATAATAAAGCCATGTGCGGCATCGTGGGATACATCGGAAACCGCAAGGCCGTTCCGATCATCTTGGAGGGACTGAAGCGCCTGGAATATCGCGGCTATGATTCGGCCGGGCTGGCCGTATATTGCGATGACAAGCAGCTCGCCGTGCGCCGCGCATCGGGCAAACTGCGGAATCTCGAAGAAGCCATGCGCCTCGACCCGGTGGACGGCTCCTTCGGCATCGGGCACACGCGCTGGGCCACGCACGGACGCCCCACCGAGGAAAATGCACACCCGCACCGCGATTGCACGGGCGACATCGTGGTGGTGCATAACGGCATCGTCGAAAACTACCTGGCGCTGAAACAGCAGTTACAAGCAGAGGGCCACGAGTTCAAGACCCAGACGGACACCGAAATCATCGCCCACATGGTAGAGAAGCATTTTCACGGCAACCTGGAAGAGGCGGTGCGCGCCACGGTGGCCGAACTCACGGGGGTGTTCGCGCTGGTGGTGATTGCGCGCACCGATCCAAACAAGATCGTGGCTGCGCGTTTTGGCCCGCCGGTGGTGGTGGGGCTGGGCGACAACGAATATTTCGTCGCGTCGGATGTGCCGGCCATCCTGCCGCACACGCGCGACATGTTCTTTCTGGAGGATGGCGACATGGCCGTGCTCACGCTGGACGGCGTGCGTCTCACGGATTTCCAGGGCTGCCCGGTGAACCGGCAGATCTCCCACATCCTGTGGGATCCCATCATGGCGGAAAAGGGCGGCTACAAGCATTTCATGCTCAAGGAGATTTACGAGCAGCCGCGGGCCGTGCGCGACACTACGCTGGGACGCGTGAGCCAGGAAACCGGGCAGATATTTCTGGACGAGATGGACATTACGCCGGCCGAGTTCCGGACATTCCGCGAAGTGAAGATCATCGCTTGCGGCACCAGCTGGCATGCCGCGCTGTGCGGGAAATTCATGATCGAAAAGCTGGCGCGCATTCCGGTGGAAGTGGATTACGGCAGCGAATTTCGCTATCGCGATCCGCTGGTGGATGGGGGCGCGCTGACGGTGGTGATCTCGCAATCCGGGGAGACGGCCGATACGCTGGCGGCCCAGCGGGAAGCCAAGCAGAAGGGGTCCAAGACGCTGGCCATCTGCAACGTGATCGGGTCCATGATCACGCGCGAGGCGTCCGGCGCGATGCTGACGCACGCGGGGCCGGAGATCGGGGTGGCATCGACCAAGGCTTTTACCTGCCAGTTGACCGCGCTGTTCATCCTGGCGATGTATCTGGGACAGGCGCGCGGCACTCTGGATGAAGCCGCCTCGCGCGCGCTGGCCGGCGAGCTGGTGCGCATTCCCGGCAAGCTGGAAGCCGTGCTGCAGCAGGACGCGGTTTACGAAGAATTGGCGCGCAAGCTATTCCGCGCGAGCGATTTTCTCTTTCTCGGGCGCGGGGTGCATTTCCCCATCGCGCTCGAAGGCGCGCTGAAGCTGAAGGAAATCTCATACATCCACGCGGAAGGCTACCCGGCCGGTGAGATGAAACACGGACCGAATGCGCTGATCGACGAGAATCTGCCGGTGGTGGTGCTGGCCACGCGCGATCCGGCGAGCGACGAGAGCCGCGTGCTGTATGAGAAGACGATGTCGAACATACAGGAAGTGAAGGCGCGGGAGGGCACCGTGGTGGCGATTTCGACCGAAGGCGACGAAGACGCGCGCAAGATGGCCGACCACGTCATCGAGATTCCCGGCGCCAGTGAGTTGCTCGCGCCCATCCTGGAGATTGTGCCGCTGCAGCTTCTGGCGTATCACATCGCGGTGCGGCGCGGCTGCGATGTGGATCAGCCGCGCAATCTGGCCAAGAGTGTCACGGTGGAATGAACGGCGGCCTGTTGATGCTGGCCGGGCACGCCATTTACCAGGGCGGCGTGTGGTATGGAGGGCATCAGAACGAGGACCGGCTTTACGAAACGCATGTGCGCGATGCGTTTCGGATCTACGCGGAGGAAGGCTACCAGGCGCTGGCGCTAAGCGGCGGGCGGTCGCGGCCGCAACTGGCGGATGTGGTTTCGAATTCCGAAGCGGAAGGCATGTGGGAGTGGGCGCGGGCGGCGGGATTGGTGTGCGACCCGGCCGCCGTGCTGCTGGAGCAATTCGGGCGGGACAGCTTCGAGAATCTGTTTTTCTCGATGCTGTGCTTCCACCGGCAATTCGGCGAGTGGCCTTCGCGGGTGGGCGCGGTGAGTTGGAAGTTCAAGGCGCTGCGGTTTTACCTGATCGCGTGCGGGCTGCGGCTGGCCGAAGGGCGATTCCGGTTTTTTGGCAGCGGCGACCCGGCCGGACAGGCGGCGATCGAGGCATTTGCGGCGGCCAGCGTGCAGTATGACGGCATGATCGTGCGCGGGGGCGAGATCGTGGACCCGCTGCATCGCGATGGCGAGTGGTTCGCGGCCAAGCGCTTGGGGCGCATGCCTCGCGAATTTGGGACGAATGGCGATTATCTGCGGCGGGTAAAGCAGGAGTACGGTCAGGCAGATTTGATTGATTTGGTGGAGTCGATCGAGCCTGGCCCCGGCTGGCGCGGGGTGAAATGGCCTTGGTGACTCAACCAGCCGCGACGCGCCGGGGCGGGTCTGGAGACCCGCCGCAGGACTGGAGTCCTGCCCCACGCCTTCCGTATATTGCGTCACCGATGCGCCGCATCCACTGGAGTTCATCGTCCGGCAGGGGACCGCGGCGGAGGGCCTCGAGCGCCTGGTCGAATTGTTTGTCATCGGCGGGTCCCGTCATACAGACGTTCACGGCAGGCTCGGTCAGCACGAACCGGTAGCAATCGGCCGCGGTAGGAGTCTGTTCGTTTTTCGGGATGCGTTTGTGACCCAGCAACTGGCGCCAACTCGTCGCTGTGAAGGAGACCATCCCCGGCGGATTCTGTTCCGGCAACTGGGAAAACACTTCGCGTTCCGCGCCGCGATGCACCGCGTTGTAGCGCACATGGAAAATATCGAAGCGCGGATCGGCGGCCAGGCGGACGATCAGGGGGCGGTTGTGCGTGGAGACCGCCAGGTAGCGTACCAGGCCGCGTTCGCGCAGCTTCAGGCAGGCATCGAGAATGCGCGGCGGCGGCATGCCGTTCCACAGTCCCAACAGCAGCGCGTCTGTGTAATCGAAGCGCAGTGTGCGCAGGGCGCGTTCCAGGCTGGGGCCGATCAGCGAAGCCATGCGTGAATATGATTGCGTCACCAGCAGGAGGCGATCGCGGTGCGACGCCAGTGCGCGCAAGCCGTCGGCAAAGCGGCTGCGCCGAATGCTGCCCCAGTAGAAATAGTTCACACCATGGTCGAAAGCCCGCTCCACCACGCTGGCGGGCGCGCCATAGCTGGATGCTACGCCGAGCCGGCAGACTTCAACGCCCGTGCGTCCCAACATGGCTCGGTCGAATGACATAGCTTGATTCTAACCGAGCGTCAGCAGGTAGTGGTCTTCATCGATATACCGGCCATCAACCAGCAATGCGCGCGGCTCCCGTCCGAACGGCACAAAGCCGAGCGACTCGTAAAGCCGCCGGGCGGCGGTCTGCTCGGTGCTGACAGTGAGCACGATCTGCTCCAGGCCAGGCTGAGTTTTGGCCTGCGCGATCAGCGTGTGCATCAACGCGCGGCCCATGCCCAAGCCGCGTGCCGCCGCAGTCACGTACACACCCCAGATGTGCCCCTTGTGCCGCGATTTCAGCTCCGACTCGCGATAGAATCCGGCCGTGCCCGCGAGCGCGCTTTCGCGAAACGCGCCCAGGATGAAGCTCTCGGGCGGCGCCGAGCCGATGCGGGCGGCCGCTGCGTCTACGCTGGTCTGGCGATGATCTTCGGCGGCGGAACTGAATGCCTGGGGCTCGCACGCGAGCGCTTCCAGACGCAAATGCCACCACGCGGCGGCATCGCCCGCGGTCAACCGGCGAATTTCGAAGGAGGCCACTTATACGGCCGGCGCCCAATCCACCGCGCCGTTTTTAGCGGGGCTGATCTCCACAATCTCGTTCCATGGATAGAAATGAGGACCCGTTGAATCCTCCACCACCACCCCGAGTCTGGAAATCTCCCGCAACATCAACGGCGGAAGTTCGTCCTCATCCACGGCCACGATGCGCACCCGTTTGCCCAGCAAACTGCGCAAGAATACACTCTCGTTATGCATCGGTCTCTCCCAAGCGCGCAATTGTAACATTTTATTCAGGAGCCGTATATCTGAAACTACCGATTTGGCATTTCCGCCGTACAATAAGAGTAGTAGACCTCAGTAACCTGGACCTTTTCTATGCAAAAAATCAAATTTGGCCGCCATGCCGCGACTCTGCTTTCGTGCGGGCTGATGGCCGCCTGCTTACCGATATGTGCCGATGAAGGCATGTGGACATTCGATAATCCTCCGGTGAAACAGCTGGAGGAGAAGTATCATTTCACACCGACGCAGCAATGGCTCGATCACGTGCGCCTCTCGAGCGTGCGCTTGAATGACGGCGGCTCCGGTGCATTCGTCAGTGCGCACGGCCTGCTGCTGACCAATCATCACGTGGCGCGCGGGCAACTGCAAAAGAACTCCAGCGCCGAACACGACTACGTGAAGACCGGATTCTACGCGGCTACGCCCGACGAGGAAATGAAGTCGCCGGACCTGGAAGTGAACGTGCTCATGTCGATGGAGAACGTCACGCCGCGGGTGCTGGCCGCGCTCCAGGGCGCCACAACGACGGAGCAGGAATTCACCAAGCGCAAAGCTGTAATCGCCGATATCGAGCGCGAGAGCCTGGAGAAAACCGGCCTGCGATCCGACATCGTCACGCTGTACCAAGGCGGCGAATACTGGCTTTATCGTTACAAAAGATACACCGATGTGCGGCTGGTATTCGCACCCGAGGACCAGGCGGCTTTCTTCGGCGGAGATCCGGACAATTTCACTTATCCGCGCTATGACCTGGATATGGCGCTGTTCCGCGTGTACGAGAACGGCAAGCCCATCGAGACCAAGGATTATTTGAAGTGGAATCCGGCGGGCGCGGGCGACGGTGAGCTGGTTTTCGTGTCCGGGAACCCGGGCAGCACGCAGCGCATGGACACCATGGCGCAGCTCGAATTCGAGCGCGACAACGTCGAACCCACCGTCCTGAAGCTGCTGAAGAACCGGCTGGCCATCCTGGAGAAGTATGGCGCGCAGGGCAGCGAGCAGGAGCGCCAGGTGGCTTCCAATATTTTCGGCATTCAAAACAGCATCAAGGCTATCCAGGGCCGCTATGACGGCTTGCTGGATAAGAACGTGATGAACGACAAGCGCAAAGACGAAGCGAAATTCAAGGCCAAAGTGATGGCCAACGCGGAGTGGAAGCAGGCTTACGGGGGGGCATGGGAGGCCATTGCGGAAGCCACGCGGAGAGAGGTCCCGCGGCTCAAGCAGCAGTTCTATCGCAGCATCGATTCGCAGCTCGGCAGCCTGGCCGCCACCACGGTGGACTACGTAGCGGAGATCAAGAAACCGGATGACGTGCGGCTGGCCGGTTTTCACGATGCGCAACTGGCTTCGCTCAGGCAACGGCTGTTCTCGCCCGCGCCCATTTATCCTGGTATGGAGATCGCTCGGATGACGGGCGCGCTCGAAGCGGACGTGGCGGCGCTTGGTCCCAGCGATCCGTTTCTCAAGATCGTGCTGGACGGCCGATCGCCCGACGAAGCGGCTACGGCGCTGGTGAGCGGAACTAAACTTGCCGATCCGGCGTTTCGCAGGCAGCTGGTGGATGGCGGCCAGGCGGCGGTGGACGCGTCTGCCGATCCGATGATCGTGATGGAGCGAAAGGTCGACGCGATCCGGCGGGAAAATATCAAGTGGATGGAAGACAACGTCCAAAGCGTGGAGCAGGCGGCCGGCGAGAAGCTGGGCAAAGCCCGCTTTGCGGCTTTCGGCAAGTCCACCTATCCGGATGCCACGTTCACTTTGCGGCTCTCTTATGGACAAGTGAAGGGCTATCCGATGAACGGCACCGAGGCTCCTTACAAGACTACGTTCTATGGCTTGTGGGACCGGGCCACCAGCTTCGATTTCGACGGTCCGTTCTATCTGCCGGCGCGCTACAAGGAAAACCGGGACAAGCTGAACCTGGCCACGCCGCTCGATTTCGTGACCACCAATGACATCATCGGCGGCAATTCGGGCTCGCCGGTGATCAATCGCAACGGCGAGATCGTGGGGCTGATTTTCGATGGCAACATCGAATCGCTGGTGGGAGATTTCGTGTACGACGGCACGACCAATCGTGCGGTGGCGGTGCACACTGCCGGCATGACCGAAGCGCTGCGTAAGTTGTATGGGACCGATCGCGTGCTTAAGGAATTGCTCGGCGATTGATTGCGGGGCTGAAGCCCGGCACCGGCTCAAGACTGGCTAAAGCCCGCCATCCACACGGAGCGCTACCATGGGGTCCACCTTGGTGGCGCGCCGTGCTGGAAAGTAGGCTGCGGCTGCCGCCACCGCCAGCAGCAGGATTGCGGCCGCGCCGTATGTTCCAGGATCCAGCGGCGTGACGCCATAGAGAAAACTGGGCAGCACCTTGCTCGCTAGAGCACCCACCAGCAGGCCAGCGACGACTCCGCACAGCGGCGCGCGCAAGCCGCCCAGCAGGACCATGCGCAGAATGTCCGGACGGCCCGCGCCTAACGCCATGCGGATGCCGATCTCGTTGGTTCGCTGCCCCACCGCATATGCCACCACGCCGTAGATTCCCACCGCGGCGAGCAGCAACGCCAGCCCGGCGAACGACCCCACCAGCGTGGCGTACCAGCGCGGCTTGGCTACGGCCTCCTCGATAACATCATTCATGGTGGCGACTTTCCCCAGCGGTTGATTGGGGTCCACATCGCGCAATGCCGCGCGCAGCGCATTCACCAGCAACTTGGGATCCGCCTTGCTGCGCACGGCCAGATCTATAAACGGGCCCGGCTGCCGGTCGAACGGCAGGTAGATCGCGGCGATGGGCTGGTGGGCCAACCCGATTTCTTTGATGTCCGCCACCACTCCCACAATCGGACGAGCATCAGGGCCCAGCCGCAGATGCCGTCCGACCGGATTTCGATCGTTGAAGTATTGCCGGACAAAGGCACGATTCACCAGCACGCCACCGTCAGGGAGGGAATCGGCGGGCTGCAGGTAGCGGCCGGCCCACAGCCGGATGCCCATCGTTTGCAGGAAGTGCGGCGTTACCGAGCGGCAATCCACGTAAACGTTATCTCCCAGTTCGGGATGGCCTTCAATGCTCAAGGTGACGCTCATCAGCATGCTGAACGACAGCGGAAGCGAATTCGTCACGCCGGCCATTTCGACGCCGGGCAGCAGATCCAGACGTTCCATCAAGCGCGTCACGAAGGCCGCCTGTACGGCTGGCCCGGCATAGGTCTTGGCGTCCAGCAGCAGGTGCGCGGTCAGCAGGTTGTAGCGCTGAAATCCAGGATCGACGGCGCGCAACAGCAGGAAACTGCGCAGCAGGAGCCCGGCACCGATGAGCAACACCAGCGACGCGGCAATCTGCCCGCCGGTGAGCCAGCCGCGAAAACGGCCGCCGCGCGGGCCGCCCGGCCCAGCCGATCCTTTCAAGACCTGCTGCAAATCCGGCCGCGAGTAGCGCCATGCCGGCAGCGCGCCCGAGAGCACGGCACTGATCAGCGCCAGGCACGCGGCGAACACGAAAACGGCCGGCTCCGGGCCGATGGATTCCACGCGCGGGATGCGGCCGGGATAAAGATGCACCATGGCCCGCAGCGCCCAAGCTGCCAGGGGCAATCCCAGAGCCGCGCCCACTACGCAGATGGCAGTCGACTCGGTGAGGAGCTGCGCAGCCACGCGCCGCCGCCCCGCGCCCAATGCCGCGCGCACCGCCAGTTCCCGTTGGCGCGCCGCCGTATCGGCCAGGATCAGGTTGGCAATGTTGCCGCAGGCAATCAGCAGCACGCACCCAGCCGCGCCAAACAGGATCAGCAGCGCCGGGCGCAGGCCGCTGGCCACTTCCTCATTCAACGGCACCAGGTTGACGCCGCGTTCGCCACGGCCATGCATTTCTTCTTGCGGCAGCCGCCGTGCGAGGGCAGACATTTCGGCGCGCGCGGGCGCCAGTGCCACGCCCGGTTTCAGGCGGCCAATCGCCCATCCCGATCCCGTCCCCAAATGCAAACCGGTCATTATCGAGATGGGTTGAAATATCTGCGGCTGTTCGTTGACGGCCGGAGCAATCAGACGAAAGTCCGGCGGCAGAACGCCTACGATCGTGTTGCGATAACCGTCGATGATGGCGGTCTGCCCCAGCACCGCCGTACTGGCACCGAAGCGCCGCCGCCAGAAGGCATCGCTCAGGATCACGACGCGGTCCTGGCCGGGCACCAGATCCGCCGGGGTGAATGCGCGCCCCCGCGCCGGCGCCACTCCCAGCGTAGCGAAGAAGGTGGCCGAGATCAGCGTTGTCGGGACGCGTTCCGGCTCTCCGGGCGCCGTGAAATTGGTCAGCCAGGGCCGGTAGTATGCGAGGTCCTGAAACGATGCGCTCAACTCGCGCCAGCGATCCAGATCGTGCGCGGAGGCCAGTTGCTTGTCCCGCGTGGCCATCGCGCCTAAGTCGGAATGCGGGTCTAGATCGACCGACCATATCTGTACCAGGCGGTCCGGTTCGGGGTAGGGCAGCGGTTTGAGCATCACCGCGTGGATGATGCTGAATATCGCTGTGTTTACGCCGGTCCCGAGGGCCAGCGTAACCAGGGCGGCTATGGCGGGGACGGGTTTCTTGCGCCACCGACGCATGGCGAAAGTCAGATCAAGCGGCAAATGGCGAACTGAAGTTCGCCGCAGCACGCTAAAGCGTGCGCCACGGGGATTAGAGCACATCGAGTCCAAACCTGGGGGCCGATTTTGTGCCGCTGATCCGAAAGGGAATATCGGCGCCGCCACCGCTTCGCCGAAAGAAGGGAGATACGACCCGTAGAGCTAGGGAAGCCCACCGTGACTGCACCATCCTGGCCAGCGGCACGTCGGTTAGTACGTGTCCCCGGAAATCAAATACCTGGCCATCGAGCGAGTAAGTGCCTTCCAGGTTTACTTGGGCACCAGGAAGTTTGTACGAGAGACGCGAGAAATCGATCACGCTGCGCTGCAAGGTGAAAGATCCGGTCATGCCGCTGTTCACGTCCTCCGCGCCCGGCTTGGCTTTCCCCGGTTCTCCGCGCGCCCGGTAACTTAGCATATCCACTTTATCCTGCACTTCAGGATTAGTGAAGTGCATGGCGCGCAGTGAGAAGCGGCCTTGTATGTTCAGCCTTTGCACAACCCGTTCTTTCGCCGCCTGTATATGTAACTTAGCTTTGGCGCTCATGACAGCGGTCAATACGGCGGGTTTCGTCTGCACCGTGAGATCCAGGAAATCCTGTAACCGGCCGGCGGGGATGTTGACGTCCAGGTCGATGGTATGGCCCACACCTTTGACGTCTACCACCGCTCCGCTAGCCGTAAAGCTGGAACTGCGTAACGTGGCTTCGACAGGCTGCAGGTAAGTATCGCCCGTAATGCCATCCACGATCGCATGAAATTTCGTATGCAAGGGCACCGCATGGTTCGCAGTGTCCAGGGAAAAATCCGGAGTCTCGGTAGTCCCGTCGATCGCGATGCGGTCGAGCTTGCCTTGAAAATTGCCGGTGGAGGACAAGGTGCCGCCCAGGCCATTGATCGTATGCAGGTCCGCATGCTGGAAAATGTAGCGGCCGGTCACCGGTGTATCCGCCGGACTGTCGGTCTGCCATGGCCCAAAGCTGCCCGCGGCCTGAATCTCGCCGCGCGGAATGGCGTTGATCAACGCGGCCTGGTAGCGCCACGGCGCCTTTGGGCCGACGTTGTGTAACTCGATGTGCTGCAGATCAAAAACTTTTGGTCCCTTAGCCGGGTTGGCATTGCCGATCAGCAGGCGCGAGTTGTCGCATACGATTTCGTCCACCAGGATCTCTATCTGGTCGTAACTCTTGACCTGCGCCTGCAACAACGCTTGACGCCGCACGGGAGGAATGCCGATTTCCAGGCCGTCTACTCTTACCGAACCAACGTGCATCGGGCGCACAAACAGACCAGTAAGCGGCGCGTGAAAATCGAAATGGCGGAGGGAGATGAGCGGCCGTGCGGAGTTCCCGGCGGCCGCATCCTCCGGCGGGTAGATGCGCAGGGCGTCACCGGTGACCTCGAATCCATCCCACGCAACCACATTCACACTTCCCAGCTCGACGCGGCCATGGTAGGAAGCGCGCAATGTCTCGATAATACGATTCCTGATGACCGCGGAGGCGCGCTGCGCGATCACGATGCCGCTTGCAATCAGAACGGCCACCACGACCAATCCCGCGATACCGATCCATTTCAGCAGGCGTCTGCGCGTTCCAGGCGTAGGTGGCAGATCCGGCACTTCTGACTATCTTACGCCAGTTCCACGCCGGTGCTTTTCAAGACCTCATTGATAAGAAGGAAAAGCTCTCCCTGTGTCGCATAGAACTGGTCCCAGTCGGCCGTCAGGACATAGCAGAAAACTTCCAGATTCACGGCTGTCGAGGTGAGACCGGTCACGCGGACCATGGCCTGCCCGGCTTCCACCGCGCGATGGTTCGCCAGTTTCTGCTTAATCGCTTCCATAAACTGCTGCACCTGTGGCTCGGGCGTGCTCCGTTTGATGCCCAGAGTGGCGTTGAACAGCATCTTGTCGCGCAGCGAATAGTTCTCAATATTCAATCCGGCAAATGACGAGTTGGGCACGCTGACGATGGTGCGCGCAAGGGTACGAATACGCGTCGAGCGCATACCGATGTCTTCGACCGTTCCCGTCAAGTCGCCGAACTTACCGAAGTCGCCGATGCGAACGGGTTGATCGCCGATGACCGAAACGCCGCCAAAGACGTTGGCAATGGTCTGCTGGGCGGCCAAGGCCACGGCGATTCCGCCGACGCCTAATCCGGCCACCAGGGTGGTGGTGTTGTATCCCCAATTGCTCAAGACCAGCAGGATCGCCAGGACGACGATAGTGACGGTTGCGGCGCGCCGGGTCAGGTGCAACATGGAACGGGATCCATACTGCTGCCTGGCATTCAGTACGGCTTCCACGTGCGCAAGCAACAGTTCAACGAGCTTGATCAGAAAATAGGCAATCGCCCAGATCAGGATCAGCTCGAGGAGCCGGCCGATGTACAGCCGGGCGATGGCCGACGGATTGATGAACTGCTGTACGGTCCGAAACAGGGCCAGGGAGAGGACCACGCGCCCGGGGCCGATTACGGCCTCAGCCACCGGGATGCGGCCTCCGTTGAACCGCTTAGTGGCCAGCCGGAGAGCGTATCTCAAAACGCGATCGAACAGACGGCCCAGCGAAATCAGAATCATCACCGCCAGCGCCAGCGCCAACCATTTCCAGAGCGGCGTTTCAAGAAGGGTTTCATGGACTAGAAACGGCGGCAGGTAATGCGCAATAGCCGGCGGAGCGGCCGAAGGCATCAGCTTCGGAAGGGCGGCGGCGGTATCACTGGCAAACAGCCACACGGGCGGCGATCCGGTTTGAAGCGCCACGCGCTCAAGGTCGAGCGAAAACGTCTGGCTGCCTTGCTTGACATTGACCACATGCTCCCGGGTGGGATCGGCATCGTCCGCGAGATCGCCTTCCGGACTGCGGCTCAACGCCAACACATTGAAATCCGGCGCCGAATTGAGGATGGTTTCCAAATCGCGCGCTAGGAGCGTGCCTCGCTCGGTGCGGGCTTGCGTCGAGAGACGGCGCAGATCGAGATAATCGGATGCGCGACGATAGTCCTCAGCCCGGCAAGCCAGCAGAAATCCGGTCACCGAGGAGCGCGGGTCCTGGCGGTCCAGAGGGTCTGACTTAGGTGCGGCTAGTGTCTGGGCGTTCAGCGCTGAAGGGGCAATGCAAGCGAGCAAGATGAAACAGATGGGAAAAGCCGTGCGCCAACTATGCCGGTACCTGAGTCACCTCCGATTTCGCAAGCATGCCAACCATTAAAAGGCTCGCTTTGTGCCGTGGGCCGGCGTGGACGCCGGCCGCAGGACTGGAGTCCTGCCCCACGCTTCCAAGTTGGGTGCTCAGTTGCTATGACACTCGCGGAGGCTCGAGTAAATGAAGTCTGTCAAAACGTACTTATGCATACCGTCTGTGGTGGCCATCGTCGCCCTGGCGGGATGCTCGTCCACTAAGTCACCCGCCGTCGTCGATACTATCCGGAAGCAGTTGAACCAAGCCGGCCTGAAAGACGTCTCAGTGAGTCAGGACCGCGAAAAAGGCGTTGTAACTTTGACCGGAAAAGTGCCAAGTGACGCTTCGAAGTCACAGGCTGAATCGATTGCCAAAGGCTCTGCCGGCGGGGAAGTTGTGGCTGACGAAATTGCGGTGATCCCGGCGAACGGCGCAGGTGACACCCGCACGCTTTACGCCGACCTGGACAAGGGTATCGAGGGCAATCTGGATGCGGCGTTGATCCAGAACAGAATTCCAGGCACAATCCGTCATGTAGTGAAGAATGGCGTGGTAACGCTTACCGGTACGGTTGATTCTGAACAGGCGCGGGCCCAGGCGCAAACGCTCGCGTCTGCTGTGCCAAATGTGCAGCAAGTAGTGAACGAATTGCAGATCACTAATCAGAAGGCCAGCTCGAACAAATAAATTTAGAGAGCTACCCTTGGGTGACGGGCGCCGGCTTCTGCGCCGGCGCGGCTGCCCCCGCTTTGACTGGTTGTGCAGCGGGCGCCGCGGCCGGCTCCATCGCGCGGCGAATCATAAACACCAGGAAAAGCCCAAACGCCAGGGCTACCAAAAGGCACGTCAAAAACAAGAAAAGACCGTCCACTGACCCGGCCTGACCGGTGGCCAATAGCCATCCCGCTGCCGCCAGCGACGCGATCTCGACCACTACGCTGAATAAGAATAGAATTGCGCGATCCGACACAGTCCCCCTCGGAGCGGCGAAAATGCCACCGAAAATCATTGTATTCGCTTGGACGGTGGATGGGCAAGTCGGTAGCGCCTGAAATGGGTCATCGCGACAGTTGGCCAACGTTACTGTACGGCCATGGTTACCATGTTGGAAACAGCGTGCCGATCGAAACCGACAGCAGAACGGCGTTTCCAGTGGGCGCGTTTCGGGCTGGTTCGTGACTTCACCCATTCCCGTGGCATAGATCGAGGCACATTGGCCGCGCTGGGCGGGGTTGCCCGGCAGCGCGATCTGGTGATTCCGGCAGGTATGATCGTCCCTTGGCCGGTTCCGTCTTCGGGGTGAGGCGTAGACGATCCCAGCCGGGACGCCAACAAAAGCTCCTCTCCCAGGCAAGGGCTGCCTAAGCTAACCGGTTCTTGGGAAACCGCTCCCTCACGGTCGCGGCTCGATAACCGTTGCACGTGAGGCACGCGCCCGTGCGGCATGCGGGTCTGGAGACCCGCCGCAGACCTGGAGGTCTGCCCCACGCAGTGTATACTCAATGTTTCGGGAGACTACTATGCTTACCAGGCGTGCATTTGTGCAGTCCGGCACAGCCGCGGCGCTAGCCACGCGCCTGTTTGGCGACAAAGAAAATTCCGCGAAGCCGAACCCGGAATTGGAGAATCTGGGTGCGGTTGCGTTGCACGAGGCCAAGCGGCTGAAGGCCTCCTACGCAGACATTCGAATTATTCGCTACCGGCAGCAGTTTCTGACCGTGCGCCTGAACCCCGAGCGCGGCACGGGCAAGACACTGGAAGTGCCGATAGTGTCGGACGGTGGTTCGTTCGGTTTCGGTGTGCGCGTGATTGTGGATGGCGCCTGGGGCTTTGCCGCGTCGCCGCTGGTGAGCAAGGAAGAAATCGCGCGCATGATCGGGGAAGCCGTGGCGGTGGCGCGGGCCAATGCCGCCATCCGCACCAAGCCGGTCGAACTGGCGCCGGTTCCCGTCTATCGGGAGCGCTGGCAGACGCCGCACGAACGCGATCCATTCACCGTGCCGCTCGAAGAGAAGCTGGATCTCATCCGCACCGCCGCTGCCGAAGTGAAAAAGGAAAAAGCTGTCTTCTCTTCCAACTGCAACCTGTCGTTTCGCTCTGAAGACAAGTATTTCGCGTCGTCGGTGGGATCTTCCATTCAGCAGCTGAATTTGCAGACTTACGCCATGGTGAATGCCACCGCGGTGGATTCCAAGCGGCGGCTTTCTAAGTCGCGCTGGTACAAGCCGCAGCAGGTCACCGCCGGATATGAATATGTGCCGCTGATGAACCTGGTCGAAAACGCGCAGCGCATCCGCACGGAGGTGATCGAACATCTGAATGCGCCTCCCGTCACACCCGGCAAAAAGGATTTGGTTTTGATGCCCAGCCATCTCTGGCTCACGATTCATGAGAGCATCGGGCACTCCACGGAACTGGATCGCGCGCTGGGCTACGAGGCTAATTTCGCGGGCACCAGTTTCCTGACCACCAATAAAATGGGCACTGAGCGCGTGGGCAGCGACCTGATGAATATCTGGGGCGACCGCACCACGGACCGCGGTCTGGCCACTACGGGTTTCGACGACGATGGCGTGAAGGCCACCAAGTTTCCCATCATCGAGAAGGGCGTCTTCAAGCACTACCAGACCATCCGCGACCAGGCGCATCTGATCGGCGAACACGAATCGCGCGGCTGCTGCTATGCCGACAATTGGTCCAGCGTGCCGTTCCAGCGCATGCCCAATGTGTGGCTGGAGCCGGGCAAGTCCGGGACGAACGTCGACGATCTGATTTCAGGTGTGGACGACGGCATACTGATCGACGGCGACGGCAGCTTCTCAATCGATCAGCAACGCTATAATTTCCAGTTCGGCGGCGACGCTTTCTGGGAGATCAAACACGGCAAGAGGCAGGGCATGATATCGCGTGTGGCTTACCAGTCGCGCACCACGGACTTCTGGCAGTCGCTCGATCTGATCGCCGGACCTAGCTATTGGCAGCAGTGGGGCGCGCCGAACGATGGCAAAGGCGAGCCGGAGCAGATCAACTCGGTCAGCCACGGCTGCTCTCCTGCGCGGTTTCGCCAGGTGAATGTCATTCAGACGGACTAGGGCGAGCTGCGCTCGCCGTGGCTGGTGGCTGGTGGCTGGTGGCTGGTGGCTGGTGGCTAGTGGCTGGTGGCTAGTGGCTGGTGGCTAGTGGCTGGTGGCTAGTGGCTGGTGGCTAGTGGCTGGTGGCTAGTGGCTGGTGGCTGGTGGCTGGTGAGAGGAGAGAATTCGTGCTTAGCAGAGAACAGGCGCAGAGAATCACCGAGAAGGTACTCTCGTATTCCACTTTCCCGGAGTGCGAAGTTAGCGTGAACAGCTCGGAGAGCGCGTTCATCCGTTTCGCCCTGAACGACGTGACCACCTCCGGCTTTACCGTGGAGCAATCCATGTCGATTACGTCTGTGCGCGACGGCCAGAGCGGCAGCACGCGTGAGGACGAATTCGATGAGGATTCGTTGCGCGCGGCGGTGAAGCGCACCGAGCAACTGGCCATGATCGCGCCTGCCAATCCAGAGCGCGTTCCGCCGCTCGAAAAGCAGAAGTATCCGGAACAGGAGAACTACGCCGCCTCGACCGCCGGCGCGCGCAACCAGGCGATGATCCCGCACATTCGCGCCATCATCGAGGGCGCCAAGACGAACAACCTGGTGGCGGCGGGATTCTTCGAACGCTCCGCCGAAACGGCGGCCATCGCGAATAAGCAAGGCAATTTCGGATACGGGCGGGTCAGCGACGCGAGTCTTTCGGCGACAGTGCGGAACGCAGGGGGAAGCAGCTCTGGCTGGGCCTCTCAGCCCGCCGTGGTGATTGAAAGCATCGACGGCGCGGGGGTGGCCAAAACGGCCGTCGACAAGTGCCTGCGGTGGAAGGAGCCCAAGCGCCTCGATCCCGGCAAGTACACCGTGGTTCTGGAGCCGACCGCCACTGGCGACCTGGTGCAGATGATGGGCTTCGGCATGCAGGCGCGCGCCGCGGAAGAGGGCCGCAGCTTTTTGAGCAAATCGGGCGGCGGCACGTTGGCCGGCGAGAAGCTGTTTCCGGAGATGGTCACGCTGCGGTCCGATCCATTCAACAAGCTGTACTCGGCGCTGCCCTGGGGCGGAGGCGGTTTCGGCTTCGGCGGCGGAGGAGGCGGCGGCCTTCCGGCCGAGCCGATTGCCTGGATCGAGAACGGCGTGGTGAAGAACCTGTTTTACGATCGCTACTGGGCGGCCAAGACCGGCAAGCAGCCGACGCCCTTCCCTAATCGCCTGGTGCTCGAAGGCGGCGGCAAGAGCCTGGCGGATCTGATCGCTTCCGTCGATCGCGGGCTGCTGGTGACGCGCTTCTGGTATATCAGGGTAGTCAATCCACAGACTATGCAGATGACTGGCCTGACGCGCGATGGCGTTTTCCTGATCGAGCAGGGAAAGGTCACTTCGCCGGTGATGAACTTCCGCTTCAATCAGAGCCCGGTCGAGATGCTGAAGAGTACGGTCGCGCTAGGCACGCCGGTGCGCGTACGCGGCGGGGAAGGCCAGGGTATGATCGCGCCGCCGATGGTGGTCAAGGATTTCTCATTTACCAGTATTTCCGACGCGGTGTAACGGCAATCCTGGTCCAAAAGTTAACAGCGGCCGTTCTCCAATCGCGTTCAGTAGCGTACCAACGGTACCTTACCCCTTACTTATTCCACGGTGTACCACCGCCATCGAACCCTTTCGCCGGGTTACGATCTGATTGGAAGCGAGAAAAGGAACCCACTCTGAAATCTATAAACGAGTTTGCAAACAGCGCCGCGCTGAAGATCTGTCTGGTCCCGCTGCTGATGCTCGGCCAGTCGCTGGGGGCCGCGAATCTGTCTTTTGAACCTGTGACGCTGAAGACAGGAATATCGGCGAAATCGGTCCATCTGGGCGATTTCAACGGAGACGGCAAGCTGGACATCGCCGTTGTGGCGGAACCGGACAGCATCGCCGTTCTGTTGCAAAACGCCGCTGGCGGCTACGCGGCTCCCGTGATCACGACCACGGGCGGCGCGGGATCGTGGGCCATGGCTACCGGCGATTTCAATCACGACGGTAAGCTGGACGTGGCCGTGGCCAACAACACGAGCAACAACGTTTCCATACTGCTTGGGAACGGCGATGGAACCTTTAGCCTCGCCGGCTACTACAGCACCGACCTGAGCCCGAACGCCATCGCGGCCGCGGATTTCAATCACGACGGCCACCTGGATCTGGCGGTCGTCAATAGCGGCTCCGGCAACGTCACGATCCTGCTGGGAAAGGGCGACGGGACGTTTCGCGCGGTCCACGGCATTTATCTGGGTAGCTCGCCAACCGACGTTGTAGTTGGCGATTTCAACGGTGACGGCGTTCCGGATCTGGCCGTCACCAATGGCGCGCTGTTTTCGCATGTAGTGGACATACTGTTGGGGAATGGCGATGGCACTTTCCGGGCGGCCGGAAGCGTGACGGTGGGTTACGAACCGTTTGCCGCCGCGGTAGGATATTTCAGTCAATCCGGTAAAGCCGGTCTGGCGGTGGCCAACTTAACTTCGAATGACATCTCTGTACTGCCCGGTAATGGGGACGGCACTTTTCAGGCCGGCGCCACTTACTCAACCGGAGAGGGTCCCGCGGGCATAGCCGCCGGCGATTTTAACCGGGATGGCAGAGTCGATTTGGCCGTGTGTAATGATGTGTCGGGCGAAGTTACCGTGTACTTAGGAAACGGTGATGGAACCTTCCAGGCCGGGCAGAACGTGGTGACCGGCGGCTTTCCAACTTCAATCGCCGTGGGAGATCTATTTGGCAGCGGAAGAACAGACATGGTTACGGCGGGCACCACTGGCATTGTAATGTTGCGCAATACCACGCATCCGTAAATCGGCGCGCGGCGCGAATGACGGCGTCACTCAAAATACCGTTCGATGCGGCGTCTCGGCTTTGGATGCCAGGGAGAAGCGCGGTTCTACCGGTCCGCCGTGCAGCATAAGCGCAGCGGCGGCATACTCGCCGACGGCGGGACCGTGCTTAAATCCATGCCCGGAACCTCCGCCTACCAGCCAGACATTCGTGAAATCCGGGTGGCGGTCGATCAGGAAGTCGCCGTTGGATGTGTTCTCGTACTGGCAGACGCGGGCTTCGACGAGCGGCGCGCCGCGTAGCGCGGGAAAACGCTGGCCGAGGAAATCGCGCGCGGCGGCCAGCGCATCGGCCGATGGAACACGGTCCACGCGGTCCGGATCGATGTGCGGGCCGTGCTGATCGAAGGCGATCTTGACGCCGCGGGCTTCCAGATCGGGAAAGCCGTACGGCCCGCGCGGATCGCTGAAGTCAATCCACACAGGCATGGCCGGCGGAATGAAGCGCGTGTCGCCGGGTGGCGGGCCGAAGAAGAACGCCTCCTGGCGCGTCGGTGTGATGCGCCTGGCCAGCAGATCGGGAAACACTTTGGGTAGCCAGGGGCCGCAGGCGAATACGAATACGCCGGCGCGAATGGTTCCGCCGCCGGCCATGCGGACCTCCGCCAGCGTACCCGTGGCGCGCGGCGCGGCGATGCCTGCGCGCACCAGCACGACGCCGCGGCCGACGGCATCCGAGACCACCGCCTCGACTGCGCGGCGGGCCATCAATGTGCCACTTTCGGGTTCTAGAATTCCCCATGTGCCCGGCGCGAACGCCATCTGCGGATAGCGCGCCTGCAACTCCGCCGGCCCCAGGTATGCGAAATGTGCGCCGCACCTGGCCAGCGTCCGGCGGGTCGTTTCGGTGTGGATGTTGCCTTCGGCCGCGGTCCAGAGTACGCCTGTCTGATGAAACAACGGCGGTCCCACGCTGCGGAAGAACTCTTGCCAAAGCGTTAACGATCGCATGGCTGAGCGCGTGTAGATCTCGTCGGCGCCATAACCCATCCGGATAATGCGCGATTCGCCGCCGGAACTGGCGCGAGAGTTAGCCGGGCCGTAAGCGTCGAGCAGCACCACCCTTTGGCCGGCCTGGCAAAGATGGTGAGCCGTCCAGGCGCCGAATACGCCGGCGCCAATTACGGCAACGTCGTAGAGCATGAGCCTCTATTGTAGGGTAGGAACAGGAGACAGGAGACAGGAGACAGGAGACAGAAGGCCATTACCGGGCAGAAGACCGTGAAGCCGACTTCTGTCTTCTGACTTCTGTCTCCTGTCTTCTTAGTTTTGACTTTTTACTTCTTGTGCGGCGGGCAACAGGTGAATGCCCCCGGTGCGACGCTTCTTGTTCAGGTGTTTCGATTTGTACATGCGGCGGTCCGCTTCGGCGAGCAACTGCTCGGCGTCCGAGCCGTCTTCAGGATAAAAGGCTTCGCCGACGCTCAGCGTGATGACGCCGGCGCCGCTTACCAACCCGGCGGCATCGCAGGCCACGCTTTGGAACTCCGAAATGCGGCGGTAAACGGCTTCGCGGTCGCTGCCCGGCAGCAGGATCACGAATTCGTCTCCACCCATGCGCGCCACGTAGTCGTACTCGCGGCAGTTTTCGCGCAGCGCCTGTGCCAGGTAGCGCAACACCTTATTGCCTTCCAGGTGGCCGAATCGGTCGTTCACCTGTTTGAAGCCGTCCACGTCGCAGACCAGAACGGTGAGTGGCTGCAAGGTGCGCCGGCAGCGCGCCAGCTCGCTATCCAGTCGCAGGAAGAGCGACCGGGCGTTAGGCAGCAGCGTCAGATAATCGGTGGTGGCGGAGTCCTCGGCCAACTGGAAGCGCAGGGCGTTCTCAATGGCCAGTGAGATCTTGGAGGTGATGGCCAGCAGAATGCGGAGGTGATCCCGCGAAAAGGCGTTCTTGTCCGCACGGTACAGAGTCAAGACGCCGATCACGCCATGGACGCCCGCGAGCGGCACGGCCAGCGCCGAGCGAAGCCCGCTGGGCTTGGCGGGGTCGTTCAGGCAGGCTGCCTCCAGCGCAGGATTTCCGTTCACGATGCCCTTGCGGTGCGCCGCCACCCAACCGGAAAGTCCTTCGCCGAAAGGAATCTCGAGCGAGGACAGCAGGCGGCTACTATCGCCATTCACATAATGCGGCACCAGGACGTTTCCCTGGCTGACATATACCGCGATGGCATCATAAGGAACCATCTTTTTCAGGCGCAGAGATACGACCGTGAGCGTTTCATCCAGGCTAAGTGAATTGCCTAAGTCCTGGGTCAATTCGAAAACAAGCTGCGCCTCCTGCCGGGCCGCCGCGATGCATGCCAGGAAATCGCCTTCTCGGCGGATCGCGTGGGCATCGAGCCCCGGCAGGCCGGGCGCGGGATCCATTCCATTGCCGATGCTGAATCCCGTCGACAGGCTGCTTTCGGCGGAAGCTTGCGCTTGTGCCATTTGTTCCAGCTCCCGGTAGCGGCGCCCGAGCACGGCCACTACTAGCGGATCGAGCGACTTGCCGGACATGCCGCTGACCTGGAGCATGGCTTCCTCAAGCGGCAGCGCGCGCCGATATTGGCGGTCCGACGAGAGCGCATCCAGACAGTCGACCGCGGCCAGGATGCGCGCGCCCAATGGGATCTGTTCCCCCTTCAGCCCGTAGGGATAGCCGGAACCGTCCCACCGTTCATGATGCGCCCGGACCAGCGGCGCCACTGGATACGGGAAGGAGACGCGCTCCAAAATCTCCGCACCTACCAGCGGGTGGATTTTCATTTTCTCGAATTCCTCGGGTGTCAAGCGCCCCGGCTTCGAGACGATGTGTTCGGGAATCGCCAATTTGCCTATGTCGTGCAGCAGGGAGGCTGCCCGGAGTGCCTCCAGTTCGGGCCCGGAGAGTCCCAAGTCCTTTCCGATTTCCACGGCAAAAACGCGCACTCGGCGCAAGTGCGAACTGGTGGTATGGTCTTTGGCTTCGATGGCCAGCGCCAGCGCTTCAATGGTTCGCAGGTGCAGACGAGCCATCTCTTCGACATGAGATTTTTCGTGGGCGAGGCGCTGCTGATACGCGCGGTAGGAACGTTGGATAAAGTAGACGATCGGGAGCACCAGCACGGATGTTTGCCAATTCACCCGCCGGCTGAACAGGTTGACGATCCAGGCTATCGATGCACCCAGGATATATAGCGGGATATGTAGCGGTAGTGAGCCGAGGGCCTCACGCCAGATGGTTCCGATCGGCCGGCCGTCCCCGAGTACCCTGGAGGCCGCCAGGGGAACGCTGGTCAGCGCGAGATAAAGGACCGCCGCCACCATCATCAGGAAGGGACCCGTAGCCGCGATCGCGTCGATCACGGGCCAGTGATAGAAACGATACACGATCGCCGTGGCCAAAGCACTGACCGCGACGCTAAGAATAATCTGCGTGGCGCGGGGTCTCGAGCGGGCTTTCCAGAGGTATTGAACGGACGCCCCCAGGCAGCTGATAACCATGGCTTCGCCGAAGGGCAATTCCGCAATGCCGATCAGGCTGAACAGAAAGCAGGCTGAGGTAGTGCCCGGTACTCCCGGGAGACGCAGCCGCATGCCGGCAGCCAGAATCGACAGGATCAGGTAGATGCCAAAGCGCCAGGCGTTCCCTGGCAGCCAGGGGTACACGGACGCCGCGATCGCAGCGGCTCCGCCGGCGATTGCCAGGGCGACAAAGATGCGGGCCTTCGGATGCATCGCGGCTTAGTCTGCCGTTGCGCCGGGCCGGCGCGTCGTCAGAAGGACGCGGTGGTGATGGCCCGCAGGGCCGGCTTTTGGCGAACGCCGCCTATGAACCAAAGTTGTATTGGTGGAATAATAAATATATTGCGCTCTAACAATGACTCCCATATAGTTATAATGAATTCTAAATGATCAGGTTTCAAGTTATTTCAATCTTATGAAGTACTTGAGGTACCACGGTTACAAATGACGCGCCGGCCATTTGGCAAATAGCAAGGTAATCGAGTTATCTAAAGTTAACCCAAAGTGCACTCTGTCTGACTCAGCGCGCTGTGTGGGAAAGGCTTTACTATGGAGGAGCGAGAAATGTCGACAGCATTCGGCGCCGGCGCGCCCGAAACGGGGGTTTTGGCGTCGTCTCCTCTGGCGTCCGACCGGAGCGCAACTGGCGCGGACAAAATGCGCCGCTTCCTGCCGCCCCCGCCTATGAGCCAGGAGCAGGCCGGTCTCGGCACCGGGCTGATCGAAGACTTGTTCTTACGGCACGTGCACCTGAAAAAGTGCAACACCCTGGGCGCCTTGACTGAATCGATGGCGCTGGCATATCCGATTGTGGAGCGCGTCTTCCGCGACGTCCGCAATCAGCGGTTGCTGGAGGTGAGCGGCATGGTGGGAGACGATTACGTCTTCTCGCTCACCGGAGCGGGGCGCGCCGTGGCCGCCGAGAATTGCCGGGTGTGCCAGTATGCCGGGCCCGCGCCGGTCAATCTGGGAGCCTACAAGCAGGCCATCCTCGATCAGAGACCACAGGTAAAGGTCAACCGCGCGGCGCTGCGCCTGGCATTCGGCGACCTGGTGGTGACCGACCGCTTACTCGACATGTTAGGTCCCGCGCTGGTGGCCCAGAACTCGATGTTCCTGTATGGGCCCGCGGGCACCGGCAAAACCAGCCTGGCCGAGAGGCTGTTACGCGTATACGGCGATCACCTGGTGATGCCGTATGCCGTCGAGGTGGACAATCAGATCATTGTCTTATACGACCCGGCCGTGCATGAGCGCGTACAAGTGGATATGGACGACGTCGATCCGCGCTGGATGGTTTGCCACCGGCCTTGCGTTATCGTAGGCGGCGAATTAATTCCCAGTATGCTCGAGTTACGGCGGGACGATACATCCGGCACGTATGCCCCGCCCGTGCAAATGAAGGCCAATGGCGGGATGCTGGTGATCGACGATTTCGGCCGCCAATTGATCTCACCGCGCGACCTGCTCAATCGCTGGATCGTGCCGCTCGACCGGCGTGTGGACTATCTATCGCTTAATTACGGCGTGCGTTTCCAGATCCCATTCGAAGTGATGATCGTCTTTGCCACCAACCTGGAACCGACCGAACTGGCCGACGAAGCATTCTTGCGCCGTATTCCCAACAAAATTCTGGTGGACGCGATCGCCCCGGATGTTTTCGACGAGATCTTCCGGCGCGTGATGTCCGGCTTCAAAATGAGCGCAGAAAACGGCGCCTGCGAGCATCTGCGCAAGCTGTGCCTGGAACACGGCGGCGATCTGAGACCGTGCTATCCGCGAGACATGTGCCGCATCATCCGGGCACTGAAGGTGTACGAAGAGGATACCTTGGGAATCAGCCAGGCCGACCTGGAACGCGCGGTCGAATTGTTCTTTGGAACGATGGAGGCGGGACATTCGAATTAGAGGTTCCTGCCGGGCTGTTCAGTAAGGAGGTAAATTCAAATGCGCCAGCAACGTACAGAGGACGTCCGCCGTGGCGAACGCCGTCCGTTTCAAAGCGACGTCCGGGTTTCGTGGATAAGCCGCTCCGGAGAGATGACTATAATCCGCGCAAAGTGTATCGATCTATCGGAACAGGGAGCGCGAATCGAATGCCAACAGCCGATCGAGGTTCGCACCAGCGTCTACCTGCAGGCGCCTCGGCACGGTCCCATGGGCAATGCCACGGTCCGATTCTGCCGCCGCAAAGGGATGAAACACATTGTTGGATTGATGTTCAGCGCCGCCGCCGGTGAGGCTGACTCGGGCAGAAAGCAGCTGATCGAGAGCGAGCTGGGCGCGGAGAAATGAATCGCATGCATGTTAGCCGAAGCATTCGTTCAATGACGTCGCAGGAGAAGCAGGCGAAACGGCAGTGGGGCACCGGCGCCTGCCAGGTGCGGGGATGCATCACGCGTGCGGCTTATCTGCTGCTCGAAACCTCCGCCACGCCATCCGACGGCGGGGACTGGTGGCAATACTGCTGCCCGAAGCACGCCAAGTGTTTCGCGGAGCGGCACGGACTGGAGATGCCCGCCGCGGCTCCCAGGTGTGCGCGCAGCCTGATCGCACAATAGGTCGCCTGCTCCGTAGAGCAGCATAGCGACAACCAAAAGGTTCGGTGCGGCGGGGCTGAAGCCCCGCGCCGGCTAAAGCCCGCCGTCCAAACTTCTGCGCGCGCCGCGTGACAGGTTGTAATCCGAAGTAAGCTAACCTATCGGGTGATGCGAAGCCTCGATACAGGTCCTCGATAGTGAAGGGGCGTTTGGCGGCGGCAGCCCGCAAAAGATCTGATTCTTTCGCCAGACGACCGCACGGTTATCGTCACGGTTACCGATAGGAATCTACCGAAGGCCCAGAGTTCCAGACACATCTGGATGATCGGCGCCGCGGGATTCCAATTCGGCCGCTACTAAACGATTGTCGGGATCGACAGCCTCATACCGGCGTTCCGCCCGCGCCTCGTATCTTGCCTTGTCCTCGCCGCCTGCTCCGTTGCCTGGATGGTCGCCGGATCCACGATTGCTGCCCAGTGCCAGGCCGGTCAAGCGAAGCGAAGGAGGGCTGCAACTTCAGCAAAGTCGTCAGGCTACGACTGTCGACAATTTCGACACCTGGCGCATCGGCCGAAGGAGCGAAAAGGCCGATGTCCACCGTGTGTGAGTGATGCTCTCACGCGCGCGTAAGTGTGAGCTCGGCGGCGCGCAATTCCAGGGAAGTAGACCTGGGTCTTCATTTGGTGCCCGGTTAGCATGCCATTTTGGCACCACGTAGTATAGGAGGTTTGCAGTGAAAACGAGAATTGACTATTCCTACGGTACCCTGCGAGTGTCCGAAAATGAGACAACTCGATGCGGCCAGCAGGCTAAAGATGCGACTATGCCGTTCTGCCGGACGGACCGGAGAAGGAAGCTAAGTTCCTCGAAATCGCGAGGACATTCCACGGCTACCTGATCAAGTACCTCTTCATGATCTGCCGCGGCCACCTGCCGCTGACCTTCGCGGGCAGCAAGACGCAGGTAGGCACGGACACCAAGCGCTTCGTGCAGTATTTCATGAAAAAAGGTGTCAAGTTCACCCGCTCCTCGGTGATGAATGTTTGCCGCAGCTTGCACTTAGCCTTCAAGGGAATGGAGTCGGAAGAGATCTACGATATTCTGATGCAGCAGCTGTTGCGCGCGGCGCGAAAGTATGACCCATTCTATTCCGACAAAGTAGGTAAGGTGGTCGAAGTACTCAGCCGGAAAAGGAATAAGAAAACCGGCACGGATGGCAGACCGAGACAGCTCTTTTTAGTTCCCAAGCCGGTACTAACAAGATGGAGCTCTGAATTGAGCAAGAAGGATTTCACCATCGATGACCTCAACCAATACCTGAATTTTGACTGCGTGCGCTTTGTGCGCGTGCTTTGTCGGCACGGATTCCTGGAGACGTCGCCGAATCAGTCAAATGCCGTATGTCCTGATCGACAATCTGCAAGAGCCAGTGCGGGGCAGAGAATACCGCACGTACGTGCTTATAGACGGACCGCCGCGTGGCCACCTCCCGCCGAGTATTTATCCGCCGGCGCGATCGGCTTCGCCTATTATTTACAGATGTGGTTTAGGTATTACCTACAACAGCACATCGAATCCGCCATGTCCGAGCTCGAAGTCCGAGAAGGAACTTACTCGCTGGACTTCAACCGTCATATCGAAGATCGAAGTGCTGACGGCCTCGATGCTACTCTCCTGGGCTCGCCTGTGGATCACGATGGGAAATGGTGGACGTCTCAAAGGATTACCGCGGGCGCAGAAAAACCCAGGCTGGGCGGATGCGACCTCAGCCAGATGACATTGGACTGGGTGGCGGAGACTGAAGATCCGATTTTCATCGACCTTTCCCGTCAGGACCGCTACCTGCTGTACATGTATTTTGAAGCGGAATTACAAGTGGGCGCAGATCGCCGATGCTTTGCAAATATCCACGCCGGGAATGACGCCCAAGGAATTGGACGCGGCGTGCACGGCTGCCCGCTATCGATTCAACAGCTTGCTCGATATGATCCGGACTTTTGTCACCCTGACGGCGGATGCGAATTACCCGGTGGTCCAAGGAGAAGCTGCATGATCAACCTCACGGTTCCTGCGCCCGCCGCGAATCTGCAACGGGCACAGCACTATCTTGAGGAATACTGATCGACGCTTCATGGACGTGTCCCCAAACCGAGCCTTGGGGTTGCTGGCTGCCAGCGCTTTAGTGAGGGCGCGCCCCAATTCGGAAAGGTCCGTAACGCGAGAAACCAAGCTACCGATTGCAACGCCCAATTGGATCAGAGCGGGCTTCTACCGATTGCTCATCCGCACGGCCATGACTATGGCGATCCGCACCTGGGCGTGCCAGAACTCGTCTTAATTACGTCGGTCGTTCAATCATCGCACGGAACGACTCAAAATCATCGGCCACGGCGCGCGCCAGTTCGTAGAGCTTGCACAGAAGATCTTCCGCACCATGGAAATCCAACCGTAGGCTGTCGGCCTGCAGGCAAATGCCCGCCGGCAGGCTAGCGACAGAATGCTCGACCGTCGGATCTTCGACCGGAATGCGCACCGCCGCCGCCATCCGATACCGGCGAACCTTCTCCAGAGACTCCAGCAGGCGCTGCTTGCGCCCTTGCTCAAAGGCAAATTCGGTGCCGGCCTCGAGCGCTTCCAGCTGCTGCAGCAAAACGGCACGGTCAATCAGCAGAGACTGGCCGGTTTGATAGGCACCGAAGGTGTGCATTCAGGTCGATAGCCCGCCGCCACCCGACATGGAACAGATGTTGAAAGGTCATCCGATCCACCACCGGTGCATCCAGCGCTGCCACCTCTTGCCGAATCTCCGGAACTCTAAGTAACCATTGCCTCCTGGCTGCCGTGAGAGCACGTATCTTCCATCTACTATGTTAGTGCAAGAGGTTGCACTTACAAATGTTTTTTTACTAACGATAATCTGTATTAACGCCACTAATCCTATGAACGCGCCCTCATGCCCGCCCAGTAACTTCACGGGATTCGGCACCGGAGTGCTCTCATAGAGGCGGTCATGGGCCGCCTTATGGGGATCTGTTCGCACTCGCGATGACAAGGCGTATTCGTCCCGGTGAAGTACTCGCATTTCTCGATGACTTGAATGGCGAAAGGCGGTCCGCAGTTCGCGACGCTAAGCGGTCACGAAGCCGATTGCCGCGGTGAACTTGTGAGCCGTAAGCACACACCGCAGGGCTTTTCATGCATAGCCTCTCGAAAACCGTACTATAGGTACCCTATATTGACACGGCGAACAAAAGACGAAATACAATTAATAAAGAATGCGCCCTCTTCTTTTGCCGCCTGGACCCGACGAAATAGATCTTTACTCAGACGGATCTCACCGCCATGAGCTGCAGATCGGAGGCTGGGCTTGTTGTGTTCCGGCGTTCGGCCTCGAAATGGCGGCCGCTGGAGTTGGCTCGTCAGTGGAGTGGTTCGAATTGGCCGGCGTGGTGGCCGGCATCGAGGGTGTCGCAGCGGTTGAGCATTCCGTACGGCCCATACATGTCCATACCGATTCGGCCTTTGTTGTTTGCCTTTTCAAACACTTAGTCGCTGGGCCACCAAATAGGTCTCGTCCTACTTTCGTAAGGGTCGAGGACCTTATCCGCCGTGTGGCGGGGTCTTGCGCCCAACGGAACCTAAAGTGTTCTTATACCCACGGCAAGCACCCGGCCATCCGGCGCTGCCACCTTGCTGCAGCCCGCAAAGTTCGGAATTACGTCGCAACGGACCCGATATTAAGCCATCAGCTTGCACTCAGGCGCGAGAAAAATAAGTTGTCGACATTGTCGGCAGAGCGCGACAAATTGAATCGGCGCTTACAAATCGTAGATGCAAAGCTGCGGTTGTGTGTCGAAAGGGTGAGCGCTTTGGCCGCGACAGTACCGCTTGGCGCCGCGGAAGCGGAACTTGGTAACCACGTCCGAGATCTGCTTGGTGATCCGTCGTTTAAGCCGCAGGAGGCTGCGCGACCGGAGACAGTTTTGATCACACCCAAACAGAATTTCGGATGCTCGCCTTTCGACCCGTGATGTCACCGTCCAGCATCAGAATCACCTGGCGGCACCGACCGGCGAGGGGCGCCTCGTTGCGGCTCGTAAAGCACGGCTCCAATCAGAGCCACCACGGATGGGATGCCGGCTTGGTGCACCTTTATGCACTCGAAGAAGTCTTCCACTACGACGACCGCGCTCTCCTCGGGTGGCCGCGGCGCGATGCATGTTAAACAGGACTTCCGACTTCGCGAATCCCGGCCGGACTCGGTAGCGCGGCGGGCTCTGATCCAATGAGCGGCCGCAGTATGCGATGAGTTTTCCCTGGGCGTTGTGGAGGCAATGACCAGCCGCCCGCGCATCAAGCCGGGTCCAGGGTAGAAGCCCACGCCGAACTCACGAGCTGTCTTCTGGCTGATCCCTCGATCGGCCAAGTACGGATGCGTGCAATCAACGCCTCCCAACTCAAACGGCAGCGGCAGAGAAATCTTTCTTCTTTTCGTAACCAGTTCCTTCCCACTCGGCAATGGCATCCACGGGTCCGACACGTTGATCTGTATGTGCAGTGTTTGCGCCGCCTCGTACACCGAGCATCGCTCCATCGCCGTTACGAAGTCCATCACATTTCCGCCGGCACCACAGGCAATGCAATGAAAGACATTGCGCGCAGAATTCGCATGGAAGGCTTCCCGCCCATCGCCGTCGTGAATCGGGCAGCGTCCGCGGTACAGATCTTTTCCGCTTCGTCGCAACTCGACACGATAATGCCGAAACACAGATTCCAGGCTCACCTCGCTCTTGATCGATTTGAAATCCAGCCACTGGTTCATCGTGCACCTCGCTACGCACTCGCACCCTGAGCGAGTCCATTTCCGTTGGGTGAGTCCGCGCCGACGATCGCCGAACACGTCTCATCTTCGCGGGCGGGGTCAACACCCAGCACCAACTGGCGGGCGATTTTACTACGCCACTGTTTGACTCGTCGCTGCAGAGTTCGCAGTTGCCCAGGCGGGAAAACGCCGGGTATGCTTTCCTGCAATCGGAGGAACAGCTCTTTGGCATTAGCGTCGGGCTGTTCGTTGAGCCACTGCTGAACCTGCGGCCAGACGGCTTCAAATGGGTCCACACTTGTGCGATAGGTGCTGGCCCACGGGTCCTCTTGCGATGTGTCGCACGCACTTCACCATCGCGCCACGCCGTGGAAAGACTGGCAACGAAACCGCTTAACTCCGGAGTCGCTGAAACCGTCTCGACCTTGGCGACGCCGACTTCAAGTTGCGCGAGCACGCGCTGCGCTTCTCGAATCTCGTTCGGCAATCGCACCGGGTCCAGTGCCGCCAGCGTTTGCCGAAGGTCAGCCTTGCACTCGTCTGAAACATCCTGGCGTTCCAGGAGACGTTCACACGACGTTGCTGGCGGGTGGTACTTCTTGATCACCTTCGCGCCTTCCCGGGTTTTCGAAATCAACTTGAAGGAGGGCTGGTAGAAATTTACGAATAGCCGTGCGCAGCTGTATACCTTGTTTAACACCGCTGCCGTCTGCGCGCCTTCCAACCTTCCGTAGCCCACCATCCGCCGGATCACTGCGCCGTTCTTCTGTTCGATCCACGCTTGATCATTTATCTTGTACGCGCGACACCTGGTGAGTTCGATTTTATTGTCCCGGCAATAGCCGACCAGCGTGTCGTTGATGAACGCGCTGTCGTTGTCCACGTCTAGCCCACGCACCGGGAACGGCAACTTCGTCCGAATCTCGCTCACCGATTCCGTCACCAGCGTTTGTTCGCGGACGACCATCGCGATCGCTTCCGTCCAGCCCGAAGCGATGTCGGTCAACACCAGGCTGTGAACGTAGCTACGCACGGTCGACTTTCCGCAATGCACCACCATGTCCATTTCGAAGAAACCCGGGCAAGGATCATGCCAATCTCCAAAGGTCCGCACGGCGATGCTCTTGCGCAACGGCGTGTTGATCATCGTTCTGCGCCGGCCCTGTTTCGCGGTGTCCCGCACCGTCCCCAACAGCCGGTCCATGGTGGCGGCGCTCATCGATGGCAGGCTTTCCCGAACCGCGGCATCTAGTCTCAAATGCCCATGGCGCTCCATGGCGTCAATCAGACCCGTGATCACCTGGTGAAGGCGTTTTCCACAGATTCGATCAGCCGCCTCCCAAAGTATCGTCAAAGCCTCCCGCACAGCTTCGTTGTAGATTCGCGCCCTTTGTCGCGGTTCACGGCTTTCCAGTCCCGATGATTTCTTCAGCACGCGGATGGCGCGTTTGCGATGAAACCCGGTCACCTTGACGAACTCATCCAGGATCTCTTTCTTCTGGACCCGTCCGCGCCTCGGTAGCGCGCCGCTACCGCCTCAATCAGTTCCCGTCTCGTTTGTCACGCTCAGTTGCCTCCTCAATCTGCCACCCGTCTCTTTCATTTGGACGGGTAACATTTTTCATGAGGCAACGGGTCGCGTTGGGTAACAAAAATGATGAGTCAACGCGACCCGGAGATCTAATTGTCGCCGATCAGTTTATCCGCCGACGTCAGCCGTGTGGGCTTGCGCAGAGCTTCTAATATTCCTTTAGCCTCATCGAGCAGCCCGCGCACCCGCCGCTTGTGCGCGATCACATCTTTGGAATACTTCCCGTGTTTGCAGCGCGCCAGAGGGCACTGCTCGTACCCCACGCGATGCCTTTCTGGCCGGCGCGCTCGTACGTGATGGGTCCGGCACGCGAAGGCATGGTGGTGCGGCGGTCCGCGGACCGGTACTCTTGCCGCCATGCAGGTGACACCTGCCGTTGGGCATGCCCGGCGCCCGGCAGGACTGTCCGGCCCGGGTTCTGGCGCCACAACGTGGGGCACCCAGGGCCCCTTTCTTTTGGTAGTGTTACTAAATTTATGCTATTGACGATCCAGCTTTCGAGCGTGCCTTACTGCAACTCCGAATGGAAGAACTTGGGACAGCGCCGGGGCTCGCCCGCATTCTGCCCAAAATTGGCCTTAGTGCTTCAAAAGCCATTCAGGCACTGAAGGTAGTCTTCTGGAAGCAATATCGAGTTTCGGCGAGGTTCACGAAGCGCTGGGGGAGGACAGATCGTTGTATTTGCTTTTTTGCCTGAATGAAGATTTGAAGCGGCTCAGGAATCGAGTCAATGAGTTCACCCATAAGCAAGAAGAATACCTGAAAACTGATTTCATTGGTTTGATGTTTGATGCCGACCGAAAAGCACAAGAGACGCGATCACAATCGCGCATAAAAAGGATCCTGAGCAAAACCTTTAAAGACGCAAACGCCCGCCGCGCTTGTGGCACGGCGGGCTTCCCGATTGTCTTTGAGGCGATCGTTACGGCGTAGTGACCGAGACTGTTGCCGACAGGGGAGAAAGATTGCCTCCCGTATCTTTGGCCTGCACTGCGTAGTAGTATGTATCGTCCGCCGAAACGGTAGTGTCATTAGCGGACAACGCGCTGGCGGAGACGGTCTTCAGCGAGGTCAGGTTCGAAGCGGTAATCCCGCGGAGGACGATGTACGAAGCCAGCGGCATACCGCTTTGTGCCGCCGCCCAGGTCAGAGCGACCTTGCTCGGACTGGGGGCGGTGGCAGCTACGTTCGTGGGCGCCGAGGGCAGCGCCAGCGTGGTGGCCGACACGATCGCCGACAGCGACGAAACGTCGCCGCCTGTATCAGTCGCCTGGATCGCATAATAATATGTGGTCGATGGAGATCCGGATGCGTCCGTGTATGCGGTCTGCCCGGTGGTCGCCACCTGGCTCAGGCTGGTTGCGGTAGCGCCTCGGAACACGCTGTAATTCTTGATCGGCAGGCCGCCGCTCGCCGCCGCGGACCAAGTCAGGTCAATCTTCGAAGTGGAGACGGGCGTGGCCGTCAGGTTGGTTACCGCCGCCGGCGCCGACTGTATGGTGACCTCGACCAGGGCGGACATGGGCGACAGGTCGCCTCCCGAATCTGCCGACTCGACGCCATAATAGTAGGTAGCCCCCGCCGTCACGCTGGTATCCCGGTACGAGGTCTGCGCATCGATGGCCACCTGGGTGAGATTGGAAGACGTGGTTCCACGGAACACGTGATAGTAGTTGATGGGCAGACCGCCACTCACCCCGGCCGACCAGGTCAGGTTGAGCGTGCTGCTGGAGGCCGGTGTGGCCACCAGGTTCGTCGGCGCGGCGGGTAGCCCCGGTGTAGTGACGGAAACAACTGCGGACATCGCGGACAGATCCCCACCCGTATCGGACGCTTCGATAGCGTAGTAGTATGTGGTGGCCGGGCTGAGGGACGTGTCAGTATAGGAGGTCTGCGGATCGATGACGATCTGGCTGAGTCCTGTAGGCGACGTGCCGCGGTACACATAATAATAATTGACGGGTAGTCCACCGCTGGCTGCTGCCTTCCATGTCAGGCCGACTTGGGTGCCCGAAGTGGCAGTGGCTGCCAGACCTTTGGGTGGAGAGGGCGGATTCGGAGTGGTAATCGATATGACCGTGGACATCGCCGAGGTGTTCCCGGATGTGTCGATCGCCTCTACCCCGTAGTAATATTTGGTCCCGCAGTTGAGGGGATAACTCGTGTATGTCGTCATCGTAGCGGGAGTGCGTACTAACTGGGTGAGTGTTGCGGGCGAAGGTCCCCAGAATACGAAATAGCCGCCGATTCCCACTCCATCGGTAGAGGCGGACCACGAAAGGTTCACAATCTGGCAGGAGCTCGCGCCGGCCGTCAGGTTGGTTGGCGTACTGGGTGGCGTTTTATCCTCGGTCGTCACACTGAGCGGGAGGGTGGGAGCCGAGACGTTTCCGCCCAGGTCGAAAGCCTCGATGGTGTAAGTATATGTGGTACTCTCCGCGAGCCCGGAATCCAAGTAGAATATATTGGCTGTGGTGCCGACCAGCGAGCCATTGCGCGACACGTAATAGCCGGCCACGCCCACATTGTCGGTGGACGCATTCCAGTTTATGGCCGTGGTAGTGGTACTGGCCGATCCGCCGGCGAGGCCGGTGGGAATCGAGGGAGGAGTATTGTCGGGCGGCGAGACCAACGAGGTGTAATAGCTCATGGCGGTGCTGGTGTAAACCGCATTCTGCTGATTCAGGTTCTCCTGGGCATTCTCCTGGCTCAAAATCGGACCGGGCGCCAGATTTTCGGTGGAACTGTTGTAGGGCAGATAGGCGGCGTAGTAGGCCGTGATGAACGGATCCATAAAGAGCATCTGCGTGTGCTGCGCCAGGTTTTGCATGGTCTGGATAAAATACGCGTCCAGCGGCGCCCAAAAGCTGAACGGATTCCGCGCCCGCGCCTGGTCGGCGGTCAGCACGCCCACTTCAGAGTCCGCCAACTTCCACAGCCAGCATTCCGTCATGGCGACGGGCTTGCCGGCCGCCGCGGCCGTGCTGGCGATGTTCAATGCGACTGGCAGGAAATTAAGATTGACCGGGTAGATGTGGAAGTCGATGAAATCGACGGCCTGGGCCACATATTGCTGGATGAACGACACAGCATTCGCCTGCGAGGCCCCGGTTCCGGCCCCCACCTGCATACCCGGCACGCCGGCCTGCTCCAAGCTCGCCAGGATCTGGCTTAACAGAGAGGCCGATCCAACGGGCGTGTCGGCTTGGCTTTGCCCGCTGTTGCCGGCTTCCGTGCTGGGCTCTTCCACCACCACCAGGTAATCCGGCTGCATGGTCTGCGCAATGGTCAACGCAGTCTGCGCGCGCGCTTGCTGGTATTGGCTCCAGCTTAACGTGGCGTAGAAGGGAGAGGCATCCCAACCGGCCGACACATCACTATTGGCCAGCAGCGTGTCATTCTCGACGATGACCTTGAGACCCGCGGCGCGGATCAGCTGCGCGACCTGCTGATAGAAGCTGACGAACTGGGCTTGAGTTTGCCCCTGGCTGGTGAGAAACGGAGCATAGAGCATGGGGAAGCCGACTTCGACCATTACCGCTTGTACTCCCATTGCCTTAAGCTCATTCAATTGCAGTTGGAGGCCCGCCATGGTACCCGGATTCACCAGTTGCGGACCCGCATTGGCGTCCGCATTGGCCAGAGCTGCCGTGGACAAAAGCGGAACATTGCTCAGCGGCTGGGCATTCAAAGTCGTATTGAAGTTAGCGAGATACGTATTGAGTGAGCTGTACGTCGCCTGAAATTCCGCCGGAACCGGCGGGGCTTGCGCTCTTACATTGCTATAAGAGAGCGAAGCCAAAAGCGATAACACAGTAATTAAGCAAGGGCCACGCGACCCTACAAAGGGGAACAGGTTCGATTTGATGTTGTAGCGCAATGTATTCCTATCGGTCAGGTAAAATATAATCGGATCTGCTTATAGTGTTGACTAACTACACACTTATTCTCAGGCGGTAAAGGAAGTTACTCAGAGATCGATGAGACTAACAGAATTTAATATGCAAGAGGAGAGAAAGAAAATAACATGAGAAAATTAACGGGCGGCCGCCGGACCCTGCCTCAAAACTCTATTCTGGTGTGGAAGCCGGCAGCCGGCGTACCGGAAGAGAAAAAGGCTCTGAGCGAGAATCTGACGGAACGGCCACTTTTACGCAACTTTCTTCACCCGCTGAACCGCGAGGAACCGACGTTGGTCACCGCCATCCGCTTGGCCGAGGACGCCGAGGGAGTGACTGGTTTGGGAGATGCGGAAGGAGCCGAGTTACGACTAAGCTGGGCTGGTCATGGAGAACGACTGGACGAAGGTATTGGGATTTCCGGGATATCGGGTCTATAGGCAGGAGATTGACGAAGAGCACAAGCAACTCAAGCTGTGGATCAGGCGGAAGCGGGGGAATCGCGGCATGATCTGTTCGGGCTGCGGCAGACGGGCGCACCAGATACACGAGGTGTATGAAGGAGAGATCCGGGACCTCTCGGCTTTTGAGTATCAGAGCACGATAGTGGTGGAACTGTATCGCGTGGATTGCCCGGCGTGCGGAGTGAAGGCGGAAAAGGTGCCCCAGTTGCCCAGCAAGTCGCCCTACAGTAAACGGTTTGAGGACGCAGTAGGGCAGGCCTGTGAGAGCGCGTCGGCGCGGCGGGTGGCACGGCGGATGAGCTTGGCGGAGAGCACGATACGCGGCATCGACTTCCGGTACTTGGAGCGTTGCGAGGCCAGCCGGCGGCAGCCGCCATTGCGGCATATGGGAGTCGATGAACTGTACCAGGGCAAAAAGGACAAGTTCCTGACGGTGGTGTGCAATCTGGAGACTGCGGAGCCGCTGTGGTTTCGCCGGGAGCGCAAGAAGGAGATCCTGGATGATTTCTTTGGTAGCCAGTTGAACAGTCGGCAGCGCCAAGGGATCGCCGCGGTGTGCGTGGACATGTGGGAGCCGTTTCGGTTGAGTATCGAGGAATGGGTGCCGGACTGCAAGATCGTCTACGACAAGTTTCATGTGCTGGGGCATGCCAATGATGCGGTCGATGAAGTGCGGAAGGCGGAGTTCTTTCGACAAGGGCGAGAGAAGCGCGAATTGATCAAGGGTAGAAGTGGCTGCTATTAAGCCGCTGGAGGAATCTGAATGGCGAGCATCGGGGGGATTTGAACGAACTGTTCCGGATAAACCGGCGAGTGTTCAAGGCCTATCTTCTCAAAGAGAGTCTCGCAGGGCTATGGGACTACCGATATCCCGGGGCGATGCTCAACTATCTGGGGAAGTGGGTGGACCAACTGAAGTGGCAGCGTTTGGCTCCGTTCGAGCGGCTTGCCGACATGCTGCTCAAACACGTCGAAGGCATTGTGAACTACCGCCGGACGAAGGTTCGCTTCGGAGTAGTGGAAGCGGTGAACGGGAACATCCGTTGTTGATCAACCGCGGCCGCGGGTACAAGAACCTGCGGTATCTGCTGTTGAAGGCCAAGCGGATGGCGGTGACCAACGTCGAGTTCCTCGCGGTTCAGCGGGTGAAGAAAGCTGCATAAAAGTGGCCGTTCCGTCAGATTCTCGCTCAGAGCCGAGAAAAATAACAAGGTTTTACGATGGCGGGCAGCATGGGCTTCGAGACAACAAGCACTCTGCGTGGTCAACATTGCCATTATTCGTCGTCAACGTGCTAAGACGAAAGGAATGCTTGTCGGGCGATGGTTGCGGCGTAGTAACCGCGACGATAGCCGACAGCGGAAAAAGTTGCCTCCGTGTCTTTGGCCTGCACTGCGTAATAGTATGTATCGCCCACCAATACGGTAGTGTCATTAGCGTACAACTGGCTGGCGGAGCTGTCTTCAGCGATATCAAGCTCGAAGCGGTAGTCCCGCGGAAGACGGTATAGGAAGCCAGCGGCATGCCGCTGGGCGCCGGCGTCCAGGTCACGGTGACATAGCTCTTGCTGGGGGCGGTGGCAGCTACGTCCGTGGGCGCCGAAAGCAGCGCCAGCATGGTGGCCGACACGGTCGCTGACAGCGGCGAAACGTCGCCGCCTGATAGCCAGGGCACTTCGAAGCGATGGCTTGGCGCAAAGTTTTTGAGGTCCTCCAGAACCTGTTCTGTCCCCCGTACGGCCCCTGAGGGTGATTTTGGGTCGCTCTCAGCTGCGGGGTATGAGGGCAGATTTTGGAAGCGGACCGGACTGAGGAATTTAAGCAACAACATCTAAATAGATAGACGCTGGCGGAGGAGCCGCGGCTTCGTACCGGATAGTCCCAAAAAGCAGCGCCGGGCTTGGATGCCCGGCGCTGGGACGCGGAAGTAAGTTGGGGGGTGGGGCCGCAGGCTCCCAGCCGGCGGCCCTGCAAGACCTCTACTCTATGGCGGTAGTGAAAACCACATCCACCCAGTAATTGCTCGAATTGCCGGAAGAGGTGGCTGGGAAAGTGTCGCTGGAGGCGTAGGCGCCATTCGGACCATATTGGCCGTCTGGCGGCGCATACAGCATTTGGTTGGTCACGCCCGTCGTGGCAAAGTATCCCGCGTCGTCGGCGTAGTGTCCCTTGGTCGACAGGTATGAAACCACGTAAGTCGTATTCGCGGCGATCGCGACCGGCGTGGCGAAGTTTGCCTGCTGCCAGCCGGAAGCCGACTCGTTGGTGAATTGCACGGCGGCCAACTGGGTGCCGCTGGCACTCCACAGATAAGCGGTATGGGTTCCGAGATTCTTAGTGCCCTTGTAGAAGCGCACGCCAGTGATATAGCCAGGAACTTCGGACTGGAATCTCAAGCCTAGTTGCGCCGGCTGTCCCGAAGATATTCCGGGATTGTTGGGAACCGCGGTGGGCGCCCAAACCGAAGCCGGGGCGGCTGTGCCAACCGTGGGAGATGTGTTGAAGATTACGTCGACCCAATAGTTAGTCGCGGACGCTTCGGTCGTGGGAAACCCGCTGCCGCCGAGCAGGTATCGGCCATTAGGTCCGTTCTGGCCATCAGCCAGAGCTTCGAGCGGGAGGTTGCTTACGGCAGTGGTGAAAGCGCCATTATCCGCGGCGGTGTTTCCTTGCGGAGCGTGATACGAAATCACGTAAGTGGTGTTGGCGGTGATCGCCACCGCAGAGGAGAAGTAGGCGATTTGCCAACCCGACGCCGTTTCATTGTTGAACTGCACTTCCGCCAGGTGCGTGCCGGTGGCGGTCCACAGGTTGCCCAGGTGCGTACCCTTGTTCGTCGCCGACTTGTAGAATCGCACGCCGGTAACGAATCCTGCCACGCCGGAGGTGAACTGCATGCCCACCTCGATGGCCTGCTTGTTGTTGGAAGCGGGATTCAGAGGCTGTGCGGTAGAGGGCCACAAAGAACAGGGGCAGAGGGTCAACGTGAATGCCACATTCCGGGATACGCTGTCCAGGGTTGCCGTTACGGAAACCGTCTCCGTGGATCCGCCGTTGGGCGGCTCGGTGGCAGCGGTGGCCACAAAGGTTGCCGTGGATGACGCAGCCGCGACATTCACCGAGGCGGGCACGGTCAGTGCCGGACTGTTGGAAGAAAGCGATACGGCGGTGCCGCCGGTGGGAGCCGGGGACGAAAGCGTGACCATACAATTGGTAGCGGCGCCGGCATCCAGGGCTGTGGTATTGCACGCCAGCGCCGAAACGGTCTGTTGCGCAACGATGGTTAAGGTAGCTGTCTGCGCGGAGCCGTTCAGAGCTGCCGTGATACTGGCGGACTGGGTAGTGGTGACCGATCCCGCGCTCGCCGTGAAGTTGGCGGCCGTGCTGCCGGCCGGAACCGTAACGAATGCCGGGACGCTGAGCGCGGCGTTATTTGAGGATAGGGTTACGGAGCTGCCGCCCGCGCCGGCGGCCTGACTCAAGGAGACTGTGCATGTAGTGCTAGCTCCGGAGTTGACGCTGGCGGGATTGCATGCCAGGGTGGAAACCAGCGTGCGGGCCACCAGGGTCACGGTCACCGCCTGGGTGGTGCCATTCAGCGCGCCGGTAATCGTGACGGACTGACCGGTGGTGAAGGTGCCGGCCGTGGCGGTAAATGCGGCTGAACTCGTGCCGGCGGCCACCGTCACCGAGGCTGGTATGGTGAGCAGCGAGTTGTTATCGGCGAGAGTCACAAGCGCAGCGCCGGCGGGAGACTGGCTCAGGCTGACTGTGCAGGTGGTCGAAGCGCCCGAAGCCAGAGTAGCTGGGTTGCACGTCACGGCAGAAACGCCTAGCGGCAAGGCTGTGATGGTGCCGCCGGTCGCGGTGATGGCCACTGCACCGCCCGATTGTGTGGCTCCCATCGCGTTTGTAATTCCGAGTGAAACGGAGGCGGCCGTGGACGAAATAGTAACTGACACAGATGCTACGACGCCGTTCGGAATGAGATTCTCATTCAGGCCGCCGGCATTGAGTCCGGTTAAGAAACAACTATAGGTGCCGGAACTTCCGGCGCACTTGAGAGACTTGAGCGCGCTGGTGGCGGCGCTGCCCGCGCTCGCGGTGATAGCAACCACGGCGGAGGGTGGATAGACGATAGTCCACTGGAGGCCAGCCGGCTGACTTCCAGCGGGAGAATTTAACGAAAGACTCAAAATTGCGGTGCCGCCCGGGGGGACCACGGCGGATGAAAGAGCGAGCGAGTCAGTCTGCGAGAATACCGGTGTACAACAAAGAACTGCTAATGTAGCAATGAGTGAGCATCTAATTGAGATCTGCATCATATGTTTGAATAGATCGTCGTAATTAGAGCCGTGCAATCGCAGAGAAAGAAGTTATGATTAAGGACCTGTTTACCTTAAATATGCTTAACGTCTTTAGGCCGTTACACGGACTCAAGCGAGGCCTTAGTCGGCACACTCTACGTAAAGGTCTGATGCATTCTGACTGGCTGGCAGGGACGGAAGTACGATCGGGATGGGTTCGGCGGAAGTGGAACTATCGTGGTACGCCGCTGGGGCGGCGTTTAGGTGATAGGTTGCAGGGGGATTTACCTGAGGGGGCTAAACAGAAAAGCGGATAGCGGGTGTTGCAAATCCGTAATCCGGGTATCTCGAGGGCAGCTCCGGTTCAGGCTGCCGATTGATCCATGGAGCTGCCGCGGGACCACAACGCCAGTTCGGTCCGACTGGTGACATTCAATTTGCGGAAGATGTGGTAGAAGTACCCTTTCACGGTACCTTCCGTGAGGCACAAATGGTACGCGATCTCCTTGTTGGCTTTGGCTTCGGCGTTGAGCGCTATGATCTGACGTTCCCGAAAGGAGAGCGCGCTGGTGTCGCGGACGAGACGGGTCTTGGGCCTGCGGCAGGCGGGACAGGTGTACTTTTTCCCGGATGAATACAAGCCGCTGCCGCAACGAGCACAACTGCGAGGTGTGTTCGCAGCCTCCGAGACTACCGCAACATTAACCCTTAACTTTATTCATATCTATCGAGTGCGAAGCCGGGCCGGAATTCTCCCCTTATCGGCTATTTACTCGTCCGAGATCGACCGATAGATACTGATACCCGCCCTTGACAGGAGGAAATAACAGTCCGCCAGGATTTCTGAAGAAAACTTCATCCAAAACAAGAACCATTGAATTGTTTTATGATCCGCGCCTGTTAGCCGGCACAAAGCGGTGGAGGACGGGGACGGCCGATAGCACGTTTCGTCCCGGAATAGAGTTCTGTTGCAGGGTCCGGCGGATGTGTAATGGACCCCAAAACTGGACACGAAAAAGGCCTTTGCTTAGATGGTGGGCGCCATCAAAAATGGAGGAGAGACAAATGCCCCGCACGCGCAATAATCACCCACCCAGCCTGAAGGCCAAGGTCGCCGTGGAGGCTATCAAGGCGCACAAGACCACCGCTCAGGTCGCCAGGTCTTTGCTGTTCATCCCGTCGGCGGCTGGAAGAAGCAGGCACTGGCCGGTCTGCCGGACATCTTCAGCGATGGTCGCGAGCAGGTGCGCCAGCAGGCTGACGGCGAGGAGGAAAAACTCTACAAACAGATCGGCCAACTGAAAGTGGAGTTGGACTTTCTAAAAACAAAAGAGCTGGCCTTATCGATTGAAGACCGCTGTCTATGGATCGACCGCGATATCCGCACTTGACCATCCAACAGCAGTGCGAGCTGCTGGGTCTGCCGCGCTCGACCTACTACTATCGGCCGCGGCTGGAGGGTGCCGAGAACCTGCGTCTGATGCGGCGGCTGGACGAGCTGAATGGAATGTCCGTTTTTCGGCAGCCGCCGCATGGCTGTGATGTCGGGGGTCAACCGCAAACGCCTCCAGCGGCTGATGGCATTCTGGGAATCGAAGCCCTTTATCCGAAACCAAACTTGAGTGGTCCGGCGCCTGGCCACGAGATCTACCCGTACCTGCTGCGGGGGCGTCTCGATCGAGCGGCCCACGTCTGGAGCAACGATATTACCTACGTTCCGGTGCGTGTCGGGTTCCTTTATCTGGTCGCGGTGATGGACTGGTTCAGCCGCTTCGTGCTCAGTTGGGTACTCTCCAATACCATGCAGACCAGCTTCTGCTTGGCTGCGCTGCAAGCCCGTTCCGTTTTGGCCAACTCGAAATCTGGAACTCCGATCAGGGTTCTCAATTCACGGCCGCGGATTTTCTCTGAAAGAGTGCGGCGTCAGTATCAGCATGGACGGGCGCGGCCGCGCCCTGGACAATGTGTTCATCGAGCGGCTGTCGCGCAGCTTGAAGTACGAGCTCATCTATCCCGGCGACTTCGCCAGTGGGGCGGATTTGTATCCGGCGCTGGATCGGCCTCCTCCATCATGGCGCAGAAGCTGTCGCAGGTGAGCGGTGTTGGTCAGGTGGACGTTTTGGGGGGAGTTCGCTGTATTATCCGGTGAACTTTGTTAAATCCATGACGGCGTTAAAGCAGTTTCAACGAGCGTGCGGGTCGAGCTCAAATCCCACCATACTGAACAAATACGGCATCGGCCTCGAGCAGGTGCGGAGCGTGCTGACGGCAGCCAACTCCAACACTCCCAAAGGCCATTTTTCGGACGAACACCGAACCTGGGAAGTGGGCGCCAACGATCAAATCTTCACGGCCAGCGATTACCGGCCGCTGATCGTCGCCTATCAAACGGATCGGCCGTGCGGGTTTCGGACTTAGTACCTACTTGCATAAATTAGAGTAAAGACGTTGGGGCTTGGATTGGTGGACGACAGCCTTGCTCCACTCGAAGGGTGAAGCTTTCGGATTGTAAACCTCGACGAAGGCGTCAATGGCGTCCCTAAGCTGGCGGGGGAGGTGAAGCTGGCACCGCGCAGTGCCGCGCGGCTCATCATACTGAACCAGCACTCCACCTGGTTGAGCCAGGAGCTGTAGGTGGGGATGAAGTGCAAGTGGACATTGGGATGCGATTGCAGCCATCGGTCCCGCTTGGGCTTGTGGGTATTCAGGTGGTCCAGCACTACGTGAATCATTCGGTCCGGGTGGTCCGCTACGATTCCATTCAAAAAGTCCAGGAACTCACGGCGGCGCCGCCGCGGGTAATGGCCAGTCTGCACTTGGCCGGTCAGGATGTTCAGGGCGGCAAAAAGGGTCGTGGTCCCGTGTCGCTCATAGTAGTGGCTGAAACCGTTCACCGCTTTGCCATCCGGCAGGCGGAGAAAACTCTGCGCGCGTTCCAGCGCCTGAACATGCGGTTTCTCATCGACCGACAGCACAAAAGCGTGTTCCGGAGGATCCAGATAGATCCCCACGACATCGGCGGCTTTCGGCCCAAACTCGGGATCGGTGCTGATACACCAGCTCCGCCGCCGCTGTAACTGGATTTTGTACTTGCGCAAAATCCGCCACGTGTGATCCGCACTGACGTCGCCCAACGGCTCCGCCAACAAGCGGCAGTTCCATTGCGCATAGCCGCGCGGCGGGTCCTGATCGAGCAGCGCCAGAACACGCCGGTCGGTTTCCCGGTCATACTGCCGAGGCTTGCCGGTTCGGGCGGCGTCTGACAGCCCATTCAAACGGTCCCGCACGAAACGCTGCCGCCATTTAGAAACACGCGCCGGTCGTGTGCAACCTTTTGGCAATTCCCCAACCGCAACGCCTTCGTGAGACATTAGAATGATCCGGGCGCGATCCGCCAGCCGTTGCTCTCCGCTGCCCTTGCGTGTCCAGGCACGCAACACCTCCCCTTCCTGCGCGGTCAGGCGTATTTCAGCCGTCTTTGATCGGGACATACCCGATCATCTCTATTAACTGCTATTTATGCAAGTTCAGCCACTTTGGTGGCATTTTTAACCAAAACCAGCCCTGGATAATCCAGATAATTATCGGATCCTGCACGTTGTATTGCGGAGTTCCCGTCGTGCCAGGCACTCCCTTTCGCCTTCAAGATACCGGTCGTCGCATTTGGGAACCGGGGGGTGTTGCCCTAAACAACTCGCGAAAAATTAATTACGGAAATGTGGCGACTGAGATAAATCGGGGGGATCAAATGGCATATCGTGGGCATATTACTTTTGCATGTGACTAACTACGTGAGTCGTTGTTTGACGAGATAATGCCACTCGATACGGCCGGGGAAGGTTGGCGCGCCGCCGAAAACCGCGGCGCGGTCTCGAGGCCAGGCCGTCTTGCGCGGAAGCGCTGGCAACTGCGAAGCCGCCGCAAGATGCCGTCGCCACCAAGAAACCGCGCATGGGTCCGTACACCTCCTTGACCGGGAACATTGGTGTCCTTTCGGCAAATAACCGGCCAAAAACCGGTCCATCCCGCGTAGGCGGCATCCAGGCAGGAGGCGGTATTCTATTCCAGTCGAGATTTCGTTCGGGAGGCGAGGGCTCCGCTTGGGACTTCGACCTGGCCAAGGTCAACCCCGGCAGAGCCCCCATGGTCACGATTCTGTTTATCTCACTTTCGGCGGCGCAGAACAACTTCGAAGCCGATTGGGTCGAAACTGACGGGGGGACGATCCTTCGTCAATACCGATTTGTCTGCGCGATTCCATCATCGGCGATGGACGCCGGCGCAAACAGGCCCACGATGAAGACCATGACTGGATTCCGATTCGGCGCGGCCTCTGCAATCTGTGCGGGAAGACGGTCACCTTCCTGCCGCCTTTCTCTCCACCCTACAGCCACTACAGCCTCATCGCCCGCAGGCAGGCGCTGCGACGCTACTTTGGGGAACGCTGCGGCTGGGAAGCTGCAGCGCCAACTATCAAGACCCCGAACGCGTGACCGATCCATCCACTCTGCGCCGATGGTTTCGAAGTCCGGATTCCTCTCAGCCGCCGTTTTCGTTCTTACACTCTGCGATGCACGGCCGTCACTCAAGCGCTGGATGCAGGCAGGCTTCTCACTCTGGGCGACGTGCGGCTGCGCTGGCAAACTCTATTCCCTTGTTTCGAGCGGTTCTGGCCTTTACGGCTCTGAAAAAAAACACTGGTTATGCTTCAGAGGTTCTGCAAAAGTGGTTGAGGCCATGAGATTTCCTAATCGTTATCGGCAGGTGACAGAAAAGGAAAGGGATCATGACCCTAACTAGAGCACGATAAACCAAAAGAGCAGGATTGGAAACAGCTTTGACCAAAGCGGTCAAGGAGGAAGACTTTCTCCGTCCGTTGGTGGAGCAAATTATCCAGCAGGTGCTGGAGGCGGAGATGGACGAGACGTTGGCGGCGGAGAAGGGCGAGCGCACGCCCCATCGGCTCGGATACCGGAGTGACTATTACCCGCGAACGCTGGTGACCCGGGTGGGAAAGTTGGAACTGCGGGTGCCGCGGGAGCGGCGGGGACGGTTCCGGACGGAAGTCTTCGAGCGACATCAGCGCAGTGAGAAGGCGCCGGTGGGGGCGCTGGCGGAGATGTACATCCAGGGGGTCTCGACGCGCAAGGTCAAAGAGATCAGCGAGCAGTCATGTGGACACGAGTTTTCGGCGGCGACTGTGAGCCAGATCCACCAGAGCTTGGATGAGGAGTTAGCGAAGTTTGCCAACCGTCGGCTGGACGAACCCTATCCCTATTTGGTGTTGGACGCGCGCTACAAGAAGGTGCGGGAAGACGGGGTGATCCGCAGCCAAGCCATACAGGTGGCCATCGGCATCAACCGGGAGGGACGGCGCTGCGTGCTGGGGGTGAAGTTTGGCGAACCGGGAGAGCGTGACGAGTTGGCGGGATTTTCTGGTGAAGCTGAAGCAGCGGGGCCTGCGGGGGGGTGGAGTTCGCGGTGACCGACGACCATGCGGGATTGCAGCAAGGGATCGCGGAGGTGCTGCCGGAAACCGTGTGGCAGCGCTGCTACGTGCACTTTCTGCGGAACGCGCCGGACTATCTGCCGCGCAAGGCCGACGATGATTGCCTGGTGAAGTTGCGTTGGTTGGCCGACCGGCACGATGTGGAACAGGCGCGGCAGGATCTGGCGCTATGGTTGGCGAAGTGGCAAGGGAAGTATCCGAAGCTATGCAACTGGGTAGAGGCCAACATGGAGGAGACGTTCGCCTTCTACCGGCTGCCCGCCGAACATCACAAGCACATAAAACCGACCAACATGCTGGAGCACATCAACCAGGAACTCAAGCGGCGCACCTTAGTCGTGCGGATCTTTCCGAACGCGGCCAGTTGCCTGCGGCTGGTGCGGGCGTTGGCGGTGGAGATCCATGAGGACTGGATCGAGGCCACCCGCTACCTGAACATGGAACTGTTGGAGGAGCACAAGCGCGCGCAGTTGCGGAGGCGGGCGCAAGCGGCCTGAAGCGGCAGGGCAGGGTGGATTGAGTTCGGAGCCATCAAGCGAAGTGTGCCGCTGCGGGCGGTGCTTGAGCATTATCGGATCGGGGAACTGCGGCGCAGTGGCAAGGATCGCTTGCGGGGCCGCTGTCCGCTGCACGGCGGCGAGGGTCGCCAGACCTTTCATACCCACACGGCCGAGCAGGTTTTTCACTGTTTCTCGGGCGGCGCCGGCGGGTCGGGTTGGACCTGGTGGCGGCCATCGAGCATTCTAGCTTGCGGCAGGCAGCGGAGAAGCTGTATGGCTGGAAGGGTCGATGGCGCAGATAGCGCGTTATACGTGGGAGGCTTGACCATGAGATTTTAGTGTACTTCTAGCCACTGTTCTTACGTAAACGGAGTTTATGGCCTCTTTATATAGACATACAACGTTCGCGAAGTTCGGTCTTACTACTCTTCGCAGGGTGACCGGCCCAGAGAAGTCTCTGGACATCCTGCTCGCGGAAGAAGAATCCGGTGAACCAGAAGGTGGCAACTCGTTTACTCGAAAAACGAGGCCACCGAGTTGTAGTCCAACGGAAGGGAGGTGCTTTCAGGGCTGGCGAGGTGTTCCTATAAGGCGGTTGGAGGGCGAACTGATCCTGGTCACTGCGGCGGCGCTTGATTCTGATTGCCGGGAGGCATCGATTGAAGATTCTCATCGCTGACGACGATCCAGTCTCCCGGTGCTTCATGGGGAGGATACTGCAAAAGAGCGGGTATGAGGTGGTTACGGCTGAAAATGGAGCCCTGGCTTTGGAAGAACTGTCAAGGGAAGATGGTCCCCGGCTGGCATTGTTAGATTGGATGATGCCGGAGATGGATGGCCTGGAAGTTTGCCGTCAGGTCCGTAACAGACGTGGACAGCCGTATATCTATATCACGCTGTTGACTTCGAAGATGTCCAATAACGATGTTGTCTCGGGTCTCGAAGCCGGGTCGGATGACTATCTGACCAAGCCGTGTAATCCCGAAGAATTGAAAGCGCGCCTGCGCACAGGACAACGCGTTTTGCATCTAGAAGATACGCTTGTAGAAGCGCGCGAAGAGATGCGCTTCAAGGCGACACATGACGCTCTGACCGGTTTGTGGAACCGTGGAGCTATTCTGGCGCTTCTCAGAAGTGAACTCAACGCGTCCGCGCAGGAACATGCCCCGGTATCGCTACTGCTTTGTGATGTTGACCATTTCAAGCACGTTAACGACGTGCATGGTCATCTGGTCGGCGACGAAATGTTGCGACAAGTTGCCGTCCGGCTCCAGGATTCGGTTAGGTCACAGGACGCGGTGGGACGCTATGGAGGGGAAGAATTTTTGATTTTGTTGAAGGGTTGCGCTAGCGCCCAGGTCAGAGACCGTGCAGAACGAGTGCGGGAATCGGTCGCTTGCGGGTCATTCCCTATTGAAGACGGGGCTCTTTCCATGTCACTAAGCGTGGGAACTCTGGCTGTGGATGACTGGAACAGGGCCCTGCCGATTGAACCCCTTTTGAAAGAGGTTGATGCTGCGCTGTATCTTGCAAAATCTACAGGGCGAAATCGCATTGTTTGTGGAGCTAACCATACCAGTGAGCGCGCGCGAGACGTGTTATAACCCTTTTCGTGATCGGCGACGAAACAGAATCCAGCGCCAGGCTCTTCATCCGCCGCCATTCGTTCGCTTTGTCAACTACCGTTAACGCATTAATTCTAAGCCTCTTCAGTCAATATCGGTAGCCAAACTCCGGACGGGCGGGGGCAGTAAGCGAAAGACGCAGAGTGGCGAAAAATTTCTGAGAGGAATCCGCGCCACGGCGCACTCGTTGGTCATAGGTGGAACTACGTTGCCAACTGCCACCACCGCCCCTCGTGGTCCGCCAAACCGCTCGGCGCCGGCCCCGCCACCGACCGGGCCTAGTAAAGCCACCAGGACTTCCGGCCGTCGTCAGGCGATCGAGGTGAAGGATGGTATTTCTCGCATGCAGTGATGCCCGTACTGCCAATGTGGGCAGTGTAAATGGTGCCTGGAAAATGCCCGTAGGGACCGGACCTTCAACAAGAACGCCTTTGTCGCTAAAGGAGACTCGTTTTTACCCCAATACAGAACCAAGTGAAACTTTCGCCTATTGTCAAATCACCGCCGTGGTGCGGGCATGCGCGCGTTCTTGCCGAAAGGTATCAGATCGGTCAACAGGAAGCGGCAAGTGGACTCAATCTTGTCCCGCTCGTCCTGCGACTCGGTGCGCTCCGCGGGAGGCTCCAACTAATACGTTTGCCACTCATTGTCCCATGGAACACCCTCCTAAACTTTGGCTTCTGCTCGATCGAAGCGGAATAACCGATAAGAAGGCTTGCGGAACCCCGCCTAAGGGAATTCCTTTTTGCTGCGACCGGACACTCCGGCCGCGCGCTGGGCGTCTGCAGGTTCGTGAAGTGGCTCATTAACAGACGACTGTGATTGTCCTACTCTGGCTCGCATCCGCGGTGATCTTGACGTTGCTTGCCATCGTTCCGCTCGATTGGAAGAGCCAAGCTGAATTGGGATTGGTTCTCGTTGCCTTATCGATGGTGCTCGGCCGCATTTCGCCGAAGCGCCGAATGACATTGGCCCTCATTGCGATCTCCATATTCAGTTCCACACGTTACATCTATTGGCGCATCGCCGAGACGGCCCGCGTGCTGCATAGCGACCCAGGCGGCGTGCCCGCGCTGGACCTCGTTTTTGTGTTCCTTCTGCTGAGCGCCGAGGTCTACGCGTTCATGATCCTAGTGCTCGGCTACGTTCAGACTGTCTGCCCGCTAAAGCGCCCGCCGCTTCCACTGCCGACCGATCGTAATAGTTGGCCCGAGGTTGACATTTATATTCCCACCTACAATGAGCCTCTGGAGGTCGTCCGGCCGACGGTGCTGGCCGCGCTCAGTGTGGATTGGCCGTCCGAAAAGCTACGGGTACACATCCTGGATGATGGGCACCGGCCGCAGTTCCGCGCTTTCGCCGAAGAGGCCGGCTGCGTTTACATTACGCGGCCGGACAACCGGCACGCCAAAGCGGGAAATATCAATTATGCATTGAAGCAGACAAGCGCCCCGTACATCGCGATCTTCGATTGCGATCACATTCCCACGCGCTCGTTCCTGCAAGTAACCATGGGTTGGTTTCTGAAGGACCCACGATTGAGCATGCTTCAGACACCGCATCATTTCTATTCGCCGGACCCGTTTGAGCGGAACCTGGATATATTTCGCGAAGTCCCCAACGAGGGCGCTCTGTTCTACGGCATGGTGCAGGATGGCAACGACTTCTGGAATTCGACCTTTTTTTGCGGCTCCTGTGCGGTAATCCGCAGGGAGGCCCTGGAAGAGATTGGCGGCGTGGCCGTCGAGACGGTGACCGAGGATGCGCACACTTCGCTGCGCATGCAGCGGCGCGGGTGGAACACGGCATATATCAACATCCCACAGGCTGCCGGCTTGGCCACCGGAAGCCTGGCAGCCCATATCGGACAACGCATCCGCTGGGCGCGCGGTATGGTGCAGATTCTGCGCACCGACTGTCCACTCTTCGGGCACGGTCTAAAGTTGTGTCAGCGCCTGTGTTACTTTAACGCGGTAATTCATTTCCTCTACGCGGTTCCCCGGCTGATCTTTTTGACATCTCCTTTAATTTATCTTCTATTCGGCCGATCGAATTTACTGGGATATGTGGGCGCGATTGTGGCCTATGCGTTTCCGCACCTGGTGCTCGCAACCGTGACGAACGCGCGGATCCAAGGCCGGTACCGCCATTCCTTCTGGAACGAGGTCTATGAAACCATCCTGGCGCCGTACATCCTGCTGCCGACCACCGTCGCGCTTATCGATCCCAAGCGCGGCAAGTTCAACGTCACCTCCAAAGGAAGCGTAATGGACAGTTCCTTCTTCGACTGGCACATAGCGCGCCCGTACATTTTTCTTCTTGCGCTCAATTTGGCCGGAATGGGAGTGGCCATCTTCCGGCTGGCGAATCACGCCGCTCCCGTCGGAACTGTATTGATCAACCTGGTTTGGTCCGGGTTCAATTCAATTATTTTGGGCGCCTCGGTCGCGGTAGCCGATGAATCGCGGCAGAGGCGCTCCAGCGTGCGGATCACGGCAAGAATCCCGCTGCAACTGCTGCTTCCGGATGGAAAGATCGTCCCAACCGAAATGGAGGATATCTCCTCTGGGGGCGTCAAGCTTCATCCGCAAGAACCCTGTTCTTTGCAGCCAGGGCAGGTGGGCTCACTGGCGATGCAGTCCGAGGTCGAGCCGTTTGCCGTGACTGTCGTGGAAAACAGCCGGGGGACGCTCCGCTTGAGGTTCAAGGAAATGAGCTTGGCGAGAGAATCTCAGCTCGTCGCAGTCATTTATGGCCGCGCGGATTCCTGGATCAGTTGGCGGGCGGGCCGGCCTGACGATCGTCCGATGCGCAGCTTTATCGAAATCGCAGGCTATTCCGCGCAAGGCTTGGCTGCGATGCTGAAGGCTATCTTCTCCAGACGGCGCCCGGTCAACGACGCCGACGCTCTGGCCCGGCAACCCATTCTACCTTTGATCCCGATCCTTGCATGCCTGGTTTTACTGGCGCCGGCGGCCAGCGCTCAGACCCACGCAGGGGCGTCGGCACGGCCGAAACGGTCCACCTCATCTCTCGATACAAGCCCGATCTTCAGCGACTCTTACGATTTGAGCTTGCTCGGCGAAAAGCAGCCACTCATGATGCACGGCGCGGAAGCCAGCTCCCAGGTGTTCTTCCGGATTCCGCTCACCAAAGTGGTCACTCAGGCGCGCCTCGATCTGCGCTACCGCGTCTCGCCGAACTTAGCGCCCGGAGTCAGCCAGATACATGTCGTACTGAATGGCACGCCCGTCGGGTCCATACCGATTTCGCAGAGCAAGGCGGAACCGGAGTCGTTAATCAGCGCGGCGGTCGAGCTACCCGCCGATTTGTTAACGGATGAGAACGCACTCAGTTTTCAGCTAATGGGCAAGTGCACCGGATGCGACGATGAAGCACAGACAGATCTCTGGACCCGGATCGAACTCACCACGGAATTGCATCTCTCGGGCAGCGTATTGGCCCTCGCCAACGACTTGCGTCTGCTTCCAGCGCCATTCTTCGATAGCTCGCTGCAGCGCGCCATTCAGGTTCCGTTCGTGTTCGCGCAGGCCCCCGGCGAGCGGGAGTTGGAGGCAGCGGGAGTGATTGCGTCGTGGTTCGGCATTCTCGCCGATTATCGCGACATCGGCTTTCCCATTTCGGTGGGCCGTATCCCTCCGGGAAACGTCGTGGCGATCGCCGGAAACCGATCGGACCTAATGGTTGGTCTGGGCCTAGGGGACACTCGCGGACCTAGCCTTGCCATGCGGGACAATCCCAGCGACCGCTATGGAAAGATTCTCTTAGTCACGGGAGACGACGGTGGCCAGATCGTCGCCGCAGCCCGTGGTCTAACTCTGGGAAAACCTCGCTCCGGCGATTCAGCCACGCTGGACGGTGCGGATATCCCGCCGCCCAGAGAGCCGTATGATGCGCCGCGATGGCTGAGCACGGACGGTAAGGCCCGGCTCGGCCAGTCCACCAGTCCCGAGCAGCTACACGTTATGGGAAACGGCACAGTACGTTTGTTCTTCCGGCTTCCGCCGGACCTGTATTTTGAACAAAGGATAACCGTCCCGCTCGAATTGGTCTATCGCTCCAAGGGTCTACCTCCACGCAACGGAAAGAAGAGCATAGTCAGTGTCAGCCTGAACGGAGTATTCGTCGCATCTAAGCCGATCAATGCGAAGTCGCTGCAGGGGCCTTACCGGCAGATCATTCCTCTGCCGGTAACCGGCCTCTCGCCCAACAACACTTTGACGATAGATTTCAGTTTTGGCGCGAAGGACGCGGATACGATCTCCGGATATACGGAAGCCACGATACTAGGCGATTCGGAGCTGGAAATCGAGGGAATTCCGCATTTCGTTGCCATGCCGCGCCTCGATTTGTACGCCAATTCGGGCTTTCCCTTTACGCGACTGGCCGACCTTGCGGAGACGGCGGTGGTTCTACCCGAGAATCCGGATGCGGATCAGATCGAGACTTATTTGCAGTTGCTCGCCTTTTTTGGCGCCCGCACCGGTTACCCCGGCTTGAGGATAACAGTCCTCGGTCCGTCGCAGGTTGCCGGAGTCAGGAAAAAGGATCTGCTGGTGGTGTCCGGCATGGATAGCGGCGATCTTCCGGAATCCTGGGAAGGCTCGCTGGGACTGCAAAGGCGACAAAATAAACTGTCGGTCACGGATAAGAAGAGTCTGCTGAGCTTTCTGCCCTGGACGACAGCTGCGAGGGGACGAACGAATCTCGAAAACCAACTGAACGGCGGCGTGCTTCCCGATGTGGTGCTGCAGGAGTTGGCATCGCCGGCCGACCCGCAACGAGTGGTCGCCTTGATTCAGACGGCGGTGAAGCCGGAAAGATCGCCGTTGCGAACGATTTTCGAGGGAGGCGCGGGTGTCTCCAGGATCTTCGGAGACGTCAGCATCTACCAGAACGGGCGGTTTCATTCGTTCCAGATCCGGCCGCCGTCCTACTATCTGGGTCACTTGGCATGGCACGATCACTTCGACTTTTGGGTAGGCCGTTATTTCCTGATCATCCCGGGTGTCCTGTTAATCTTCGCATTGATCTTTGCCGTTGCGTTCGACGCCTGGCTGGTGCGAAGAACTAAGTGGCGTCTTCAACTCGACTCATGAATTTCGCAAAGGCAGTAAAACGGTGCGGTTCAATCGTCTTGCATTTAGCGCTGATCCCATGTGTGTTTCTGTCCGTGGCGATGGCTTCTTCCACGGCAACCGGGCAGTTGCTCGATAAGGCGCGGGCTCTGCAGGGCCGCGGGCGCATGGACCTGGCAGTGCTTGCATGGGAGCAGGTTCTGCTGGCCGATCCCAACCAGGAGGATGCGCTGGCCAATCTGGCGCGCTACGCGAAACAGAACGGAAAGGACGGCGAGGCCAGGGCATATCTCAACCGGCTCCGCAGAGTCAACCCGAATAATCCAGCCATTGCCGAAATCGAGAAGATGAAGGTTATCGCTGAACAGCGCTCTCGTCTGACTGAGGCCGAACGTTTGGCGGCCAGCCAACAATACGAGCAGGCCATGAGGATTTACAGGGAAGTCTTCGGCGACGATCCGCCGGCGGGAGGCTGGGCGCTGGCCTATTACGAAACCGAAGCGGCTACTCCCGGCGGATGGGAGGCGGCCACAGCCGGCTTGCAGCATCTGGTCACGACGTACCCCGAGGATCAGGAATACCGGCTTGCTCTCGGGCGGTTGTACACCTATCGTCCGCAAACGCGCGACAGAGGGATACAGCTTTTGGAGTCGATTCCGGAAAGCAGCGCGTTGGCGAATAAGGCCCGGCAGGCATGGCGGCAAGCGCTGGTTTGGGACGGAGCGCACCCGGCCTCGGCGGCATTCTACCGGTCGTTTCTGGCGCGCTACAAAGACCCGGAACTGCAGCGGATGCTCAGCGAGATGAAGGTTCCGGCGGCGGCGACGGTGGAAAACAAGGTGGATCTTTCGCGGGGGAGCGAGGAAAAACTCGGCTACGCGGCGCTGAATGCCGATCGTCTTCCGGAAGCCGAAGGCCATTTTCAAGCGGCGCTGAAAGAATCGTCCAGGAGCCCAGGCGGGCTATCCGGTCTCGGATTCGTTGCCATGAAGAAAGAGGATTTCGATTCCGCGGTGGACTATTTCGAGCAGGCGAAATCCGCCGCGCCGGCCAGCAAGCAGATCGCGGACGCGCTGAACACCGCCCGGTTCTGGAAAAACATGAAAGCCGCGGGCGGCGCGCAGAAGGATAACAGACTGGACGCGGCTGCGGAGCTCTTCCAGCAGGCGTTGGCAATGCGCCCCGGCAACGTGGACGCGGCCGCGGGACTGGCGGGCGCTTACATGCAGCAGGGAAAGGCAGCCCCGGCCATTCCTCTTTATCAAGAGATCGTCCGTCAACAACCGCAGAACGCCCAGGCCTGGCGCGGTCTGGTGACCGCCAGATACCGTACAGGCAACTATGCGGACGCTCTAGCCACCGCCAAGCAGATGCCCGACGGACCGCGGACGCTTCTCGGGAAAGACGCCGAATACCTGGCTCTTCTCGCCTTCATTCACGGCGAGGCTGGCGATGAACGGGAATCCTCCCTTTACCTGCAGGAAGCCCTCGAAGCGGCCCGCGCGCAAAAGACCGAGCTGCCGTTTGGTCTTCAGCTCGAATTCGCGGGCCTCTTTCTCCGCTCCGGCAAAGCGGAGCAGGCCGCGGTTGCCTTCCAGCGGGTCGCGGATGCCCACCCCAACAATGTTGACGCATGGGAAGGCCTGCTGAGCGCGCTGATCCGGACCCCGAACTACGAAGTGCGCGCCCTGTCCGCTCTGCGGCGCATGCCGAAAGAGGCGTACAGTGCGGCGTTGCGGCAGCCGGCTTTTCTTCGATCCTTAGCGTCGCTGTATGTAACCTTGAAGCGCCTCGACCTGGCTGAGGCATTTCTCGAAAAATTGGTGAACATCGAGGGCCAGGGGGGGCACGAAGTCAGCCTGGCCACGCAACTCCAACTGGCCGACGTATGGGTACGGGCTTCGCAATCCGGAAAGGCGGAGATATTGCTGCGGCGGCTGGCAGAGAAGTATTCGGAAGCCGCGGATGTATGGAAGGCGTGGATATCGATGCTGCACGCCGCGCAACGCGATACCGAGGCGCTGGTCGAGATTCAGCGCATCCCCCCGGATCTGTTGACGGAGCTGCAAACTGACTCGGGTTATGTAATTCTCCAGGCAGCCGTCTTCAGCCGCACGGGCCGTTCCGAGGAAGCTCTCGAAGGCGTTCGCGCGGAAATCGCGCACCTTGAAATGGACAAGCAGCCTATTCCGGCAGCGCTTGAAACCCAGCTTGCCTGGCTCTTGTTGGGGCGCCAGGACGGCGCACGGGAACTCTATTCCGTACTCGATCAATCCGCCAACCGCCGGGACCTCACTCTCGCGCAGCAACAGGATTTTGCCAAGATCTGGTCGATCTGGATCAGGCGCCGCGCGCAGGCGGACATCGCCGCGGGCAATCTCGAAAAAGGAATTGCGATCCTGCAAGCCGGCGGGCGCCTGCTGCCGAACGACAACAGTATCCGCGGTAATCTGGCCGGAAATCTTCTAAAGGTGGGCCAGAACCGCGCGGCCTTTGATGTGTATCGCAACTGGGGACTGGCTGATGCCGAAGCATCGGACTACCTCGGCGCCGTGGGAGCCGCCTTGGCCGTGCGCGATAGCGCGCTCGCGAATCAGTGGCTCGCTAAAGGCCTGCGGCGATTCCCGCGAGACTCTAAATTGCTCACGCTGGCGGGGAAGCAGGCCGCCTTAAAAGGGGATTACAAGAAGGCCGAAGTCTATCTGCGCGCCGCGCTGGCCGCTTTGCCCAAACAGGAGGGCCGTTCGTCCGCGGACCGGTCCCCAGGCCTCGGCAATTCCGACAGTCAGCCGCTTACCCGGAGCCTTGGCCAACTTCTGCTCGACGAAGATCTGCCGGCAGCGGACTCTTTGTCTCCAGTAGCGCCAGCCCTGTCGGTGCCGGCTTCACCGATCGACTTCCAGCCCGCGGAGTCGCCTTCCCCCGGGCGAAGGGAGTCCCAGACCGCCGGAGACCATGCAAGATCGGCGTCGTCCGGCCAGGTGATCACGGAGGCTGCCTGGCAAGTACCTACCGGGCGCCCGGCGCCTCGAAACGCTACGCCACCCGCGCAAAACGGCCCGGCGCCGGAGGACTCGGACGCCGAATTCTTTCGCTCGCTCATGCAGGCTCCGGGACCACCGGCATCCAACCCGGCTCTTGCGCCCACCGCCAGCCCGCTGCCAGCCCTCCCGGCGAGCCCGGACTCTATGTACTCTCCTGGAGCCAGGCAACCCCAACCGCAGCCAAAGTCCCTCTTCCCAGCCGGCGAGGAAGTCCAGCCGAAGACGGAGCGTGAGGAAATCGACGACCAGATCGCCACGATCGAGGGCCGCAACAGCCCCTACTTCGGCGGGGAATCCACGTTGCAGAGCCGCAGTGGCCAGTCCGGCTACGACAAGCTCATCGCGGAGGAAGAGGATTTGGAGGTGAGCACCGCCATTAACAATCAAGTGCGTCTGACCCTCATCGCCAGGCCGGTGTTTCTGGATCCCGGCACTGCCGACGGCACCAGCACGTTGCGCTTCGGTCTGCTTCCGGTGGGTGTCGCCCCGCCGTCGGCGTCGGCGAATGGCATTGCCGCCGATGTGCAACTGTCCACGCCGGACTTCGGATTGCGCTTCGGTTCCACCCCGCGGGAATTTCTCGTCCCAAACTGGATTGGAGGCATCCGTTACCGCCCAGCCAATGGTCACTTGACGTTTCTTTTCAACCGGGACAACGTCAAGGACACCATGCTGTCTTACAGCGGTAGCCGCGACCCGCTCACCAATCAGATCTGGGGTGGCGTGATCGCGAACGCTTATCAGGTAATCGGTAACTGGGGCGACGGAAATTCCGGCTTCTACACCAACTTCAGCTATCAATCTATTACCGGAGACAACGTGGCCGCCAACTGGCGCATCGATGGAACGGCGGGCACATATTGGAAGTTGTACACCAAACCGCAAGGCTCGCTTACCGCGGGGCTTAATTTTTCGGCGATGCACTATAATCTGAACCTTCGTTACTTCACGTTCGGGCAGGGCGGATACTTCAGCCCGCAGGAATATTTCCTGTTTAGCATTCCCGTCCGCTGGAGCGGCACGTGGCGGCGCCAGATTCAGTATTCGGTTTCCGTCAGCCTGGGATATCAGCACTTCGTGGAAGACGACTCTCCTTATTTTCCCTCGCTTCCTGCGCTGCAGGGGCCGTCCGGCTCATATTATTCCGGCCAGACCAGCACGGGCGCAAACTACAACGTCGATGCTAAAGTCGCTTACCAGCTATCGCCGAACTGGCTGGTCGGTATGTACGCGAGCGCCAACAACACTCGCGACTATAACACGGCCGCTGTCGGTGTGTATGTGAAGTATCTTCTTCAGCCCCGCCCGCTGCTGCAGGACATGACGCTGCCTTCTATTCCGGACTGGAAGGGGGTTCAGCCTTTCACCCTGCCATGAAGAAGCTCTTGGCGACAGCCATCGCGTCAATTTCCGTGTGCGCGCTCCATGCCCAGATGACGTGCCAGCGAACTGACCTGCCGGAACCGCTGCGCGCCCAGTCGCTGGCGGAGTTACTGCCCGATATTGTTCTCAGTTGTACCGGCGGTGTCCCGGCAAGTCAGGGTAGCGCCGTCCCTCAATACCAGGTTCTGATCTCCGCCAACACCGTATTTGCTTCGCGGGTGCTCGAGCCCGTAGCGGGACAATCTTGGAACTGGACCGACGCCCTGCTGCTGATCGGCGAGCCCCCACCAGAACAACAGGTCGTCTGCCTGCAGGCCTCACCATCTTCATCCTGCGCTGCCCTCGCTGTCACCTCGGCCGGGTTCAACGTGTTTCAAGGCGAGTTGCTGCAGAGCAATGCCATCTCGTTTCAAGGCGTTCCTATCGACGCGCCGGGCCCCGAGGCCCACCAGATCGTCCGCGTGACTAATCTACGGGTGGATATGACGCAATTGCCGCTAGCACCAGGCCCGCCAGGGCCGCTGCTATTGATTCAACTATTTTCAACCACAGGCACTGCCGTTCCGATCGCCAGTGCCTCTCAATCCTCGGGCGCCGCACAGCCGGCTCTAGTATTTTCAGTACGTACCGCCAACGATGCGCCCGCCCCAGCCCTTCTCCCCGCGCTCGCGATTACGCCGGCGATGCTTCCACCCGTTACGTCCACCCCGAGCCAGTTCGTCGAAGTCTTCAACGTGAAGTTCACCGAAGGCTTCGCGGGATCGTTCCGCCGCCGCAACACTGGTACCAACAGCTTCGATCCACTTTATCTCGCCGACCAAGACGTTCCGGGTGTCGACTACGGTACGGAGAGTGGCTTCTTCAATAGCGCATTTCCCACGTCCAACAGTCTTTCCTTCGCCGGGCTCGCAGATTGTGGCACGCGTTTGAAAGTGACCTTCCAAAATATTCCGGCCGGCGTAGGCGCGTGGGTCAGCGTGCGGGACGTGCAACCCGGCACCACGAATTTTTCCACCACAACGCCCAGGGCGATCTTGGAATTCTCTGATGCAGGGTACTTCGATCCGGTCATGGCCGACATCACGGACGGTTTCTACGAACTCACTCCTACCGAGGGTACGGCCGAGGCGATCTGGGAGGTGCTGACCGTCGATCCCGGGCAGTCCGAGGATTATAGCTTCAACGTGGCTTTGACGCTCAACCCGCAAGGCACCGCTCCTACCGCGATTGGCGTCGCCACGGCCTCCGGTGAACTGGGTCCAACGGACGACGATCGCGGAGACCTTATTCCTCCTGTCCCACATTTCCTGGCCAGCAGCAACCCCACGCCCGCATTCGCCATTGTGGCGAACGCGACAACGGCGTCACTAGGGGCAGTCAACGCCGCTAGCTACGGCGGCGGCGCCGTCGCGCCCGGGTCAATCGTCTCCGTCTTCGGCACGGGGCTGGCGCCTTACGCCCAAGCCGCCTCCGAAGCAAGCGCTCAGACCTCGCTCGCCGGTACGACTGTCGACGTCGTGGACTACGGTGGTGTCGATCTGGCGGCGTCGTTGCTGTTCGTCTCGCCAGGGCAAATCAACCTCGTGTTGGATCCGGCCACGAATGCCGGTCCCGCAGTCATTTCCGTGAGCATCGCGGGTCAAGTGGTGGCATCGGCTCTCTTGCTCGTCAGCGGTGTTGCTCCCGGGTTATTCTCCGCGAACAGCAGTGGCCAAGGCTTGGCAGCGGGCAACGTGCAGGCCGTCAACGGAAGTTCCAGTCTCATCCTTCCCATGGCCGTCTACGATCCAGGCCAGAACCAGTTCGTGCCGGAACCGATCAGTCTGGGGTCTGCGGGTACGCTCGTGTATCTCGATTTCTACGGCACGGGCTTCCGCTTTCGGAGCAGCGTTTCCGACGTTCTGGTGAGTCTGGGCGGTATTCCGGTCGCCACGCTTTATGCTGGACCCCAAAGCCAATACGCGGGTTTAGACCAGCTTGTCGTCGGGCCCATCCCTCGGTCGTTGGCCGGGAGGGGGGCGGTCACAGTTTCAGTAAACGTAGACGGTTCGCCGGCAAACACTCTCATTGTCGTATTTCAGTAACTGTCTGAATCTGCACTGCCCGCTCGCTGGCGGGAAGACGACAGTTTGCTCTTTAGCCCTGAAAGTGAGGAAGTTCAAATGCGAGCCGGCCACACTTTCATCTGAGCCCTACGCAGCTTTTCCACGATAATTAAGTCTTTCGTTTTGTGCATCGTATTGGGTAATATCGTTAGCCATGAAGACCTTACCTCGGGACGGTGTTGAGAGCAAGCGAAAAAAGTGGATGCCCCGGCTTCGACGGACAGGAGACGCGTTATGTGAGATTCTTCGTCCGGTCGAGGTACCAACAGACAGGCTAATCTTTCAACGCTGGTGGGAAGCCGCAGTGGATCGCTCCAGAGAGAATGCGCTGCGGGCAAGCGCGGAACGGAACGGCAGGCAGGAGCGACAGGAAGGCTCAAACGCGACTAGCCTCGGAGCGCAATATGCAGAATACCGCCAGATCCCTCAGCCTGCGCTATGGCTGTGCCCCCGTCAGCATCGCGGCGATCGCGGGGAGGCTTCTGCTCGACCCCTTGATTGGCAACCAGTTTGCTTACGCAACCTTGTTTCTCGCAGTACTCCTCTAACGGCTAGGTACGGAGGCTTCGGCCCTGCAGTGGTAGCCGTCGTCCTCGAAGCATTTTATGCCGACTATTTCCTGCTCCCACCCCGCGGCAGTTTCCGCTTGGAGGGCTGGAGCTAGATGAGCGTTCTCTTATTATCTATACAATGATCGTCTCGTCCATTTTGTACTTCCAACGAAAGACGACCGGGGCCGCGTTGATTTCGTCGAAGTATTGATGAATTCGGTCGATCAGTTCCTGCTTGCGGCTCACGCGAATTCCTCGCAGCATTGTACGCGTCATCTTGCTGAATTGATTTGG
>CAVWOT010000017.1:0-107822 GCA_963756605.1 Bryobacterales bacterium | reverse complement strand
AGATCTCTGTGCAACTCCCGCTTAACATCGCAGACCGCGTGCGCTACCCTTCCGTAGTGGTCGATAGAATTCGAAAACTGGCTTGCAACTTACCTGATGATGAGATCGCCGATCAGCTCAACCGGGAAGGACAGGCCAGCGCGAAAGGGCTACCCTACACAGTGAAGATCGTCCAGTGGATCCGTTGCCGCTACCGCATTCCACCTGCCGAAATCAAGAGACCCGAGGAACTGACAGTCCGACAAGTGGCCGAACGGTTTGGCACGAGCGATCAGGTCGTTTATTATTGGATCGATCACAGCGTGATCCGGTCGCGGCGCATTAACCCCGGGATGCCGCACTGGATCACTCTCAGCGATCAAGACGAACAGAGGCTTCGAGAATGGGTACGCAGGTCTCGAAGGATTCAGCCGGTATCATGAAGGTCATTGGAGGAAGTGCATTATGAAACCACCATCCCGACGGTGCTGGATCGATTCATCCAGCAGGCGGTGATGCAGGTTCTGCAGAGGCAGTGGGACCGGACGTTTTCCGGTCATAGCTATGGGTTCCGGCCGGGACGGTCGGCTCATCAGGCGGTGGCACAGGCGCAGCAGTATATCGCCGAAGGCCACGGCTGGTGTGTTGATCTCGATTTAGAGAAATTCTTCGATCGGGTCAATCACGACAAACTGATGGGTCAGATCGCCAAACGGGTCGAGGACAAGCGGCTGCTGAAACTCATCCGGGCATTCTTGAATGCCGGGGTGATGGAGAGCGGGTTGGTCAGCCCGAGCGTGGAAGGGACTCCACAAGGAGGTCCACTTTCGCCACTGCTGAGTAACCTCGTGCTCGACGAACTCGACCGGGAGTTGGAGCGCCGGGGCCATCGTTTCGTTCGATACGCGGACGATTGTAATATCTACGTTCGCAGCGAGCGGGCGGGGCAACGGGTGATGGAGAGCATTACGCAATTCATCACGCAAAAGCTCAAGCTCAAGGTGAATGAGACGAAGAGTGCGGTGGCACGACCGCAGGAACGGAAGTTTCTCGGGTTCAGCTTTACGGCTGGTCCGGAGGTCAAGCGCGTGATTGCGCCGAAGGCCTTGGATCGGTTCAAGCGGCGAATCCGGGAGATCACGCGACGGGCCAAAGGCGTCAGCATGAAGACGACGATGGAGGAACTGGCCCCGTATATGCGGGGCTGGCGCAGCTATTTCGGATTCTGCGAAACGCCTGAAGTGTTGATCGGCTTGACCCGCTGGGTCCGGTTGCGCCTCAGGGCGGCTATGTGGCGGCAGTGGAAAACACCGCGCCGTCGCCGAGCGGCTCTGTTGGAACTGGGGGTACGCGAGCGGCTGGCGAGCAATACCGCTGGCAGCGGTCGCGGCCCTTGGTACCTCGCGAAGGCTAAAGCTCTGTCTGTAGGGCTTTCTAATGCTTACTTCAAATCGCTCGGCCTTCCCTCATTATTCGAGGAATGTTAGCGTAACCGACTCGCACCGCCGTGTACGGACCCGTACGCACGGTGGTGTGGCAGGGGTCGGCGGGCGACCGCCGCCCCTATGCCGATCATCGGTACAAATCGTTCCGATTCGCGTTGACACCTGTGTGCGCAGATTCTACCGCACCACCCGGAAAGGCGCGTTGCTCGAAAGGGTGCCGCTGGGCCTTAGCACCTCGACCTTCCCGGTTGTGGCGCTAGCGGGTACGGTAGTGGTGATTAGGAAAGGCGAGACCACGTTGAAAACAGCCCCGGTGCCGTTAAACGTGACGCTGGTCGCACCGGTAAGATCGGTCCCAAGAATCTTGACGGCTGCTCCCACCTTGCCGGAGGTAGGCAACGTTTCCACAAACGGGCCAAGGCCTACGGACAGGCTAAAGACCGTACTCGACGTAGTTCCGTAGAAGGTTCCATTTGTATCCTGGACGAGTTCAGTATAGGGGTTAGCGCCATCCGCACACTGGCTTTGAGAGCAGGAGAAAGTGTAAAGCGTGGTCAGCACGCCGCTTCGGTTGAATTCGAAGATCGTTCCACAGCCGGAAACATACGTGGCACAATCGGGGCCGCCAAAATAGGTTGTACCGTAGAAGTTCCCATTAGTAGCCTGTACAAGCCCCGAGGGGTCAGAGGCGCCCGAGCAATATCCATAGGAGTAGCAAAAGCTATACAAGGTCGTCAGCACACCGGCCGGCGTGATCTTGAAGATCGACCCGAACGTAGTCCCGTAGAGATCCCCGTTGCTGGCTTGAATCAACCCAGTCTGCGGGCTATAGCCATCCGTGCAGTTGGAGCCGCCCTCGGAGCAGAAGCTGTGGAGCGTCGTCAGCCTACCGTCCGGCGTGATCTTGAAGGCTGTGCCGCAGCCGTACCCGCAGACAATGCTGGTCCCGCCATACTTCGTTGTCCCGTAGAGATCCCCATTGCTGGCCTGGACGAGACCGGCGACTGGATAATTGCCGTCAGCACACTGGCTCTGGGAGCAGAAGCCGTAGAGCGTTGTCAGCATACCGCTAGGCGAAATCTTGAAGATCGTGCCGCAGCCTGGGGCACCATTACTGAAGTCAGGGCATGCTTTATTGGACCCACCAGCGCTGGTTGTACCGAACAGGTCCCCATTCGTGCCCTGGATTAGCGTGGCTGCGGGGGCAGCGCCATCGGGACATCCGCTCTGGACACAGAAACTGTGCAGTGTTGTCAGCGTGCCGCTGGGTGTGACTTTAAAGATCGTTCCCCAGGTACTGGCTCCGTTGAGAGACGTTGTCCCGTAGAAGTTCCCGTTGGAGGCTTGGACTAGCCCTGCCAACGGGTATCTTCCATCAACACAATTGGAGTATTGGGGGCAGAAGTTGTAGAGTGTGGTCAGGCCACCACTCGATGTAATTTTGAAGACGGCGCCAAAGCCGCTCGTGCCGCCATATTCGGCCGTCCCATAAAGATTTCCGTCAGTACCCTGAACGAGCACTGATGGAAATATCGTACCACTGAACAGCGTGGTCAGGCTTTGCGCAGCTAAACCAATTGTGGTAACCGTACAGAGCAGAAACACTGCCCATGCCCGTTTAAAGAGACCGCGTCCCTTGCTCCCCGCGCGGCTTCGATAGTTGGATGTTGAATACAATCTCACGATCATTGGCTTCCTCCTCAACCGCTCGCCTTTCATACTTGTGATGCTCGCTAGCCATCGTTACGGCAGCACCCGAAGCGGCACATTGTAATGTTCTGCTCCTTCATGCGGCCTGATCGGCAGCGTCCCAGCTTCATCCGGCACGAACGAGAAATTGCGGGCCTCAGGGCAGAATCCTGAACTGTGCGTTGCTCGAAAGCGTGCCGCTGGGCGTCACCACTTGGACCGTGCCGGTGGTCGCGCCAGTGGGTACTTTGGTTGTTATTGCTGAGTTGGTAGAGTTGACGGTGAACGCGGTTGCCGGTGTGCCGCTAAATGTAACGCTAGTGGCGCCAGCCAAGTCCGTCCCCAGAATCGTGACATTAGCTCCCACTTTGCCGGAGATGGGGACCGTTTTCACGAACGGGCCGAGGCCCACGTTCAGGCTGAAAACCGTATCGACGGTCGTGCCGTAGACGATCCCGTTGGTGGCTTGAAATAGCCCGGAGGGGAAGGCGCCGTCACTCCCGTCGAAGTTGTGTAGTGTGGTCAACTTGCCCCCGGTGCCTCCGGAGTTGAGTTTAAAGATAAAGACCGTACCATCGTTGTTGGCCCCGCCTTGGGAGGTCGTCCCGTAGAAGTTCCCGTCGGTGGCTTGCATTAGCCCGTTCGGCGCCTGGCCGTCCGTTCCGTCGAAGCTGTGGAGCACAGTCAGCGCGCCCATCTCTGTAAGTTTGAATACCGTGCCGCAGCCACCCGGCGGTGTCCCTCCCGGATCGGCACAGTTAATGGTAGTGGACCCGCCAAACCCAGTTGTCCCGTAGAGGTTGCCGTTGGACGCTTGCACAAGCTCGCCGTTCGGGAACTCCCCGTCCTCGCCGCCGTCGATGAAGTCGAGTGTGGTCAGAGCACCCTTTGCGGTCACTTTGAAGGCTGAATACTGCGTTGTCCCGTAGAAATACTCGTCGGTGGCTTGAACAAGCCCGCCATTGGGAAGCCCGCCGTCACCCGAGCCGAAGCTGTGAAGCATACTCAGCGTGCCCCCGGCGGTCATTCTGAAGACCGTGCCACAGCCATTTATCTCGTAGGCCAACATGCAGCTACTATAGGACCCGCCCGCAAAAGTTGTCCCGTAGAACCTCCCATCAGTGGCTTGCACCAGCGCGCCGATAGGAAGGAAGCCGTCCGTCCCGTCGAAGCTGTGCAGTGTGGTGAGCCTGCCTCTACTGGTAATTCTGAAGACGGTGCCGCACAGGGTGGCCCTCCCTTCCTCCATGCAGGTGTCGTTGGCCCCGCCAAACTCGGTTGTTCCGTAGAAGTCGCCATCGGTTGCCTGCACCAGCGGTTGTGCGCCGAACCCGTCGGTGGCGTCAAAAGTGAACAGCGTCTTAAAGGTCTGTGCGGTGCAACGCAATCACCGTCGCAGCATAGAACAGAATGATGAAGCGGATTCTTTTTGGCAACCTAATCTTGTACACGATATTCTCCTATTCCAGAACCATGGGCGCAGTTCCGAGACGCTGAAGGGCTTGATTTCAGGGCATCCCACGTTTGTCCCGAAACTTACCATTTTTGAGACTGAGCACGTTTAGTGTGATCCAGCGGGCCATATAGCTTTCCCACCACTCGCGCCGCATGACGTAGCCCCAGATGGGATTACAACCCGTCATATTGGAGCCCCAAGGTTTTGATGAGCGGTTCGACCTGCGCCACACTAGAGGCGCAGGGGATCGACCGGGGAGCTGACGACGTACCGCACCGACGCACCGCGCCGCCCCCACGTAGCCGCCGCTTGCTGTTACTGACACTGTTTTCGGTTCCTCGGCTTCGGTATATCATGAATCATGCCCGTCCTGAAAGGCCTTCTGAACATATTTGGCGGCAGTTCTAAGGCGACGACGCTAATTGACGCTTGCCTTGTTGGCGATACGCGTAGGGTCAAGGCCTTGATCGCCGCTGGCGCAAACGTGAACCAGTATCACGAAAATGCAGGGTATGCCGCTTCACATAGCAGTTTTCAAATCGCCTGCACCGGCAATTCGCCCATGTTGCAGACGGCCACGCTAATCTGCTCGCCGGCAAAGGCCGCGACGGTGGAAAACAGTGCCGAGATCAATAGGTTGCCTTTCATATCCTCTCCTCTCAGCGAGCCCTGCGATTGACTTCAAATCCCGCTGGGGCACCCGCCAGAGGCGATATAATTCCTGGACAGAGACAATCACCGGGAAAAAACTTTTGGGGCAGACCGGATCCATCTCCAGTGCCCGGGCGAGGTACTGCCGGGCGCTGCGGAAACAGCGGCGACTGTCGATGGGGCGCGTGTATCAGTACCGGCTACTGCGGCCGGAATTCGGCAGTGTTTCGAAAACAGAATCTCCAACGGATGAGAAGCCTGCGGAGCCCCCCAGGGCCATGCTGGCCTGTGCGCAGTGCCACCAGCGCCGTCCGCGCCTACATCGCTGCGGCTTTTGCCGCGGGTGCAAGGCCGAGATGGACCTGGCGGCGCGCGTGCGCGAGGTGCGTGCGGAACTGGGGCCGGAAGCATCGCCCGAGCAGATAACCGAGCGCCTGAAGCAAATCGCCGAAGACTGTGGGCGCCGACGTCTGACGGCGCGCGTGCGGAGAGCCATGGAGGCTGTGGCGTGACCGTCAAGAACCTCACCCGGCGGTTGGAACGGCTCGAAGAAAACCTGCTGCCGGTCCTCGAAGAGCCGCTCATTCTGAAGTTCATGAGCATCGATTCGGAGGGGCGACGGGGTGACAGCGGCATCGAGTTCAAAATTCCCGCAGCCCGGAAGCCGATCAAAAAGAGGCACTGGTGAAAGCCATCGCCAGGCGGTTGCGCCGGCTGGAGGATCGATTTGCGCCTGCGGATGGGAAGCCGCGGGATCGATTCCGTCTGGTGATAGTGCCGGCTGGAGTCCGTACCCAGACTTTGAGAGGCACGTGCCGAAGGACGCTCTGCCCGAACGGCACGATGTTAGAGAGCGTGCAGTTCAGCAAGAGCCGCAACGGCCCCGAATTAACGCAAGAGGAACTGGACAAGTGGGTTGCCAGGTTTCAGGTGGAGACGCTATGAGATCCGTGGTGTTCAGGCTGGCGCGCCTGGAGCGGCTGAACCAGCTGAGCACGGCGCCGCAACGTTTGCGGATTCAGTACGGGTATCTGGAACTGCTTCCCTTTGAACACTGTTCTGCCACCAGTCTGTAAATTGGAAAGGCTGCCCAATGTCCAGAACCAGAACGATGTGGCATGCCATCGGACAGTTCAGCGCCTACTTTGGCGAGTCGCTGAGGTTAGTGACCTTAACGTAAAACCAGTCTGCACCTTCCGGCCCTAGTGTCATCGGTGCCGCCAGCCGCTGACCCAGCACAAGATAGAATGGCCCCGTACCGCCAGTCTGTAAATTGGAAAGGCTGCCCAATACTACGCCGCTAGGCTTTTCCACCGTCGCCGTGGCTGACCCCGTCGCTTCCACACTGATTACGATCTTGTAGGGGGTGTTGAATTCGGGTGTGATCGAAGGCGAGAATTGCTCACCAAGTCCACAAAACTCGCTGATATTGGGGGCATTTGCAAAGAACCCTGGTAAGATCGGGTTTACATGTCGGTTACGGTAAGATACTGCGAAAGATCCGCGCTCGACAAAAAGATCTCGAACGGGATTCCCGTCCCCCGCGTGGCCATTACCGTTGTGGTCACAGTAAAGGGCGGCGACAAGGCCACACTCGACTGTATGCCAGTGGTTTGATAGTCTTCGGTCGGCCCACTCATTTGCAGCCCCGACTGACTACTGAAGCCCAGTTGCGGAGCAACAAACGTCGCGGGCGTGCATGACGATGCAGAAGCTAATGCGGTCAGAAACGCGGAGCTTGTCGTCCACTTCGTGAAGTTGTCCGTCAGGACGATGCTATGCGACGATGGCGACGCGTTGTGGACCTGCGCGACAGCATGCAGAGTCGCGAACGCTGCCAAAAATGTAAATCGCTGCAAGTGCATAGTAAACCTCCTTCTCGCTTCACCCTTTCGAGGTGAAGCCCTCTCGACCGTCCATGCCGTGGCAAACAAGAGGATAGCATAACGGCCGTTCACGCCTTTGCGGCCTGCCTCACGGCGAAATCGGCGCCGATCCTTCTGGCGATCAACCCACTCCTCAAGCGTGGACCGTCGCCGTTTTGGGCGTGACTTTCTGAATGGGCCCGTACCGCAGGCGGGCGACCGAGCCGTGATTGCGCCGTTTACCGCACACGGAACTCCACATTGCTCTTAAGCGTGCCACCGGTTGCAATTAGTTCGACTTTGCCGGTGGAAGCGCCGGCGGGCACTGTAGCCGAGATTAGATTAAGGTGGCAGAGACCACGTTGTATACTGCCGCCGTGCCATTAAACATCACGCTGGTGGCGCCGGTAAGATGCTGACCGGATCTCCCGCCTTGCCCGAGGTGGGCAGTGTCTCCACGAACGGGCCAAGGCCCACATCCAGGCTGTAAATCGTGCCGTCGTTGTCCAACGGGAAAGACTGCGAAAGGATCCTACGAGGGCACAAGCAAACCTACCGCGGCGTAGGATTATCCCGTGCCCTGACCCGCAGATTCGTTCAGAACTTCTTGACGCTGAGGGTGTTTTGGCCGATGCTGATGGAGTCGCTGCTTGAGCTAAGACCGCCGCCGCACAACTCGAACGTGTTCGTGCCTGCCACCAGCACCCCGTCGGTGGGTTCGACGACCCACTGGAACGAAGCGTTAGACCAAATGCCCTCTGGCGCGTCGGAATCCGCCACGACCTGAGACCCATAACCGTCAAGCGTCCGGCACGGACTGCCGTTCACACTGAGGCCAGCGTGATATTGATCGCCCGTTACGTTCACCCTATAGTCAGTGCTAAAAACTACAACGACCGGAGAGATGTTGGCAGGTTCGCTGATGCTGACCGACTCGTTAAACGAGACACAGCACACGCCCGTGAAGGTCTGGTTGTTCAGGTTGCGAAGCACCGGGCCCGCTGCAAAGGCCGACCCCGATCCCACTGCGATCAGGCAGGCCAGGATAGCCGCGAATACAACGTTGTTACTGTTCGGTGTTGCTTTCATTTGATTCTCCTTTACGTTTGCTTTCATTTGTGTATCTCCTTTGTCAGAGTCTTGGGAAAAGCTTGTACTGGATCTCGCTCGGCCGCCGCCAGCCCTGCGAATAACTTTCGATCGCGCGGCTCACCGTTTCTCAGATCGGCGTATCCGGCCAGGATGCCCGGCATCCTAAACGCCGGGCGACTACCCGCGATTAATCCGGAGTGGGATGGGTGCCATGATGCGGAGTCGCTCGTTAAGGTTGGTACAAGAATCCATGATGGCCGTTGTTAGAGTCTGTATAGAACCCTGTGGTCTGCCCCGCGGCGTTAATGCTCAACGACACCGTCCCTTGGATATAGCCTGTGCCAGCGCCCGGGGCATCCAGCGTGGTGATGGTACCATCGACAGCCAGCAGAAAACCGTGGTTAAGGCCAGTATCGTCGTTGTACGATCCAGTGGTTACGCCAGCCGCGTTGATGCTATAAGGAAACGTCCACAGACAGCAAATGGTCTCACTGCCTGCGTCGAACGTGGTGAAGTTTCCGTCGGGCGCTCGCACGAAACCGCGCCAATTGCCCCCAAAGGGGTTTCCCGATATGGTTTCAAAGTAATATCCCGGGATCGTGCCCCCCGCGTTAATGCTTAGGCCGGGGGCGAAGGAGTACGCTCCGAAGTCAACCAGGAAGCCTAATTGGCCCGGCGGATCGAACGTTGTCATGGCGCCGTTGGCTCCCACGAAGCCGTGGTTCTGGTAGCTGGCGTCGACGTACGCTCCCGAGACCCCCGCCGCACTGACGCCGAACGCGTAGGTTCCGTTGGCAGCACCCGGAACGGAGAAGGTCGCTATACTACCGTCGTTGCTCCGCACAAAGCCGCGGCCCTGGTATTCCGTATCCCAATAGTAGCCCGTGACGAGGCCGTGCGAGCCGATGCTGAACGGGTAGGTCCCGGCGACCTCGGCTGGATCGAACGAGACGATGACGCCGTCGGGGGATCGCGTGAAGCCATGACAGAGCTCGTTCACGTCACAGTAGTACCCCGTGATCTCCCCCTGCGAGTCGATGCTTGAAGGGTGAGTCCCATTGACGTCGCCGGGGGCATCGAAACTGGTGATGGTGCCGTTCGTGGCCCTCACGAAGCCGTGGGTCGCCAGGTTCGCGTCGGCGTAGGAACCCGTGGCGTAGTAACCCGTGATAGTGCTCGCCCCGTTAATTGCGACGGGCGTCGTGCCCGATTCGTATCCTGTTCCTGCGCCCGGGACATCAAACGTAGTGATGGTACCTGCAGCGGCACTCTGCGCCAGAGCCGCTTGGGCCCCACGGGCAAGCGCTTGTTGCCCGGCAGCGGCTTTCGCCACCGCGGCGGCGGCGATCTTCGGTTGATGTTGATACAACCAATTGAAAGACGGCGGCCCTGTCTGTGCCTGCGATCGGACCGCCGTGGCCGTTGCGAGCAGCGCCGCTCCTACCGCTAGCGCACTCCTGCACAGCCGCACACTTAACCAGCGACTCGAGCTTGATGGACTCCGATGTTCGAATGCGTTTGTCATGCCTTCGTTTGTCATATGAGAAACCTCTCTTTCTTTTCTGCTGATTGCCTTTAACCCGACTCGTTATTTCCGCTATTGGGTCACTCGGAATCGCGCGTCGCTTCTTAGCGTGCCGCTCGATGTGCTCACCGTTACAAAGCCGCTGGTCGCGCCGGCTGGGACGGTGGCCGAGATGAGCGAGCTTGATATCACTTCGAACGCGGCGGCGGCACCATTGAAACTGACGCTGGTCGCGTCCGTCAGATTGGTGCCCAGGATGTTAACCTGTACTCCCACCTTGCCGAAGGCGGACACAGTTTCGACGAACGGGCGCAGGCCCACATCCAGGCTGAACACCGTACCGTTGAATGTCAGTCCGCCGTTCACGGTAACCCCATACAATGTTCCGCTGGTTGCCTGATACAGTCCAAACGGATAGGCCCCTCCGGGAACCTGATTGCCAACGCCGTCGAAGCTGTGCAGCGTCGTGAGCACTCCCGCTGTGGTCAGCTTGAAAAGCATCCCATAGCCGTCGGCCCCGCCTATGGCGCCCCCGTACAAGTTTCCGTCTGCGGCTTGCACGAGTGGGTAGGGGTAGGCGCCGTCGGCACAGCTAGTTTGGGAGCAGAAGTTATAGAGTGTCGTAAACTTACCCCCCGGAGTAATCTCGAAGACTGTGCCATAACCATTCGCCCCGCCGTAGTTGGTTGTCCCATACAGGCTCCCATTGTTGCTTTGAATCAACGGAGCACAGAAGTAGGAGCAGTCACCGTCGGTATCATCGAAGCTATGCAGCGTAGTCAGCGTACCGCCCAAGGTGATTTTGAAGATCGTGCCGTCGCCGTTAGCTCCGCCGACAGACGCGATTTCGTAGAGGTCTCCATCCATACCCTGAACCAGCCCACTGTAAGGCGCGGCGCCGTCCGCGCAGTTCGGCTGCGAGCAAAAGCTGTAAAGGGTGCTAAATGCGCCCTCCGGAGTGATTTTGAAGACTGTTCCGCAGCCTACTCCATAAAATAAACCGCCTGGACACATGGAATTAGTGTTGGCGCCCTGCCCCGGAGTCGTTCCGTAGAAGTTCCCGTCGGCGCCTAGAACCACCCCGCTATAGTCGAGGTCGCCGTCAACACAGTTGGGTTGGGAGCAAAAGTTATAGAGCGTGGTCAACGTACCGGTGGGCGTGATTTTGAAGATAGTGCCACAGCCGTAGGGCACACAAGGGCCGGATACGGCGCTGGCGCCGCCATTCTCGGTCGCCCCATAAAAATTCCCGTCAGTGCCCAGCGCCAGCGCGCCGGTCTCGTTGGGAATAGCTCCGTCAGTGCAGTTCGTTTGGGCGCAAAAGTCGTACACCGTCATCAACGCGCCGGTCGGGGTGATGCTGAAGACCGTTCCGTTCTCGTCGAACGTTCCTCCGAAAAAAATTGTTTTTGTTGCTATCCCATGAATCCATGAATGCCGATGACGTCGCCAGCGTTCCGCTTGGGGCTAGCGCGTCAAGAACGTCCCGGCATTGTTTTGTTTCCAGTTCTACCCGATGCCCTTCGGTAGTCTGGATGAGAAACCCAATAGGTCACCGGTCGGTCCCCAGAATCTCGACGACCGCTCCCACAGTGCCGTAGGTACGCTGCGTTTCCACAAACGGGCCAAGACCTACAGACAGGCTGAAGACCGTGCCACAAAGTCCAAATGGGCAGGCGGTGCTCGTCCCGCCACCCATCGTTGTCCCGTAAAAGGTCCCATCGGTGTCCTGGACCAGATCCGCCGAGGGCCCTTTGCCGTCCGTGCAAAGAGAGCCGCCTTGGGAGCAGAAGCTGTAGAGCGTCGTGAGCGTGCCACTGGGGGTGATTTTGAAAATCGTCCCGCCGTTGCCGTTGGCCCCGTAACTATACGTCGTCCCGTAGAAATTCCCATCGGTGCCCTGGATCAGCCCCGCGGAGGGGTTTGCGCCGTCCGTGCACCCACTTTGGGAGCAGAAGCTGTAGAGCGTCGTTAGCGTGCCACTAGGGGTGATCTTGAAGACCGTGCCACCGTAGCCGTTGGCTCCGCCAGCCGACGTTGTCCCGTAGAAGTCGCCATTGGTGGCCTGGATCACCCCCCAATTGGGTTGCTCGCCGTCCGTACACCCGCTTTGGGAGCAGAAGCTGTACAGCGTCGTCAGCGTTCCACTCGGAGTGATTTTGAAGACCGTCCCCTGGCCGTTGGTCCCGCCAGAGAACGCTGTCCCGTAGAAGTCGCCATTGGTGGCCTGGATCACCCCGTTGGGGGAGCTGCCGTCCGTGCAAAGAGAGCCGCCTTGGGAGCAAAAGCTGTATAGCGTCGTTAGCGTGCCTTCCGGCGTGATTTTGAAGACCGTCCCCTGGCCGTTGGCCCCGCCACCATAAGTTATCCCGTAGAGGTCCCCATTGAGGGCCTGGACCAGCCCCCCGAACGGGTTAGAGCCGTCGGTGCCGTCGAAGTTGTGCAGAGTTGTCAGCGTGCCGTCCGGCGTGATTTTGAAGACCGTCCCGTCGCCGTTGGCCCCGCCACCGTCCCCTGTCCCGTAGAGGTCCCCATTGGGGGCGACCAGCCCTGCTTCGGGACGATCGTCCCGGCATTGTTTTGTTCCCAGCTCTACCGCCACGTTCGGTAGCTGGATGAGAAACACAATAGGTCACGCACCAGCTCAGCCGGGATGACCAACACAACGGAAGCATCGTTGTAATAAACATGTTCCGAATTTCATGTTTCCCTCCACTCTCCGCACTATAAGGTGGGCCGGCTTTTGTGCCAATAGCGAAACCTGGGGATAAAAATACACCTGAAATTTGGGGAAACAGTGCTGCCTATTTTCAGGGATTCTGTGCTGGCTATAACTCGGGGTTAATCGCTGGTCCGACTTGGATAATCCCGGTCGCGGGGACGCCTCTAACGGACTCATCGGAATTTCACGTTACCTTCCGCGTGCGGCTGGGTAGGTCCCCTCGACCTTACCACGGTGGCACCGGCTGGCACGTCCGTGATTTCGGTGGCCGAGACCACGGTAAACGCAGCGGCGGCGCCATTGAAGGTGACGCTGGTCGCGTCCGTCAGATCGTAGCCCAAGATGTGAATGGCCGCTCCCGCCTTTCCGGAAGTGGGAACTGTCTCCACGAACGGGCCAGCCCCACATACTGGCCGACAGACCTTCCCGCTGTGGCGCCCCCAAGGTGGCTGCCCCCGTCGCATGTGCCGCGCTGGTCTGACGCTCGCCGAAGGGCGGCCTGCCGTCAGTGACGTCGGGCTGTGCATCGGTCAGCGTGCCGCCAGGAGTGCTCACCAACCGTCCACAAACTCGGCTCGACATTGGCGGGCATTTGCAAAGAACCCCGGTGCCTTCACGGCCCGGGTTTACGAGTGTCTGTTACGGTAAGATGCTGTGAGAGCATCTCGCGTTCGCCAAAAAGATCTCGAAACCGTGATTCCCGTCCCCTGCGTCGCCATTACCGTTGTGGTCACGTAAAGGGCGGCGACAAGGTCCCACTCGACTGTATGCCGGTGGTTTGCATTGGCTTCGGTCGGCCCACCAGTTTGTAGCCCCGACGACTACTGAAACCCAGTTGCGGAGCAACAAACGTGGCGGGCGTCCTGCATGACGATGCCAGCAGCTCCCCATGCGGTCAGAACACGCGGAGCTTGTCGTCCGCTTCGTGAAGTTGTCCGTCAGGACGACGCTATGCGACGATGGCGACGCGCTGTGGACCTGCGCGACAGCATGCAGAGTCGCGAACGTTGCCAGAACCGTAAATCGCCGCAACTGCATTGAACCTCCTTTTCGGGGTACTTCATCCTTTCGAGGTGAAGACAGTGGTCAGCGTGCCGGTGGGAGTGATGCTGAAGATTGAGCCATCGCCGTTCGAAGCCGCCTGCCCCGTAGAAGCTCCCGCTCGACCGGCCATGCAGTGGCTCCCAGCTCTGCCCGATGCCGTTCGGTAGTCCGGATGAGAAACCCAATAGGTTACCCACCAGCGCTGTCTCATCCATGTTGGCACGGAGGCCCTCCACCGCAACTCTCGTCGTCTCGCCGCAGCTTCTTCACGAGCACATATGCGCCAGGTCCTAGCCTCGCAATTCACGAGTTTTAAGACCGGGTAGCCGGCCGTCCCTGTCCGTTCTCCAACCGCACGCAACAGGTGGCCATTTGTCGCGGTGCAGGTCGATTCCAATTTGTCGTGGCGCTTGCATACTCCTCCTGGTGTTGTGAATTGCAGGTGGAGTAGACGCGCTCTGCGGCGGTCACCATTCTCCCATTCAAGGTCCGGCCAGCCGGTCTTACGGTGGCGCCCAGGCCACAGGTTTGACTAATCTCCTTCACGGGGTCCAATGCCCCAAGCAAGAAATGCAGCCTGTGACCTGTCTATTCCGAACGAAGTTGCCCTTTCTTCCGAGCTTATCCCGCCCGAGCCTACTCACTCATACCATCTCCTTTTGTCAGTGTCTCGGGAAAAATCTTCTCCTCGCAACGAGTACCTAGTCCTGCACTATAAGATGAAACCGGCTGCAGAGACCATGCCGAAACCTGGGTATAAAAATACACCTGAAATTTGGGAAAAAGTCCTGCCTGTTTTCAGGGATTCTATGCTTGCTATAACTCGGGATTAATCGCTCGAATCAGACTCGGGAGAGAGTCACTCAGGCCATCCTTGGCGACGCACCGACACGCACCAGCGTCCAGCGCTTCCGCCCATCGAGCATCCGGGCCATAGGTCGCCAGTCCAATGATGCGGGCCCCGGGGTCCCGTGCACGGATCTTCCAGATCGCTCCGATCCCGGCACGCTCGGGCAGATCCAGATCCATCAGCGTCACATCGGGCGGCTCGACGAGGTGCATGTGGACAGCTTCTTCGGCGGTCGCTGCGGCGCCCGTTAGTTGCATATCCGGCTGCAGACGCACGAGCAGCGCCAGCCCCTCACGCATCAGTGGGTTGTGGTCCACAACGAGGACACGAATAGCGCGTAACCCCACTATCCCAAGAGTAGCGGCGCTGGGTGGCGCAAGGAACTCCCCAAAACATGGGAGTAAAGAACCCCTGATTTCAGGGGCTGGGTGAGCCTTCAATCCAAGTGCACGATTCCGCGCCGCACCGCCACTGCCACCGCCTCGGTACGGTCATGCAGCCCGAATTTCGAAAGAATGTTCCGCACATGGCTCTGCGCGGTTTCCTCGCTGATGCGTAGCCGGGCGGCGATCTCCTTGTTCCGCAGCCCTTCGGCGACCAGCTGCAGTACCTCCATTTCGCGGGGTGTCAGGCTCGGGTGCAAGGTCCGATCCGCCAGGCGTTGCGAGACAGCCGCCGGCAGCGGCCGCTCTCCGGCATAGACCGCCCGGATTACCCGCACCAGGTCCACGGAGAGGGTGTCTTTCAGTAGATAGGTCGCGGCGCCGGCTTCAAGCGCGCGATGGATATCTTCATCGCCCGCATAGGTGGATAACACGATGATCTTCGCCGAGGCGCACTGGCCGCGAATAGCCTGGATCGCGTCGACTCCGCCCATGACTGGCATCTTCAGGTCCATCAGCGTGATGTCGGGCCGATGTTGGCCAAACAGTGCGAGGGCTTCCCGGCCATTCGAGGCTGCGGCTACGATCTCCATGTCGGATTCGGCGCCGACCGACGCACGCAACCCGTCTCGCAGGAGCGGATGATCGTCCACCAACAGAATTCGAATGCGCGTCTGTCCCATGACCCCTTAGTCGTCCCCGGTCAGCGGAACAATCGTCTCGATCCCGGTCCCGCATCCGGCGCTGGTCGTAATCTTCCACTGCGCGCCAATCCGGTGGGCGCGCTCCTGCATGTTTCGCAGTCCCCAGTGCCCAACCCTTTGCCGGGCATCGTCCAGGTTAAAGCCTTGGCCATCATCCTGCACGCGAAGACTAAGTGACCCATCGCCATAGATCATTTCGACTTGGATTTCGCCGGCCTGCGCGTGGCGAACGGCATTTGCGACGGCCTCCTGGCCGATCCGTAAGACGGCCTCCTCCAGTTCCTGGCGCAACGGGCGGGGCTGGCCGGCCACTGTCATCCGGAGGCGCACTGGATGTCCGGCGGCGATCTGTTCCAGAGATTCTTGCATGACGGTGGGCAGATCGCGGCCGTGCAACATAGGGGAGCGTAGATCCTGAACTTTCTGCCGCGCCTCGCGGAAAGTGGTGTCCACTCGCTGGCACACGGTTCTGATCTGGGCGGCGACCGGTTCGGAACTGGGCGCAATCTGTTTGGCGATGCCGTCCAGGTGAAGAGAAACGCCGGCCAGGCTCTGCAGCAGGGTATCGTGAAGTTCCCGCGCGATGCGCGTGCGCTCGTCCAGCCGCTCTTCGTAACGCTCCTTGACCCGCGCGGTCATCTCCAACAACCGGTAACGATAGGCCGCAAACACGAGGCAGACCATCATTGCTGCCGCCAGGCTTTCGAACCACCAGCGCCGATAGAACGGAGGAAGAACCGTGAAATCGATTTCGGCGGGAGTCTCACTCGCTTGATCTTCCGAATTCACCGCCTTCACCAGGAACCGGTAGTCCCCCGGCGTGAGCCCGGGGTAGTTCGCCTCATGCTCCCTGTCCGGCGCCTTCCAATCGGAGCCTGCGCCATCCAGCTTGTAGGTATAGCGCAATCGATCCTCCGGTTCTCCATCGAAGCCCACAAACGAGACCTGCAACTGATTGCGCGAGTGATCGAGTTCCGGCAGCCGGATGTGCGCTTCTCCAGCGTACGAGACCGGATACGGCTTGCCGAATATTTTCAGGTCCGTAATCAGCACGGTGGGGCGGGCGGGCGGATCAGCGGTGGGTGTCAGCCGCGACAAGCCTTCCATCGTACCGAACCACAGATTGCCGGAACTGTCGCGGAACGCCGACCCGACGTCGCCACGCGCTAATCCGTCCGCCGAAGAGAAATGCTTGATGCATCCCGTAGCCGGGTCTAAGCGATCGACGCCTTTCCCCGTACCGGCGTAGATGCGTCCCAGGTTGTCTTCGACAAGGCTGGAGACTATGTCGCTGGCCATTCCACTCGCCATATTGTACGTGCGCACGCGGAAGGGCGCGCTACCCGGGTCCTCCACCAATCCGAGCCCGCGACCCTGCCTGGAACCCATCCACAATCGCCCTTTATGATCCACGAGCAGCGCGCGAAGGTTACCGGCCGGCACTCCGTCGCTCCGCTTGAATCGGGTGAATTGCCGCCCGTCGTAGCGGCATAGATCTCCGCCAGTGGGACCCATCCAGATGTTACCGTGGCGGTCCTCCGCAAAGCTTAGGACAAACTGACTCCGAGTGGGAGCGCCATCGAAACGGGAGATCGCATTTTGCTGGGGATCCCATCGCCACAGGCGATTCCCATTGTCCTGCCTCAGGGATTGCCCCACGGCCCAGATGCCGCCCTTGGAGTCTTCGAAGACGGTGAAGATATGAAGACCGGGCTCGGAATAGTAGCACAGCGGCTGCCGCCTCGCCAGTTGCTCCACGCTCACCGGAGCAAACCGGCAAAGCCCTACTTCGGTTGCCGCCCACCATTCGCCCGAGCGGGCCTGCAGCAAGCTCGGACGCACCGCCCAGATTGCATGCTCGCCAAATACCTTTGGAACGACGGTGTGGAACTTAAGGTTGACGGGGTCGAAAACGTTGACCGAACGACCCCGCGGGCTAGTTGCCGGCGCAGTTACCGCCACAACCCTGCCCTGACGATCCGCAAAAATCGAGTACACCTCATCCGTCGTGAGTCGGTCCCGTTCGTGAAACGTGACAAAACCGGCAGTCCCAATGCGCATAACGCCGGCGCTTTCCGTTCCGGCCCATATGTCTCCGGCTTTGTCCACGGCCAGCGAGGTAATCGAGCGATCGGTGAGACCGTGGTCGCGGGTCAGATTGCGAAACGGGGGACGGCCGCTTGCCGGTAGCACACTAATGCCAACGTTGGTTGAGACCCAGGTAGCTCCGTCCGGTCCTTCGGCCAGCGCATGCAGGTCGTTCACGCTCGCTGGTAATCCGTCCTTTCGCCAGTAGGCCCGCTGGACGCCACAGCTTTCGACCGCGTCTGCATCTCTCATCAACAGCAGACCACCGCGCGTTGCGGCCCATATCCTGCCGGCGTGGTCGACCGACAGAGCGCTCGCCCAGTCATGCGGCTGGCCAAGCTGTCTCGTGACAAGTCGCACGGCACCGTCTTTCCCGAGGACATAGATCCCGTCCGAGGTAGCCACCCAAAGCTTGCCGCCCGCATCTTCCTTGATGTCCTCGACAAACGGATGTCGTTTCGCGGGTAATTTTGTAAGGCGGAGATCGCCGGCACTCAGCACTTCGAAGAGCCGTGCTTCGTTCGACCCGCACCAGATCCTGCCGGATGAAGATTCGAACAGCGTGCGGATTGGCTGGTCGAAGAGGCTGGTTCCCTGCCGGTAAGTGACGAACGCATGGCCGCCCGCATTCGGATCTAATCGGCTAATACCATGGTTCGTCCCTACTATGTACGCGCCGGAACGCGTCTCCAGAAAGGCAGCTATCGCTCGGTCTGGGAGCCCGTCGCGAGTGCCGAACGTGACCATGCGGTAACCGTCGAACCTGGTCAGTCCTTCCGGCGTGCAGAACCAGACGAAGCCGCGGGAATCGGGGACGACACAATTGATTTGGTCCGATGCCAGTCCGTCCGCCGTCGTGTAGGACCGGATCGGCAGTTGCTCCGCGATGAGACATAGCGGCAGCGCGACGGCCGCAAGCGGAACTACTCGCCATCCCATAACGCCTCGGGCCTATCTAGTTTACCTCGGTAAACACCCTGCTGCATGCCGAAGTTACAACATTCACAGTGATACCGTCCGGTTCCATTGGGACCAGTTCGCCAGCCGCCAGATCCCCACCGCTGCCTCTACCCAAACGGGCGCCGGTCCGCGTTATAAGCAATGCAGTCTCTTCGATGGGGGCGGCGCCGGCGCGTGAATGGCGTTTTCTAAAGGGTAAGCCTTGACCAATTCGCTGTTGTAGTATGGTCGGATCGCGTGGCGTGGAGCGGTTGGAATACGGCCAGAAACCGCTACCGGTATCGGTGGATAAGAGGCCGTTGCGCTGTGGCACGAGGCGTCCCGAATGAAGTAATCCTCATTGCGGATCACCAGTCGGGCAACTGACTGCCAACACAGCTTCGATTGCCCTCCCCCCTTCATTATTCCCGCCAATCAGTGTAATCTGAGGTGATCTGCGCCCACGAAAGTGCGTGACGACGGATGCTCAGCAGGACGATTTCGTATTACTGGGTCGTGGAGACAGTCGGTCGCGGCTGATCCGCTAACAATTGATCGCTTCTGGCGCGCCGCCGCAGCGCACATTGTCGAAGCCGGGCATTGCAAGAAAGTGTACGGATGACTCCCGAGAGATGGCAGCGTGTCAAGTCTCTGTTCGAGCGGGCGCTCGATCAGTCGCCGGCCGAGCGCGACAGATTCATCGATGCCGCGGGGGAGAGCCCCAGCGTAGTGGCTGAAGTCCGCAAGCTGCGCTGGGGCGATGCGCAGGCCGGCAGTTTCCTGCAGGACGCAGCGGCTGCCGACTTTTCGGAGGCGGCCTTGTCTCCCGGTGAGATCGTAGGCGGACACTTCCGTATCGTAAGCCTGCTGGGACGCGGCGACACGGGGGCGCCGCGGCGCCTCGGTTACATCATTCCCACCCGAATAAAGGCCGGTATAAAGCCTGATAACGCCGTTGTTCGCTGGGCGAAATAGGCGGCGTGAACGGCATTTGCGGATTTCCTTCCAAGTGCCAGCCGTATCTGATCGCATCCGGCCAGAGCGCGTAAGCAATATACGGACGCGCGCTTTTGGTATCCTTCTGGCCATGCTTCGACGGCGTGAGTTTACATCTTTATTACTTACAGCGTTTGGCGCTTACCCCAGCGCAGCACGCGCCGAGGAGTCGCGAACCGGGTTCCGGCCGGAGGCGCTCGATAAAGTGACCGCCGATCTCAAGGCGGGCGCCTTCCCCAATACGCACGCGGTGCTGTCGAACACGACGGGCGCCTCGTTTACGAACAGTATTTCGGAGGTCGCGATGAGCGGTGGGGACATCCGCAACGGCACCTTCGAACCGCAGATGGTGAAGAAGGACCAAACGCGGTGGGATGGTTTCGATGACAAGATTCTGTCGATGTATGCCGCGGGATGAGCACGCCGGAGATCCATCTGCAAGAGATGTACGGGGTGGACGTAAGTCCGACGTTAATCTCCGAGGTCACCGACGGGGTGATGGAGGAAGTGAAGGGGTGGCAGAACCGGCCGTTGGAGCCGGTGTACGGGATTATCTATTTGGATGCGCTATATGTGAAGATGCGGCACGAAGGGCGGGTGGAGAACCGCGCGGTATACGTGGCGATGGGCATGGGGCTGGACGGTCAAAAGGACGTCCTGGGGCTATGGACGAGCAGCCAGGAAGGCGCCGAGTTCTGGCTGGAAGTGCTGACGGAGATCAAGCACCGCGGGGTCAAGGAGATCCTGATCGCATGCGTGGATGGGCTGAAAGGGTTTCCGCCGGCTATCGAGAGCGTCTTTCCGCAGACCCAGGTGCAGTTGTGCATTGTGCACCTGGTACGGGCCAGTTTGAATTACGTGAACTGGAAAGAACACAAGCAAGTGGCGACGGATTTGAAAGAGATTTACCGGGCGGCCACGGCCACGCAGGCAGAGCTGGAATTGACTATCTTCCAAGCCAAATGGGGATCGAAGTACCAGGCGATGGGCAAGCTATGGAAAGAGAACTGGACACACGGGGTGCCTTTCTTCGCATTCCCGGCCGAGGTGCGGAAGGTGATTTACACGACCAACGCGGTCGAATAGCTGCACATGAGTTTGCGCAAAATCACCCAGACGCGGGGCTCGTTTCCCAGCGAGGAAGCGGCGATCAAGCTGCTGTACCTGGCGCTGCGCAACGTGATCCGGAAATGGGATACGGTGCAGGGCTCGGAACAGGCGCTGAATCACTTTGAAATGCTATGGGGCGACCGCATTCAAGCGGCCCTGAACCGCTGAGTCGGACGGCTTATGAGAGGGATTTCCGGCCAGTTCCGGAGTTCGACAGTACCAAGGAAATGACGTTTACACAAAAAACTTGACACTACCCGAGGGTCCCGGCTTCTGCATAAAGTCCTTCATCCAGACCTTCTGTCCACCGGCATGCGCGCCTTTCTTGCGCATAGAGGCCACCCGGGGCGCGACGACCCGGCCCGTCGGCTTGGCCCGCTGGCAGACCTGGCAGTGCAGGTACTTATCGCGGAAGCGGATGGCCACCGTCCCATCGCGGCGCTGTTCCACGCGCACCATAGCACCCCGTAAGCCAGTAGAGATATCAGCGCGCTCCATACCATATGTCTTTCCCACGAACTGAATGGTGTAATCGTTTTTCACTTGGCGGTCCTCCACATGGCTCAGGATCGCCGCCAGATCCTGATGCTTCTCCAAGGGCCGGTGGGCCTCATCGTTACTGGCCGGCGCCGCCGTGCGGGTTTTGTTCCACCACGGCAGATACTCCTTCTCCAAATTTGCGTTGGCCTGGGCCATGCTCTTCACACCCGCCAGCCGCATCCCTTTTACCAGCCGATCCTGCGCGGTCTCGAAGAATCTCTCAATGCGCCCTTTGGCCTGCGGAGAGTGCGCCGGCGTCCAGACAATGTTCAGTTCTCCCAACGCCCGGCCAATTTGCGTCGGCGGCAGCGGCTCCCCATCTTTCCCCTCCCGCTGCTCCTGGCGTTTCGTTTTGTGTGCCGTCACGAACAGCCCCGCCTTGTCCGTGTAACACCCCAACATGCGCCCATGCCGCAACAACCACCGCTCCAGCATCCCCATGTTTTCCGCCGTCGAATCGCTACAAACCGGGCCAGCGCCCGGCTGGTGGCGTCGTCAATTATCCCAATCAAGTACAGCCGCTCCCCCGCCCTTCCAACCACTCATGATCGCTGGTGTCCCACTGCACCAACTCCCCAAACCGGCTCCGCCGCGGCCTCCATTCGTGAACGCGTTCTATCTTCTGCTTGCCCGGCTTCCACAACCCGGCCTCCGTCATCCACGCCCGCACTGTCTCCCGGCTCGCCACGATCCCATGCCGACTCGCCAGGCACTCGCTGGCTAACGTGGGGCCGAATCCTGCATACTCCTCTCCTGACAGAATCTTGATCGCCTTCTGCTGGATCTTCTCCGCGATCCGCCGCTTCGACGGCGCTCCGCGTAGACCGTGGATCACCGCCTTGTCGCCATGCTTCTTCAATGCGTACAGCAGCCGTTTCACTTGCCGTACGCTCAACCCTAGCTCCCCGGCGGCTTCCCGTTGCTTGATCAGTTTCTTCTGGGCCTTCCGCAGCGTTACCAGCCGGTCCCTATCAGCTTGCGTCATGAGTAGTTGTCCTTCTTGCATTCCCCCAGCTTGGGACTGTCAAGAGGACATTTCTACTTTCCTCAAAGGGGACATTATCATTTTGCGGTGACACCGTCAGGGAGCGCCCCCGCTAATACTTCTTCAGAAACTCGATCACGCTTTCCTGTTGCGCGGCTTTGTACGCCGTGCAGAGGCGAATGCTTTCCAGCACCTGATCCAGGTTGCGCCGCGTGCCGGGGAAGCGATCCACCTTGGGCTCGAAGAACGCCTTCACCTCCGCGGCGGACTTCTCATCGCAGAAGGCGGTTCCCACGAACGGTAACGCGTCGCCGAATCCGAAAGTCGATCCAGCGGGGATTCTGGCGGCGATGGCCTCATAATGCGTCTTGACGAACTCGAAGGGGAGATCGCGCGTCTCGGGTGCGCCCAGCGGTCCAAAGAAAAACGCGGCGGATTCGCGCAGGTCCAGATCGGGCTTGAGCGCCAGGTCCATGGCCGCGCGCGCGATTTGCGGATCGCTGAACGATCCCATCGCGCCCAGGATCAGTTCGCGCTGATGGCGGTCCTGGGTGTGCGGCAATTCCGCTTGCAGTTGCTTGAAGAAGGCTTCGTCACCGGTTCGCGCGGCGGCCACGAGCACCGATCCTGCCATCTCCGGATCGATGGCGCTGCGGTCCGCCAGCCATTTGACGGCCAGTTGGCGAGCTCCCGCGGCGAGCGATCCATCGGCTCCCCACTGCGCCACAAATGGCACAATGGCGGCGCGCAGCAGGCGCGTTTCGGCGTCCTCGCCGGGTTTCGCTTGCCAGCCCAATTGCCGCGCCCGCGCGCCGAACGCCCGGTCGACCACCCGCGCATAGTTGGGCCGCAGCTCGCTCGGAAGCATATGGTCGTGTACGCCGCCGATGATGCCGGCCGTCGAGTCCACTACCTGGCGTACCGGATCGCCCGCGAAAACCATCGCCAGGTCTAGCGCATCCCCGCTCTTGATCTCACCCATCCCCGTAAGAGCGTCCACGTCACCCAACGCCGCAACTCGCTCGGTGGCGGAAATGTGTGCGCCGGTGCCGGCCAGCAGCTTCTTCAGCAGGTCGCCCTGGTAGCGCGTGCGATAGTAACCTTTACCATCGGCGTTAGCTTCAATCCAGGCCGGGCAGCCGCCGGCCTGCGGCAGCTTCCAATCAGCGGACTCTTCGCTCAGCAGCGTGCACTCGCGGTGCGCGGCATCGCCCTCGCCATAGCGTACGCAGACGGGAACCTGCCAAAGCTGCTGGCTGGACCCCGCCGATCCCAAGGGCAGCGCGCGCTTCTGAGTGAGATGCAGAGTTGCCGCGCCCGCGCCGCAATCGAGCGCCACGGACACAACGGGTACGCCCGCCTGGTCCAGAAAAGTGGAAAACGCCCGCCCTACCGGCTGGCTGCCGGCCGACGCGAGCGAATCCAGGAAGTCGCCCGCCGTAGCATTTTGCCACGCATATTGGTGTATGTAATGCTGCACCCCGCGCCGGAAGGCGTCTTCGCCCATCCAGTTTTCGAACATGCCGATGACGGCTTCACCTTTACTGTAAGTGATGTTGTCGAAAGCGTTGGCGATGTCGTCATTGCTGATGATCGGCTGCCGGATTTTCCGCGCGGAAATCAGACTGTCACCGCTCATGGCGCCCAGGCGGGTATTCTGCTCGTCGATGGCGGTGTTCCACTCCGGCTTCCACTGCCGGATGATTTTCGACTCCATCCACGAAGCGAACGCTTCGTTGAGCCAGATATCATCCCACCACGCGGTAGTCACCAGGTCGCCGAACCACTGGTGAGCCATCTCGTGCGTCATGATCTCCGCGTAAGTGCGCTGGCGCCCGATACTATCTTGCGCCGGATCGCGCAGCAGAATGCTCTCGACGCAGGTGATCAGTCCGGCGTTCTCCATCGCGCCGCCGAACAGCGGCACAGCCAGCAGATCCAGCTTTTCGTAAGGGTAGGGTACGCCGAAGTAGTTCTCCAGTTCAGCCAGCAGAGGACCGGTAACTTCCGCGGCGTACTTAGCCTGTCCGGCCTTACCCTTGGGTGTGACGACGCGCAGCGCAGTCTGGTTTTTCCCGTATTTTCCGGCATCCACGAAATCGAAAGGCCCCACACCTAATGCCACCAGGTAACTGGGCAGAGGCTTGGTTTCCGCAAACACTACTTTCTTGCGGCTGTCCGGCTCGTCTGTCTCTGATTGCACGGGCGTATTGGAGACGGCCGCGTCCGTCTTGTTTACATGCAGCGTGAGTTGCCAGGGTGTTTTGAAATTGGGCTCGTCGAAGCAGAGGAAAGCCTTCCGTGCATCGATGGATTCAAACTGCGTAAAGACATACCCATTGCCGCTATCCTGTTGCGTGAAAAGCCCGTCGCTGCCCAGCTTATTGTAAGCGCCGTGATATGCGACGCGCAGTTGCGCCGGGCCCACGGGCAAGGGCGCCTCTGCCGCGAAGCCCGTAAACTCGGTGCCGCTGGTTTGAACTTTGGCGGGCGTGGTGCGCCCGCCGGCACTCAACTGAGCCGAATCGACCGTGAGATCGCGGGCATTCAGCCAGACCACATCCGTGGGCTTGCGTACCTCCAGATCGATTTCGATTTTGCCGCTGAAGCCGTCCTGTTGCGGAACGATGGTGAGATCCACACGGTAGCGTACCGGCTGAACGTCGCCCGGGAGGCGGAGCTTGGGCGGCTCGCCGAAAGCCCAGCCCGCAAGCAAAAGGAAGGAGCAGCAGATTTTCTTCATTGAATCTAAGATTGTCGCATTTCTTTAATGCTGCCTGCCGGCATGTTACACTCTCCTCTATTCCAAATACTGCCACTGAATTCGGACTCAGGCGGGAGCTGGGTCTGCGCGATCTGGTTCTGTTCAACATCGCCGCGGTCATCGGCGTCCGCTGGCTGGCCGCCGCCGCGCACACTGGACCCGTCTCCATCACGCTATGGCTGCTCGCCGCGGGCTTCTTCTTCGTTCCATCCGCGCTGGCCGTAGCCACGCTCTCTGCGCGGTTTCCGGATGAGGGCGGCATCTACGTCTGGACCAAACAGGGCTTCGGCGATTGGCACGGTTTCCTGTGCGCCTGGTGCTACTGGCTCAGTAATCTCTTCTACTTTCCCAACTTACTGCTGGCCGGCGTCGATATGGCCGGTTATGCGCTGGGCCTTTCGGAAGATAAGCTCTATGTTATTTCGGTTTCCCTGCTGATCCTATGGCTGGCCCTACTGGCGAATGTGTTCGGTCTATCCGTCGCCAAGTGGGCGAATAATGCGGGCGCGGTTGCCACTTACATCTTCGGCGCGCTGCTCATCGTCTGCGGTATCTCGGTGTGGATCCGCACCGGATCGGCTACACCTATCCAACTCGCGCCGCACTGGGACCTGGATAAGGTCAACTTCTGGTCGCAGATCGCATTCGCTTTCGGCGGTCTGGAATTGGGCGCGGTTTTGGGGGCCGAGATTCGAAATCCCGCGCGCAACGTGTCGCGGGCCGCGTGGATCTCGGGTGGATGCATCGCGGCTTTTTATATTCTGGGCACGCTGTCGCTCCTGGTGCTGATGCCGCCGGAACGCATCAGTATACTGACCGGACTGGTCGACGCCTCCAACGAAACCGGTGCGCGCTTGCACGCGGCCTGGCTGGGCCACGCTATGATCGTGCTGATTCTGGCGGGCGTCGCCGGGCAACTGAGCGCCTGGATCGGCGGTAGTGCGCGGGTGCCTTTTGTCATCGGGATCGACCATTACTTTCCACCCGCTTTCGCGCGGCTGCATCCGCGCTGGGGCACGCCGCATTGGGCCATCCTGATACAAGGCATCGCCTGCACCGTGTTCGTGATCGCACTGCAAGCCGGCGAGAACCTGCGCGTAGGATACCAGTTACTGGTCGACATGACCGTGATAGTTTACTTCATCCCGTTTCTTTATATGTTCGGCGCATCCTGGAAGTACGGGCATAAGTGGAGTGCCGGTATGGGTATGTCAGTGACCGTTGTTTCTATTATTGTGTCACTGATTCCACCAGGCGATGTCAGGTCAGTCGGGCTATTCGAATTCAAACTGCTGGCGGGATGTGCGGTGCTGATCGTAGCGGCGCGAATTGTCTTTCACTCGGCGGCGCGCGGTGCTCGTGCACGGGACGCAGCTTAAGAGTGGCCTTCCCGTGCTCGTCCGTCTGGTCCATCACCGAGATTACGGAGTTCTCCCATAGCGGATCGTAGGCGAGTATTTGCGTGGTTCACCGGTCGACCGTCGAACCCGCCGCCGTCGTTGATGCGGAAGCCCAGCGCGTTTGAGAACTACCGGTATCAAGAAAATCTGTTTCCGACCAGCCGGTTTCGTATGGCCTACGATGCGTTGCGGGAAGCAACGCCGAGCCGGCCGAGCCAAGAGTATCTGAAGATTCTGAAACTGGCGGCCGAGGGCGGCGAGGTGCAGGTGGATGAGGCTTTGCGCGAACTGCTGGACAGCAAGGCGGAGACGGCGATTTACGGTGGAGTCGATCTGCTGATTCCGTTGACTCGTCATTTTTGTTACCCGACGCGGCCCTTCGTCTCATGAAAAATGTTACCCGACCGAATGAAAGGGACGGGTGGCAGATTCAGGAAGCAACTGAGCGTGACGTGGAGACTGGAGCTGGCTGAGCCGGCGCTTACAGGAACCGCTCAGATGGGGGGGTATGCCGGGAATTAATCGAGACGCTGGTGGAGCAAGTCCCGTGGAAACGTGTGAACTGGGAGCCCAGCCGGGTGGCGGCCATCACGGTGGCCTAACGGTTCGCGGTCGACCCGGCTATTAACCGATCAAATCCGCTCATGGCGTTTCCTTTTCCGTGTGAATGTGTTGGCTTCTCGGCCGCCCTCTAATGTAGCAATCCCCTACAAGCACGTTGATAAATCCAACCACGCGTTAGGCCCCGCAAAGCAAAGCAGGTTAGCTATCCCCGCACAGATTCACCGCAGTAAAATCCAACAGCGACGCCCATGTTGCGTTTTTCAACGCGCACAACTGCTTGAAAATACATCAGATAATCAGTGCTTAAACTCCACCATATGGCTGCCCGCGTGCCCTACATCGCATTGGAAAAGGAGACGCACCATGACAGTCATTCTGGTTCTCGCAACTTTCTCAATATTCATCCTGCTCGATTGGGTAATCAACCGGCGGAAGGTACCGCAGGTAGCCGCGGCGACGGCAAACAGGGCACTCCAGTCGTTGAATCCATCATATGTCGAAGGTTTCTTGGTTCCGGAGGAGTTATCGTATCACCCCGGCCACAGTTGGACCATGCAGGAGCGCCGCAACCTGGTGCGCATCGGCATGGACGACTTCGCCGCCGCGCTAGCCGGGCACGTCGATCGCATCGAATTGCCCAAGCCGGGACAGTGGTTGCGGCAGGGCCAGAAGGCCTGGACGCTGGTCCGCGATGGCGACAAGGCCGAGATGGTATCGCCCACCGAAGGCGAAGTAATGGAAATCAACCCGGACGTGGTGGCGAATCCGGAACTGCTGCGCATGGACCCATACGGCAAGGGATGGCTGGCACTGATTCACGTTCCCGACGAAGAAAGCACCCGGCGCAACCTGGTCCCAAAGGGACTGGTACGGACCTGGATGCGGGAAGCGGTCGGGCGCCTCTATTCGTTGCAGCCGCAGCTGGCCGGATGCCCCGTGGCGGCCGACGGCGGTCTGCCCACCGAGGATGTGCTGGCGGGCCTGCCGGGCGTCAACTGGAAGCGCGTCGCCGCCGAATTCTTCCTTACTGTCTAAATTCACGACGCTATCGTCCGGAAATTGAGGTATAAAGGAGTTAGACATCTTATTATGTCTAAAGCGATCCTGTACGACAGTACGCTGTGCATTGGCTGCAAGTCGTGTGAAGCGGCCTGCGCGGAACGGTGGCATTTGCCGTACGACGACAAAGTGGCGGCCGAGTCCCGGCTGTCGGCCCATAAGCTGACTGCCATTCAGACGTTTGGCGGCCGCTACATGCGGCGGCTGTGCATGCATTGCGTCGATCCGACCTGCGTTTCGGTCTGCCTCGTGGGCGCGTTACAGAAAACAGCTCTCGGCCCAGTGGTCTACGACGAAGACAAGTGTATCGGGTGCCGTTACTGCATGCTGGCCTGCCCCTTCCAGGTGCCGGTTTACGAATGGTCGAGCCGCCTGCCGCGCGTGCGCAAGTGCGACATGTGCTACGCGCGATTGAAGGCCGGCAAACAGACAGCCTGCGCGGAAGCTTGCCCGACTGGCGCCACCGTCTTGGGCGACCGCGATAAGCTGATCGCTGAAGCGCGCCGCCGCCTGGCGGAGAAGCCGGGCAGCTACTATCCGCGTATCTACGGCCTCGAAGAGGTGGGCGGCACCTGTACGTTATTCCTCTCCGCCGTGCCGTTCGCGCAACTGGGATTGCGCACGAACCTGCCCACCACCCCGCTACCGCAGTTGACCTGGCGGGTCCTTTCACACACGCCCCATATTGCCTCGATGGCGGGTGTGGCCCTGGGCGGAATTTATTGGATCACCCACCGGCGCGAGGAAGTGGCGGCCGCTGAGGGCGGTTCCCGCAGGGGGAGCAAGCATGCGGGCTAGCCTGGCTTTCTTTAGGATCTCCATCTGGCGCATCATCTTCGTGGCCATCTTGCTGAGCGGACTGGCGGGCTTGTATGTCCGGTTCGTTTATGGCCTGGGCGGCGCGACAAATCTGTCCGACACCTTCCCATGGGGACTATGGAAGGGCTTCAACGTGGTGGCGGGCATTGGGTTGGGGGCCGGCGGCTTCACCGTCGCCGCCACCGTTCACGTCTTCAACCTGAAGCGCTACCGTCCCATTTTGCGCATCGCTCTGTTGACCGCCCTGTTGGGTTATTCGTTCATGGCGGTAGCCCTGGCCATCGATATCGGGCGCCCCTATCGCATCTGGCACCCCGTGGTGATGTGGGGTGAGCATTCGGTGCTGTTTGAAGTGGCCTGGTGCGTGATCCTCTACCTCAACGTGCTTGCCCTGGAGTTGGCGCCGGCCGTCTGCGAACGCTTTGGCTGGCGAAAACTGCTGCGCGCCGCGAGCGCGATCTCCGCGCCGGTAGTGATCCTCGGCGTCATCCTCTCCACCTTGCACCAATCCTCGCTGGGCAGCCTGTTCCTGATCCTTCCCGAAAAACTCTACCCGCTCTGGTACACGCCCCTGTTGCCCGTCTTCTTTTTCGTTTCGGCGATCTGCGCCGGCTTGGCGATGGTGATCATCGCTTCCTGGCAGGGCAACCGGGCTCTGGGCAAGCGCCTCGAACCGCCGGTCCTTGAGGGTCTCGGGCGGGCGCTGGCGGTGGTGCTCATGATCTACCTGTGCGGGCGCTTTCTGGATCTGCAGGATCGCGGCGTGCTCGCGCTGCTGCGCCGCAACCGTATCGAAACCTGGCTGTTCGCGCTGGAGATTTCCCTGATGCTGGCGCCTATGCTGTTGCTGTTCCAGCGTCGCGTGCGGAGCCACCCCGGCCGGTTATATGCCTGTGCCCTAATGGTCATTCTGGGCTTCATCGCCAACCGTTTGAACGTCACCATAACCGGCTTGGAAGCCAGTTCGGGAACCCACTACATCCCCAAGTGGAGCGAGGTGTCGGTGACGCTCTCGATGGTGGCGCTGGGGTTCGCCGTTTTCCGCTATTTCGCCCAGCACTTCCCGATTTTCGAAGAGCGCCGCCCGCAGCTCTTTGAGGAGGGCCGCTCGCGGCTGGAGGCTTATGAGGCGAGATTCTGACTTCTGGCTTCCGGCGCCTGGTTTCCTTCACTTCGGGTTGGCCGCCAAGCTCGCAATTGCTTTGATTGCAAGCACAGCGGCTCTGTTTGCTCTATTCGGCTACTTCAACCTGCGGGTCGAACGGCGCCACTCCGAAGAGTTGGTTATGCTATCCGCCGAGCGCATCACCGATGTCATCCAGCGCAGCACGCATTACGAGATGTTGCGCAACGATCGCCAGGCACTTTATAACGTCATACAGGAACTGGGCAGCGAGCCTGGCATTCGCCGCATACGCATCTTCAATAAAGAGGGCCGCATCACCTTTTCGACCGATCCGGCCGAGGTCAACCGGGTGGTCGACAAAAGCGCCGAAGCCTGTTACGGATGCCATGCCCAAAGTGCGCCGCTGGTGAAGCTGAACCGGCCCGACCGCGCGCGCATCTTCGCCGATGGCCGGGGCGGGCGGCTGTTGGGCGTAATCCGGCCCATCGAAAACGGGCCGTCCTGCGTAGGCTGCCATCCCGCGGGGCAGCGGGTATTGGGCGTTATCGATGCCCACCTGTCGCTGGCGGCGGTAGATGCGCAGACGGCCCAGCATCGGGCACAACTGATGCTGTTCATGGGGATCACGTTGGCCATGATGTGGATGGTCAGTATGATCTTCGTTTGGGGCGTACTCTACCGGCCGGTGAAAGAACTGACCGCGGGTACCCACCGGGTGGCGGATGGAGACCTGGATTACCGGTTGCCGGTGCGCTCGAACGACGAGATCGGCGACCTGGCAGCGGCCTTCAACAAGATGACCGGACGCGTGGCCGGTATCCACGCGGAGATAGAGGAGCAGGTTCAGCGCAAGACCGCGGAACTGGACCAGGCGCATCGCTCGCTGCTGGCCAGCGAGAAGATGGCCTCCATCGGCAAGCTGGCCGCCACCGTGGCGCACGAAGTGAATAACCCGTTGTTCGGAATTCTTACTTACGCCCGGCTGACGCTGAAGGAAGTGGAGAAGGGCGCCGCTGGATCGCGCGCGGAAATGGTGGAGCAACTGCGCATCATCGAGCGCGAAAGTAAGCGCTGCGGCGACATCATGCGCAATTTGCTGACGTTCGCGCGGCAGGCTCCCAGCCACCGCGAGCCTAACGACGTGAACACCCTGATCGGGCGCGCCCTGGTGCTGGTACGGCATCAGGCCGAACTTCTGGGAATCGACTTACGGAGTCATCTGGCAAACGATCTGCCGGCGGTCTCCTGCGATGCGGGGCAGATCCAGCAGGCCGTGCTGGTGCTGCTGGTGAATGCCACCGAAGCCATGCCGCACGGCGGAATATTGGAAGTGGCCACGGAGCTGGACTCCGCGGCCGGACATGTGCGGATCAAGGTACGCGATACCGGATCGGGCATTCCGCCCGAAGTGTTGTCGCAGATCTTCGAACCTTTTTTTACGACCAAAGAGGACAAGCAGCGCACGGGCCTGGGATTGGCCGTGGCGCGGAGCATAGTGGAGCAGCATGGCGGCGAAATTATGGTGGAATCCGCGCCGAACAAGGGCGCCGAGTTCGTAGTGACCCTGCCGGGCGCCGGGGTATCCGCCGCGCCGGAACCGGTTTTGGCGGGCGCGGGCGTTGCGGGGCGCGCGCCCAGCGCGTAGTATGTTGCCGCCCAGGAGGAAACATGGTGAGTGAAGTGGAAGAAGCTGTAGAACAGAAAATCAAGGGTAGAATCCTGATTGTGGACGACGAGGCTGTGGTCCGTGATTCTCTCGGGAAGTGGTTCTCGAGTGAAGGCTATCAGGCCCGTCCCGTGGCCAGCGCGCGCGAGGCGCTGGAATCCATAACCCACAGCGAGCAGGACATCGCGCTAATCGACATCAAAATGCCGGGCATGGACGGCATGGAGCTGCAATCCCGGCTGAAAGAAGCCGATCCGGAACTGACCGTCATTGTCATGACCGGCTACGCGACCGTGGAAACGGCGGTGCAGGCTCTGAAGCAGGGCGCTTACGACTACATCACCAAGCCCATCGATCCGGATGAGTTGTCGCACCTGGTGGCCAACGCCCTGGAGCACAGGCGGGCACGCCGCGAAGTCGCGCGCCTGCGCGAGAATCTGCAGGAAGTATCGCCTTCGACCGAGCTGATCGGTAAAGCGCCGGCCATGAAGAAAGTGTGCGATCTGATCGAGATGGTCGCGCCCACCGAAGCCACCGTGCTGATTACGGGCGAGAGTGGGACGGGCAAAGAAGTGGTGGCGCGCGCTATCCACGCCGCCGGACCGCGCCGCTACATGCCGATGGTGACTATTCACTGCGGCGCGCTCACCGAGACGCTGCTCGAGAGCGAACTGTTCGGCCACGAGAAGGGCGCGTTTACCGGCGCGCAATACCGCAAGAAGGGCAAATTTGAAGTGGCCGATGGCGGCACCGTCTTTCTGGACGAGATCAGCGACATCAGCCTGAAGACCCAAACCGATCTGCTGCGCGTGCTGCAGGAAAAAGAGATCGTGCGCGTGGGCGGCAACCAGCCCATCAAAGTGGATTTCCGCTGCGTGGCCGCCACCAATAAGAACCTGGAAGACCTGGTGAAGGCGGGCACCTTCCGTCCCGATTTGTACTACCGGCTGCACATCTTCTGCATCGAACTGCCGCCCCTGCGCGACCGGCGCGAAGATATTCCGCTGCTGGTGGCGCACTTCTTAAACAAGTTCTGCATGGCCACCAGCCGGCCGGTGCCGCAGATCTCGGCCGAGGCGCTGCAGGTGCTCATGGCTCACGAATGGCCCGGCAATGTGCGCGAGTTGGAGAACGCCGTGGAGCGCGCCCTGGTCGTCTGCCGGGGGCCCGAGATCAAACCGGCGGACTTTTCGTTCCAGTTCCAGACCAATGGCGCGCCCACCGGCCGCACCCTCGAGGACGTGGAACGCGTGCATATTGAGCGGGTGCTGCGGGAAACCGAACACAACCTTTCCCGCTCCGCGCGTATTCTGGATATCGACCGCACCACGTTGTACAACAAACTGAAGCGCTACGGCTTGAAGTAACGTGATCCAACTGTTGGGTATCCAGGTAGGGGCGGATCTGCTGGGCGATCTGGCGGCCGGACTGGCGCCGGTCTTCCGCATGCCATGCCAGGTGCGTCCGGAGCGGCTGGAGGTGGCTTTCGCGCGCGACCGCGTGCGCAACCAATATCATTCGACCGCGATTTTGCAAGCGATGCTGCCGGTCACCGAACCGGGCGCACGGCTACTGGCAGTGACTTCGCTGGATCTGTACGTCCCGGTGCTGACGTTTGTCTTCGGCGAAGCGCAAGTGAGCGGCAGTTGCGCGGTGGTGTCGCTGCACCGGCTGCGCGAAGAGTTCTACGGACTGCCCGCACGCGACAATCTGATGCGGGAACGGCTGGTGAAAGAGGCTGTCCACGAACTGGGCCATACCTTCGGCCTGCGGCATTGCGACGACTGGCGCTGCGTGATGACATCGAGCCATGGCGTGGAGCGTTTGGATGTGAAAGGCGCGGAGTTCTGCTCCACCTGCGGGCAGGTGGTGACGGGCGTGCGCTTGCCGGCACTCGCGTAAAACAGGGAACCACAGATGGACACAGATAGACACAGATAAGAAACCTTGCGTGTCGGGTACGCGGTCCCTCACCACCGTCTCAAGTCTGAACTCTTATCTGTGTGCATCTGTGTCCATCTGTGGTTCTATCTCCAGGTGCGCGCGCGGTCACCACCGCAGTCAACCTGCATTACAATCGAAACTTATGCGTCGATACATGCTTCAACTCGCGGCGATTCTGATCTGCGCCGCCGCAGCTTATGCCCAACCACCCCAGGAAGGCGCGCGTCCGCCCGCTGCCGGTGCGCAGGCCAAAGACGAAAAAGCTAAGGAAGAAAAAAAGCCGCCGGAGGAAAAGGTCTCGCAGACCAAGCACACGATTCAGATCGGCGGCCGGGAAGTGAAATACACGACCACCGCCGGCACCATGCTGCTGAAGAAGGAAGACGGCACGCCCACCGCCAGCATCTTCTATATTGCATACATCAAGGACGATGTGGCGGATGCCACCAAACGTCCGCTGACGTTCGCGTTCAACGGCGGCCCAGGGTCGTCGTCGGTGTGGCTGCAGCTCGGCGCGCTGGGACCTAAGCGCGTGGCGATGGACCCCGACGGGAACGCCCTGCCGCCGCCCTACAAACTGGTCGATAATGAGTATTCCATTCTGGATCTGACTGACCTGGTTTTCATCGATCCGGTATCGACCGGATTCAGCCGCTCTATTCCCGAACAGGATGCCAAAAATTTCCACGGCATCGAGGGCGACCTGGATTCCGTCGCCGACTTTATCCGCTTATACACTACGCGCAATGCCCGCTGGACATCACCTAAGTTTCTGGCAGGCGAAAGCTACGGCACTACCCGCGCCGCCAACCTGTCCGGCTATCTCCAGCAGCGCATGGGTTACGCATTGAACGGAGTGGCCCTGATCTCCGCCGTGCTGAATTTTGAAACCATCAGTTTCGACCGCGGCAACGACCTGCCGTACATTCTCTTCCTGCCGACTTACACCGCGACGGCCTGGTATCACAAGAAACTGCCGCCCGATCTGATGGCCAGCCAAAGCAAGGCAATCGAAGAGAGCCAGCAATTCGCCTCGCACGAATACACCTTGGCGCTGCTTAAAGGCGACACCATCTCCACCGAAGAGCGCGCTGAAACCGCGCGGAAGCTGGCCCGTCTGACTGGCCTTTCCGCCAGGTTCATCGATGAAAGCAACCTGCGCGTACCCATCTTCCGCTTCACGAAGGAACTGCTGCACGATGAGCGGCGCACCGTGGGCCGTTATGACAGCCGGCTGGAGGGCATCGATTTCGATCCTACCAGCGCGACACCCGACTACGACCCAAGCTATGCCAGCGTATACGCGCCCTTCACTGCCGCCTGGAACCAATATGTACGCGCGGAGCTGAAGTGGGAAAGCGACCTACCCTATGAAATCCTCACCGGGCGCGTGCATCCCTGGAGTTGGGGCGACTACGATAATCGCTACGTCAATGTCTCGGAGAGCCTGCGCGCGGCTATGACCCAGAATCGGAGCCTGAAGGTTTTTGTGGCGAACGGCCACTACGATCTGGCGACTCCGTTCTTCGCCACCGAGTATACTTTCGACCATTTGGGCCTCGATTCCACGCTGCGCAATCATGTGAGCATGGACTTCTTCGAAGCCGGCCACATGATGTATACCTATAAGCCGGCGCTCGAGAGACTCAAGGCAGACCTGGCAAAGTTCATAGCCAGCGCCATACCGTAAACTATTGCGGTATCTCCATTCGTACTCGTAAGCCCGGCCCCGCGTTCTCGGCGTTGAGCATTCCATAGTGGGCGCTCACGGCGCGGTGCGCGATCGCCAATCCCAACCCCATGCCGCCCGTCTGGCTGTCGCGCGAACCATCCACGCGAACGAACGGTTGAAAAATGGTGGGGAGCATTTCTTCCGGCACGCCGGGTCCATAGTCGCGTACCGATACAACCGCCTTGCCGTCCGCCGATTCCAGCTTCACATCGATGATCGTGCCCTCCGGCGCATAGCGGATGGCGTTGCGCAGCACGTTCTCCACCGCGCGGCGCAGCAACTCGCGGTCGCCGCGTACGGGCAGCGGACCGCTGCTATCAAAGTGGAACCGGCAGCCGTGCGCATCGGTCTCGACGCGGCCTGTTTCGAGCAACTCAGTCACCAGTTGGTTCAGATCGACATCGTCCATCCGGCGCGACGATGGATCGCCCTCCACGCGCGTCACCTCCACCAGCGCGCCCACCAGATTGGTCAACCGCTCAATTTCCTTATTCATGCGCGCTACGGCGGCGTCGCGATCCGGGGCGGTCCGGGTCAGTTCGGCGGCAAAACTCAGCCGCGCCAGCGGCGAGCGCAGCTCGTGCGAGATGTCTTGCAGCAGGCGCCGCTCCGCCGTCACCAGCGTCGCGATCCGGTCGGCCATCCGGTCGAAGGCACGCGACACATCGCCGATTTCATCCCGCCGCCGCGACTCCACACGGGCCGAGAGATCACCGCGGCCGAACCGCTCCACGGTCTGTGCCAGCGCGCGCAGGGGCGCCGCGATGTTGATCGCCAGCATCCAGCACAGCACCGCCACCACCAGCAGAATGAGCCCGTAATAAGGCAAGAAGCTCCAGCGCGTGAATGGCGGCCGGCCGGTGGCGATCAAGCGATAGGCGCCATCCTTAGAGGCCGCGACCATGACGAAACGATCACCCATCTGGTGTGGAACGTTCCACTCCCCGTGAGCGGTAGCGAGCAAAGCAGACTGGTCGGCCCCGGTGACGAAGTCCTTGCCATGGACATCGGTAAGAAAATGCTCCGGGCCGAAGTACGTCTGCAACCTGCGCAAATAGCGCGCCAGCGCGGCCGGCCCCCCGCTGCGGTAGGTCTCCTCGGCTTCCTCCACCTGGAACGCGACGGTGCGCGCGAACGGCCCGCCCTTACCGGAAAACCGCATCGCCAGTTCGCCCGAGATAAACAAGTAAGCCGCCAGCGCCAGAATCAGGGTCGCCAGGCACCACAGCAGGATCTTGGCGAAGACGGTTCTCACGCACCCGCCTCCGGAGCCGCCGCGAAGAAGTAGCCGACGCCGCGCACGGTGCGGATCTGCACCCGGGTACTGCGCTCCAGTTTCTTACGCAGGTGGCTGATGTGTACGTCGAGCGAACGCTCGTAGGGTGTGGATTCGCGCTGATATAGAATGGCCGCCAGTTCGTTGCGCGAGACCGCGCGCCCCGCTGCCCGCACCATAAAATCCAGGATGTCGAACTCGATCGCGGTCAACTCCACCGGTTCGCCTTCGAGCCATGCTTCCCGGGTTTGCGAATCCACGCGCACGCCGCCGGCTTCGGCTATCTGCGGCTGCCCGGCGGCTTGTCCGGACCGGCGCAGCACGGCGTGCATCCGCGCCAGCAATTCTTCGGGGCCGAATGGCTTCGGCAAATAATCATCGGCGCCCGCATTTAGGCCCGCTATGCGATCCGGCTGCGCCGTGCGCGCGGTCAACATGATCACGGGCACGTCGCTGCGCCGGCGAATCTGCTTCAGGATCTCGAAGCCATTGAGCACCGGCAGCATCACGTCCAGGATTACCAGATCGTAGCGGCCTTCGAGTGCCCGCGCCAGCCCGCTCGGACCGTCGTGCGCCGGCTCAATGGCGAATGCGTGCTGTGCGAAGAAATCAGCCATCAGTACGCACAGTTCCACGTCGTCATCCACCAGCAGCACTCGTCTCACCAATTCATTTGTATCGCAGAAAGGCCGGGCACATCGCGGCTTTTACAAAACTTAAGATTCGCCGGCGCGATTTTGCAGTCTACTGGAATTGGGGCTGCTTAACCAGCGCGGCCTCGCCACCGGGAATCTAAAATATGAAACAACTCTGGGCGCTGACTGCCCTGGTAGTGTCTCTGTCGACCCAAGTTTGGCCACAAGCCGCCGCGAACCTGCGCGGTATGGTCACCGATCCCTCGGGCGCATCCGTGCCGGGTGCCCTGGTCGAATTGCGCGGCTCCGGTGTCGAGCAGCGCGCCAAGACCGGCGATACCGGCAAGTACGACTTTGCGCAGGTCAAGCCCGGCAAATACACGGTGCGGTTCATCGCCAAGGGCTTCACCCTGATGGAACGACAGAATGTGCAAATCGACGGGGCCATCGTGTTGGATGTTCAATTGACCATCGCGGCGGAAAGCCAGGTGGTGAACGTGGAAGCCGACGCGAATCACGTCAGCACGGACACAGCCGGCAATGGGGACGCGCTGGTGCTGGGCGAGAAGGAGCTGGCGACGCTTTCCGACGACCCCGACGAACTTTCGCAGCAATTGCAGGCGCTGGCCGGACCCGGCGGCGGACCGGACGGCGCACAAATTTATATTGATGGATTCACCGGCGTGGACCTCCCGCCTAAGTCGTCCATTCGCGAGGTGCGCATCAACTCGAACCCATACGCGCCGGAATTCGACCGGCCCGGTTTCGGCCGCATCCAGATCTTTACCAAGCCAGGAACCGATGCTTTTCACGGCCAGGCGTTCGCGCAATACAACGACCAAGTGTTCAACGCGCGCAACCCGTTGCTCGATCAATCCTCGCGTCCGCCCTATCAACAGCGATTCTTCGGCGCTAGCCTGCGTGGGCCACTCAAGAAGTCCAAGGCATCGTTCGGCTTCGATGCCGAGCATCGCACCATCGACGAAAACGCGTTCGTTCTGGCCACCACGCTCGATAGCAGTCTGAACCCGCTCAACATCAACGAGGCCATTCTGACGCCGCAATTCCGCACCACTCTCAGCCCGCGTCTGGATTACTCCATCAACAGTAACAACACACTGACCGTGCGTTACCAGAACACACGCGTGGAACTGGATAAGCAGGGTGTGGGCGGATTCAGCCTGGCCGACCAGGCCTATAATCAAACCAGTTCCGAGAATACGCTGCAACTCACGGAAACCGCCGTGCTGAGCGGTAACGCCATCAACGAGACACGCTTCCAATACATGCGTTCGGCGCTGAACGATATGGCCGACAATTCGATTCCGGCGCTGATCGTACAGGGCGCTTTCCAATCCGGCGGTCCGCAAATCGGCAATTCCTCCACCATCACCAATAACTGGGAGTTAACTAATACCTCCACTTACACCAAGGGCACGCATACTTGGAAATGGGGCGGGCGGGTGCGGAGCTCGTTCCTCGACGGCACATCTGTCAGTAACTTTGGTGGCACCTTTACATTCTTCGGCGGCATCGGGCCAGAGCTGAATGCCGAGGACCAGCCGATCCCGGGCTCCTCCGAAGAACTCACTGCGCTTCAGGTGTACCAGCGAACGCTGCTTTTTGAACAGGAGGGCCTGAGCGCAGCAGCCATTCGCGCCGCCGGGGGCGGAGCCACGCAGTTTAGCCTGAACGCGGGCATCCCCGCCACCACTGTGAATCAATTCGATGCAGGGTTGTTCGTAAACGACGACTGGAAGGTGAAGCCGAACCTGACGTTCAGCTATGGCCTGCGCTATGAGTTACAAACCAACATCGCCGACCATGGCGATTGGGCTCCGCGGCTCGCCATGGCATGGGGCATTGATGGCCGGGGCAACCAGGCCGCCAAAACCGTGCTGCGTGCCGGCGTAGGAGTCTTCTACGATCGCATCGGCATCAACGACACCCTGAATGCACTGCGCTTCAACGGCCTGACGCAGCAATCGTATCTAATCTTAAATCCGGATTTCTTTCCCACCGTGCCTTCGCTTTCGTCGCTGGCCGCCAGCCAGCAGCCCGAGCAGTTACAACTGATTTACGGCCGCATCCGGGCGCCGCGCAATTATCAGGGCAGTATCGGCATCGACCGGCAGGTCAATCAACACTTTCGCATTAATGCCACATATGTCGAAAGCCGCGGCGTGCACCTGGAACGTTCGGTGGATATTAACGCTCCCATCGACGGAGCGTTTCCTTATGGAGAGGCCGGCCAGCGCCTGTTGACGGAGTCGGTGGGCTTCAGCCGGTCGCATATGTTGTTTGTTAGTCCAAACGTGAACATCGGCAAGATATTCCTATTCGGGTTTTACGGATTATCTTACGGTATGGACGACAATGAAGGCCAGCCGGCGAATCCATACGATCTGCGGGCCGAGTGGGGTCCGTCTTCTTACTCCGATATCCGGCAGCGGCTGCTGTTGGGCAGCAGTCTGCCGCTGCCGCTGAAATTCACGGTCAACCCGTTCTTCCTGGTGCAGAGCGGCACACCTTATGACATTACCACCGGGATTGATACAAACGGCGATGGATTCGCCACCGAGCGTCCGGCATTGGTGGCGGGCCTGAACGCGGCGTCCTGCAGTGGCGGCAGCCTGGTGTACGCCGCAGGTTTCGGCTGTTACAACGTCGATCCGGCGGCCGGCGCGGCGACTATCGGCCGGAACTCCGCGCGCGGTCCAGGGATAATCAATCTGGGTCTGCGGCTCTCGCGCACGTGGTCATTCGGCGGTTCTGGCGAAGCGGGACTACCGGGCATGATGGGCGGTCCGCCGCCGGGCGGTGGCGGCGCGCGCGGCGGTGGCGGGCCCCCTGGAGGCGGACCGCCGGGCGGTGGACCTCCGCCGGGAATGTTCGGCGCAGCGACTGGTCATAAATACAACTTGACACTCAGTGTGAACGCGCAAAATGCCTTGAACCATCCTAACTATGCGGCGCCGGACGGCGATCTGACCTCACCTTACTTCGGCGAGCACCTCAGCCTGGCTGGATTCGGTCCCTTCGGCTCACCGAGCACTTACAATCGTAAGATTGACCTGCAACTGCGCTTCATGTTCTGAGTGACTCGGGCCGCCAAAGGTAGCTGACCACCACACCCACCGCGATCACCACCAGGCAGCCGATCACGTTATACCAGAGAAATGAAATTCCGGTGAACAGAAACGCCGCGAAGATGGCGGCCTCGCCGGCCAACATGCCCACGAACGCGCCCGTGCCGCTCACCCGCTTGAAGAAGAATGCCAGCGTAAAGACCCCCAGCAACGATCCGTAGAACAGCGAGCCGACGATGTTCACGGCTTCGATCAGCGATCCCAGATGCTTTCCGAGGCCGGCAAACGCTACCGCGTAGGCGCCCCAGAAGGCCGTAGCTACGCGGGAAGCCGTCAAATAGTGATGATCGGTGGCGCTCCGCCGGAAGTGTCGCTTGTAAATGTCCACGACCGAAACAGTAGCCAGCGAATTGATCTCGCCGGAACTGGACGACATGGTGGCCGCCAGGATTACCGCGATCACGAGGCCCACGATTCCGGTAGGGAGATACCTGGTCACGAACGAAAGAAAAATGTAATTGGTATCGCGGAAGCCTTTCTCGCCGCCGGTGGTTTCGACCAGTTTAGCCCCCTGTTTGCGCGCGCCATCCACATCCCCTTGGGCGATCTGATAGCGCGCCACAGCCTCGGATTCGGCGGTGGCATCGTGCCTGTGCCGTGCCGCGACAATATCGAGCGCCGCCTGTTTCCGCCGCGCGAAACCTTCCTCAAAACGTGCGGCGATGGGATCGTAGCTGGCGCTAAACTCGGGCTCGCGGATGCGATTATATTCCAGGCGCTGAAACAGCAGCGGCGCCGGCTCAAAAATGTAAAAGACAAACACCATGGCCCCGATGAACAGGATGAAGAACTGCATGGGGATCTTGGCAATGGCAGTGAACAGCAGGCTCAGCTTGCTTTGCGCGATGGATTTGCCGGTGAGATAGCGCTGGACCTGCGACTGATCGCAGCCGAAATACGACAGCGCCAGGAACATACCGCCGATCAGTCCGCTCCAAAGGTTGTATCGGTCGTTCCAATCGAAATGAAAATTCACCGCGTTGAGCTTGCCGGCCGATCCCGCCAGGTGCAGGGCGTCCAGGAAAGTAACCTGACGCGGCAGCAGTACGAATATCATGACCAGGGCCGCCACCAGGCCGAACATGATGATGAGCATCTGCTGCACATCGGTCCAGGTGACGGTGCGGATGCCGCCCGTCACTGTGTAGATCACTACAGTCACGCCGATAATCAGCGTGGTGAGGCGATCCGGCCAGCCAAAGATCACGGAAAGCACGATGGCCGGCGCGTAAAAAGTCAAGCCCACGGAAAGCCCGCGCTGCATCAGGAAAATCAGGCTGGCCAGCGCGCGGGTCTTGGCGTCGAAGCGGTTCTCGAGGTATTCGTAGGCGGTGTAGACTTTGGCGCGATGGAAGATAGGAACCGCCGTGGCCGAGAGCGCCACCATGGCCAGCGGCAGGCCGAAATAGAACTGCACGAAGCGCATGCCGTCCACGTAGGATTGGCCGGTGGTGGAGATGAAGGTGATGGCGCTGGCCTGCGTGGCCATAATGGAGAGCGCCATAGCGTACCAGGGCATGCTTTTACCGGCCAGCAGATAGCGATCGACGGTGTTGCTGCCGCGGCCCCGATAAAGACCGTAGGCCACAATGGAAGCCAGCGAGCCGACTAGCACCACCCAATCGAGAGGTCTCATGAAAACGCGCGCGTGAAGATGTAGCAGAGTGAGATCAGCAACGCGAGATACACGATGACAGCGGTGTAAACGCGCGGCCAGGTGCCCAGGAAGGGAGGCGGCTCATCGGGGATATCGCGTGTGCCGGGCGGCATAGGTGGAGTGTAGCACGCCGGCTAACGTCCGCCCTTCACAGCGTATCGAGCGGTACGACAGACCACTGACGGCCATGCGGAACGGCCCCAGATTTGCTAGCTCCGGCCGCATGGCGATCCTCTTGTTCCACCGCGCACCCAGCTACTGGAGTATCTTCATAATCACCTCGTTCCTGGTCATGGGATTCTTGGCGGCGGTCAGCCTGATTATTTCGGGCGTGCGCGGCCTGCTCACCAGGCGAGGCTGAAAAAGGAGCATGGATGGTGCACTTTATGCCGTTCGGCGCTGCGGTGCGGCCGGACGGCCGCGTGCGGTTTCGCCTGTGGGCGCCGGCGCAAGATCGCGTCGGCCTGGCAATCGAGGAGGAATCGGAGATCCTGACCATGATTGCATGCCCCGATGGCTGGCACGAATTGGTCACCGACCGGGCGCGCGCCGGTTCACTCTATCGGTATGTTACACGGGACGGCCTGCTGGTTCCCGATCCAGCCTCCCGCTTTCAGCCGCGCGATGTGCACGGCCCGAGCGAGGTCATCGACCCCGCGGCGTACCGCTGGAGCGATCAGGGGTGGCGCGGGCGACCCTGGCAGGAAGCCGTGCTTTACGAATTGCACGTCGGTACGTTTACGCCCGCAGGTACGTTCCGGGCTGCGGTAGAGAAACTGGACTACCTGCGCGACCTCGGCGTCACAGCCATCGAAATCATGCCGGTGGCCGACTTTGCAGGCGCGCGCAACTGGGGCTACGATGGCGTCCTGTTCTATGCGCCCGACTCGTCGTACGGCCGGCCGGAGGATTTCAAGGCTCTGGTGGAGGCAGCCCACGCGCGCGGCATCATGGTCCTGCTGGATGTAGTCTATAACCATTTCGGCCCGGAAGGAAATTACTTGCACGCCTACGCGCCCCAATTCTTCACCACGCGCCATAAGACGCCCTGGGGCGCTGGCCTTAACTTCGATGGCGCGGATTGCGGCCCGGTGCGCGAGTTCGTCATCCACAACGCGCTTTACTGGATCGAGGAATACCAGCTCGACGGGCTGCGTCTGGACGCGGTGGACGTGATACGGGACGACAGCCCGCTGCACATCCTCCAGGAACTCGCCGCGCGCGTGCGCGCGCAGGTGACCAGCCGGCCCATTCACCTGCTGCTCGAGAACGAAGAAAACGAAGCCCGCTGGCTCGAGCGCACACCGGCCGGCGAACCGAAGTGGTTTACGGCGCAGTGGAACGACGACGTGCACCACGTGCTGCACACCGCCGCCAGCCGGGAGAACAGCGGCTACTACGTCGACTATCGCGGCGATACGGTCAAGTTGGGGCAGGCTCTCGCTGAAGGCTTCGCCTTCCAGGGTCAAATGATGCCCTATCGCGGGCGTACGCGCGGAGAGCCTAGCGCGCACCTGCCACCGGACGCGTTCGTAGCCTTCCTCCAGAATCACGATCAAATCGGCAATCGCGCATTCGGCGAACGCCTCGGCCGGCTGACCAGCGCGCCGGCGCTGCGGGCCGTCACGGCGGCCTATCTGCTCCTGCCGCAGATCCCCATGCTTTTCATGGGCGAGGAATGGAACGCTTCCACACCGTTCCTGTTCTTCTGCGATTTCGGAGGCGAATTGGTGCAAGCCGTGCGGGAAGGAAGACGACGGGAGTTCACCCGGTTTCCCGAATTCCAGGACCCCGTGCGATCCGCCCGCATCCCTGACCCACAGGCCACCGAAACATTTCTATCGAGCAAGCTCGCCTGGGATGAGCTGCGCGCGCCGCTGCATGCGGGTTGGCTGGATTGGTATCGCCGCATACTCCGGGTGCGCCGCGAGCGGGTCACGCCGCTCGTAGTGCGCGCCGGCCGCAGCGAACTGATCGGCGAAGAAGCGGTGATCGTACGCTGGCGTGTTGGGCAGGATGGCGAGTTAACTCTCGCCGCCAACTTATCCGATGCGCCCGCGAACGGCTTCCCGGCGCCCTCCGGCTCCATACTCTGGCAGGAGGGCGCACCGCCTGTGGGCGCACCCTGGTCGGTGTGCTGGTGGCTGGCATGATCCCGCGCGCCACCTATCGGCTGCAATTCAACAAGGGCTTCGGATTCGATTGCGCCGCGGCCCTCGCGCCCTATCTGGCGAAACTGGGCATCAGCCACGTTTATGCCTCGCCTTACTTGCGCAGCCGCCCCGGCAGCATGCACGGATACGATATCGTCGACCACAACGCGCTCAATCCGGAACTCGGCGACGATACGGCCTTCGCGCGCATGGTTGCGGCGTTCCAATCGCACGGGCTGCGCCAGATCCTGGACTTTGTGCCCAACCATATGGGAGTGGGTGGCGCCGACAACCCGCGCTGGCTCGACGTTTTGGAATGGGGCGCGGACTCAGCTTTTGCGGGCTGGTTCGACATCGACTGGCATCCGGAGCATCCCTACCTGCAGAACAAGCTGCTGGTTCCGTTTCTGGCGGATCAATACGGTGTGGAACTGGACCGCGGAAAACTCGCACTGAGATTCGACGAAGAAGCCGGCAGCTTCGCGGTCTGGGCTTACGGAATTCACAAACTTCCAATCTGTCCTTTGCACTACGGACGCATTTTGGGCGACAGCCACGCCGGATTGGAACGCTTGGGAGATGCTTTCGCAACGCTGCGGGAGTGGGGGGCGCACATGGCAACTCGTTCCGGTCGTCTAAAGGCTGAGTTGGCGCAACTAGCCCGCGAGCACGAGGACGTGCGGGTCACCATCGCCGTTGCGCTAGAGAGCTTTAACGGCCGCGAAGGGGAATCCGCCACCTGGAGCAATCTGGACAGCCTGATTCGCGGCCAGCATTGGCGCGCAGCCCATTTTCGCGTCGCCGCGGACGATATCAATTACCGCCGCTTCTTCAACATTAACGACCTGGCTGGAATTCGCGAGGAGATACCTGAAGTATTCGATCATGTGCATGGATTATTGTTCCGCCTCCTGCACGAGGGAACACTCGACGGCGTGCGCATCGATCATATCGATGGGCTGCTCGATCCCAAGGCGTACCTGAAGCGTCTGCGGGAGGCCGCGGTCCCTTTTTACCTGGTGGTAGAAAAGATTCTGGCGCGCCATGAATCCCTGCCCGAGGATTGGCCGGTAGAAGGCACGACAGGATACTCGTTCACCAACCAGGTGGTGGGCCTGCTGGTAGACCCCGCCGCTGAAGAAACCCTGACGTGGGCTTATGCGGAGTTCACCGGAGATCGCCGCGCGTTCTCTGAGATCGTGCACGGGAGCAAGATCCGCATCATGGAAAATGAAATGGCGAGTGAGCTGAATGTGCTGGCGCGCGATGCGGTCAGGGTGGCGCATCAGAACCCGCATACGTCGGACTTCACACACAACATTTTGCGGCGGGCTCTCGAGGAAATTGTCGCTTGCTTCCCGTCTTACCGGACGTACGTCGATACCGAAGGCGCTCCAACGCAGGCCGATCGCCGCGATCTGGACTGGGCGCTGGCCCAGGGCCGCCGCAATCAAACCGAGCTGGATTCCAGCGTTTTCGACTTCTTGTACGCCTTGCTCTCCGGCGACCTGGTGGCCCAGCCGCGCAGCGGTTTCAGCCGCTACTCCGTTCTGCGCTGCGCGATGAAACTGCAGCAGTACAGCGGCCCGGTGATGGCCAAAGGCCTGGAGGATACCGCCTTTTATCGCTATAACCGGCTGCTCGCTTTGAACGAGGTGGGCAGCAATCCCGATCAGTTCGGCATTGCTATTCGCGAATTCCACAAGGTCAACGCGCAGCGGGCCAAATACTGGCCGCATGCCATGATCACCACGTCGACGCATGACACCAAGCGGGGCGAGGATGCGCGCGCGCGGCTGGCGGCCCTCGCCGACGTGGCCGAAGAATGGGCGCAGCAGGTGCCCGTATGGAGCCGCATCCTGCGCGCCGGCCGCGGCGATATCGAGGGCACCGCGCCTCCCGATCGCAATGACGAGTACGTGTTTTATCAGCTTCTGATCGCCTCCTGGCCGCTCGAGTTGAGGAACGGAGAACTTGGCGGGGATGCCATGCGCGCCTATACGGAGCGCATCCAGGGCGTAATTGTGAAATGTATACGGGAAGCCAAACTGCGCTCCACCTGGGCTGCGCCCAATCAGGCGTACGAGGACGCTGTGCGGGCTTTCGTGGATGGCGCGCTGAACCCCGAGCAATCGGGCGCTTTCCTGCGGGTATTTCTGCCGTTCCAGGAGCGCATCTCCCTGCTGGGGATGCAGAACAGCCTGACCCAACTGACGCTGAAGCTGACCTCGCCCGGGGTGCCTGACATCTATCAAGGCGCGGACTTGTGGGACTTCAACCTGGTCGATCCCGATAATCGCCGGCCGGTGGATTACGCCATACGCGCGCGGCTGCTGGACGGGATTCTGCGCGATCTCTGCCGGGATCGCGGGGCGACCATGCGCCGGCTGCTGGAGAATTGGAAAGACGGCGGGATCAAGCTGGCCATTACCGCGACGCTACTCACGTTCCGGAGCGCGAACGCGGAACTGTTTGCGCAGGCTACGTATGAGCCGGTGCTGGCGGAAGGGGCCGGCGCCGAGCGGGTCTGCGCCTATGTGCGGCGGCACGCAGAGACCGCGCTGCTGGTTGCCACCTCGCGCTTTCCCGGACAAAGCGGGTGGGCGGACACGATTCTGAAATTGCCGGAGGATTTACTCGATAGGGAATGGCAGGATGTGCTGACAGGTACGATTTTGGATGATCCTGCTCCGGAAAAGCTGTTCGCGGATCTTCCCGTCGCGGTGCTCGTGGCGCAAGCTTAAGCTTGCCGCTGTCGGCTTCAGCCGGCAGAACCGCGAACTAAAGTTCGCCGCGGCACGCTGAAGCATGCGCCACGGCCTTCAGCGGCGCGGCCGCACGTAACGAAACCGAATCAGGTAAATTCTCTCGCCTTTGCCGTGCTTCGCAACTTTCAGCAGATCGACCACGCCCAGGAAACCCGACTCGCGCGCCAACTCGGGAGTGATATCCGGCAGACCGATCGGCTCGATGGATTCCACTTCAATTTCGCCTTCTTCCATCCGGTATCTGTGGCCCACTTTCACGTGGGGACGCATCCATATCCGCACGCTGCAGGTAATTTCGCCGCGACGGATTCTCTCGCGCAGGCGCTTGGTGAAGGTCACAGCTATTGGTCCGCCGCCGGTTTGAGCAAAGTAAGTTGCACGCTCTTCCCGCTGCTCTCCGATATCTCGACGCTCTCCGCCTGTGAGGCGAACGGCTTCAGAAAATCCGGATCGTACATCACCTGGTTCAGGTCGGCAGCATCGATAGCGTATAGCTTGTAACTGCCGGGCGCGATCCCCGCTATCTGGAAATTGCCGGTGTGGCTGGTGAGCGCCGCCTTCAGCAACGCCTTCTTGCGATGCGCATCGGTGGGCATCAGAATAACCATGGCGCGTTCCACGGGCGCTGATTGATCGTCCTGAACCAGGCCATCGACGTGTCCGCCGCTGGCGCTCAACACCACCACCAGCCCGCTGCCGCCCGCGGCCTGGGTCAGATCCAGGCCGGACTGCATCACGTCCCGGTCGGACCAGCGCACGGCTTTCAGGTACAGGTCCTCCGGTACATTCACAGACACCTGGTAAATGCCCGGCACCAGACCTTGCACCGCGAATGAGCCGTCATCTTTCGGCTCGCCCCCTGCGATGTTCTGCACCATGTGTCCTTCGTCTTCGAGCGACAGGCTCAGCCGCGACATTCGGGCAGTGGTCTTGCCCTCAATCCGAAACTGTCCAGCGATATCTACCGGCGGCAGCAGGTGCAATTCGATTCCTTCCAGATCGGCGGAACCCACCTGGATCGCCAGGTGCGCGCCACAGTGCTGCCCGCCAATGGTAGCTTCCGCGAAGAGCGTATAAGATCCGGGTGCCACGTCCGGCAGTTCGAATTTGCCTTTAGGGTCGGCGACGGAACTGCTGCTGGTGCCCGATCCATTCCCGGTGATATGGTACAACCCCACCGTCAGATTGTTCCCCGGATTCATTATCTGTCCGCGAATGTGGGCCACCTTGGATGGGTGCAAAGTCAGGTCGATGCCTTCCGCCGGTTGGCCCGCACCCAGCTCAATCGGGCTGGCTGCGGCGGCATCCGGTGTACCGGGAAAGTAGGCAGGACCGAGCGTCTCGTCGCCATAGACCGGTTTCGTGAAACCAGCCTTCAGATAATACCGGCCGGGATTCAAATCGAAGATTCGGTATTCGCCCAGGTCGTTGGTGGAACCCTCGCCACGGGATGCCAACTGCCGTCCGGACGCCGTGTAACGATAGACCATCGCTTCCACGGTCACACGCCGGACCGGGTCGCCATCCTCATCCACGATGCGGCCCGTAATGAAACTCAGCGGGACCAAACGCACGATCACATCGCGCTTCTCTTCAGCGGCCGCGATCGTCACCCACTCCCGCTTTAGCTTACCGTCCTGATTTGGCGGCACGAAGCCTTCGCGCGCCACCATTAGCCAGTAAGTGCCCGGCGCCAGATCGGCAATCTCGAACTTGCCTGTGGCATCCGTCAACGCACTTCCCCCGGCCGCGCCGTCCGCACTGAGCAGAGACACGGAGGCTTTGCGCACCGGTTCGCCGGTCACGGAATTTAGAACCTTGCCCACTAAGAGAGTCTTTTGCGGTGTCGCAGTGGGACTCTGCGCAAACACAAAGCCGGAGCAGAGAAGCACTACAAGGTACCGCATTATTTCCAATCCGCGGTGAAGATATTGAACTCGTACTTCTCCTTGGCATCCCGGTCCGAGCAAAACACCAGTGTTTTGCCATCCGGCGAGAATTCCGGGAATGAGGTGAAGCCGCCGAAATCAGTGACCTGTTCCAAGCCGCTGCCATCCAGGTTCATCATGTACAGCTCAAACTGCCGCGTATCACAGGCGTGCTTATTGGACGCGAACAGGATCTTCTTGCCATCCGGCGTGAATGTAGGCGCGAAGCTGGCACAGCCAAAATCGGTGATGGTGCGCGCATGGCTGCCGTCGGCATCGGACACCACGATCTCCATCTTCATCGGCGCGGTGGTGTTGGCGGCCAGCAGCTCTTTGTAGCGGGTCATATCCACCGGTGTTTTGGGATAATTGGCGCGCCAGACTAATTTGCGGCCATCGCGCGAGAAGACCGCGCCGCCATCGTAGCCCTCTTTCCGGGTGATCTGCCGCTTGTTCGAGCCGTCTGTCTGCATGGTCCACAAATCCAGATCGCCGGAAGCGAGCGAAGTGTAAACCATCGTGCCGGTCTTCCAGTTAATGGTGCCCTCGGCGTCGTATCCGGCCGTATTAGTAAGTTGCTTCAGGATTTTTCCATCGTCGGTTGCCAGGTAGATATCGTAGCCCGCAAAGACACCCCAGACATATCCATGGCTGCGATCGGGCGGCGTAGGGCAGGCGTCACCAGCGCCGTGCGTGGATGCGTAAATGATATGCCGGTTATCAGCCAGAAAGTAGCCGCACGTGGTGCGTCCCTTGCCGGTAGAAACCAGGTGCTGATTCGAGCCATCCGCGTTCATGATGAACATCTGGTCGCACTCGTAGGGAGGGTGCGTGGACTGGAAGATCAGGCGCTTCCCGTCCGGAGCCCAATACGCCTCGGCGTTTTGTCCGCCGTGGGTCAACTGGTGAAAGTTGCTGAGATGCGAATCGGCGGCGAAGGCGGACGTTGCGACAATGGCCGCAGCCACGCAGAGAAACCTGAACATCCGACCATCTTATAACGATGTTGATCTGGTGTGCCTGCCAAGGCAAACAGACCGGGCTTTCTTTTGAAGTATCGCTTTCAGCCCACTGGAAGGAACGCCTGGTTTATTCGACGCTATGTATTGCTATGTTGAGAAAATTGAGGCACGAACGTAATTTGCGTACCTGGCCCTGCGGGTTGACCATACCACTGATCCCTGTTGGTAGCACGTCAAGTTGTCCGCTTAGCAAGTGAAATGTCCGGTTTACATTGCAAAGCACCCTCCTGGCGTAGAAACCGGTTGGCATCCTCCACGGTGCAGCGCGCAGAAATTGCCTTGCTGCTCGATCGCTCCCGGCATCAGCGTGCGCGTGCCTTCCTCCCCCACCAACTGCGCCTAGTAGATCTCGCTGGTGGCGTCGTCCAGCAGGGGATCAGATCGTAGTAACCGTCCGTCCCCAAACCAGGCGTGCTTGCTGGCATCGATGTGCCGCGGCATCCCCGGCAAGGGCCGCCGCCGCGCCCGCGTCGATGCTCCGTGCGTCGCCGCTGTTTGCTCACCAGGCCGGCGCCTTGCAGCGCCATCTTCACCCAGGTGTACCTGAGTTTTGAGGCCGTGTTCCCCCGCCAGCTTGTCGTGAAAATGCCGCACGTTGGAATCGACGTACTTCTCTCGATAAAGCTGAAGCACTCTCTCCACCGTCTTCAGGGGCACTCGCCTCGGGCTGGGCCGGCGCTTACGCCCATCGTACAACCCGTCCCAGGCGTGCCACTCGTAGCGCTCCGGCTACCGCCGCATGGTCCGGTCGCAGACTCCGATGATCTCGGCGGCTTCCCACCATTTCAGCTTCCCGGCCATGGCTTTCAAAATCACTTCTTGTACCTTCATCATCCGCTCCATTTCTGCGGATGAGACCAGCTGTTCCTCGTTCACATCTTCAGGGTCTCGTCCGCGTCAAGCTGACAATACATCTGCTAATTGAACCGGACAGATCACATGCTAACAACAGCGGGCCCAGCCCCCCTTGCGCACGACTTCCCTTTCCGGCATAATGAACAACACCAATGCGATCGCGCGCCCAGCGAACAGGAGTTCGGGCTTGAGAACGGCCTTAATTTCTGCCCTCACGGCGTCCGCCCCACGGCGCTTTCAAAAAAGCGCGGGCAGATTCCTGCTGGGCTTGTCCACCGACGAATTACAGTACATCGCGGACTATCTGGGTGCCTGCGTACTGGAGCCCTTGGGCAGCTCATCTCTCAGTCGGCGCGAACTGGCCGGTGGCATCGCGCACTTCGAACAGTGTCGCTACGCTCCTGCCGGCCGCCGCACCGATCACGAGCACAAGATGATTCTCTTGCTCGAGTACCTATGCCGCAGCCGGATCACACACTGCGCCTTGGCGGTGCGTGCCGGGCGGACGTAACCTAGCTCAAACCTGGCTCCCGTCTGGCGCGCGGCCGGACCAGCTACTCCGTGGTTTCGTGTAACTCCCGAATCCAGATGTTGCGATAGCGCACAGGCTGCCCGTGGTCCTGCAACAGGAGCGGCAGTTTTTCCGGAGTCACTTTGTAGGGCGGCCGCTTCATATAATCTGTGGGACCCGTCGGCATCACGTGATCCTGAGCCAAGACCCCGTTGAAGAGCAGCGTAATGGTGGCCGGCTCCTGTAGCTTCGAATCCGCCGAGAACCGCGGGCCATGGAAGATAATGTCGTACGTCTGCCATTCGCCCGGCGGGCGCGCCGGATTCACCAGCGGCGGATACTGGCAATAGATCGCACCCGCCTGGCCATCGGCATAAGTCTTGTTCCGATTGGATTCGAGCACTTGAATTTCATATAGCGAGTGCAGGTACACGCCGCTGTTACCCGGCTCCTGATCCGAGCCGTGGGGCGCACTGGGAGTGGCCCATTCCACGTGCAGCTGGCAGTCTCCGAAGGCTTGCCTGGTGACCAGATCGCCGGTGCCGGGCGCCACTTCGAAATAGCCCTCGTGCAGCTTCCAAGCGGCCGGCTTGCCGTTGTGCTGCTGCCACGCGGAGAGATCCTTTCCGCTGAAGAGCTGCACGGCATCCGACGGAGCCGTGCCGGCGTGTTCCTGCGTGCTGGGTTCGCCGGGTGTCACCATCGCGGGCAAAGGCCGGCTGCGGTCGCCGGTCTTCCACTTGATCACGGGAACCGACGCGGCGAATGCCGTGAGGGCTATTGGCAGGAAATATCGGATTCGCATTTCGCCCCGATTTTAACACCGTGAGACCCGTCCGGAACGCCGGGCAGTGTCCTAACGTTGAGCGGAGTCGTAAAAGGTGGTGCTGGGTTCACACACCCCTCATTTCCCACGTCCGCGAGTTCCTTCCGCATGCCGAATTGGCTTTACTAACTCTTAAATATATGTAAATAAAGCCACAATTGGCTTAGTTCGTTATGCGGCGCGCAAAGAGAAGTCCTGTGAATTCAGCACGATGCCGGTCGTTTTGAGCTCCTGGCTCCTGACTCCTAACTCCTGGCTCCTGACTTCCGTCTTGATTGCGCCATCCCCGTGACTGAAAGATAGCTTTGCCGCAGCCGAAAGATAGATCCGGCACACCGCGGGAGCACTTTCGACGTCATGATATTATGGAGGTGCCTGTGGAGTGCCCGTTCGCCTTATCAGATCCCCGAATTTTTCCCGTCGGCAGATGGTAACGTTCTTCCTGAAGAAAGACACCTGTTATGGAGCTGGAATGCGGAGGCTGGTACGGCGGATCTCAACGGGTTTTCTGCTCGCGGGCTGCTTGAGCGAGGCCCTTCTCGCGCAGCAAAAGACTCTTACCTGGCAGCAAGCGCGGGAAGAATTCGAAAGGACCAACCCCACTTTGCTGGCCGCCCGCATCGGTATCGAGGAATCCCGCGACGAAGAGATTACTGCCAATTTGCGTCCCAACCCGGACCTCACCGTCAGCCTGGACCAGATCAACCCGTTTACCGACAACCCCGTCAACAAGTACGCCCCTTTTTCCGAAGCCCTGCCGTTCGTCTCGGCCAGCTATTTATACGAGCGCAGGCACAAGCGGGAGTTGCGTCTGGAGAGCGCCCGGAAGGCCACCGCCATCGCGCAATCGCAATTGTCCGACCAGGAGCGGACTCTGCTTTTCAATTTGCGCAACGCCTTCGTGCAAGCCTTGCAGGCCAAGGCTGTGCGCGACTTGGCGAAAGACGATTTGGCTTACTTCGATCACGAGTTTTCCATCAGTCAGGAACGCTTCAAGGCCGGCGATATCGCGCGCGTGGACCTGGACCGCCTGGAGCTGCAACGCGTGACGTACGAGTCCGATTTGCAGACCGCCGAGGTCAACCTGCGCACCGCCAGGATCCAACTCCTGCAGTTATTGAACGACAAAACGCCGGTCGAACAGTTGGATGTGCAGGGCCCCTTCGATTTCGCGGCGCAGTCCCCGCCGCTCGACGAGTTGCGCCGCATCGCCATGGACCAGCGGCCGGATTTGAAAGCCGCCGAGCAATCCGTCGATAAAGCGCAGACCGATTACAAGCTGGAGGTGGCCAACGGATCCACCGATCCCACGTTCGGCGTGGACTTCGGGCGAAACCCTCCCATTCCCGTGTACATGGGCGTCAGTGTCAGTATTCCACTGCGTATCTTCGATAGAAACCAGGGAGAGAAGGCCCGTACGCTGGTGGACATCCAGCGCAACGAGAGACTGTTGGACGCGGCCCAGGCGCAGGTGTCGAGCGACGTCGAAACCGCCTATGCCACTCTGCGCAGCACCGTGACTCTGCTCCAGCCGTACAAAGCGAGATATCTGGAAACAGCCGGCAGAGTACGCGATACCATCGCTTTTTCCTACCAGCACGGGCAGGCTGCCTTAGTCGACTACCTGGACGCCCAAAGGGACTACCGAGCGGTACAGGTGAGTTATCTGAACTTAGTAGGTTCGTACTTATCCGCCGCGAGTCAGTTGAATCTCGCGGTGGGCCGGGAGGTTATTCCATGAAACGGCGCGAACTGACTCTTCTCGCCCTGGGGTTGTGTTTGGCTTTTATCCTGGCGGGTTGCAGCGCGCAGGGTAAGGGCGATCCCAAGGCCGAGGCGCCGCCGCCGGCCGAGGTCGAGCACGTTCAGGGTGCGGGCTTGTTTAAGGTGGACGATCCCGGCAAGTTCCCTCTGGCTGTCGCGGGTAAGATCGAAGCGGCCCCCGAACTGAACGTGACAGGCGTGGTCAGCGCGGATGTCTCGCGCACCATTCCTGTGATTACGCTGGCCACCGGACGGGTGATCGAAGTGCTCGCCCGGTTGGGAGACACCGTGAGCAAGGGCCAGCTTCTGATGAAGGTGCAGAGCGCGGATATCGCCGGGGCGTACTCCGATTACCAGCAGGCTCTGGCCGATGAAACCCTGGCACACGCCCAACTCGACCGCTCCAAGCTTCTCTTCGATAAAGGAGCCATCGCGCAAAAGGATCTGGAAGTCGCCCAGGATACCGAGACTAAGGCGCAAGTCACCGTGAAGACCACCCTCGATCACCTGCGCGTGCTGGGCGCCGATCCGGATCACCCCTCGGCCATCGTGGAGGTACACGCTCCGGTTAGCGGCGTGATTACCGACCAACAGGTAACCACCGCCGCCGGCGTGCAGGGATTATCGTCTCCCAATCCATTCACCATCTCGGATCTCTCACATATCTGGATCATGTGCGACGTGTATGAAAATGACCTGCGGCAAGTTCACCTCGACGAGTTCGCGGACGTGCGGCTGAACGCTTATCCCAACCGCGTCCTTAAAGGGCATATCGGGAACATCAGCCCGGTTCTCGATGCCAACCTCCGTACGGCCAAGGTGCGCCTGGAAATGGCGAATCCGGGCGAGATGCGCTTGGGCATGTTTGTCACCGCGACGTTTCACGGCTTGAAGAAAGAGACGCATGCCACAGTGCCCGCGCCGGCGGTGTTGCATTTACACGATCGCGACTGGGTATATGCTCCCGCGCAGGGCTCGCAGTTCCGGCGCCTGGAAGTGACCGGAGGGAAAATGCTGCCCGGTAACCTGCAGGAGATCGTCACCGGTCTCGAACCCGGCCAGAAGGTAGTATCGAATGCGCTCGTTTTGCAAGCCACGGCGGAACAGTAATACAGTGGAACGGTGATGACCAAAGCCGACGTTCGCGCGCGAATTGAAGAGCTTGGGATCATTCCCGCCATCCGCCTCTCCTCCATTGAAGATGCACGCTTTGCCGCGGAGTCGGTGTTTCGTGCCGGCCTGCCCATCGCGGAAATACCGCTGACCGTACCCGGGGCGCTGGGCCTGATCTCGGACCTGGTGCGGGACTTTCCCGACATGGTGGTGGGCGCCGGAACGGTGCTGGACGCGGATACGGCGCGGCGTGCGATTGAAGCCGGCGCGCGCTTCATCACCAGCACCGGCATGGATATCGCGGTGGTGGGACTGGCGGTTGAAGAGGACGTGCTGGTGCTGCCGGGCGCTCTCACACCCACCGAAATCATCAACGCCTGGAAGGCCGGCGCCGATTTCGTGAAAGTATTTCCCTGTGCGTCGTTGGGCGGAGACAGCTATATCCGGGCACTCAAAATAGCCTTGCCCCAGATCCGGCTGATCGCGGGTGGGGGCGTACAGCAGCATACGGCCGGCCACTATATTTCCGCGGGCGCCAGCGCCGTCGGCGTCGGCAAAGAGCTGATCACCTACGAGGCGATACGCCTCCGCAAACAGGAATGGATTCTGGAGCTGGCCCACCGGTTCATGGGTGCCGTGAAGAACGCGCGCTCGCATACCGCGTCGGCCGCGGTGGTCAGGTTCAAGTAGTGCGGTATTCGGATGATCCGGCGCCTCGTTGATTTTTCGCTCAATAATCGCCTTTTGGTAGTCGCGCTCGCCATACTCCTGTTTGCTTGGGGAGTCATCTCGTTTAAAAATCTCCCCATCGAAGCTTACCCGGATGTGGCGAATAATTATGTGCAGGTCATCACGCAATGGCCGGGCCGCGCCGCGGAAGAAGTGGAGCAGCAGGTCACCATCCCGATTGAAATCGCGATGAACGGGCTGCCGCACCTGGAGCACCTGCGGTCCACATCGCTGTTCGGTCTCTCCAGCGTGATGCTGATCTTCGACGACGCTTCCGACAACGATTGGAACCGGCAAAAGGCGCTGGAACGCTTGTCTGAAGTCACCCTGCCGGATAATTTGCAGCCGCAGCTCGGGACCGATTACAGTCCCGTCGGCCAGATTTTCTGGTATTCGCTGACCAGCACGAATCCCGAGTATGACCTGATGGAGCTGAAGGCGCTGGAAGACTGGGTTCTGGAAAAGCAGTTTAAATCAGTGCCGAACGTGGTGGATGTTTCGAGCTTCGGCGGCATCACCAAGGAATATCAGGTCGCGATCGACCCCAACAAGCTGGTGGAATACGGTCTCAGCATCGGCGATGTGGAGCAGCAGCTCACCAACAACAACGTAAACGCCGGAGGCAGCTTCATTCAGCAGGGACTACAACAGATTAACGTCCGCTCGGTCGGACTGTTCGATGATGTGCAGGGAATCGGAAAGACCGTCGTCAAGACGCAAAACGGCACTCCCATTCACATTCGCGACATTGCGACGGTGATGCAGGGGCCTAAGATCCGCCTGGGCCGGATCGGTAAAGCCATTCACCGCCAGGATGGCAAGATTGTCGACGACGACGATGTGATCGAAGGCATCGTGCTGCTGCGCAAGGGCGCCGAATCCGACGCCACGCTGGACGCCATCCACGATAAGGTGCGGGAACTGAACGAGCATATCCTTCCCAAGGGCGTGAGAGTCGTACCCTTCCTCGATCGCAGCGACCTGGTCCACTTCACCACGCATACGGTTCTGCACAACCTGACCGAGGGCATCATCCTGGTGGCTATCATCCTGTTCATGTTTCTGGGCAACGCGCGCGGCGCCCTGATCGTGGCCATCACCATTCCGTTCTCCCTGTTGTTCGCGTCCATCTGTCTGGACCTGCGGCACATTCCCGCCAACCTGCTCTCGCTCGGCGCGCTGGATTTCGGCATGGTGGTGGATGGCGCGGTGGTTATGGTGGAGAACATCGTCCGCCATCTGGGACACCCCGGCGACACGCCCCGGCCAGTGGTGGAACGCATTCGCGAAGCTGCCCACGAAGTGCAGCGGCCCGTGTTTTACGCCATCGGGATTATCATCACCGCTTATCTGCCCATCTTTACGCTGCAGAGCGTCGAAGGGCGCTTGTTTAAGCCGATGGCCTGGACGGTGGCTTTTGCGCTGCTGGGTGCGCTGATCTTCTCCATGATTCTGGCCCCGGTTCTATCCAGCCTGGCTTTCGGCCAGAACACGCGGGAGTGGCGTAATCCGGCGCTGGCGTGGTTGATCGGGCGCTATCGCGCCACGCTGCGGCTGGCCATTCGCGCGCGTTGGGTCACGGTTGGTGTAGCTTTGAGCTGCATGGCGGTGGCCGGCTGGCTGGCCAGTAGCGGCATCATCGGATCCGAATTCCTGCCGCACCTGGATGAAGGCGCCATCTGGGCGCGCGGCACACTGGCGCCCAGCACCGGTCCGGACGAGGGCAATCGGTTGATGACCCAGGCCCGCATCATCCTGTCTTCCTTTCCGGAGGTCACGCAGGTGGTTTCGCAGGTCGGCCGCCCCGACGATGGCACCGATACCACGGGGTTCTTCAATACCGAGTATTTCGTCGATCTGAAGCCCAAGGATCAATGGCGGCCGGTGTTCCGGGAGAACAAGGTCGAGCTGATCGCCGCCATGGATCACGAACTCGAAAAGCTTCCCGGCGTTCTCTGGAATTTCTCGCAGCCCATCGCGGACAATATGGAAGAAGCCGTCAGCGGTGTAAAAGGCGAACTGGCCATCAAAATTTATGGCCGCGACCTGGAGCAGTTGGAACAAACCGGCGACCAGATCGTCAACGTGATGCGGAACATCAAAGGGGTTGAGGATTTGGGCCTGTTTCGCGTGATCGGCCAGCCCAATCTCAATTTCGTAGTGGACCGCGACGCCGCCGCCCGGTATGGTCTGAATGTCTCCGACGTGCAGGATGCCATCCAGACCGCGGTGGGTGGCAACGCGGTAAGTCAGGTCTTGCAGGGCGAGATGCGCTTCGACCTGGTGCCCAGGTACACGGCGCCCTATCGCGACACCAAGGAAGCCATCGAAAACATTCGTTTGCTCGCGCCCACTGGCGAGCGCGTTTCGCTGGCTCAACTCTGCCGGGTGGAGGTCAAAGACGGCGCCTCGGAAATCTACCGCGAAGCCAATTCCCGCTACGTGGCGATCAAGTACAGCGTGCGCGGCCGCGACCTCGGCAGCACCGTGCAGGAGGCCATCCGGGATGTGGACCGGCAGGTGAAGCTGCCGGAAGGCTACACCATCAGTTGGGCCGGCGAGTATGCCAGCCAACAGCGCTCCCAGAAGCGCCTGATGATCGTTTTGCCCATCACCATCCTGGTGATTTACATCATTCTGTATACGATGTTCCACTCCTTCAAGTGGGCCACCTTGATGCTCGCCAATATGGCCATGGCGCCGCTCGGAGGACTGTTGGCCCTGCTCATTACCGGGACGCATTTCAGCGTTTCGTCCGGCGTCGGCTTTCTAGCGCTCTTCGGGGTTTGCGTCCAGACCGGCGTGATCATGCTCGAATACATCAACCAGCTCCGCGCCCGCGGCCATTCGGTGATGGATGCCGCCGTCGAAGGCGCCGTGCTGAGGCTCCGGCCGATCATGATGACCACCCTGGTGGCCACCCTGGGATTGCTGCCGGCGGCCATGTCGCGCGCCATCGGTTCCGATTCGCAGCGCCCCTTCGCCATCGTCATCGTGGGCGGCCTGATGGTCGCGATGCTGATGAACATCTTCCTGCTGCCCACCCTGTACGTCTGGATCGCCGGCAACCAGGACGTGCTGCCCACCCCCGAGGCCGATTTCGAAGAATCCACCTGATCCTATTTTGGTTTGGGAAACACGAGAACCTGGCTTTGACTAGTCGATTAGCTAAAATGATAAGCGTATGGAATGCGACGTTCATTTCGCAAAGACCAACCTCTCGAAACTCCTCAAGCAAGCCGGATCAGGCCCGGAGTGGCCAGTGGTTCCAACTCCAGGTGGTGGCGGCGATCAAACCGAAACCCAGATTTGGAACGCTGCGGGGCAAGGTCAAGCCGGTGAAGGAATCGCTACTTTTCGCTATGCCTGACGACGAGGCTGACGCATTCATCGAGGGCAGGTGGTAAAGATGCGGGTCCTGCTTGACCCCACATCGTCATCTGGTTATGGGTCGCCTTGAAGCATCGCAAAGACCCGGATAGTTTCCCGTTCACCTTCGAATTTCTAATCGGCGCAATGGGCGATCTCCAGGCGACGGAACTGCCATTGCGGAGGGATCACATCAGTCACGTCGGCACTATTCCGGTGCTGCACAAAGACCCATTCGCCATCTGCTTATGGCACAGGCCATCGAGGAAGAACTGGTGTTTGTGACGATGGATGCCGCTATTGAGAACTACGTGTTAGACGGTCTGACATTGCGCAACTGAGGCTTATTTTGGAGGGCGGATTTTTTCCCGGACTTGAATCTTTCCCGCGTTCATGCTAATCTCTATAGGAAATAGGGAGATTCTCTATGGCCGCCCTAATCGAAGACACATTCAGCGTTCGAGAGGAATTTGAACTCGAGCACGATCGCCTCATCCGTGAAGAAATCGAAACCTTCCGTCGTAAAGCCCACGCTTTCCTGGCCGGCGAGATTCCGGAGGACGATTTCCGTCCGTTTCGCCTCAAACACGGCATCTATGGCCAGCGCCAGCCCGGCGTCCAGATGGTGCGCTGCAAGGTTCCCAGCGGACTTCTCACCGCACCTCAAATGGAGCAACTGGCGCGTGTCTCGGAAACCTTCGCCGGCGGCAAGGGCCATATCACCACCCGGCAAAACATGCAGTATCACTTCGTGCCGTTGGCCCAGACTGCGGATGTCATGCACTGGCTGGCCGATGTGGGCCTCACCAATCGCGAAGCCTGCTACAACACCGTGCGCAATGTCACCACCTGCCCATTGGCCGGTCTGGCCTACGACGAAGTCTTCGACGTACGCCCCTATGCCCAAAAAATCGCCTACGCTTTCCTGCGCAAGGATCTCACCGGCAACCTGCCGCGCAAGTTCAAAATTGCGTTCGACGGTTGCGGTAGCCACGATTGCATCGCGGGCGCCATCAACGATATCGGCCTGCGCGCCGTTGTGCGCGATGGCCGGCGCGGCTTCCGCGTAGTGATCGGCGGCGGCCTCGGGCCCCTGCCCACCGAAGCCCAACTGCTCGACGAATTCCTGCCCGAAGAGCGCCTGATGAACCGCTGCGAAGCTGTCGTGCGTGTATTCAATCAGTACGGCAACCGCCAGAACCGCAACAAGGCCCGCATGAAGTTCGTGCTGCGCGAACGCGGTATTGAATGGCTTCGTGAGCAGATCGAGCGCGCATACGACGATATCCTCGAAAACGGAGGTATCGCATGGCCCGAACTCGTGCCGGAAGGCTTCGGCGGATATCAATCCCATCCACAGCCGCTGGGAACAGGCGCGCTGCTGCCCGTCATCCACAGCAATGGTACGGGCGATCCGCTTTACGACCGGTGGCTTGAAACCAACGTCATCCAGCAGAAACAGGCCGGCTACGCCACCGCCATCGCGCGCGTGGATCAAGGCAATCTGACCAGCGCCCAGATGCGCGGCCTGGCGCGTCTGGCGGCGGATGTCGGCGATGGCCTGCTGCGCCTCGGCATCGACCAGAACATCCTGCTTGGATTCATCCCGCTTGGCAGGTTGCGCGGTCTGCATGCGGAACTGCGCCGGCTGGGTCTCGGCGAGGCCGGCGCGCGCGAGATTGCCGACGTCACCACTTGCCCCGGCGCTTATTCCTGCAATCTGGCGCTCACCAAATCCATGAATCTCGGCGCCGCTCTGCAGGAAGTTGTGCGCCGTTACGACGATCCGCTGGCGCGCCATCTGTCCATCAAGGTGAGCGGTTGCCCCAACTCCTGCGGCCATCACTGGACCGCCGATTTCGGCTTCTACGGCAACGCCCGCAAAATCGACGGCAAAGAGGTTCCCTATTACCAGATGCTGCTGGGCGGCGGTTTCGACCAGGAAGGCATCATGCGCTTCGGGCTGGCCGTGCAGAGTGTGCCTGCCCGCCTGGCGCCCGAAGCGGTTTCACGCGTGCTCGATCACTACCTGGCAGAGCGCGGCCTTGGCGAGACCTTTCGCCAGTACGTAATGCGGCACAAGGTGGAGACTTTCCGCGCCCTCACCGACGACCTCGCCAAGCCCGCCGAGCTGTACCCCGAGATCTATCAGGACTGGGGCGACGACTCCGCCTTCTCGCTGCAACTTGGCCGCGGCGAATGCGCCGTGTAATCTGAACCACCGGCCAAAAGTCACGGCGAACTGAAGTTCGCCGCTGCACGCTGAAGCGTGCGCCACAAGCGTATGGGTAGTTCTACCCATTAAAAATACGCATCCCTACCCATCCCTAATTGCATAGTTCTACCGACGCGCTCCGCCTCCCTGAAGCCGCAGAATCGCATTGTGAAGCTGCTGATCGTGGAGGAGAACGAAGCGATGTGCCGCCTGGTACGTGCTTTGACCGAGGGGTTACCCGTCGCGGTCAGCGAGTGTCACGACGGAGCACAGGTCCTGTCGGTGTGCGCTGACGTGCAACCCGACTGGGTCCTGATCGACCTCAATCTTGCCGGAATGGACGCGCTGGCCGCCACACGCCAGATCACGGCAATCCATCCGCACGCGCGGGTGCTGCTACTTACCCAGGATGACGATCCGAGACTGCGGGACATCGCCGCCAGAGCAGGCGCCGGGGCCGTAGTCCTCAAAGAAAACCTGATGGATGTGCGCCGGTTCCTCGAACCCTCGGCCGAAGACGCGGCGCACACGGATCCAGAGCGATGCGGAGAGGATAAATTGCAATGACGAGAACACAGACACACCGGCTGACGGCAATGGCCGCCGGTCTTTTTATCGGGGCGGCGCTGGCGCCGGCTCAAACCGTAGTGGGGTGGGGGTATAACAATTTTGGTCAAGCGACTGCGCCGCCGGGCGCCTACAAGGCCGTCTCCGCCGGGGCATACTTCGCTGTGGGGGTGAAGAGCGACGGCACCTTGGCCGCCTGGGGGCAAGTCAGCACAAACCTCACGCCGCCGCCGGGACTAAACGGCGTTGTTGCGGCTGGGGCAGGCACCGCGCACGCCGCTGCGCTACAGAACGGTGGCACCGTGATCGCGTGGGGCGACGACAGCGCCGGCCAAACAGACGTGCCCGCCGGCTTGTCCGGCGTGACCGCCCTCTCCGTCGGGGCCTGGCACACCCTGGCGCTGCAGAGCAGCGGTACTGTAGTGGCCTGGGGAGGTACGGGGTCCGTCAATTATGGACAGGCGACCCCGCCCGCCGGTCTCACAGGTGTTATCGCGGTGGCCGCCGGCGAATATCACAGCCTGGCGCTGAAGAACGATGGAACTGTGGTTGGCTGGGGATCTGACGTCTTCGGTGAAACCACCATACCGGCGGGGCTGACGGGTGTCGTGGCCCTTGCCGCCGGAAGCGGATATAGCCTGGCGCTCGAGAGTAATGGACAGGTGATTGGCTGGGGAAGTAACGGTTCCGGTCAAACCACGATACCGGCTGGGCTGACTGGCGTCATCGCCATCGCCGCCGGGCAATCGCACAGCGTGGCGCTTACGAGCAATGGAACAGTAGTTGTTTGGGGGGATAACAGCTCCGGTGAAACCGCCATACCGGCGGGGCTGACCGGCGTAGTCTCCATCACTGCCGGAATCAGCTACAGCCTGGCGCTGCAAGGCCAGACCACACCCACCGGATGGGGAGATAACTCTCTGGGTCAATTGACGATTTCCCCAGGCTCTTACAAGTCTTTGGCCGCCGGGTACTCCCACGTTCTGGGGCTCGAAACCAACGGCACGGTGGTCCAATGGGGAGACACCTCGCTAGGTCAAGGGGCACCGCCGGCCGGCCTGAGCGGCGTGGTTGCCATCGCCGCGGGGTACGCCCATAGTCTGGCGCTGCAGAGTAACGGCACGGTGGTGCAATGGGGCTCTACAACGACCGGCCAAGGAACTGTGCCGGCCGGTCTCACCGGCGTGAAGGCCATTGCCGCCGGTTACTACAACAGCCTGGCGCTGCTAAGCGACGGCACGGTGGTGGCCTGGGGATCAAACACCGGGGAAACGAGCGTGCCTGCTGGCCTGACGGCTGTGGTCGCCATCACGGGCGGGACCTCAACGGGTTATGCGTTGAAGAGCGACGGCACAGTGGTTCAATGGGGAAGCAACAGCAACGGTCGAGGTACGGTGCCGGCGGGTCTGACGGGCGTGGTCGCCATAGCGGCCGGCCAAACAAACACGGTCGCATTGAAGAGCGATGGCACGGTGGTTGCTTGGGGATCCGATCTTGTTGGGGAATCGAACGTTCCGGCGGGGCTGACCAACGTGATCGCTATCTCCACCGAGAACTCCCACAGTCTGGCGCTCGAGAGCAACGGTACGGTGGTGGCTTGGGGTTATGACCTTTCCGGCCAAGCGAATGTGCCAGCCAACTTAACCGGCGTGATCTCCGTCGCTGCCGGGGGCACCTACAGCCTGGCGCTCACCACGAACGCCCCGGTGACCATTGGCTCAACGCCTTCCAACATGGCCTTCACGGTGACGGGCGCGGGCTGCGCACCGGGTAGCTACAACAGCCCCCAGACGCTTGCCTGGATGCCGGGATCTTCGTGCACGGTAGCCTTCAACACAACGCAGAATGGGTCCACTGGCACGCAGTATGTGTTCAGCGGATGGTCGGATGGGACCGCTACTGCGTCGCGCGTCATCAGCGCGCTTCCCGGAGCTAACACCTATACAGCCAACTTCACCACGCAATATGAGCTCACTACCGTGGTCAGCCCCGCCGGTGCGGGAACCGTAACCGGCGGCGGTGCGTTCTATGACGCAAACTCCAGCCCAACGGTCACGGCCACGGCCAATACCAGCTATCAGTTCGTCAGCTGGACTGGTGCAGTGGCCCAGTCGAACTTTAACCCGACCACGGTACCCATGACCGGTCCGCTAACAGTGACGGCTAACTTCCTGTTTGTCCCCAGTATCACGATCGCGCCCGTAGCGGGCGGAACGGGCGCCTCGGTCACACTGAGCGCCACCATTGGCCCCGCCGGCCAGGCTTTCACGGGCAACGTGCAGTTCAGGGTTGGGACCGCCAGTGTCGGCTCCTCAATACCGGTCACTGGCGCCGGCACCTATACCACCAGCTACACCATCACGCAGACGCCGGGACCGTACACCACCGAGGCCATTCTGAGCTCGACCACCACGGGCGTAAACGGCAATTCCGCATTTGGCACGCTGACGGTTTTGCAATCCCAGACCATCACCTTCCCCGCGATTAACTCGCAGGCAGTGGGAGCGCAGATCGCGCTCAGCGCCACCGCCACATCCAATTTGTCGGTTACCTTCGCCGCGACCCCGGCTGACACCGGCATGTGCACGGTTTCGGGCACCACGGCCACCATGACCGGCGCGGGAAGCTGCACCATCGTCGCTTCGCAACCGGGCGACAACCTCAATTGGGCGCCGGCCCAATCGGTGTCGCAGAGCTTCTCAGTCAGTACGCAAACGCAAACCATCACTTGGGCAACCATTGGCACGCAGGTGGTGGGAGCGCAGGTCGCGCTCAGCGCCACGGCTCCCGGCGGGACGGTCACCTTCGCGGGGACGGCCGCTGACAGCGGCATCTGCACAATCTCGGGCACGACGGCTACCATGACGGGTGGCGGCAACTGCACTATCACCGCTTCGCAGGCGGGCAATGCAACGTACGGGGCGGCCTCGATCTCGCAGATCTTCACTGTGAACCACCAAAACCAGACCATCACCTGGGCCACGATCAGCCCTCAACTGGTCGGCGCGCAGGTCGCGCTCAGCGCCACGGCTCCCGGCGGGACAGTCACCTTCGCCGGGACGAACGGCATCTGCACAGTATCGGGCACCACGGCCACCATGACCGGCGCCGGCAACTGCACCATCACCGCTTCGCAGGCGGGCAGTGGGACCTATGCGGCGACCTCAATCTCACAGACCTTTACTGTGAATAAACAGACGCAGACCATCACTTGGACTACGATTGGCGCGCAGGTGGTGGGCGCACAAGTCGCCCTCAGCGCCACGGCCCCCGGCGGTACGGTCGCCTTCGCGTCCACGTCCACTGAAACTGGCATCTGCACGGTGTCGGGCACGACGGCCACCATGACCGGCGCCGGCAATTGCACCATCACCGCTTCGCAGGCCGGCAATGCGACGTATGCGGCGACCTCGATCCAGCAGGCCTTCACGGTCACGGCGCCCGCCACTAACTTCACCATCACGCCGATTCCCGGATCGGAAACGATCGCCCGGGGCGTGCTGGCGGGGTTCATACTCGAACTGCAATCAGTGAATAAGTTCAACGGCAGCGTGAAACTGACCTGCTCGGGTGGACCCACGGGAGCCGTCTGCGCGGATCTGCCGCAAACCGTGAAAGTGGACGGGACGGCGTACGCCGTGTCCGGAATCCTGTTCCCCGCGAGCACCAAATCCGGCACTTACACCATGACCTTCACCGGTGTCTCCGGATCGCTGACCAACAGCACCACCGCGACCTTTACGGTCAAGTAACCCAGCGCATCGGTACCTTGTGGCGCACGCTACCGACAGCGAGCGTGCGCCACTCCTTTCTAGAGTGCGGCTTTATGTTCCAACGCAAACTGCAATACCGCGTGAGCGCCGGAAAGATTCAACTTGGTGGCGATGTTGGCGCGGTGGCGATCCACGGTGCGCACGCTGATGAACAGTTCCTCCGCGATTTCCTTGCTGGTCTTATACTCAGCCACCAACCGCAACACGCTCCGCTCCGCCGCCGTCAGCGCCGCCAGCGGCGTTCCCTCCCCGGCCAACTGGGCGGCGCGCCGGCGATTGAGCAGATAATCGGTCAGCAGCGGAGTAACATACGCGCGGCCCGCCGCAACCGCGCGGATGCCTTCCACAATTTCGGCGCTGGCGCAGTCCTTCAGCACGTAGCCCTTCACCCCGCAATCCATCGCCGCGTTGAAGAACCGTTCGTTCTTGTGCATCGTGAGCAGGATCAACGCCACATCTAGCCGCAACAACCTCACCTCCTGGGCGACCGCGAGCCCGTCCTTGCCCGGCATATCCACATCCAGCACGGCCACCTGCGGGCGGCAGGTTCTGATCAGTTCCAAAGCTTGTATTCCGTCCTCTGCCTCGGCGATCACCTTCAGCCCGGCCTCGCCCTCCACGATCTGCCTCAGGCCCTTGCGGAAGATGGGATGATCTTCCGCGATCAGCACTTCTATCTCAGCTCCCATTGGCCGCCCCCTTTGCGAGATCTCTTGCCGGAATGTGGATTGTGAGCGTCGTCCCTCGTCCCGGCGCCGAGACGAGTGTGTGCGTCCCGCCCAGCATTCGCACGCGCTCGGCGATGCTGGTCAAACCAAGGCCGCGGCGTGCCGGCGCTTCCGGATTGAAACCGCGGCCGTTGTCGGAGATCGTCACGTGGATGTCGCCCCCCTCCCGCCAGATTTCCACGTTCGCCTTGGAGGCCTGTCCGTGCTTGACAATGTTATTGACGCTCTCCTGGACGATGCGGTAGAGATGGATGGCTCCATCCGGAGTCAGGGAGCCCTCGAGCGGGGTAATATCGGCCGAAAACTGAATACCGGACACGCTGGAAATTTTTTCGATCAGCTCCTCGATCACCGACGTCGCGCCCAGCCGCTCCAGATTCAAGGGCCGCAGATTGTAGGCTATTTGCCGCACCTCATCGATGGCTTGCGAGGCTGACGCGGTGATCTCGTCAAACTGCTCCCTGGCGTGATCAAAGGCTTGCGTGCGATCACTCGCCGCCCGCACGCCCATGGCTGCGCGATTCTTGATCACCAGAAGATGCTGGCCCAGGCTGTCGTGCAGCTCGGCGGCCATGCGTTTGCGTTCGGCCTCCTGCGATTCGATCAACTGGCGCGAGAAGGCCAGTTGCGTGGCGTGGGCCTGCTCCAGGTGCGCAACGCGGCGTCTCCACGCCAAGTACGCCGCAGCCACCGCCGCCAGGGACGCCAGGCTGAGGAACCACCAGGTCAAGTAGAACGGCGGCAGGACCTCGATCGCCAGCGCGGCGCCCTCCTGGCTCCATACCAGATCGCTATTGGCCGCGATCACCCGGAAGACATAATGCCCCGGCGGCAGGTATGGGTAGAAGGCGAAACGCTGCGTTCCGGCTTCTACCCATTGCGTGTCCAGTTCTTCCAGGCGGTAGTGGAAACGTACCTGTTCGGGCTTAACCAGGCTGAGCCCCGTATATCGGATGCCGAGGCTGCCGGCATTTGGCTTCAGCCGCAAACCGGCAGTGAAGGGTACGGGGCGCCCTTGCACCTCAGCCGACTCGATTACGACGGGCGGAGGCAGCGGGTTGTAGGGCACGGCCTCGGGATCGATCACGGCGATGCCGTCCTGCGTGGGGAACCAGAGCCGCCCGTCCCTGGTCTTCATGCCGGCTTGCTCACGACCGCCGTTGCACTCCGCGTTGAGCATTCCGTCGGACTTACCGAAGGCGGTGAAATGGACGCGGGCGATTTTGCCGGCGGCCACATCTTCCAACTGCTGGCGGCTGACGCGGTGAATACCTTGATTGCTGCTCATCCAGAAGTTGCCGTGGGCGTCTTCCAAAATCTTGAAGACCCCATTGCTGAAGAGGCCCTGCGCCGTCGTGTAATTGATGAACTTGCCGCCGCGCAGGCGCGAGAGCCCGCCATCGTAGGTGCCGATCCAGAGAGTGCCCTGCGCGTCTTCGTATAGGGCGCGCACATGATTGCTGGCCAGACCGTCACGCTCCGTGTAGCCGACGAAGCGATCGCCATCGAAGCGCGCCAGCCCTCCGGTTGCGCCCACCCAAAGCGTACCGTCGCGAGTCTCGTGTACCACTTTTGCGTCGTCGCCCGGCAATCCTTCGTCCTTGCCATAGTGGCGCGGCTTGCCGTGCTGGTACCGCACCACGCCGGCCGTGGTGCCAAACCACAGCGCGCCGGCTGCGTCTTCGTAAATAAACCGGCAGCCGTAGCTGGACCGTAGGCCCAGTTTGGCCGTGAAGTCTGTAAAGCTTCCGTGCTGATAATATTCGACGCCGCCTTCGCTGCCGATCCACAGACGTCCCGCGCGATCCTCGTACAGAGCCTGCACACTCTCGTGAATCAACGCCGTGCGAGATCCGAAGAACTGAATGACATGGCCCGCGCGCATGCGTGCCAGCCCCAGGCCCGCGCCCACCCACACGTCTCCGGCGCGGTCCTCCAGAATTGGATAGACATTCTTGTCCGGCAGACCGGCCGCCGAAGAGAGCGCCGTCACCACCCGGCGGGTCAGCCGATTCAAGCCGCGGTCGCTGGTGCCCACCCAAACGCTTCCTTCCCGGTCCCGAAAAACGGCCATGGCGTGGTTACTCGATAATCCGTCGGCTGTTGTATAACAGTTGAAGCGCTGGCTCGCAAAGCGGCACACGCCATCGTGATCGGTGGCCAGCCACAAGCCTCCCTCGCGATCGCTGGTCATGGCTCTGACAAAGCTTGGGGGCAGGCCGTCCTTGGTCGTGTAAGCGGTATAAGTACCCCTATGCAGGCCGTAAAGCCCTCCCCGCGTGGCGATCCACAGGGTCCCGTCGCCGGTCTCCAGCATTTCCACGTCGTGGAAATCGTAGCCGCGCTTCTGCATGCGCGCGGTAGGCAACGCGAAGTGCGCTTCGCGCCCCGCTTTCGTCATGCGGACCTCCTGGGCGTTCACCTCCCATCGCGCGCCGCCAGGTGAGATGTATACTCTCCGCTCCAGAACGTTGGATGACGGGTCGGAAGTGATTCGGCCCGCGCGCAGGTGCGCCGTGGTGGTGTAAGTCTCAATTAGCAGAGAGCCGTCGATGTCCTTTAGCAGGCGGTCCAGGGAATTGGAAGGCAGCCCATCCGCGACCGTGAAGGTCTGAAAGCGCCCGCTCAGGTAGCGCACCAGACCGTCGGTTTCAGTGCACGCCCACAGCGCACCATCTTTCTCGGCCAGCAACCGGACAAAACGGTTCGAGGTCAGCCCGGGCGAATTGGCTTTGTTGAAAACGGTGAAGTGCACGCCATCGAAGCGCACCATGCCATCGAAAGTGGTGAGCCACAGGTACCCGTCGGGCGTCTGCTGGATCGAGAGAACGGAGTTCTGCGGCAGGCCGTTCTCGGTGGTCCAGGAGTCGATCACGAACTGCGCGCGCGCGTTCGAAAACAAACAGCATACCAGCGGCAGACACCTCAGCCAAACTCGCGGAGAGGCCCTCTTTGGGCCATAGCCGGCACGCACGGGGCAACTCGGCACTGTCCCACTTTACCTCCGCGACCCCGCAGCCGGCGTGGTCGACCCTGTTCAGCACTCATAGCGTGAAAGATGATAATGCTGGTTTTATGCGTTATCTCGTCCCATTATTCGTGCTAACGGCCCTGGCGGTTTCAGCGCAAGAGCGTCCAAAAATCGTGGGAGTCGCGCACATCGGACTCAAGACTAACGACATGGCCGCCGCACGCCTATTCTACGGCCACATACTCGGCTTTCAGGAGCCCTTCAGCCTCGATAATGTATCCGGCGGCGGTTTAATGTTGACGTATTTCAAGGTCAACGACCATCAGTACATCGAGGTCTTTCCTGAGTTGAAGAGCGATACCGAAGACCGCCTTTCACACATCGCCTTCGAGACTACCAACATCCAGCAACTGCGCGATTATCTGGCTGGCAAGGGCGTCGCGGTGCCGGATACGGTGCATACTGGCCGGGATGGCAACCTGAATATGATGCTGAAAGATCCGGACGGCCATAACGTGGAGTTCGTCGAATACCGCCCCGGTTCGCTGCACACGAAGAATTTCGGCAAGTTTCTGCCGGACACGCGCGTCTCCACGCACATCATCCACGTAGGCGTCACCGTTACGGATCGTGCGGCCGCCGACCGCTTCTATAAAGACGTCCTCGGGTTCCAGGAGTTTTGGCACGGCGGCATGCAGGATGACCGCACCGATTGGATCGATATGCGCGTACCCGATGGCACGGACTGGCTCGAGTATATGCTGAACGTGCACAACCCCAGTCCGCGCACGCTGGGGGTGATGCATCACCTGGCGCTGGGCGTGCTGGACATTCAGGCGGGATACCGGCTGGTGACCTCACGCGGACTGACTCCCGAGAAGCCCAAGATCGGCCGCGACGGCAAGTGGCAGCTCAATCTTTACGATCCGAATGGCACGCGCGCGGAGTTGATGGAACCGAAGCCGGTCCAGACGCCCTGCTGCTCGCCCATGCTGGATAAGGTGGACAAATAGGATTGGCTCCTGTCATTCGTGCCGCAGCGCGACGAGCGGGTCGGCACTGGCGGCGCGCACGGCTGGCGGAAGAACCGCGGCCAGTGCGGCAATGAGGATGCACACCACGGGTGCGGCGATGCTCGCGAGATCGGCCGGCCGGACACCGAACAATTGTGCGGCGAGGTATCGGGCCAGCCCAAGACCTCCTGCCAGTCCCAGGACAATGCCGGCTACGACAGGCATGGCCGCGCCGGAGACGACCGAACGTACCACCTCCTCGCGGCGCGCGCCGAGCGCGATCCGGATGCCGATCTCACGGGTCCGGCGGATCACCGCGTAGTTCACCACCCCATAAAGTCCCACACCCGCCAGCAGCAACGCGACTATCGAAAAGAAACCCGCCAGCAGCGCCAGCAGGCGCTCGCCGATCAGCGTGTTGTCGATCTGGTCCGCGAGCAGGATCGTCCCTCTGACCTCCAACGCCGGCGCAGCGGTTTCGATTTCCTTGCGCAGCCATGGGATCAGGGAAGCGGACCCGGAAACGGTTCGAATGTTCAGCGTGGCGCCCGCCGCATCGCGCAGCGGACTATAGATGCATGGCCCTTCCACCTCCCGCAGGTTGTTGAACCGGGTGTTGGCCACTACTCCGACGATCTGTTGCGGGACCGGGTCGGGATCGTCGGTAAGCTTGTCGAATGTCTGGCCAATCGGGTTTTGGCCGCGCAAAAACTTATCGACGAACGCCTGGTTCACGATCACCGCCGTTGAATTCCGTGCAATGTCTTCGGGGACAAAGTCGCGGCCGGCGGTCCAGCGGATTCGCATGGCGCCGAAGAATCCTTCGGAAACCGGTATCTCCACCGGGCGCACAGTCTCGGCGGCCCGGCCCGGCAGGCGAATAATAGGCGTCATAATCCAGACCATGGCGCCACCTACGGGCCTCTGTTGCGACAGGCTCGCGCATTCGACCGCGGGCAGATGGCGGATGGCGGCCAGCAGTTGGGCGCCGGAATCATGTCGATGCGTCTCGGGATTGCGCGGCCGCAGATCGAACAAGACCACGTTGTCGCGCGCGAAGCCCAGATCGACTGCGATCAGCCTGCGGAAGGAAATCAGCAGGAGGCCGGAAAGAAACAGCACCGCCACACTGAAGCCCACCTGGGCGCCCAGAACCCAGCGCAGGGGTCCCTCGCGGCCGGCGCCGTGAGAGCCCCCAGTCTTAAGAGCCGCGCCGGGTGCCACCGCTGAGGCGCGTAGCGCGGGCACGGCGCCGAACAGCAATGCCGTAAACAAGCTCAGGCTCATGGCGAACAGCAGCGTCCGGGAGCCCAGGCCCACATCCAGCCACGCCGGAAACTCCGTCGTGCCCAGGTACGCGACGATGTACGGCGCCGCGAGCGCGGCGAACAGAAGCCCCAGCCCACAGGCCGCCGCGGCGAGTTGCGCGCTTTCGATCAGCATCTGCTGGATCAGCCGGGACCGGGCTGCCCCCAGCGAAATGCGCAGCGCCATTTCGGCGGCACGCGCCGAAGCGCGGGCGATCATCAGGTTCGCCACGTTGGAACAGGCCACCAGCAGCAGCAGCGCGCAGATCAATGCAAGTATCTGGAGCGGCCGGCGGAACTGGGAACGAAACAGCGAATCGCGGCCGCTGGACGCATCGCGGACGCCCAGCGGCGCATCGGTGAACTGCCGCAGTTGCTCGCCGTGAAGACTGCGCGGCGGGTTGATGCGAACGCGTTCGCGCCGGAAGTTCGTCATCACGGCTTGCAGTTGCGCGCGCATCCGCGACGGTTCCACGCCCGCATGCAGCCGTCCCCATACGTTGCAGCAGCCGCCATCGGGATCGGCAAGTTGCCGCGCATCGGCTGCCGCGGAAAGCGGCAGCCACAGATCGGTAAGGTAACCGGGTTGTACGCCGCTGAAAGGGCCGGCGGCGATGCCGACGATCTGAAATTGCTTGCGTCCGATGGTCACCCAGCGTCCGATGGCGGCGGGACTGGCGCCGAAGCGGCGCTTCCAGAAGGCATCGCTGAGTACGGCGACGGGATGCCCACCGGTAAGCGAATCGTCGGCGGGTTGGATGAGCCGCCCCAGCGTCGGCTTAACGCCAAGGATTTCAAATCCTCGGCCAGAGATGGATTCGGCGCGGACATTCTCGCTGGCGCCTCCGGCGTCATCGAACAGCGCCTCCTGAAAGCCGGGATGCAGGCTCATGGCGAAGAGATCGGCGTCCTCGCGGGCGGTATCCCGGAGAAGTCCATACAGTGGGTAGCTGAAAGAATCCGATTCGCGCGGCTGGTTATCGGGGCTGAAGAAAGCGGGGAACACGTGGACGATGCTAATGAGTTGGTGGGGCGCGGGAACCGGCAGTGGCCGGAACACCAGCGCGTCGATCAGGGTGAACGCGGCCGCGCAGGCGCCGATAGCCAAGGCCAGCGAGGCGATGGCGGCCAGGCTCGCGATGCGATATTTGGCGAGCATGCGCAGACCGAAACGGAAGTCCCGCAGCAGGGAATCGAGCCAAGCGGCGGACTTAACCTCGTAGCTCGACTCCCGCAGGCTCAGCCGGTTGCCGAGTTGCCGGCGCGCTTGCAGTTCGGCTTCGCGGCGGAGCATGCCGCCGCGGATGAGATCGGCGATGCGCTGGTCCAGGTGGAACTGAAGCTCTTCATCGAGTCCGGCGGCTGCGCTTCCGAGCCGAAAGGCATTGGCTATGCGTGAAAGCCAGGACATAGGGAATCCTTCATTCAGGCCCGTTCGAGGACTTGGCCGATGGCCGCGGCGATAGAGGTCCAGCGGCGTTCCTCGTCAGCCAGTTGTTTGCGGCCGGCCGGGGTGAGCTTGTACACACGGGCGCGGCGATTGTTTTCGGTGGTGGTCCACTGGGCGTGAATCCAACCGGACTCCTCCAGGCGGTGGAGAGCCGGATAGAGGGAGCCCTCCTCGACCCGCAACTGGTCCGAGATGGCTTCGATCCGCGCGGTGATGCCGTAGCCGTGGAGCGGACCGCGCCGGTCGAGGATCTTGAGAACCAGCAGCGGAAGGGATCCCTGGAGTGCGTCCTGTTTGGCCATAGATAGACAGCTCAGTAAGCAGTCTAAGTATGCGCCAGGTGGGGAAAAATGTCAAGAGGGCCGGAATTATTTGTTCACTAAAAAGAAGCGACCGTCTTTCCAGTCCAGAAGGTAGTCGTAGTTTTTTAGAACCGGCTGCTCGTGATGATCCCGGAACACCCTCATGCGGTCCACCTGTAAGGTGGGGTCGCCGTAATAGAGACGGATCACGAAAAATACATCATACCGGTCGATTCCGTCCGCGTCGGTCAGCAGCAGAATATGGGCGCCCTTGCGCGGACTGGGAATCAAGGCGCTTATCTGATCGATATTATGCCGATCGCGCCCTTGCATGTCGAGCGCCGCGTGGGCATGCATGCCAATCCATTTGTGCTGCCAGGGCGCCAGCACCACGAACAAAGCGATGAACAAGCCTGCCTGTGCCGCTTTGCGCAGCCACACGCGCCTGCCCGCCAGGGTTTCGAGCAGCCAGTCGAGAGAGCCGGCGGCATATACGGCCCAGCCCACCGCGGGCACCATATAGGCGAAGCCGCCGCGCGCGGGGATGAATGCCAGGGGCAGGATCCCCAGGGCTATGAATCCGAATCCCCAGAGCAGGCAGCGGCGGCGCGTCACGGCAGCCAGCGTCACCATGGCTGCCAGCAACGTAGAGAATTCCACGGAGGTGACGTGCACGGGCTGGTATACCAGTTCGCGAAAATAAGTGGACAACGACCGGAAGTAAGCTGCCGCCGAATACTGCGGCCGATAGGAGGAGAGCAGCCACAACGAATCCGGACCGTACCTCTTGCCTAGAAAATAAGCCGTGGCGGCTATCGCGCCGATCACCGCAAGCCGGCCCTCTTGCCATATCCAGCGCCCCAATGCGGATGGTTCCCACCTCGCGGGCGGATGCCATATCAGTTCGTACAGTCCCACGGCGGCCGGAAAGGTCACCGCGATCTCTTTGGATTCGAGCGCGGCGGCGTACAGCAGAAACACCAACGCCAGCGCGCCCCAGCCGAGCGGACGTCCCGTCTGGCGTAAGTGCACATACAGGGTGAACCCGCCCCAAAAGAAGGCATAGGCCAGGATATCGTAGATAGTTCCAGTATCGAAGTAAGCCGCCGAAAACGTCGGATTTATACCAATTAGCACTAAGGCGATCAGCACACCCCAGCGCGACTTAGTAAGCTGCCATACTACGACGGCTAACAAAGCAAAGTTTACTGAAAGCAATACCAGCACCGCAATACGAAACGGCAGCGGATGAAACCCCCAGGCGGCATAGATCAACCGGTAAAACAAACCGCCTCCCGGGCGGTAATAGCTCGACCAGAACTCCAGGTTCGCCTTCAGCAATGCGGACCATGGCCGGCTCCAATAATAGTGGAGATTCATCAGATCGTCGCCGTCAAACCAGGCATCCAGGCCCGTGCGAATCAGAACGATGAACCATGCAAACAAGCCCACGCCGGCGGCCATCCCGGCCGCGCGATACCACTTGTCCGGGCCGGCCGTGCGCGTTTCCGGCAATGTGGCTTCCAACTTGTTCGCCGGCACGTTACTGCACCTCAAAGCTATCCAAGTCTATAAAGCGATCGGAGGATTCGGGGTTCTTATCCGGCAGCACGGTAATGACGGCCAGGTGCGGACCGGCGTTCAGCTTAAAGCCGGTTCGGCTTTGCCATTGGGGTTTGCGGGAATACAGATCGAGTGTGGCCTGGTGCGCGCCGTCTATAGTTACATCCGCCTTGCCGCGGTTGCCTGCCTTAGTATAAACATAAGTCAGCGAATCCCCCTGGAACGCAAAACGGACTGAGGAACCGGGTAAATTGGTATAAGTTACCGTATGTGACCAGGTCTTAGGCCATACCCGGTCCTGCAGCCACGGACCATCGAACACGATAGCCGGATCGAAGTCGTCGTATATACCGGGCGGGACCAGCAGTGGATCGCGCTGCGCCGTGACTCCTACCCCGCACTGGTCAATGAGCCGCGCCAGATAGAGATCCCGCGTCTGATATTCCGGCGTGCCGCAGTCTCTGAGCAGATCCTGCAAGGTCCGCGGATTGATAATGACCGTAAAGCCCGGCTTGGGCGCCGCGATGTAATGAACGTTCCACTGATTGAACAAGCGGTGTAACTCTTCCGGACTGCGCGCCAGGCGTACGCGCGACCACACGCCAAATTGGTGCCAGCCGTTAGTGTAGACATCCGCGTTGAATGCCGCGAGATCGCTGCCATCCGCCAGGAATACCGGCGCGCCGGGGTGTTGCCGGTTCATATACGCGCCGATCTCGCGCATGGGTGCGGCCCTATGGATATAAGCCTGCCGCATCGCGGGCGAGAAAGGCGACCGCTCGTAGAAATCCCCGTGATAGTAGTTCGAGGCCGTCAGGAAGCAAGTGTTGAGGAACACACAGAGTACCGCCAGGGTAATTAACACGCGTCTTAAACTGCCCGGCGCCAGCCAACCTAAAAGCGCCGCCAGTGGGATCAGCAGCAACGGCAGGGACGGGTATAGATAGCGGGCGTTGGGAAGGAGCTTAAGAACAATTAGCGCGCCGGCCAATGAGATCACCGCTGCGCTTCCCGCGGGCCGCCGCCTGATGGCGGCAACGGCGATCAAACCGAGCGGTGCCAGTAACAGACATTGGAAACCCAGCGAGCCGGGGCGCCCTTCAAAGTAGCGGTTGGTATGAAAGATCAGGTCGAACGGCGTGTGCCAGGTGATCGGTTGGACGAATCGCGGGTCACTGAAATTCGCTGCATGATCCAGAAGGCGCGACGGAAACGCTTGGTTGAGGAAGGGGAATAGCGGATCGCCGGTCATCCGCCACGCGATCACATAAGCCGGCAAAGCCGAGCCCAGCAGCAAGACCAGAGCTACGCAGGCGGCCAATGCCGGCCGGGCGCCCAAGCGTCTCCAATATCGGCGAATCTCGATCACCGCGAAGGGCGCTATCATCAGTACATACGCCAGGCCGCCCAGTTTCACCGCCAGCGCCGTTCCAGCTAGTGCGGAGGCGGCAAAGAGGAACGGTCGTTCCCCCGTGTCGCCAAAGCGCCAGAGCGCCACCAAGGCCCCCAGGATCATGGCGGCCAAAAAATTCTCTACGAACATGGAGCCGGTAACCAACTGCACCATCGAAGTACTCGCGAACAGCGCCAGAATCAGGAAGGCCACCGTAGGCCGAACCCACCGGCGCACGACCGTATAAAGGAGTGCCTCGATCAGGAGCAGCATGGCGAAGTTCAGCAGCCGCGCGGCATATTCGCCGCCCAGCAGGTAGACCATCGTGTAACACCAGTCCGCGCCCATAGGCATCACCGACCATAGAATGCGGCTGGGCTGATAGGTGAACGTGTGATGCAGCGAGATATTGACGGGGATGGCGAGGTGCATGGCCAGTCCATCGGCGCTGGACTCCGGTTGGGGAACAATCAACAAGTGCATGCCCAGCACGAACACCAGCAACGCGAAGGCGGCTCCCTGCCGCCATGGGCGCGTGCGCGTAGGCGCCAGTTCACGCCACCAGGACGCGAAGCGCCGCCCCACGCCCCGCATATCGATCAGTATCGGAATGGCTAACACCAACCCATAAATTCCCGGAGTATTCCAGGGCAGGCGCGCCAGAAACGTCATCAAAAATATGTAGCAGGCCACTCCTAATAACGTGCCGCAAAGCTGGGTTTCGGCGGACGTGTCGCTGCCGGCGCCCAGTAACTTCGATCCCAACGCGCACGCGGAGATTAGAAACGCCGCGGTAGCCAGCAACGCCCACGGTCCGATGGCGATGGCGGTTGCCGCGAGGGTGAGTATGGCTACGATGGCAGGATAGAACCGCGGCACGGCCAGCAAAATCGCCGAACTTACTAAGCCGAACAGCCAGGTATAGTGCAGCAACCGGTGCCAGCCGGTCATTGTCCAACCCGTTTCCCGAAAGCCTTTGGGGCCGAGACCGTGCCAGACTATACCTATCGATACAACGGTGAAGACCGCCAGTACGGAGCGGGGAATCCAGGGGGAAATCCTGTAGATCCAAGGCGGCTGGAGGGCTTGCCGGCGAGGTTCCGCCGGGCTCTTGCCAAAGATAAAGTCACGCTGAATCGCGAAATTGGCGAAAAACAGAAGCGTTTCGACTAACACCTTCGCGATCATCGGCTGCATATGTAAACGCGAGTTCAGCAGTTGGATGCCGGCGTAGGACGCGGTGCCGCTAAAGCACACCAGCAGGAGATACTTGGGCAGAACCGCGGCGTGCCGCAACTTAGAAAAGAAAACCGCTCGCCGTACCATCGAGTAATTGAACGCCACCGCTAATATCCTGCCGATGACTTGCGACGCGGCTATGTTTCCCAGGCGGCGGTAGGCCAGGTAAAAGACCAGCATGTCGAGTGCGGCACTCATCAGCGAAACCGAACTGAAGCGCAGCAGCACGAAGTAAATCTTCATCGAATCGATGAGCGGATTGAAATGCGAGGTGCGGTTACCCGGTTCATAGATGGTGCGAATGGGAACTTCGGTAATGCGCAGGGCTTGCTGCCGCACGGCAATCAGCATGTCCAGCTCGAAGTCGTAGCCATTGGCCTCCAGCCGCAGCAACCGGGGCAGCAGCGCGGCGGGGATGCCGCGCAAGCCGGTCTGGGTATCTGAGACATGCTGGCCCACCAGCGCGCCCATCACCGTGCGCGTCACGATGTTGCCAACGCGGCTGCGCAGGGGAACATCGCCCCTGAAAGTGCGGCTGCCCAGAACCATCAGATCCGGCTCCGCGGCGAGTTTTTCGGCGACCTGCTCGATATCGTCAGGGTGGTGCTGTCCATCGGCGTCCGCGGTGACCACTCCCTGCAGTTCGGGAAAGGCGCACAGCGCGTAGTTGATGCCGGTCTTCAGGGCGGCGCCCTTGCCCAGATTGACGGCATGGCGCACCAGGCGGACTTTCTCGAACTCTTGCGCCCGGCAGAAGATCTCGCGGTAATCGGGGCCGCTGCCATCATCCACCAGAACTATCGCGGGGATGGATTTCTCCGCCAGCGCGGCGATAAGTTCGAGCAATGTCTGCTCGGGGCGATAAGCGGGTATGATGACGGCTAAGTGGACCGTATCCGCGCGCATCGCGGCTGGCCGGGCAAGGTCCTCCGCCTGCAGTTCGTCAGTGCGCTTCACGTATCTTACAGGGTATCGCGTCCGGGTCCGGCTATGGCGAGCGGGCTTTGGCACGGGTGCTTAACCGCTGTGGGGAAACCGCTTCCTGACGGTCGCGGCTCAGTAACGGTCGCGGCTCAGTTACGGTCGCTTTGAACTCACACGGTTTACTGAGCCGCGACCGTCAGGGAGCCGTTTCTGCCACTCGAGAAATTCTCAAAACGATCAAGCACCCCTTTGGCACGCCGCTGGCTGCGGTGCCCACTCGACCCAGGCGCCGCAGCGCCGCTGCCGCAATGCTGCCATAATACTAGATCAGAGGCAGTGGAACAAACCATCCGCAGGCCTCGTCTTCATATTGAATGAGAACCAACGCTTCATTCGGCGAGGCTGTCACGGGCGCGGTGCTCTCGTTGCGCGGCAGCAAGCTGCGCAGCTTCCTCACGCTGCTGGGTATCATTCTGGCCACCACCACGCTGATCGCCGTTATGTCGGTCATCGACGGCATGAACGTCTACGTGAGCCAGCAGGTATCCACCATGGGAGCCGATGGCTTCAAAGTGGCGCGGCTGGTCATGATGGGCGTGTGGGACCCGAAGAAATTCCTCGAAATGCAGCGGCGCAATCCGGAGCTCTCCAAGGAAGAGTACGAGTTCTTGCGCTCGCACAGCAAGTTGCTGGACGAAATCGGCATGTCGGTGAACCGCACCGTCTCGGTGCATTACGGAAAGGAACACCGCGACAACATCCAACTCACCGGCGCCACGGCCAACGAAGGCGTGCTATCGGATATCGAGCCCGCCGAGGGCCGCTTCATCAGCGACCTGGAAGACGGGCAGCGCGCCATGGTCACCGTGATCGGCAACGACCTGAAGGACCAGTTCTTCGCCGGCGCCGACCCTATCGGCAAATCCATCATGGTGGAAGGCCGCCCGTTTGAAGTCATTGGCGTGGCCAAAACCAAGGGATCCGTGTTCGGCAACTCGCGCGATAACTTTCTCATGATTCCGGCAGAGACCTACTTCAAGATCTATGGCGCGCGCACCGGCATCACGTACGATTTGAAAGCCGCGGACCAGACGGTCTTGCAGCAGTCGGAAGATGAAATTCGCGTACTGCTGCGCGCTTACCGGCATCTGCATCCCAAAGACGAGGACACCTTCGGCATGGTCAGTTCGGATTCGCTCGTGAGCGTATGGAACCAGTTGACCGGCGCCATTGCCGCCACCGCCGTCGGGGTAGTCTCCGTCTTCATGGTGGTCGGCGGCGTGGTGATCATGAACATCATGCTGGCGGTAGTTACCGAGCGCACCCGCGAAATCGGCATTCGCAAGTCGGTGGGCGCGCGGCGCAGCGACATCCTGAATCAGTTTCTGGTCGAATCGTCTATTCTGTCCGCCACCGGCGGGCTAATCGGCATAATGGTCGCCTGGATCGTCGCGCTGCTGGTGAAGGCACTCACTCCAGTGCCCATGCATATCCCGATTTCCGCGGTCATCGTGGGCGTGACGCTTTCGGCAGCGGTAGGATTATTCTTTGGCATCTATCCGGCGCGGCGGGCTGCCGGTTTGGATCCCATCGAAGCATTGAGAGTAGAACGATGACTATAGGATCGTTAGCTTCAGGAGTAGGCTTGGCGTTGGCCACCGTGCGCGAGCACAAGATGCGCTCCTTCCTCACGGTGTTGGGAGTCATCATCGGCACCGGGGCGGTGATCGGCGTGGGCTCCATCATCGCCGGCCTGGACGGCGCCATCACCAAGATCCTGAAGAGCTTCGGGCCGAACACCATCGTGGTCCTGCGCGGCAGCGGTTTTGTCCCGCGCACGCTCGAAGAGATGAAGCGCAAGCCCCTGACGCACGATGACGCTTTGGCCATCGAGGAACGCTGCCCGTCGGTGGAACATGTTAGCCCCTATCTGTTTTCGAATTGGAACCAAGTTCACAAAGCCCGCTACAAGGGAAACGATAACTACCAACTGGATATCGGCGGGACCGAGGAAGCCTACGCCGCGGGTGGAACCGTGATGCTGCAGGGTCGTTTCTTCAGCGATACCGAGAACCGCCATCACATGCCGGTGGCGGTGCTCGGCGAAGATCTCGGCAAGTCCTGGTTCCAAGGCATGGATGCCGTGGGCAAGTGGATCGACCTGGACGGCCATGCGCTCGAAGTGATCGGCATCATGGAGCGGCCCGCGGCGTCTTTTCCGGGGCAGGACGACAATCGCATTCTCATCCCGTACTTCACCATGCGCAAGCTGTATCCCAGCGCCAACGAGAACATGCTGATCGTGATTGCCCGAGAAGGCCTGCTGGCGAAGGCCGAGGACGAGGTGCGCACCATAATGCGCATCCAACGCAAAGTGCCCAACGATAAGCCGGACAATTTCTCGCTCACCACCGCGGAGCAGATGATCGAAGATTTCCATCGCATCACCGGGACCGTGGCGATAGTGATGGTCATTCTTAGCTCTATCGGCCTGTTGGTGGGCGGCATTGGGGTGATGAACATCATGCTGGTGTCGGTCACCGAGCGCACGCGCGAAATTGGCATCCGCAAGGCGGTCGGCGCGCGCAAGGCGGATATCATCGTCCAGTTTCTGACCGAAGCCGTGGTGCTCACCGGCATCGGCGGCGTGATCGGCTTGTTCCTGGGTTGGTGCGTTTCGCTGATCACCGGGCTGATCTTCAAGAGCCTGCCTACTGCCGTGCCGCTGTGGGCCGCCGTCGCCGGCATTATGGTGTCCGTGGGCGTGGGACTGTTCTTCGGCATCTGGCCGGCGGGACGCGCCGCCAATCTGGACCCGGTCGTAGCGCTGCGCTACGAATAAGCGCCGTCTCTCCCAACGTTCTCAACGCATCCAGCCCTGTCCGATTGCGCTATTTTAGAAAGAGCACTTCGTCAAAGATGCCATTTCGTATCCAGCCTGTCCATGAATTTCTGGTTCGTCCCGCTGTTCCCGAACAGCTCTCCCGCATGCAGGAATTGGCGTACAACATCCTGTGGGCCTGGGAACCGCTGATTCGCGCACTGTTCCGCAGGCTGGATGCGAATCTCTGGCGCGAGTGCAACTACAATCCCGTGCTCATGTTGGGCCGCGTTTCCCGCACCATCCTGCAGCGCGCGGCAGCCGACCCCCGGTACATGGCGCTTTATAATATGGCGTGCCAGCGGTACGACGTGCAAGTGCAGGCCAAACCGCGCACCGACGACAAATTGATCGCCTACTTCTCCGCCGAGTACGGCCTCTCGGAGTGCCTCCCCATTTATTCCGGCGGGCTGGGTGTGCTGTCCGGCGACCACCTGAAATCGGCCAGCGACTGCGACCTGCCCCTGGTCGGCGTGGGCTTGCTCTATCAGCAAGGCTACTTCCGCCAGATACTCAACCCCGACGGCTGGCAGCAGGAACGCTACCCCACCAACGATTTCTACACCCTGCCGGCGCTGCCGGTGCGGGATGCGCAGGGCGAAAACGTGAAGGTCTTTGTCCGGCTGCCAACCGGCAAGGTCATGATCCAGGTCTGGAAGATGGAAATCGGCCGGGTCAAGTTATATCTTCTGGATACTAATATTCCCGAGAATGAATTGCCGCAGGACCGCAGCATCACCGACTCGCTTTATGGCGGAGATACGGACACGCGCATCCGGCAGGAGTTCGTGCTCGGCGTGGGCGGACTGCGGGCGCTCAAGGCCGTGGGCCTCGAACCCACCGTTTATCACATGAACGAAGGGCACTCGGCATTTCTGGCTCTGGAGCGCGTGCGCGTGCTAAAGCGCGAACACGGTTTGAGCTTTGAAGAAGCCCTGCAGGCGACCCGCGCCAGCAACATCTTCACTACCCACACGCCCGTGCCGGCCGGTATCGACCTCTTCGATCCCGGCCTGATGTATCACTATTTCAACGCCTATTGCGCGGATACTGGCATCGACTTCGACCAATTGATGGCCCTGGGCCGCCGCAATCCGGCCAATCGGGAAGAGCGCTTCTCCATGGCTATCCTGGCGCTGAAGACCTCCGCGCACCGCAACGCCGTCAGCAAGCTGCATCACGAGGTGTCTCAGGAAATGTGGCACGACCTCTGGCCACAATTGCCCGTTTGGGAAGTGCCCGTCAGTTCGGTGACCAACGGTGTGCACCTGCCCAGTTGGCTCAACGGGGACCTGGCCGCGCTCTACGATCAATATCTCCAGCCGGACTGGCGCGACCGTTTTGCCGATCCTTCCATCTGGGATCAGATCAAGGAGATTCCCGATGAAGAAATACTAGAGGTGCATCGCCGGCGCAAACGCCGCCTGGTGAATTTTGTGCGCGAACGGCAGCGCTCCTCCGCCTTGCGCCGCCAGGCATCCGCGGCCGAAATCCGGCATACCGAGGAGGCGCTCGATCCCAACGCGCTGACCATCGGCTTCGCGCGGCGCTTCGCCACCTACAAACGCGCCACTCTTCTGTTCCGCGATGTCGACCGCATCAAGCGAATCCTCTCCAATAAGGAGATGCCGGTGCAGATCGTGATCGCCGGCAAGGCCCATCCGCGCGACAACGAGGGCAAAAACTTCATCCGCGATATCGTGCAGCTTTCCCGCGATCGCGACCTTTGGAAGCATGTGGTCTTCATCGAAGACTACGACATGAAAGTCGCGCGCGAAATGGTGCAGGGCGTGGACCTCTGGTTGAATACGCCCAAGCGCGGCCAGGAGGCCTGCGGCACCAGCGGTATGAAGGCCGGTATGAACGGCGTTCTCAACCTGAGTATTCTGGACGGCTGGTTCGACGAAGCCTACGAGGTTTCCGGCGGCTGGGCTATCGGCGATCGCGAGCGCTACTCCGACGAGCAGGACGGGCTGCATGCCAGCGAGATTTACTATCTGCTCGAGAACGAGATTGTGCCCCTGTTCTACGAACGCCGCGATCAGATCCCGCGCGATTGGTTGAAGCGTGTCAAGCAATCCCTGATCGGCTTGACGCCGCTCTTCGATTCCCGCCGCATGGTGCAAGAATACGCGCGTGAGTTCTATGATCCGGCGCACGCCGATGCCGTGCGCTTGAGCGCCGGTGATTACCAGGAGGCGCGCGCCGAAGCCGCTTGGAACGAGCGCGTCAGGCAGGTCTGGGACCGCGTACATTTCGTGGAGACCGGCACAGCCCCGGTAGGCACCATCATGAGCGAACGGCCCGTGCCCGTACGCGCGGCCATCGACCTGGCCGGATTGCAGCCCGCCGAGGTGCGCGTGGAGGTCGTGATGGGACGCGTGGGCGCCGATGGCGGTCTGGAAGATACCGAAGTGATGGTGCTGCCGCCCACCGAGCAGGTAGGATCGGTGGCCATTTTCGAAAAGGAGATCGTGCCGGAGCGGACCGGCCGTCTGGGATACGCATTGCGCGTCAGCCCCAACCACTGCGACGATCCCCTCACCCGGCCCTGTACCAGCCTGCTCAAGTGGAGCGGCATGTAAAGGAGGGCGGGCTTTAGCCGGCGCGGCGCTTCAGCGCTGCTGCAGCTAGAACTTCATCTGCGCGCATGTCCAAGGTCTTCCCCTGCTATGCCTCAACGGATCGAGAACTGGTCGATGAGCTCGCCGCATTCCTGGAGCGCGGCGCCGGCGTAGAGGTGCTGCTGGAAGAAGGTGAGATGGCGCCTGGCGGCGACCTCATCGCTAAAGTCGAAGAGGGCCTCGCCGCCGATATAGTGCTGGTGCTGCTTTCGCCGGAAGCCTCCCCGCCGCGCTGGGTGCTGGAGCGCTGGAAATCGGTCTTCTGGGACCAGGCCGCCGAAGTCGGCACCGCTCTGGCCACCGTACTGTGCCGCGATGCTAAGTTCCCGGAACTCCTGCGCCGCAAGAATTTCTTCGATCTGCGCCAGAACCGGCTGGCCGGGTTGCGTGCCATCAAGCGCTGGTTGATGGCCCTCTCGCCTGCGCCGCGGGACGCGCCCTTCTCGCCCGCGCGCCAGCCGTCATTTTCCGCGCGCGACGGCGAACTGGAAACGCTGTGCGCGCTGTTGGCGGACGCGCCCGGCATCGCCATTCTGGAGGGCGCCGCGGGTTCCGGCAAGACGGCGCTGGCGCTCGAATTCGCCCGCCGTCACCGTGAAGATTTCGACGCCATCTTGTGGCTGACTTGCGGTTCCCGTTCAGCCGCCGCGCTGGCCGGCGACCTGGCCGCGCAACTCGGCGTTCGTTTCGATCGCGACCTGGAGTCCAACCTGCACGAGCTTCGCCATCTCTGCGCCCGGCACCGCTGCCTGCTGGTGCTCGACGACGCGACGCCCCAAGCTGCCGCGCTGTTCACGCCACGCGGCCGCACCTCGCTGCTGATTACCACGCGCAGCAGCGGTCTGGCCGGCGCGCTCTCTGCCGTGGCGGTGCCCATCGCCGCGCACAGCCAGGATACTGCTCACATCGCCGATGCCATCCGCGCACTGGATGGCCCCGCGCAGCGTCTGCTGGCGGCCGCCTACGCTTGCGCGCCCGCGGGCTTTCCCCTCGATATGGCCGTGCGCACCGCAGATGCGGAAGTCGAGGAAGCCCGCGATATCGTGGCCGGCTTCGTGCAGCAGGGTGTGCTGGCGCCGCTCGACGAAAATGGTCCGCGCTTTCTCGTTCCGGCGGCCGTCCGCGAGCGTGCCGCTTTGCGCGGCGATGCCGGCCGCTGGGCGCGCTATCACGCGCTCGCCGTCGCCAGCCTGTTCGGCGAACAAACCGGCGCGCAGGATCTCACCGCGCACTGGCCGGAGCTCCAGCATGCCTTTGCTTGCGCCCTCGATACCGATTGGCCGCTGGCCTCGACGCTGGCACGTCGCGGGCTTACCTGGGCCAAAGCGCAGGACCGCTTGGCCGAAGCCTTCGAAATTCTGCAGGACTGGCAGCGCACCGCCGAGCGCCACGGCGACCGGCGCGTGCTGGAGGATTGCGCCTGGGAGCAGATCTGGATCCTGGAACATTGGGGCCGCGACAGCGAAGCGCAGCAACTGGACATGATCCGGCGCGAACAATACGCGGATCAAATGACGCTGGCATTCGATGAATCGTAGACCAATTACTTTCGCAGCGCCACCACGTGCAGCTTTTCCAGCATCCGCACCGAGCGGGCGGGGCGTTTGTCCGTGGTGACCACCAGCCGGATGGGTCCCTGTTGCGCCGACAACGGCTTGCCATCGCGCTGATCGGATACGATCACGCGTGTGCCGCCAACCCCCGGGTCGAGCTCCCCCAGGCTGAAGACCACCTGGTAACCATCGCGCGCCTCCGCCAGCACATACCCGGCCAGCGCTTTGCCGCGCATCTCTTTACCGAAGGCGAGTCCGGCTTTCTCCAGAAGTCCGACCAGCGGGACGCCGTCGTAAACGGTCTTAGATCCATCCATCTCCACCAGCGTCGCGGTTTCGCGCGGCATCTTCGCCAGGTCCGCCAGCGAGAGCGTGAGCGGCGCAGCGATGTCGCCGTCCACAACTAATTTGTCGGATGTGTCCGGGGCTGTCTGTGCCGCCAGCGCCGCGCCGCACAGCACGGCAAACAGTATTCGTGGGGCAGGACTCCAGTCCTGCGGCCGGCGTCCACGCCGGCCCGTTGCGGTCAGTGGTTGCATTCAGGTTCCTGGGATGGCATTTGCGCTGCGCATAGTCCAGTGTACAAGACAGATGTCTTCGTTGCAGGTCAGTGCGGCCGCCCGGCCGAGTGAGTCGCTTACAATGGTTCCTTGATCGTCACTCTTACAGTTAACCCGGCGCTCGACCGCACCCTATCGGTCGACCGGCTGGCCTTCGAAGATCGCGCCTACATCGAGGCTCGCCACGAATCGCCCGGCGGGCGTGGCGTGAATGCCGCCTGCGTGATTCATTCATTCGGCGGAAAGCCGTTGGCCATCTTTCCCAGCGGCGGAAAAAACGGGAAATGCTTCGCGGAGCTGCTCTCCGGCTTCGGATATGACACCGTCGCCGTCCCCACCGGTCACGAGATTCGCACCAATCTCACCATTACCGATCGCCAGGGCCTCACAGTGAGCGTCAACGAGCGCGGACCGCAACTGGGCCGGGTGGACGCCGATCGCCTGGAGAAAGCCGTACAAAAGAATCTGGATGGCGCCGCCTGGCTGATGTTGTGCGGCAGTTTGCCTCCCGGTGTGCCGGCGAATTTCTACGCCCGCCTGATCGAAATGGCGCGGCGCAAGAACGTGCGCACCCTGCTCGACACCGATGGCCCGGCGCTGCGCGAAGGCATCGAGGCCGCCCCCACCGCCGTCGCGCCCAATCAGCATGAAGCCGAGCGCCTGCTGAATCGCGCCCTTTTCACGCGCAATCATTTTCTGGAGGCGGTCGCCGCCATCCGCGCCATGGGCGCCGAGACTGTAGTCCTCTCGCTCGGCAGCCGCGGTGCCTTGGGCGCCATCAACGGTTCGATCGTGGAGGCCGTCCCGCCGCGCGTGGAAGTGCTATGTCCCATCGGCGCCGGCGATGCCCTGGCGGCGGCCTTCGTGTGGTCCATGGAAAAGAACGGCGATTTTGAGGACGCGCTCCGCTGGGGCGTGGCAACCGGTACCGCCTCAGCCAAGCTTCCCGGCCTACGTCTGGCCTCGCTCGACCAGGCCACGGAAGTCTACCGCCAGGTGGAACTACGCCGTATCGAATAGGAAACCGTGGCCTACACTTCTTCGCGGGGCGCTTCCCGTAGCGGCGCGCCCTCCAAAACCGACAGTGTGATGCGCTCGGCCGGCGTGGTTTCAGCCGCCGTTTTTTTGAGCCGCATTACCGGGCTGGTGCGCGAGATGATCATGGCTCGCCTGTTCGGCGCGGGCGAGGCTTACGACGCGTTCCTGCTCGGGTTTCGCATCCCCAATCTGGCGCGCGACCTCTTTGCCGAGGGCGCCCTCTCCTCCGCCTTCGTGCCGGTCTTCACGCAGTATCTCTCCACCAAGGGCAAGCGGGAAGCGGCCGATCTTTCCAGCCTGGTAGCCACCGCGCTGGCGCTGGTGGTGGGCACCCTCTGTCTGCTCGGCATTATTTTCAGCCCGCAACTGGTGTGGCTGCTGGCCTCCGGATTCGCGCGCGTACCCGGCAAGTTCGAGCTGGCCGTCACGCTCACCCGCATCATGTTTCCGTTTCTGCTGCTGGTGGCGATGTCGGCCCAGGCCATGGGCATGCTGAATTCCCTGAATCAGTTCGGCATGCCGGCGCTCTCCTCGACATTCTTCAACATCGGCTCGGTGGGTTTCGGCCTCGGCTTCGGATACACCGTGGGCCGCTGGATGGGCCTGAGCCTGATTATGTCCATGGCTTGGGGCGTAGTGTTCGGCGGGGCCGTGCAGTGGCTCTTTCAAGCCCCCAGCCTCTATCGCGCCGGACTGGCTTATAAGCCGCGCTTCGATTTCGCGCATCCCGGCTTGCGCAACATCCTGCGACTGATGGCGCCGGCTATTCTGGGCAACGCCGCGGTGCAGATCAATGTCCTGGTGAATACCAATTTCGCCTCCAGCATTACGGATGCCGCCGGCCATGTGATCAATGGCCCCGTGAGCTGGCTCAGCTACGCATTCCGCTTCATGCAATTGCCGCTGGGTTTGTTCGGGGTGTCTATCGGCGCAGCCACCCTGCCGTCGATTTCCCAAAGCGCCGCAATGGGGCGTATGGATGAATTCCGCACCACGCTTTCGCGTTCGCTGGGTATGGTCTTGCTCCTGACGATTCCGTCGTCTGTGGGATTGGCAGTGCTGGGCTCCAGCATGATCGGCGCGGTCTACCAATGGGGGCGGTTTCGGGCTTCCGATACCCACCAGACCGCGCTGGCGTTGGCTTGTTACGCCGTGGGCTTGGCCGGCTATGCGTCCATCAAGATCCTGGCACCCGCTTTCTATGCGCTCAACGATGCGCGTACGCCCATGCTCGTCAGCCTGGCTTCCATTCTGGTGAATCTGGCGGCCGCTTCCACCATGGTGAAGTTGGCCGGCCTGGGACATCTCGGGTTGGCATTGTCCACTTCCGCCGTGGCTCTTTTTGGGTCCGCGGCGCTGTTCCTGCTGCTCCGGAAACGCATCCACGGTATACATGGCCGCGCGCTGGGCGCGAGCGTGGCGAAGATTGTCTGCGCATCGGCAGCCATGGGATGCGCATGCTACTTCTCCAGCCGCGGCGTGGCGCATTGGCTGGGTGCCCGCAAACTGGCGCAGCTTGCGGACGTCGCCATCTCCATCCCGCTCGGCGCGCTGGTGTACTACGGGGTTTGCCGGACCCTGCGCGTAGCCGAACTGGAAGCCGCCTGGAGGGCCGTCTCCGGGCCGTTGGCGCGCCGTTTGGGACGAACTCGGCGTCCGTAGCCGCCAATGTGGAGCGGCCGCATGGCTACTCCGGTGATACGCAGCGGAATCTGACGAGCTCTCAGTAATTATCCACTGCGGACGCGCACCCGTGCTAAACTGCGTTAAAGAATGCTTCCCGATCTGGAGCTGGCGGTCCGGTTGCAGGAGCTTGACAATCGGGTGACTGAGTTAACCCGGGAAATCTCCGCGCTACCCAAGCACATCGCCGAAATCGAAAAAAAACTGGAAAGCCACGCGCGCAAGCTGGAAGCTGATCGCGGTGCGCTCAATGCCAACCAGAAGGATCGCAAGAGCGCGGAGAGCGAGATCCAGCTACAGGAACAGAAGATCTCCAAATTGCGCGGCCAGATGCTGGAGGCCAAGACCAACGACCAGTACCGCGCCTTTCAGCATGAGATCGAGTTCTGCGAAAAGGAAATACGCCGCGCCGAAGACCGCATTCTGGAGCTGATGGGCGAATCCGAGCCGCTGGATAAAAATGTGAGGGCCGCCGAACTCGCCCTCAAAGAAGAGAAAGCTCAGGTGGACGCCGAGAAGCAGCAGGCCATGGCCCGCACGACCGAGGACAAGAAGGCGCTCGACCAGATTCACCAGGAACGCGCCCTGGCGGTCACCCGGCTGAACCCGAATGTCTACCGCCAGTACGAGCGGATCCGCAAGGGCCGCCGCGGCATAGCCATCGCCGAAGCCATCGACGGCCGTTGCAGCGCCTGCCAAATCGCTCTGCGCCTGCAATTCTTCCAGGATCTGAAAAAGGGCGATCAGGTGATGTATTGCGAAAGCTGCTCACGCATCATTTACTACAATCCTCCGGTCGCCTTCGAAGACGTTTCCGGCGCCTCCGCCCCAGCCATTCCCGGCTGATCGGAGGGCGGGCTTTAGCCGGCGCGGGGCTTCAGCCCCGCACTGCTTCGATCATCTTCGATAGCGCCTGCGGAGCCACAATCCGATCTAACCGGAACCCCGCCGCCTCCAAAGGCGCCCGGAAATCGGACTTGGTGCGCTCCCGGCCGCCGGCATTCACCAGCATATTCACATCGCTGCTCGCGCTGATGAAATTCATCGCCGACGGCGTTATCCGGAAAGCTTGCCGCCGGCCGCCCACGTCCACAAGGTGCGCGAAACGAAGAAATCGTAAGTCGCCGCGGATGCTGCGCCAGGTACGCGAAGCAGTCCATTCCGAAAACGTGCTCGAAGGCCGTGCCGCCAGCAGGCACTCGCATGCATTCCCGTACGGCTGGCCATCTCCGCCGCCGTGCCCAGCTGGCGCGCGATCTTAATGCCCCGTGATCAACGGAAACAGCGCCAGACGCGGCGGCACCTCCACCGCCTTAGCTGCAGATCCACCAGTCGAGTCCATAAGGATCTTTTACCCCGCCGGAGCGGCCGTACGATTGGTCGCGCACTTCCATAATCAGCGTCGCTCCCGCCGCCAGCGCCCGCTGGGCCGACGCGTCGGCATCGTCCACGTACAGGAACATATTCATAGGAGATCCGCCGAAGGCTTGCACGCTGCGCATTTCCGGGAACTTCGGGGTCTCATCCACGATCATCACGTGCGAATCGCCGATTTTAATTTCCGCGTGCCGCACGCGGCCGGCCTCATCCATGTTGCGCATCACCTCTGTTGCGTCGAATGCTTTCTTGTAAAAGTCGATGGCATCCGCCGCACTCCGGATCATCAGGTAAGGCGTGATCGTGTGGTAGCCCTCGGGCTTGCTCACGACTGGCCTCCCGCACTGAGCGCCGCCATGCGCCTCTGCATCTCCTCGTTGGATACGTCCTCTTTATGCGTGGCGAAATGCCAGACGTGTCCGAACGGATCTTCGAGACTGCCGGAACGGTCGCCGTAGAATTGATCCGCAACTGCCCGCAGCACCTTGGCGCCCGCCGCTTCCGCTTGCGCGGCCAATCGATCCACATCCTCCACGTACAGGTGGATGGTGACCGGCGAACCGCCCAACGTCCGCGGACTTAGGAAATTGATCTCCGGGTGTTCGTCCGCCAGCATGATGCGCGCTTTGCCGATCAGGATCTCGGCATGGCCGATGCGTCCATCGGGACCCGCCATGCGCATCGCCTCCGTAGCGCCAAATGCCTTTTTGTAAAACTCGATAGCGGCCGCCGCGCCTTTGATGGAAAGATACGGAGTCGCGCTCTCGAAACCCTCTGGGATTGCTTTGACTGTGTTTGCCATGTCCCTATTTTCCATGAACGCAGCGCCGCCCGTATTGTAAAAAAATGACCTGCGATTTTCGAGCACATGTGAGACTCGGGGCAATTTGGGGGGTGCCGGTTGAAAATGAAACTGGCAATCTGTGTCAACGACCAGTCTTGCCGTTGCGTTCGGAGGAGAGGTCGGTTCGGCACTGCCCATTAGATGAGGCGTATGTAGGCTTCAGATTCTTCGGAAGGCCCAGGATCGATGTGGCTCCACAGTCGGAACGCTGCCGAAGGGTCCTGGGCTCTCGGGGCTCCCAGATTACAGGTACGAGGGCAGAAGCGCGCCACCGCGATGTATAGTAATTCTTCCATCCATGAAAATCACAGCCAAGGCTCCCTGCCGCGTAGACATGGCCGGCGGCACCATCGACATCTGGCCGCTCTACCTGTTCCACGCGTGCCCGGTCACCGTGAACTTCGCCGTGGATCGCTACGCCAGTTGTGAAATCACCACCCGTACGGATGCGCGCATCACCCTACGGTCGCGCGATCTCGACTGCGCCGAGGAGTTTGCCTCGCTCGCCGCGTTACGCGCCGCCAGGCGTTACAAACTGCCCCTGGCCGCCTATGTGCTGCGCTACTTTGCACCGCAAACCGGCCTCGACCTGGTCATCCATTCCGAAGCCCCGGCCGGCGCCGGCATTTCCGGATCGTCCACCCTGATCATTGCGCTGTCCGCCGCGCTAAACCGGCTCACCGGCGCGGGGCACAAACTGGAAAAGCTGCGCGAGATCGCCCAAAATATCGAGGCCCAGATTATTCGCGTGCCCACCGGCTGCCAGGATTATTACCCGGCCATGTACGGCGGCGTCAGCGCCATTGAGTTGACCGAGGCGGGCGTGGCGCGGCGGCCCGTGGCCGTCGACCTGGAAGATCTCAACGAGCGCGTGGTGCTGGCCTACACGGGCGAGCCGCGTAATTCAGGCATCAACAATTGGGAAGTAATGAAAGCGCACATCGATGGGGACCGCGCCGTCTACCGCAATTTCGACCGCATCGCGCAAATCGCACGCGCCATGCGCCAGGCGTTAGAGAAGCCCGACTGGAACGACGTCGCGCGCTTGCTGCGGCAGGAGTGGGCAAACCGTAAAAAGAATGCTCCCGGCATCAGCACGCCTCTCATCGACCGGCTGGTGCAGATGACGCGGCCGGCCGGCGCGGTGGGCGCCAAGGTTTGCGGAGCGGGCGGCGGCGGCTGCGTCTTCTTCCTGGTCAAACGCGGTACCAAGGCGCGCGTGTCGGAGGCCATCGAACGGGAAGGGGCTACTGTGTTGCCTGTGCGGGTAGCGCCGCGTGGGGTGGCGTTAAAGCTGCTTTAAGCCGCCCGTACATCCACGATACACGACGTCATAATCGTGCGATGCTCCGGGTGCCGGAACTCCAGGTGCATCCCGCGTCCGATAAAAGACGCCTTCAGCATCGACCCGCCCCAGTTGGACCCCTCGATATGCACCAGCACCGGCTCGGGGCAAAACGTGGGATGCCCGGAAATCAGCGCCTTGCCGTTGCCGCGATTCACCAGCGTGTACTCGCGGTTCTGCGTCTCGACGCGCAGCACGGCGCCTTCCGGCAGCCGGTCGAGGAAAACGCCGCCCTCGACTTCCGACGCGATGAAATTGTTGTTCACGGCGTCGCCCAGATTCGGGTGCGGCCGGAACAGGTTCGGCACCGGAACACCGATTTCGGTATCCATATAGGGTCCGATTTCATTTTAATGCATAAACCAGCAGAATTTTAGGCCGGAATTTTACGGACAATAGTTAACTGTTCGTACTGGTGCGCGGCGTTACACTCTGGGGTAGGAGCGTTTATGCCAAATCCAGACGGCACGCAGTCTCCGGTGCGTCCGCGCACGGCAGTACTGACGGCCGGCTTCGATCCGCACCTCTCATTCGGATCGGCGCGGCCCGCCGTGTTTCGCAGTTCGACATATGTCTTCGCCACCCCGGAGGCGGCCGAGCGCGCTTTCTCCATCATGGCCGGCCGTGTGCAGGCCGAGGAGGGAGAGCGCGCCGACCTGATCTATTCGCGCTTCTCCCATCCTAATTCCGAAATTTTAGAAGACCAGATCGTTCACCTGGAACCGGGCGCGCAAGCCGCGGGCGCCTTCAATTCGGGCATGGCGGCGATCATGACCGCGTTCGTCGCCGTGGCGCGGCCGGGCAGCACCATCGTTTACACCACGCCGCTCTATGGCGGCACCACCGGCCTCATCCACAGCTTCCTGGAGCCTTTCGGTGTGCAGGGCATCCCGGTGCCGGGCGGCGACACCGCAGGCATCCGCCGCGCCATCCAATCGGCCCGCAATTTGAGCATCGTGTGCCTGGAAACGCCCGCCAATCCCACCATGGTGATGACCGACATCCGGAACGCGTCGGAGGCCGCCCGGAATCATCCGGACCGGCCCGTGGTGATGGTGGACAACACCTTCCTGGGACCCACGTTCCAGCATCCGTTGATGCTGGGCGCCGATCTGGTGCTGTATTCCGGCACGAAGTATCTTTCCGGTTTCAGCGACATGGTGGCGGGCGTGGCGCTATCCAAGGACCCGCAGTTGATGCGTCAGATTCTGCTGAAGCGAGGCATGTTCGGCAACATCCTGCAGCCCGATGAATGCTGGATGCTGGATGGCCGCCTGCCTACCGTGGCGCTGCGTATGAACCGCCAAAGCAAGAATGCGCAGCGGCTCGCGGAAGCCCTGCACGGCCATCCGAAGATCAAGCGGGTGCTCTACCCCACGTTGTTTGAGGACGCGGAACAGCGCCGGATTTACGAGGAGCAGTGCGCCTATCCAGGCGGAATCTTCTCGCTCGATTTCGATGGCCGCCTGGCGGCTTTCGATTTTCTGCGCAATCTGAAGATCGGACGCAATGCCGTTTCGCTCGGCGGCGTGGAGACGCTGGTGTGCCACCCGAAATCCACCACACATTCCGGCATGTCCGCGAAGGAACTGGACGAGGCTGGTATCGGCGACGGGCTCGTGCGCGTTTCGGTGGGCATCGAGGATTGGCGCGACGTGCTGGCCGATTTCGAACAGGCGCTCGAACGCGTGCAGTGAAGCGCCAAACCCAATCATTCGTAGCGCAGCGCCACCATCGGGTCCATGCGCGCCGCACGCCGCGCCGGAATATAACAGGCCAGCAGCGCCACCAGCGTCAGAAAAGCAGCCGTCGTGGCGAAGATCGCCGGATCGCCCGGCTGCACCTCATGCAGCAAACTGGCCAATACGCTCCCCGCGACCACTGCGCCCACCATGCCGATCGCGAATCCCACCAGCGCGAGGCGCATGCCCTCCAGGATCACCTGGCTCAGCACCCGCCCACGGCCGGCGCCCAGCGACATGCGGATGCCGATCTCGCGCGTACGCTCCGTCACGCCATAAGAGAGCACGCCGTAAATCCCTATCGCGGCCAATAGCACGGCCAGCCCCGCAAACGATCCGACCAGCAGGCTGAGAAACTGTTCGCCCTGGGCATTTTCGCCGATCACCTGATCCATGGTGCGCACGGAAAACAATGGCAGGCTCGCATCGGTCTGGGCGAGCGCGCGCCGCACGTCCGCCGTCAGACTCAACGGCTGGCGCGACGTATGCAGCACCAGGAACAGGCGCCCGTCGCCGGTGAATGCCTCGTACGCCTCCGGCACAGGCTTATGTGCCAGGCCCCATTGCCGCATATCGTTCACTACGCCGATCACCTGTCGCCAGGGGCCATGATCGCTACCCTGCGAGAATGTCTGGCCCAGCGGACTTCGGCCCGGCCAGAAGGCCCGCGCCATAGCTTCGTTGATAACCACCGGGTAGATAATGGCATCTGTTTCGCGATCCTGCATATGGCTGCCCTCCGGCTGATTCTCGAACCGTGCGGAGATCGCTTGCATCTGCTGGACGTCGGCCGGATCGAATGTGCGCCCTTCCATCAGCCGCACACCCATGGCGCGAAAATATTGCGGGCTCACCGTGTGATATTCCACTAGCAAATTGCTTCTCTGGGAGGTCTGCCCGCGCAGCTTCACAAAATAATTGCTCCCGCCTTCGAGCGGCAGAACACTGCTGACCGCCGCCGCGTCTACGCCCGCAATATGCGAACATTTTTCGAGCAGCGCCTGCGAGAATCCCATAGTCTGCGCGCCGGTCTTGTATTGGGTTTCGGGCAGACGCACTGCCGCCGTGAACACACCTTCGGTCCGTACGCCGATATCCAGGTTTCGCAAGCGCGCGAAGTCCTTCAGCAGCAGTCCGGCTGCCACCAGCAGTAGCAGCGAAAGCGCCATCTCGCCGGTGACCAGCACGTTGCTGGTGAACCGCCGATGTTTCCCCGGACTGATCAGGCTGCCGGCACCGCCTTTCAATTCTTCGTGCAGATCGGGCCGCGACGTGCGCAGCGCCGGCGCCAGGCCGAACAGCACGCCAGTAAGCACGGATAGCCCGAACGTGAAGGCCAGCACTTCGCCGTTGAGCTGTATGACCGTGAATTGCGGCAAGGCCACGTTCTTGGCGCGGGATACCCACGCGATCAAGAGCCACGCTACCAGCAATCCGAGCGCCCCGCCGGATAGAGACAGCAGCAGACTCTCCGTCAGCAATTGGCGCAAAAGGCGTCCGCGACCCGCTCCCAACGCGCTGCGCACAGCCATTTCTTTCTGCCGCGCGACCGCCCGCGAAAGCAGCAGATTCGCCACGTTCGCACAAGCGATCAGCAGGACCAGGCCCACTGCCGAGAGCATCATCAGCAACGCGGCGCGGGAGTTGCCGGTCAGCGATTCGTGCAGCGACACAACCGCCGATCCCACCTTATCGTTGGAATCCGGATAAGTCTTTTCCAGACGTCCGGAGATGAGTTTCAGGTCCGCGCGCGCCGCGGCCAGTGAGACACCCGGTTTCAATCGGCCGAGGGCGTTGAACGAGTGGCTGCCCCGCTGCCCCACCACGTTTTTGTCGTGCATATCCAGCGGCACCCACATCTGCGCCAGTTGCGGATAGCGGAAGCCGGCCGGCATCACGCCCACCACGGTGAACTTCTTAGAGTTCAAGGCGATATTGCGCCCCACGACTCCCGGATCCCCGGCGAAGTGCTCGCGCCATAGGCCGTAACTCAGCACGGCTACCTGATCCTTGCCCGGCTGGTCCTCACCCGGCAGCCAAGTGCGCCCGATGAAAGGCTGCACTCCCAGCAGACTGAAAAAATTCGCCTGTGTGGGAACGGCTAGCACATGGTCCGGCCGCCCTTCGCCGCTCAGGTTCATGTCGCCGGCCCAGCCGAACAGGCCCCTGTCCTGAAATGTCTTGTTCTGTGCGCGCCAGTCCAGGAAATCGGGACCGGCGAACGGATAAGTGCCGGGCGCGGCTTCGGTTTCATACAACCGCACCAGCCGGCCAGGGTCCCGATAGGGCAGCGGCCGTAACAAAATGGTATCGATTATACTGAATATAGCTGTGTTGGCACCGATACCGACGGCGAGGGTAATCGCGGCGACCGCGGCAAATCCGCGAGAGCGCATCAGAGTGCGGGTAGCGTAACGCAAGTCCCGCAGACACGTATGTATCGAACCCATTTTTTCCCGATCCTCCCCAAACAGTAGAATGGCTTTATCCGGTTACGCAATATTGGGTTTAGACGTTTGGGCCGGCGGGTGGTTGGCTTTGGCTATCGTCCAGATCCTTTATGGAGGGACTTGCCGGAACCGGGCGGCATCGGTATACTTGTCATTTTCAGACCGTGTTTTATGACGGTACGCGACGAATACGATCCTTTGGCGCCCCAACGCGAGGCGGCTTTCTTTTACGGCCTTTTCTTGCGCGGCCATTCCGTCGAAGCGCTCCGGCAGGATATCGACGTGCCCCGCCCGTTGCTCGATAAATGGATGAGAGCACACGACTTCGAGGTCAGCTTCCGGCAGGATTTGAAGCGCGTTTACACCTACCGCAAGCAGGTGCTGGCGATATTCGATGGCTTGGTGTTGAACGAGCAGAACCGTCCCCGCGTCCAGTAGCCGCCTCTTTCCCGCTGAGGATCCTATGCCAAAACGCAATCGGTGGGCAGGCGCAGCCTTGGTTGTTGTCCTCTACGCCGCGGGGGCAACCGGGTCTCCTGGTCAGACCTACACGGTGCTGGCAGATCTCGACGGACAGACCGGCGGCCTGCAGGACGACAGCTGGCAGGGATCGCTTGTCCAGGGGACCGACGGCAACTTCTATGGCACGGGCGCCCTCTCGATTTACAGCGTCACGCCCGAGGGTGCTTTCACGGTCCTGCACACGTTTCCCCACTTCCAGTATCTGGGTAACCTGCCGCTCTTGCAGGCCGTGGACGGGGACTTCTACGGAACGAACTTCGAATACGATATCAACGGTGGCACCTTCTTCAGAATCTCACCACGCGGCAAGCTGACCACGCTTTATACCTTCAGCCTCTGCTCCGCTCCGCTATGCCCCGATGGCGATGTTCCGGACACCGGGCTCGTGCAGGCCTCGGATGGAAGCTTTTATGGAACGACCCTGGTTGGCGGCGCCGGCGATTTCTGCCCGATTGGCCAGGGCTGCGGCACGATCTTCAAGGTAACTCCGATGGGCGGCCTGACCACGCTTTACAATTTCTGCTCACAGGCGTGGTGCTCCGACGGTTTCGATGCGGAAGCACCATACGGAGCGCTGGTCCCAGGCCCCGGCGGCGACCTATACGGAACGACAAGATCCGGCGGGATCAGCGATACCGTCCAGTGCGGCTATGGCTGCGGTACCGTGTTCAAGATTGGACAAAAGGGCGATCTGACCACGCTCTACACATTCTGCACCACGCCCGGCTGCCCAGATGGCGCCGGCCCCCTCGGACTCGTACTTGGATCGGACGGGACCTTCTATGGCACCACCGGGGGCGGCGGGGCGTCCGATGTGGGTACTATTTTCCGCATCACGCCAAGCGGCGTGCTTACGACTATCTACAACTCCTGCGCCCTGCCCAATTGTGCCGACGGGGAAGTCGCTTACGGACTCATACAGGGCAGCGACAGGAACTTCTACGGCGTCACGGGCGCCGGCGGAGCCAGGCACCGAGGCACGATTTTCCGTATCACTCCGGCCGGCGTTCTGACCACGCTTTACAACTTTTGCTCCCTGGCCGAGTGTGCCGACGGCCACAACCCCTCCGGACTCGTGCAGGGCACCGACGGAAACTTCTACGGGACAACGGCCCTGGGTGGGGTGAACAAACGCGGCGTGTTCTACAGGTTGGCAACCGGGCTGTCGCCGAGCCGCTGAAACACTGATTGGGCCGTTATGGCAGCACCCGGAAGGGGCCACCGCTGTAGACCAGGCCGCCGGGAGTGGTCACCTGGATTTTCTCCGTGGTCGCCCCGGCTAGTACGGTGGCCTTTAGTTCGGTAGCCGACACGACGTCGTACGCGGCCGGTGTCCCGTTAAAGCGGACGCTGGTGGTACCCGCCAGATGCATTCCCACGGAACGAATGACGGCTCCCACCTGGCCGAAGTGGGGAACGCTTTCAGGAAGGGGCTCAAACCTACAGACAGGCTGAAGACCGTGCCCCGATCGGTTGCCCCGCGCGCGTGGGTCGTCCCGAACAGATCGCCGTTGCTCGACTGTCCCAAACCGGCTGTGGGGATGCCCCGTCCGAGCAGTCGCTTTCGGCGCAGAATTCAGCATTGGTGCAGTATAATCAATATGCGGGCCACCCTAGCTCAGTTGGTAGAGCGGCTGATTCGTAATCAGCAGGTCTCCGGTTCGATCCCGGAGGGTGGCTCCATACTATTGAAAACAAGCCTATTATCGATCACCCTAATGTCTTCAGGTCCGCCGGATTCAGTCAGCGGGTCGGACATTCGTACTGTCAATTCTTTCAAGCACTTGCAGGCAGCATCCTCTCTTGTTGCCCGAACTTGGGTTCAATTGAATCCAGAATTTTGCGCGAGTGGCAGCGCTTGTGGACACACGAAAACCCGTTTGGAACATGAGCTGAAAGGGAGACGCGATAGGACACAGGCTCGGCATCGCCAACGCCGATCCGAGTCCGCCACGTTGGATTGCTGGTGCAAAGGGCTGTTCTCACCGGCTATTCGGTACCCGACTAATTAGAAATCGAATTCAGCGGCGCATCGACTTGGCGCATCCCCTGATCGTCTCCCCGGTCCGTGCTTTGCACCTGAACCGGTTTGTTGCTAGCGGGTCTGCAGAAACTCTGCGAGGTTGTCTGCCGCTTGCCCCACCGCGCGCGCCAAAGCTGAGTTTCGCGACGTTGTGCGCGAACACGCTATCGATATAGTCCAATTCCGCGCCTGCGACGGACTCTTGGGACTGCACAACCTCGACGTTATCGGTCACCCCGGCCTCATACCGCTGGCGGGTCAAGTTAAGATTTTCTTTGGTCACCTGAAGATTCTCCGTGGCAACCTCCACTTGGCTCCTGGCCGCCTCCAGGTCCAGGTATACTTTCCGGACATCGGCCTCTACTTGCCCGCGCAGGTCTTCCAGTTCTGCCTGCCGTTGTGACAAGGCCGCGTCGGCCTGCTCGATATCGCCCTCGATCCGGCCACTCTGCCAGATCGGAAACTTCAGGCTTCCAACAACCGAGAATGTTCCATGAGCTTGCGAAGGGTTCGTCCCAATAGCGCCATAGTCGGCGCTCAACGAGAGGGAGGGAAGACGCTCCGCGCGTGCCGCGGATCGCGAACGCTCGGCGGACCGGACCTGTGCTTCCGCCGCCTTCAAGTCCGAACGTTGGCTGAAGGCTTGCTTTAGCGCATCTTCGATCGTGATAGCGGGCGCCGCCGGAACGGAACGTCATCGACGACGTCGTACCGATCGTTGGGCGGAAGGCCGGTCATCCGCGCCAGGTTGATTTTCTGTTTCCCAAGGTCGTTTTGGAGCGACGCCAGGCGCTGCTGTTGCGTCAGCATTTGGATCCGGCTACGGTTTACGTCGATCTGCGCGACCAAACCGACGTTCCTCTGCTGCGATGTCTGCTGGTAGAGCGCACTGGCGGTTTCCAGTTGAGCGCGCGCGGAATTCACTCTGGCCGCGGCTGCGATCGCCTGGAGATAGGCGCCGCCGACGGCTAAAACCACGAGGTCTCGTGCGTTTTTCCCCGAGAGCTCGTTGGCGCGTAAATTTTCCTTCGCCGAACGATAGTTATTCCAGGCGGTCATGTCCGCAACCGTCTGCGTTAGAGTCGCCCTCAAGTCGAAATAGTTGAAGGGACCGACTATGGTGGGAATCGAGAACCCCAGGGAGGGAGGCAGATTGAACTTCAGACCACTCGTCACCAAGGAAATCTGTTCGACTGTCTCCGTAAGATAGCCATTGACGTTGGGTAGCAGGGCGCTGCGAGCTACTCTGCTTTGACCATGAGCTTGCCGGACTGCTTGTGCGACCCCGACGGCTCCCAGATTGTATTCGAGACCGCGGTTGACCGCATCCCGCAACGAAAGCTGGCCGGAAAAGGGGGTTCTCTGTAATAGCCTGATGACGGAGATCGTGGAATCGACGGCCCTTCAATCCAGCAGCGCGAGTCAGCGAGCGCCAAGCCGAGCGCCAGGATTTCTGGTGGCGAGTCGGATCAATATGACCGTTTTCACACGCGGGGAACACGAAGTCGTCAGGTTTCGACGCTCCCTCGACTTGCGCGCGCTCCCAGAGGTGCGCTAGGGAGGCCATTGCATTGCATCCCCATTCAAAGGAATCGCGCGGTGTCCGGCCTCGGTCTTGCTGCGCTTAACGTTGATGATGCGGCTGAACAGGTCAAGATCTCGCCATCGGACGTTCTTTAACTCTACGCTCCGGCAGGTTGTGGAGACGGCCAAGACTGCCGCACAATGCGCCACCAGCCAATCTGGTTTGCTCCCAGCCATGCTGAACAGGTGGGCCTTCTGCGTTAGCGTCAGAACCTTTCCGATCACACGGGCCCGCTTGGGGAACATCCTTACATCATCTGCAACCATGCTCCAGCACTTCGCCTTTTTCATCATCAAGCGGAGGACACCAACATCCATGTTGATCGTCTTTCCGGACAATCCCGACTTCAGCCTCGCGCGCTGGTAGGCGGCGATGTCCTCACCTTTGATCCGTCGCAGCGGCTTGTCGCCGAAAAATGCTGCAAGGGGTTTGAGGCAATCCCGTTCAAACTGAATTGTCCGCTCGGCCACGTGCCCATTTCGGTCCCCCAGGAAAGCTAGCGCCGCCTCGCTGAACGGCTTGCGTCCGACTCCCTTCCACTCTTCGAGACCGCCCTGCCCTGTTGAATCTCCCCGACCCGTTTCTTTTCGAGCCCCAGGGCCTCGCGCTTGTCCGTAGTGTCCAGGGCCTCCCGATACCGCACTCCGTTGATCGTCACTTCCATGTGCCAGTGCTCGTCGCGCTTGTAGATCATTCTGCTTTCCTGCCTTTCAGCCGCTTTCCACTGCCCCTGGGACGCCCGCCCCTCTTGCCGTTCTCGCGGGCGATCTCCTGAATCCTCTCGATCCCGAAACGTTCACCCGTGCCGTATAGCTTCGCTTGCCAAGCCAACTGGTGAACCGTTTGATTTCCTGCGTGTTCATACGGCATATCCTTAACTTTAGATTATCTTCACAAGTATCACTCTCGAAATGGCTATCGAATTTGGTTCACCAAGGGGGCCGCGCCTGGACCAAAACCTCCAAAACCCTCAAAACCGATTGAAGCTTGTCCGAACGGGCCGGGTTAGGCAGGCTCTCAGGTTGCGGTGATGACCGATCGTGGTCCTGCGTCGCGCACGACCGGCTCCATCCAGGCTCCGCACAACTTTGCCCTAGGTCCGTAGGACTTGGCTAAGGTTGGCGACTCAATAGCAGGCTTTGCGCTCACCGGATCGGGCGGCGAGTGGCTGGGCGATATTGGCGCACACGACGTTCACGAGTTCTTTGTTATGCGCAAGTCTCGACGCCGCGGCATCGGCCGGAGCATGGCTATTTTTCTCTGGAATGAACATCCGGGAGATTGGCTGGTCAGAGTATTAGAAGCCAACGCGCCAGCCTTAGCTTTTTGGCGGTGTGGGATCTCCATCTACTCCCTTGGCTCCTACAACGAGGAGGAGCACACCGTCGATGGACGTCCTTGGAGATTCTTCCGGTTCGTGTCGAATCGTGCCAACTTGTGTCTGTCAAGTTCTGCAAAATCGGCCATGTATATTTCAATACACTCTGTTGATCAGCGCTGCCCTCTAATCGGGCGAGCGTGTCCTGTTTGCGCCGCGCGGCGGCACGCCTGACTCCAGTTTCCTCGATATCCTTTAGCAGATTTGCAGCTCTGTTATTCTCCTTCCTTCGCCAGGATCTCCTGCAGGCGCTCCGAGGAGAGTTGGTCTGGCTGTACGTTATCGCTGAGGCGGACGGTCCTTACCCGGCTATCCTGTGCCAGCCTGGCGGATACGGCAATACTCGCTTGGCGCCCAGCTGGGTCGCCATCCAGCAGCAAGGTGATCCCACGAAAGCACTGCACCAACAACCTCGCTGGCGCTCAGACAAGGCGGATCCCATCAGTGCGACCAGCGAACGGAAGCCGGCTTGGTAAACCGTCAGACAGTCGAAAAAGCCTTCCACTCCAATCACCGTGGATTGCCCGGCGACCGTCGCACGATGAAGATTAAACAGCAACTGCGATTTGGCGAACCCGGTCGGGAACTTGTAGCGCGGCTCGCTGCCATCCAACGAACGTCCGCAATACCCTACTAATCGGCCAGCCTCATCGTCAATCGGGATCACCACCCGATGCCCCATCAGCCCAGGGCCCGATCACGCCGCGACACATCAACAGAAAATCCTGCGGTGGCTCAATTGAGCGCCGCTGGCCCTTTGTTGTGACCTTCGTTTCCGATAACTCAGGTCTCCGCCTTCAGGATCATCTTGTTTATCCGAGGCATTATGCGGCCATGAACGAAGCTGCTCGCCGCAGCAGACGCTGCGCGTGGGCGTTGTTCGAGCGGTCGGCGGGTCAGAGGAGTTCGAAAGCGACCCGGCCCGAGTTCTCCTCATTTCCCGATTTGTTCGCCGGGTCGCTTCCGATACAGCGCTAAACCATATCGCTAGTCTCTGGACTGCCAGAACAATGTTGCTAAACGGGCTGGCGCTCTGCACAGAACCGGTCAAACACTTCCGTGAGGATGCCGGCAATCTCCGCGGGCTCGCGGCCCTCGATCTCACTGCGGTGCAACATGTAGACCGGCTTTCCATCTTGGAACAACGCCATCGACGGAGAGGAAGGCTGGTAACCGGACAAGCGGGCACGCAAGTGAGCCACCGCAGCTTCGTCACCGCCGGCAAAGACTGTAGCCACTTTCGAAGGACGCACCGCATGTTGCAGGGCGAGTCCGATTGCCGGTCGGGCTCTTCCGGCAGCGCAGCCGCAAACGGAATTCACGATCATCAACACGGCGCCGCTGCCGGGCGCCAGCAGGCGATCCACATCTTGAGGGGTTCTCGCCTCTTCAACACCGTATCGAGTGAGATCCTGGCGCATTGCTGCGATAAATGGTTCAGGGTATGGCACAATCTGATTGTACCGCCCGTGTCAGGAACTGCCGACAACGCGGCGTTGTTCAGGTAATATTGGCGTGTTTTCCAACTGGCCGCAATCGTTACGGCGCCGCGCCAGCCAATTTCCAACAAAGTGCATCGCCGCAGAATCATTTGCGTAAGAGTGCCTTCCAACGAGCGAATCCGACGAATGGACTATCCTGGTATTTTCTCGAATGCTTTGTCGGGAGAATTGGTTGGCCGCGGGACGGGCCCTGAGCCAGAAGCCGGCGCCCAAAGGGGGACTGATGAAAACCGTTTCGCCGACACGCTGCGACGGTGTCTGGCTCGCGGGTGGCCGCCTTCCGATCTCTGCGGATCCACCATTGGCGAGGCTTGTGGAGGGCGTGGAACGGGTCGCGTTAATCCGGGCAGAAATCGCACATGCAGCCAAAGTCGCGACGATGCCCCCGGTCGAAATAGTGCCGTACATTTGGACCCGTGAGCGCGTACTGATTTGTGGTCGAGTGACAGCGCTCCGCCAGGGCGACGGCCCCTACTTTGGTGTGCAGATTCCTGCGCCGACCGCTCTCTGTACCGATTACGCGGCGGTACGAGCCCTCCTCGTCCACGAATTCGCTCATTGGTTCTATATAGCGACGCGCGTCGTGAACGGCTCTGAGTCCAGGGAGAAAGAAGGCGGCACTTTGGACCTCCCTAATGAGGGCCTCGCAGAATCGGACACGCAGATCAACGCTCAGGATTGGTTTGGGGAAGAGGATGCGCGGCGGTTCATCCAGCACGGCGATTCGACGACGCGTTCGATTTCGAGCCAGGCCGTCGGTCTGGAGGAGCATTTTTACGTAGTAAGTCCACGCCTGGGCGATACCGTTGGCAGCATCGATATCAGCGATGATGTCAAGGCTCATATTCGAAGCCTAAGGGCGCAGCCCGCGCACTGATCATGGACTCTCAGTGTAGAGTAAGACCGGTATCGTTCGGATCGGGCCGCCTCTTTCGGCAGACGTTGTTTTCCATTATCGTCCGGGCAAGCGTCTGGTCCAAACCTCCAGGCCGGCGTACCAGTTTCCGAGTGCCGCGTGATCCGCCCCACAAAGAGTATTGAACATCACCCTTAAGGCGTAAGCTTTCGGGCTGCTGGCAGCGTAGCGCGAAGTATACTAGTCGAATCAGAGGAACGATGAGCACCGTAACTACCCCGTCTCCCATCCACCGTGAACCGGAGTTCCTTGGGCAGACCGTTGTTGTGATCGGCGTAGTGCTGGCATCGGATTCGAAACGGCACGTCGTGCACGTGCAGAAGGGGCCAAGGTGATCCTCACGGGCCGGAATGCCGAGCGCCTCCAGCACGCTGCCAGTGAGGTTGACGCCCTGAGTAACCTATGACATCGACGGCGGGCAGCAGTTCGTCCCCGCCTAGCTAAAGAAGCCAGTATGAGCAGTATCGGCCGGAGTAATCAAAACTAGAGTCAGAGTCCCGGGAGTCTAGGGACGCGAAAAGGAGGCACGCATGTCCACGATCCACCTGCTCCAGACAACCACTTCGACGCCCGAGCAGTACGTCGCCGGGCTCACCGACTTCGGGCCTGGCCGCTCGAAGCTTTTTGGCAACAGCGCCGACAATTATCTCAAGGTGCATAACCGCGGCCCCTCGCAGGCCGACGTCACGGAAGGCTCGGGCGGCATCTGGGAACGCCTGCACTACGACTGGTCCGATCCCAACCACGTCGTCCTGACGACAACCGACTCCAACACGTGGGGCGGTGCGTCCGGCCACACCTACACCTTCACACGCCGTCCCGATGGCTTGACCGACATCGACGTGGTTGTCGTACGCGACGGCAAGAACCTCAAGGGACGGTTTCTCAGCTTGGTGCTCGGGACCATTGGAAAGGGCGTTTTGGAAAAGGCGTTTGAAAACTCGGTCAAGGCCATCGAGGCGCGGAACGGCGCAGCGAGAGCGGCCCGCTCATCATAAGCCGGGCAGCCGTATCGGCGAATTGCTCTCCAGTAGTTCGTCGCCCGCTAGTACGAGTCTTCAAAAACTCTAACTTTCGATTTAGGGAATACTGAGGAGAAAAGAATGTCAACCTTAAGTGCAACTAACAATGCACCGCTCAGCGGCGCGAGTGCGGCGAGAGTGGACATGAAGTTCGAGGTGATCGTCATTCCAGTCGCGGATGTTGATCGCTCGAAAGCGTTTTATACAAAGCTTGGGTGGAGGCTCGATGCAGATTTTCCATTCGACAACGGATTCCGGGTTGTCCAATTCACGCCTCCCGGCTCGGGGTGTTCGGTTCAATTCGGCACGAAGATAACGACGGCCCAGCCGGGCTCTGCCCAAGGTCTCTACCTGGTCGTTTCCCAGGTTGAAGCTGCTCGCAAGGAGCTCGTTGCCCGCGGTGTCGAAGTCAGTGAGGTGTTCCATACTTTGAAACCTGGTGCTCAATTCCGTCCCGAAAGCGACGGTCGCGTCAGTGGGCCGGACCCCGGTCACCGCAGCTACTTTTCCTTTGCTACGTTCAGCGACCCGGATGGCAACTCCTGGCTGTTCCAGGAGATCACAACGCGCCTGCCCGGACGTGGACTCAGCAATTTGGACGTCTCGACGCTGACACAGCTTTTGCTTGAGACCGAGCAGCATCATGGCGAGTACGAACCAACCGCCCCGAAGCACCATTGGTCGGGGTGGTACGCCGCCTACATTGTCGCGCGACAGGACGGGAAGACGCCCGAGGAAGCCGCCCAACTAGGCAAGCTGCACATAGAAGGTGCTCAGTGAGAACCACTATGAACGAATAAGACGTAATCGTGATTGGCGACAGAGCCTCGATTATAACTTAGGAGTTCGACACTGGGGCTTACGAAAGGAGAGCTTATCCGTGTCGCTAAAAAAGATTTCTAGCGGTGTGGTACACGAAGTGCCCGCAGATTTTAAAAAAGCACTTACATCCGACGCGCAAGTGTTGACAGCATGGGAGGATATTACACCGCTCGCACGCAACGAGTGGATATGTTGGATTGAGTCAGCTAAAAAAGCAGAAACTAGAAGCCGCCGGATCGAGTGGGGCTGTTCAAGCCTTAAGGATGGAAAACGACGCCCGTGTTGTTGGCCCGGATGCGCCCACCGCTAATTCCAAGATGGTCAACCCGGACATTGCAACCACCGACTGGACTCGGCCAACTTCGGGTTTGCGCATGATCCGGCCAGAGCTGCAGTCGGTTTAGGCAAATCCGCGAGATGGCGACTACACGTCAACTTGAACGGCGTCATCGGCAGTTACTGCAGCCAGCTACTTTGCATGCACACCACAGCCAGTCCTTCTTCGAGTGACGCTTTTATTCAGCCGCAGCACCAGCATCTGGACATCTGCCGTTCTACGATGAATTGATGAACTCCAAGGGTAAGATTTTGCCGATCGAAGTCGACTGGCGCTTTGGCATTCTGGAGCGCATGGGCAGGGTCCGTCTGAAGGAGTTGATGGATTTCCATGAGCAGGCAGAAAAGACGTTCGAGAATGCGATGGCGGCCTGGCAAGAGGAGGTCAAAGAGTTCGAGGCGAAGTATGAAGACGCAGAGGGCGATCACCTCATCGAACAGAGGGAGGAGATCGAATCCCTGCTGGATCGGGGCCATACGTTTGGCATCGTAGGTCTGTATACGTTCCTGGAACGTTTCCTCAATCTGGTCATCGAGCATCTTCGAGCGGGTGGTGCCCAAATCCCGCCCTCGCAAACGGGCCTCAGCCTCCACAAGATCCGTGACCATTTAGCGAAGTTCGCAAAGATCGACATGAACCGCCAGCCGTTTGACTGGAAAGCGCTTGAGCGTTTGCAGGAAATCAGGAACTGCATCGTCCATGCGGACGGCTGGATTACGGACGACTTTGTGGGCCGGTTTGCCAAGGTAGGAATGAGAGTGAAGGAGGACACTCCGCTCAAATTGCCGACGAATTATTTCGAGGACGCGTGGAAGCTGGTAGACCACACCTCCAAAGCCCTCTATAAGGAGTGCACTGGGAAGTTCGGCTACGCAAAGCAGAATGAGGTCTGGCTGCGACCGACCCGGAAATTCACGTCGGACGAATTGCGGGCGATCCTCCAGGAAGCGACTGAAGCCGGGGTTGCCGCGCGAGAGGAAACCACGAAGCGACTATTGAGGCTCGCCAGGAAACGGCGCCGTAGGGATGAGGACAGCTGCGGATGGGTCTGGCTGACCATCGATCCCAAGCTGCTGAAGCACATTCACAAACTGAATATTTCCAACGTCAGCACCAGCTACAAGACCAAAACGATAGTTGAGGAGTTCAACCTCTATTTAGATGATGTTCGGCACTCCCAGCAAATGTCCGCAACTTTAGAGGGCATGAAGGCTGCGGCGGCGGTTTTGAAAAGGCACGGCATCAATTCACATCAGGAAAGCTTGGCGGATTAGCAGCCTG
>CAVWOT010000016.1:0-107177 GCA_963756605.1 Bryobacterales bacterium | reverse complement strand
GAGAGTTCAACCGGCATATCCCTCCAAATCTCTACCTGCTGACAGGAGATGAGCAGCTTGAAATTCAGATGGCTAGAGTCTCCGGCCTGACGCAATCCGGGCCACAGAATTCGTGGCAGCTTGTCCACACATGGATAAGCGATCTGATAGGCGACGTGCGTACGGCGTGGAATAGCGAAGAAATTACCGTGTTCATAGATTGCAACCCGAGTTTCACCCTTTTCACGGAGATGGCCATGTCGGCAGCGGACCGCCTGATTATTCCGTTCTCAGCGGACGGATCGTCGAAAAGGGCCGTTAAGTCCGTTCTCTCGCTAGTCTACGGAGTGCAGAGGTTCCCTGGTGCTCAGCGTTCGCTCTATTACATCAACTCCGAACGATTCCGTATGGCGACTCCAAAAATCTACTGCTATGTCGGAAATCGGCTGACTCAAATGAACAACTCGTCTGCCAGCGCGTTCAAGTTGATCGTGAACGATATCGGTCAAGAGATTTTCTCAGTGTGGCAAGCAAATCCGAACGCGTTTTACATTCATCCGCCTGGGGAGTCCGCCCCTGTGGGAAAATTCGCATTCAGGCACATGTTCCAATACGAGGTAGCCGATGCCAACACCGCGTCGGTTGTTTCTGGAGCACGCGGAATCCCAATCGTCTCGCTCAACGCTGGAGGTTACGAACTTCCTGGAAGACGGGTAATGGTCAACCAAACGCAACTGGACAGGCAGATTCCGAATGTGCGCGATTTGGTTCAGAAGATTGAATGAGTGCGGCGGCCCGCTACTTCCCTTTCGTGAACGACGCCACCACTCGGAACGCGGCCTGATTCACGTCTTCCTTTGGCTCCCGGCGCGCGGGCGTTTTCGTTTTAGGCTTCTCTGCTTTTGGTTTAGGCATATGGCTCAGTTGTAGCATGGTTGGGTTGGTGCGGCAACGGGCGGGGGACTTTCAAACTGAACCAGTACCCGCTGATCCGTTGAGCGAATAGCGCCCGGCGCAGCTCGCGCCAGAGGAACTGGTCTTAGGGAACCGGCCTCTGCTGCGGGTTCGACCGGCATGACCGTGGACAGAGACATCAGGCGTCGGTGTGCGTTGCGCGGTGAATCTGCGCGAGCAATCGCCAACAAACCCTTGGCGTTCCGCCGCATCGCCCGGTAATCTGGGCAGCATTTCGCAAATCGAGCGGAACGGCACGGCGGTCTCGAACTCGTTTTTTTGGCAGCACGCTTGGCAAGCGACTTCCCAAGAAGGCAGACGGCCGTATCGGCGCTCGTCATCGTGCCTCCGCAAGCGTGGAATTGTGCCTCAGCACGATGCCCCCGTAATAGGTCGGATCTGCGAATTTTTCATCGAAAATCCGGTTCCAGCGGGTGTTGTCTAGGCACCATTTACACTGGCCGCATTGGCAGTACTGGCGTCGCTGAACGCGGGAAATTGCATCTCTTACATGGACCGCGTGACGACGGCCGGAAGTCAAGGTGGCTTTAGTCGGCGCATTCCGTTGCGGGGACGACACCGACGCGTCCGGCGCAACCACTGGAGGCGACGGCGGAAGTGGGCCTCCAGTGGATATAGTCGGGAGGAGGGCTGACAGAGCCGATTGCACAAACTGGCGATCGCTCCGGTGCTGGGCTGAGCGGCGGCGACTGGAATCAGCGAAATGAGTAAGCACGCTGACGAGATCTGCAGTTGAAGCCAAGAGATCTTCTAAAGCAACTACGATTGGATCGTGCATCGCGGCCAATTATCAGCATTTTGCTGGCCGCGTGCGGAATAATCCGAACAGAGCACGAAATAATAGTCCCGAGTTCTAATAAGTGTGGGGATAATTATGAGGAAACAAGCGCTTTATTGCAAGCCCGGCGTTTGGTGGCGCGCCTCAGGACTTGGGGGTGAACAGACTGGGGCATTTGCGGGGTAGTGAGCCATATAGCTCATCGGCTATCGGATTTTGCCCACCGGTTTGACCATTTTGGCCTTCCTGAGTAGCTTGTATCCAAACCGCTGACTTTTGACCGCGTTTTTTTGTTTGCCGTGATAGGTTGAAAATCACCCGTGCCTCGTGTGAAAAGTGTACCTCAGAGCCTCGCCGCGCAGTCCGCGGAAGACGAGCGCCGCATCGCCAACTATACTGGAACCCCGTAGGCTGGCGCGAAGGCCCGCGCTGCCCCGGTGGCGGGCGCCCGCTCGCGGCGCACGGCCGTGTGAAAATCGCTCACTTTTGACACGTGTTTTTCATTTTGCGCGCGCGGCCGTTTTTGGGGTACTTTTCGACCGGCTTGGACCATTTTTCGACGGGCCCGCCTACGGTAACTAAAGAGATCTTGTCCCCACTCTGCGCCGCGGATAACCTCGGTTACAGGGAAGCGCTGTCCGAGAATGCCGAAATTAACCGGCCTGGCTGTTACCGCGATCGTCTTAGGCGTCCTGTACCCATTGCCGGCGGCCCACATCGACGGCACCGTGGTCATCAAACGCAGGCTCACTAGGCCGCGGGTCACGGCGCCCGTAAGCTCCTACGACCGCGGGATCGCGGTGAAACTCGATTCCGGATCGAACTTGGATGCCCTGGCCATCGAGCGTTCGCGCGTAGTCGTCTACCTGGACGGCCAGTTCCCGACCGTCCCCGCGACCGCCACCCTTGAGCAGAAAAACCGCCAGTTCGTCACCGACACCATCGTTGTGCCGGTTGGATCCACGGTCTCCTTCCCCAATCGCGACCCCATCTTCCATAACGTTTTCTCACTGTCGAAGCCAAAGAGCTTCGACCTCGGCAACTATTCCAAAGATCACACGCGCTCCGTGGACTTCGACAAACCGGGTATCGTTTTTGTGAACTGCCATCTGCACCCGAATATGGCCGCCGTGATCGTTGTCAGCCCCAATCAATGGGCCACCAAGGCGGACCCCGCGGGCCGTTTCACCCTGCAGGACGTGCCTCCCGGCAGCTACACTATCGTCGCCTGGCATCGGGCTGCCGGCTTCTTCCGCCAAACCGTCAGAGTGGCCAAAGATCAGGCCCCCGCCGTCGAGTTCATCATTCCGCTCGACGTAGGCGGCGACCCGAAAGTGGTCGCTCAAAGGTAGCCGGATGCGCTTCGCCACGCGGACTTTTCTGTTGGCCTTCGTGCCGTTCGTGGTGCTTCTGCTGGGAAGTTTTTGGACCATCCAGAAGCTGGTAGAGCACACCGTGCAGGATGGCGTGCGCTCGTCTCTGCGCCAGACGCATGCCTCCTTGGCCCGCGTCCACTCCCATAGCGAATTGCAGAACAGCCGCTTCCTGAAGATCCTCGGCGAGAATGCCACGTTGAAGGCTGGCATGCAATTGCTGCTCGCCGCCCCCAAAAACCTCGAGGCCCGCCGCACGGTCGAAGATCAGCTCCGCGAGATTTGCGAAAGACTGGGCTTCGATTTCCTGCTGGTTTCCGATCCGGAGGGCGTCGCGCTCGCCGGCGTGATGCGCGTTGGCGAGCAGTTGGTCAGTATGGATATCGCCCGCCTGCGCCCGCCGCAGCAGGGTTTCACCACTGTCGGGGAGCGGTCCTACCAGGTGGTCTCCACGCCCATCGATCAGGGCGACGAGAATATCGGAGTTCTTTCCGTAGGTGAGCCGTTCGATTTCTCTGAGTTCACCACGCCCGCGGTGCTCGCCCATAATGGAAAAATCCTGAAGTCCAGCATCCCCGGCATCCCCCTGGAAGCGGTCGAATCCGGGCTCAGGAACTGTAAAGAGCAGGCCGAGTGCGAAGTCCGACTGCGGGGCGAGACCTACATTTCGCTGCCCATGAACAGCATCTCGTTCGGCGAAGGTTATGTGCTCCGGAGTCTGCAGAGCATCGATGCCGCCGGCCGTCCAGTCCAGGACATTCTCGCCAATGTCTTCGCCATTGCGGGCTTCGGCGGGCTGCTGGCCACCGCGCTCATCAGCGTTTTGTCCTCCCAGTCCATCGTACGGCCCATCAACGGCGTGGTGGCTCACCTGCGCGAGAGCGAAGGCACCGGCCTGTTGCCGGAGTTCCGCACCAAGCCCGCAAGCATCCAGGAAATCCGCGACCTGACTGAAAGTTTCAACCGCGCCGCCGCCGCCATACGCGAAGGTCGCGAAAGCCTCCACACGGCATACGTCGAATTCGTCGGATCACTGGCCAGCGTCTTGGATGCCCGCGACCGGTATACCGCCGGCCACAGCCGGCGCGTTAGTGAACTCTCCTGCGCGGTTGCCCGATCGATGAAGCTCGGACCCAAAGAGCTAGATGACATCCGCGTTGGCGCCCTTCTGCACGATATCGGCAAAATCGGGATCGCCGACTCCGTTTTGCAGAAAGCCGGCAAGCTCACTCACGAGGAGTACACGCTCATCCAGCAGCATCCCACCATCGGCCGTCGCATCCTGGAAGGCGTCAATGGGTTTCAGGATTACCTCTCCATTGTGGAGTTGCATCACGAAGACTGGAACGGCGCCGGCTATCCCTGGGGATTGCGCGGCGAAGCCACCCCGCTCGGCGCGCGCATCGTCCACGTGGCCGACGCCTATGACGCCATGACCTCCGATCGTCCGTATCGCCGCGGCATGAGCGAAGAGCAGGCCATTCGCGTTTTGCAGCAATGTGCCGGAACCCAATTTGATCCCACCATCGTGCCGGTGCTTACCGGCGTCCTGGCGCTGGCCCGCGATAGATCTTCTGCTGGGTTGTCCTCCGGCCTGCCCCTGGGACCCGGCCGGGTCCATGTTTTGCCCCGCGCCGTGAATGATCCGCGGGATATATGAAGAGGTTTGTCTACCTGGCTTGCCTGTTGTCCACCGGCCTCGCGGCGCAGGAGGCCGATTCCGGATTCGAGGTGCGCACCACGGTGAGCGCCGGCGCATTTTACGCCCCGCAGCTGGCCACTCCTCCGCGCGATGGCGCGCCCGTAGCCGCCGGCTTTCGGCTCATGTTGTATCCAACCTGGAAGCTCAGCAAGCATTGGACCGTCGCCGGAGCAATTCAAACTGAGTCGCGCCCTTATTCGTTTGCCAGCTTCTCCACCCAAGGGTACGGCGTCAATACCAACATCCTGCAGGGATATCTGTGCTATTCCCAGTTTTGGAAAGGCGGCTCCGTGGCGGTTCGTGTCGGACAACTCTCGACCGCCTTCGGCTCCTTTCTGCTGCGGTACGACGATGCCGCCAATCCCCTCATCGACGTGCCGGTTTCCTACGGCTATTACTACGCGCCCGTTTCCTTGCTGGGTTTGGCGGGCACCCAGGTCGACGCGAACATCGGCAAGCTGGATATGCGCGCGCAATTCGTGAACTCATCCCCCGCCAATCCGCGCAGCCTCTTCGACCACGATCAATACGGCAACTGGGCGGGCGGCGCGGGCTACACCATCCGCCAGGGCTTGCGTGTGGGCGCTTCTGCATATCACGGCCCTTACCTCGATCGTCAATATGAATTTTTCTTTCCGGGCGAGGCGCCCCCGCGCACCCTGCCCGCCACCGCCGTAGGCCTGGAAGGGCAGTGGGGCGGCGGCCCGTGGAACGTTTACACGGAGTGGCAGCATTTCCAGATGGACTATCGCGTGGTCCCCACTTTGATGGAGCATACCGGCTACGCCGAAGCCCGCCGCGTGCTCAGCCCTCGCTGGTACGCCGCAGCGCGCGTCGGATACGTCCGCGCCGGCGCCTACCCCGGCCACCAGTGCTACGAACTGGTCGCCGGTTTTCGTCCCAATCGCTATCAGCTCGCCAAGCTCGGCTACGAAATCCAGCAAGGCCCGCAATTCCACCACGGGGAGGGCAATACGCTGGCCGTTCAGCTGGTAACATCCTTCCGTGTAATTTCTATCGCCCACGATTGATCCGCTCTTCTCATTCAGGGCACCCTGGACCTCCTGATTCTCAAACCGTTGCCAGCGGTCCGATTCACGGCCATGGAATCGCCCAGCGAATCCTGGTCACTTCCAAAGACTGCTGGTGGTGCAGCAGGGGTTTCCTCGTTCTTTGCGGCCAGACCTCGCGGGACCTCTCTAATGCCGTTCCCATGTTCCGCAAATATCGCCAGTCCGTGCCGCCCGCGTTTCTCTCATATGGCTCATCGGCGTTGGCGCCTGATATCAGGGCTTCCACTCGAATATTTGATCTATGAAGAAGGCCGGCCAGATGAGCGACCTCCGCTTCGTCTAATACCGCCAGGGTACCGACGCGACCCCGGCGTGCGGGCGACCGGTGGTACATCGTGGAGGGGCACGGCTGCCGCTGCCGCAAGCGTGTCACGCGCGGGCATCACCGCTCGCACCCCGGGAGCGCCAGTCGCTCGGAGGGTCACCGCTTCAAGGATGGGAAGAATGCGGCGCCTCCGGCGCGGCGCATATCCCGACACGCGCACTCGCGGTCGGGCGACGGACAGCGAGTTGGTGGCGTCGGAATCGGCCGCGGGCGTCGGGCTGCGGGAAGCGCCAGCCGCGCGGTGCTCACGATGAGCACATCGAGCGGCGGGATTGGCCGAGGCTGCATCGTGCGAGCGGCATCGCCGCACGGCGCAGGCGACGTATCGCGCGCTTACGGGTCTCGGCCGGTGGTGCGTACGCGCGTCCGCCAGGGCTGATGCTCTGGCAGCTGAACGTCCCACTTCTCGGCCAGGTAGGGATCGTCCCTCGCTGAACAGAATTCCCGTTAAATTAACCTGAGCAACGGCCTCCGCAACGCCCATTGACACGACTTCCACCACACGGCTACATTAGCAGACATGAACGAGCACGGGGCATTGCTGGACCAGCGAGGCCCCCTCGAGCACTGCTGCAGACTGGTGGGAAAAGGAGTCAGATTTCGCTACCAGGCATTCTTAGTCAACGGAGAATTGCATGCACAATACATCGCTTACGCACACTTTAGCACCACGGCTGTCTAGCTGTGCTGGTGAAGCCAGTCTTGCATCCCTCACCCTGTTCATCGTGTTGGCGCTTCTGCCGCCGTTTGCATGGGGCCAAACTGCCGTTGTTTTGAAAGGGCCCCACTCGCTAGGCCCGGCGCCGATAGGCCCGCCATCAAGTGCCACAGTTTCGCCGGCCAACAGCCGCTATAAGTTCTTCGTGATTAGCCCTCCGCACTCGCCGTATGCGGTGGCGGACGGCATCAACAATGATCGAGTGGTCAGCGGATACTACTTGGATCAGAGTTCCGTCTACCACGGCTTTGTCTTTTCTGGCGGTCAGTTTCGTACGGTGGACTATCCGGGCGCGGCATACACTCTTCTTTACGGTGTGAGTAATCAGGGCGAGGCGATCGGTTATTACAACGATGGCACAGCAGATCATGTCATAACGTATTCGGTGAGCAGCGGCGCTTGGGGATCGCTCCCTGACATCCCAAACTACTCACTGAATCAGGGGTACTGCATTAACGACGGCGGCGCGGCTGTCGGTAACGCCTACGAGGGTTCTACCTCGGTCGCGTGGATCTGGGATCCGGGCACGAGCTCTTATTCTTTCTTCGTGGCACCCGGAGCAGCTGCAAACGGCACTTTCCCGAGTTGCCTCAATGACAAGAACGAAATAGTCGGCTATTACGCTGATTCGAACGGCGTGTATCACGGCTTCCTTGGTGCATATGGTACGTATACAACTGTCGATGCGCCAGGGGCGGCGGATACCTATCCCGACGGCATCAACAACCGAGGCACTATCCAGGGACAGCTCGCGAGTAGCAGCGGCGCGTTGGAAGGATTCACAGCAACGGCGGGCGGGGTCTTCCATATCGTGAATTACCCGGGCGCTCAGGCAACAGCGGTCGTAGGCATCAACGATGCCGGAGACTTATGTGGCTCTGAAGGCGGGACTAATTTCGCGGATGCCAGGGCGTTTGTCGCAATCCCGCAGCAGTGACCTCTTTAAGCCCAACATGCAGCTTGCATCGCCCATCCGCACGCTGGCGGTCGCGGCGGCGCACGGCGGGCGGCTGGCGCCGGGCTTCAGGCTGCGCGAAGCGCCACCCATGCTCCTGGCTGCGAGTGGGAACCGGGCCGCCGACGTGGATCGGAGCCGAGAATTTTGGGTACGATTCGCCTTTCAAGGCGGGATGTGTGGTATCGGCCCTCGCGGCTCCCCTGTGACGCGCCGGTTCAAGGTTCGTCGTGTTGCGCTAAAGTAAGAGATCTGGAGGACACCATCGACAATCGGGCAGGAGCGACTCCGGCCGTGGTGGCCGAAACAGAAGAAACACCGTCGCCGGCCGCCCCAGTGACGCGACAGTTGGATACGTCGACCGTAAAGCTAACCGCTAATCTCGCTGAAGACAAGATGGCGAGGCAGCAACGGTCAATCGAGCGGTTGCGGGCAGATCCGCATGGATTCGTGAACCGGTACCGCGTCGAGTTTAGGGATCACTTCAATCCCGACAACGCGGCGGAACTCTTCTCCGACTATTGTTCCTCGCCAGAAAACCGGGCCAAATACCGCACCGCAGTTGCGGGCGCAGCCGGGTGGGTATCGGACGAGGCATTCAAGCAAAGGCTGGCGGAGCCGGACGAAACGCCTGTTCTTTTTACCGCCGGGGGAACGGCCAGCGGCAAGAGCAGGGGCAATCTTGGTAAGCGTGCTCAAGTACCCGCTCCCGTCGCTTCGATATGCACCTTCGCCCGCAATGATAGCCAGGGTTCGAGCGGCTCGGACTTGATCGATGGATGCAGCACGACAATGTCACCGCCTTCCAAGTAACAGATGCCGACCTGGCGCCGGTCGAACTCGCCGGCATAGCAATGAGCCCGCAACGCCGCTGTCTTCGGCAGCAGGATATAAGATCGATGGGCGAAGCACCGGTTCCGAAAAGCCTGCTGTAGGGCGGTCCGCCAGTCCGCGAGCTTCGCCTCAACGGCGATTACGGATTCATCTGCGGTGTACGCAATGATGTCCGTCCGGCCGCGTTGGTAGTAAAATTCGGTGGCAACCTGGACGGTGCCCCAAGGTGAGCGCGCCGCGTTCAAACGAGACAGGAACAACGTTACCAGGGTTTGCTCGTTAGCGAATGACATGTCAGTGTGCCCCGCGGAAGCCTTGGACGTGCTCAAACTGGACGGACCGCACGACTTCGTGACCGGACGCTTTCCGAAGTCGGGGTGATCGAGTTGGACATCTTCGGAACCTGCAGGGGAGCAGACGCAGTTGAAGCACAATGCCCCATTCGGGTGAATAATCATTTGCAGGCGAAAGTATACCACCGGCCAGAGCAGGCTCGAATCGATAGCTGGCGGCAGCCGGATACGGACCCGAACCGTCAGCTCTGATTTGAGTATAACCGCAATTTCGCGCGCCTGGTCTCGGACATTATCTCTTCGCCGATTCGTGCCGGCCGCCGCACGCCGGCTAATCACGGCGATGAACCACGTCGAGCAGCCGCCCGTGCTACATCGGGGAAGCGGCCCAGCCGCCGCCGCGGGCGACGTGTCACGCGGGTATACCGGCCGCACGCCGGCAGCGCCAGTCGCTCGGACGGTCACCGCTTCAAGGATGGGAAGAACGCGGCGCCTCCACCGCGGCGCGCCTCCCATCTGCACGCTGGCGGTCGCGGCGACGGAAGATGGGCGGTGGACGCCGGGGGGCGCGGCGACCGACAACGGCGACTGGCACCGGAGCCGGCCGCCGGCATCAGGCTGCGAAGCGGCCGCATGCTTCTGGGCTGCGGGCTGAGCCGGTCCGACGTGGCGATGCTCACGAATTAAGTCGGGATCCTTCTTCATGTCGAGGGTCTTGGCCGCGGAGCCGCGCCACACGAGTTGTCTAGTGGCCGGGTCGAATAGCCCATAACCCGCTTGCCGATTTCGATAGTCGAAGACGTTACCCGAGTGTCGCCCCAGTTGCCCAACCAGGGCGGACCACCCCAACCCAAGCTATCAAACTGCTTCTCTTGTGAGATCGAAGCCTGATCGCCGACGTATAGATCGCCTCCACTCTCGACACGCCGCAGACCCTTTCCCGCGAGTTGCTCGTCCACAGCGCGCTTTATGTCCTGATCCAGGAGCTGGTCGCCGGGCTGCACTGGTTCGTAATCGATCCATTGGTCCGACAATTGCGAGCAGGACGTTACGAGAGTCCATACAGGCGTGGCGAATAGTCCATCAGTTGTGAAATGGGGAATTGCGGCCGGGATTGCGATCTTGTTGTGGGGCTTCGGTTCTAACACTTAAACGCGAACAAGTTGGTGCTGCCACCTTCCTTACGCGCGCCTAAGGAGCGGTTTTGAGCGGTACCTATAATGAGCGGCGCCCGGCCCGGCCGGAGCGCTGCCTCGCGCTGTTTAGTGGAAGGTGTTGATCAACACTCCGTCCGTGTTGAAGACGCTGATGGAACTGATCGGCACGCCGTTGGAGACATAGACGTCGGAGGTGTTGGGATCGACGCAGACACCGCGACTGAAACCGCCATTCGGATCCTGGAACCTCTGGAGCAACTTACCCGTGGAGCTGAACTTGTAAGCGCCGCCGGTCACGTAGTCCGAAACGTAGATATTGCCTACGCTATCTGAAGCGATACCGCTCGGCATCTGGAATACTCCCTCAATCGCTACTCCCGTGACGGGTGGGGAAGGTTCAGTCAGGAACTCGCCAACGTTGAAACCCTCGACCGCAACGCCCGGCGGTACCAACACTGGTCCCGCATAGATCAGCCTGGAAATAATACTCAGCGGCGTAGGCATGTTGAACGGATGCCCAGCCTGATCTTGCGTGATCACTTGGGCGATGCTGCCATCGATGCGTAGCGCGACCACATTGTTGGCCGGCGCGTTCGCGACGTAGATGTCGCCATAGGCATCCACCGCGACGCCTTGCGGCCCGGAGATACCCTGCGTTAACTTTTGCACCAGCGTTAGATTCGAGTTGTATAGGGTGAGGTTGTTGCCGCCGCTGTTCGCGACGTACAGGAGACCACCCGAGATGGTGAGTCCGGTCGGTCCGTTCAGACCGCGCGAAATGGTGGCAAGCACGGCGCCGCTGGTCAAATCGCGCTCCTGGACAATGTTTTGATCGATCACCGTGATCCATAACCGATGGGGAAAGCGGCTGTTGTTGCCGCAGTAAAGACTGTCGTAGTCCTGACCACGGACGGGTTGCGACAGGCAAGCGGAGACCGTCGCGAGGACGAGAAGTCTGAATTTCATAAAGCACCTTTCCGATCCATTGGATCTAATTTTAGACAGCCCGAGCCGGCATCGAGGACCGGGTCGCTGATGGCAAATCGAGTTGGTTTTCTTTGTTGTGACATGTTGTATTCTCTCCTAATCAAACATGCGGATTACGAACGAAAGTTGTACACTCCACGAAAAAAAGTTAGTGCCGGTTTCAGTGACGCATGCCGGCTTGCGGAGGCCGCTGTTTTCGATTTGCGCATTCTCCAGATACCCCCCAATCTGTGTCACATTATGTGCGGTAGCGCGGGTCGCCGGACGCGAAATCCAATAAAGCCGAGCCTTCCACGCTTGGTGCCAGTCCGCCGCTTGTTGCACGATGCTGCTGTTTGGTGGCATTTTGCTGGCAAAATGCCGACGATTCCAGGAATTTTCGGGCCTCCAGGCCCACTATATGGCAGCGGCGGAAAACTGCGCGCCTGCGTCCAAAACGCGGCCAAATTAGACACTACAGACAAACTCCTATATGCCACCCAAACCTGAAATCAATAAGATGCAGGTGATTTCGGGCCCAAAATTGGACAGTATGGCTGAATTGTCTAATTACGGTGAGACTCAAGAAAGGACTCAGAAAGGACGCCCTTGAAACTGCGCGATTAGCGCTAAAGTGTACCGGGAGCATATATGCCGATGAAAGAACTCCCAGCCGCCGGGCCATTCCAGATGCCGGTCAAGGTTGCACCGATTGCGGGAGATCACCAGCACGCGATGGCCACGATTGACCGGTGGTTGGACACACAGACGGCGGCGCCCAAAGTGGCGGACTTGGTGACGCGGACATGCTGCCGCCGGCGTATCCCGAACGCGTCCGCCAACCATCGCGTCGGGCATGTGCCCCATCGTAAGCGCCGCCACCCCGGACCGGGCAGCGCGCCCCTTGGCGCGGGTTTTGGCCGGGCGTGTTCGCGGGGATGACGCTGCCGGTGTTACGCGCGACCGCTCGAACGCCGTTTACGCCACCATCCAGTCAGCCGCCCTCTGCTTCTTCCTCTACTTTTCCGCGCAACCGAATGCGCGCGGCGTCTAGCACGGAGTCGAAGTCTTCCGCTTGCATAAAGCCTTCACGTCTCGCAACTACGAGAGCAAAGCGGACTTCCTCCGGCTTGTGCTTCTTGATCCAGGGCAGGTGTCGCCTGTAGTCCTTCGGCTGGTGCTTCAACAATTCTGAGTAAGCGCACTTGGCCTCGGGGATCGAAGCCGCCAAGCGATCACACACCGTCGCAGTGTAGTACTGGGCGAGACCTTCCTTCAATGCGGATCCGCATTTTGAAAACAAAGTTGCGTCCCATATCCGTCCATCGATATCGGCTGCGCGATGGCTATACGCATGGGCCAGTTCATGCGCCAGCACAACGACCGTCAACGATTCAGTAGTCACTCCGAGTACTTGGGCCATTAGGCCGATGACTCCCCAATACAGTTCAATGTGGGATTGCAGTCGTTCTGGAGGCAGGAACGAGTTTACCTCGTAATGGTATGCACCGAGAACGTCTTCGTTCACCTCCAGGAGCCAGGCGGCGAAATCGAACGCCTGGACTTGCTTCAGTAGAAATTCAGCAAACTGAGCTACCTTTGCCAGATGCGAATCGGGGATCTCGACGATGGACGACTGAGCGAGAATCGGGAGCACACCCACGCGGGTCGCTGTGCTCGATTCAACCAGTTGCTCTAGAGTGCGGCGCCACGGAGCAAGCAGTGCGGCCATGCGTCTCTCCGCTTCGATATCGCGGCGCAGCAATGCCACGGGCAACCCGGCTACCAACCGGACAGGGATGGAAATCAACTCGGTCGATTGGAGGTCGCCCGCGCGGCTCTTGGGGCGGAACCGCAGGCCGGTCTCCTGGCGGATGGCTTCGCGGACGCTCTGATTGAACCGGTCCCTAGTGCGACTCACACGCTGCGAGGTATCGGCCGGGATGGCCTTCACCAAATCTTCGAGCAACACGTGTACTTGCCTCTGTAATTGCACCTTCGTTGGCGTCGCCAGCCACTTCGAGAGAACGTGCGGCACTATCGATGGTGGACCTAGTATTGTGCCACAGATTGTTACTCATATTCTGTAGACCAATAGTATACATGCCCAGATGATGGGGCTTGAAGTCTGAAGACAAGATCGTCCGGAATTTGGCCGTTCGTATTCGGGCTCTCCGTGCCGCCAGAGGGTGGTCGCAGGAACGCCTAGCCGAAGAAGCGGGAATACACCGGACCTACCTGGGCGGCATCGAGACCGCCAGGCGCAATCCTTCTCTGCGGAACCTCAATTAGGCTAGCTCGTGCCCTCGGCGTGCCGATCGCGGGCCTGTTTGAAGAGCTTGCCGCCCCGTCCCTTTCGTCTAAGAAGTGATGGCTTCCGAAGCCCCCTGCCAGTCCGTTTTAGATTGGAGGTTCTTCGAATGAGTGACGCAGGCGCCTTTTGGAAGGCGGTCCCGCGTCCGTGGGTACGCTGCTGATCGCTCCTCCCGTTGTCGCGTTCTTCCCCCACCGCGCCGCTGCGGCCTTGCGGGCGATCTCTTTGCGCCGCTTGGCGCTGAGGTTCTCGGCTCGGGCTTGGCCTCCCAGGCTTGCACCCATGTCCGCGATCTGTTTGCGCCGCTCTGGCGAAAGTTTCTGCGCCCGGAGTTTGGCTAATTCCACGGCCGCAGCGTTCTTTTGATGCTCTTTCACCTACGGTTAGTATAACTTAGCTTGCGCAAGGCAACAACCGTTAAGATTTTACTTGCGTGCCTTCCGCAAGGCAAGTATAATGACCTTCATAGACACTAACAGCCGCGAGGCTCTAAAGCGCGAAAGGAAAAGACGAATGTACTCGATGTGGAACGCTCCGAGCGACCTGGACTACTACGCCCAGTTCAACCCCGAGCCACCTGACGACGAAGAACCCGAACTCGAAGAACTTGAAGCAGAAGACCCCTTCGAGGTTCCCCTGCTTTGGGCTGACGCCGAAGAGGATGGGGTTGGTCAGCATCAGCCGGATCTGGCCGGCGAACCGCCCTTCAGCGATTTAGCCGGAGGTGGCGTAGCCATGTCCGAGAAAATCCAGTTCCAAACCAACCTCCCCGTAGAACTGGCGTTGCAATACCTGGAGGGCAAACCCGTCGACAGCCAGTTCGGCGGCGTCCAACACCTGTTCTCCACCACCGACAACCGCGTCTTCTTCGTCAGCGAAATGGTGGGCAACATCATCGCCGATCAACTCAAGAAACTCGGCGTGCAGAAGGGAGAAGCGATCGAAATCTGCAAGGCCGAAGTGACGCAGGGGCGCGGCCGGAAAAGCATCCAGTGGATCGTCAAAAAGGTCGGCGCCCCACTGGGCGAGCAACCGGACGGAACATTCGCGGTGCAGGCGCCAACGGAAAGCGCCCTGGAGCACCAACTACGGCAGTCCATCGCCGCCGTTCGTAACGGTAAGCCCGGCACGAGTGCGCTAACACCCGCGCCGGGAAGCAGCGGCCGCCCAAAACGTCGAACAGCCTGTCAACAACGGCAATGGTAGCAAACCCAACGGCAACGGCGCCGCGCACAACGGCCGCCCGCCGGAACACAACATCCAGGGCTGGGCGCAATTCCTGCTCGGTCAGACCAATACGCTCATCGACGTCTATGCCGCCGCGCTCAACTACGCCGGCACCAAGCACGGCAATGCGGTAAAGCCTGAGGACGTGAAAACGCTGCTCACGACCGCGTTTATCAACTTATCGAAACAAGGCGGTGCCCATGCTGCCTAGCCTCCCTATCGAGTTGGAGCCGCGGGTAATCCCCGCGGCTCCGCCGCATCCCGCTCCGATGAACGATCTGGGCACGGTGCTCTCGCCCTCGCAAGTACGCACTTTCCGCGACTGCAGCGCCAAGTGGTACTACAAATACGCGCTCGGCCTGCCGGACCCGCCCAATGGCTCGTTGGTACGCGGGCGCGTCGTGCACCAGATGGCCGAGGCATTCTTCCGCGCCAAGCTGGGCGGAGGCTCGCCCGATCCCGACGATCTGCAAGCATCCTTCGAGCAAGCCTGGGACCGCGAGGCGGCAGGCGCCGCCTTCGGGGCCGACGAAGACGTCGACCTCCTGAAGCGCCAGGCCGCCATACTCACGCGCAAATACCTCGACGAGGTGGCGCCCGAGATCGAGCCGGCCGCGCTGGAACTCCCGGTACAAGGCGTCATCGGCGGCGTGCCTGTGCGGGGCTTCGTGGATCTGCTCGATACCAGCGGGCGCGTCATCGACCTGAAGACCGCCACGCGGAAGCCAACGGGCGTCAACGCAGATTATGCTTTCCAGGTCGCCACCTACGCGCGCCTTTGTCCGGGGGCCAGTGGGAAGGCCCGCATCGATACCCTGGTGGCCACCAAGAGCCCCCAGGTGGTTACGCAGGAATACACCGTCTTGCCGGCGGATCTGAAGATGACCGTGAAGCTGTATCCGTTGGTGCGCGAGGCGATGCGTGAAGGGATCTACCTGCCCAACCGCTCATCGAACCTATGCAGCTTCAAGCAATGTTCCTTTGCCGCAGAGTGCGAGGTCGAGTTCGGCGGGCGCGTGAAGGGGGCGGAGGAGGACCTCACATAGCAGTCCTGGGTAGGGCTGGTCGTCGACGGCGTAGCCGTGTACCCGGATAGGCATCCAGGTTCAACGTCAAAGCACAACGAAACCCCGCGGGGCGCCTTTGCGGTCTCGCGGGGTTTTTCTCCCTTCAGGTCTGGCTGTCGAGCCGGCTGGCTTACGGCAAGACGTGTGAGGTTCATGAGTTCGACGCCCGCGAAGGTGGCTCGATCCGGATCTCTCTCACATACGACGTGCCGACCGGGACCGGCAAGACAACCGCGCACACCGGCACTTTACCGCCGTTTCCTGAAGCTCGTGCCGAACGAGCAGTTTGCTCGAAGTGGACGAGTTCGAGACTACAGATCCCGCAGTGCGCGGCAAGATGACGATCTCAATCAGGCTCGCCGATGCCGACGGCGGCACCGACGTACTCGGCGTGCACGACGGACTACCATCCGGCGCGTCGATGGCTGACAATGAGGCCGGCTGGCGTTCGCGAAACTCGCGCCGCTCTGCGAGGCGGACTCCAATAGGTGACCAGGGGCGGTTTTGCCTTCCAGTTCACAAACGCCATATCATCTGGTCCTCGCGGCCGTTTGTGCCATCGACTCCTTCTGGCACGTCTGCGCGGTGTCTATGCGATCAGGCAGCAGGAACCGGCCCGGTCCGGAATCGGCATCTGATGAGGGACATCCGGCGAGGCCTTCCAAAAGGCCCCCCAATCCGGAATGGATCACCGCGCTATTGAAAGGGATTGGGCAGTATCGCCTCCTGGGCTCCGGACTTTCTCAAAGCATGTTACGCGACACCTTGGGCGTTAGCTCGCCTGCGCGGCAGCTCATGGAATTCAAGAGAACCGACTGTCCATTTCCAACCAGCCTTGATTCAGGCGAACCGCCCAAGTGGTCGCGGTGCCTAATTGATCACAATCAACGAAGCCACGAGGCTAGCAAGGAGCGCGAGGTAAAATATCTTTGGTTATCCGGAGAATTGCCCCTTTTGGTGCGAAAGGGGGTAGAATCGATATCCTTGGCATTCGAAATCGGACAAGGTGGGTTTGCGAACTAGGAAACTATTTACCAGTTCTCGCCGAGTAACGCGGTCAACTGCGCCCCACGGGTCTTCGCCGACGATAAGGAGTGATAAGCACTTGCGTCGCAAGGGCCGAGATTCTAGTGTTCCTCCCGGCTGCGCCAGCGAAGTATGGTGTGTGCACCAGGTTCCGACCGCCAACGTCGCCGCGGCGTGGACCTTGCCCGTCGTCGTACTTCCGAAACACGCCGTGTCTTACTATGGAGGCTCACAAAATGGCTACTGAAAACGGCGCCATGCCCCAGGTCGGCATGCTGGCAAGAGTACGTAATCGCGTTGGCTGGATCGCCCACGTCGATACCCACACCGGTCACAAGGGCGACCTCCACCTCGTTCGTGTGGAATACTTGGATCACCATGGTGCACCCGAGGATAACCTGATCTGGGAACTTGAGCCACAGGCGACTGTTTGGCAGCCGCGCGAACTACCACGCGTGCACTCCAGCCAGCCCATGCCAGCGGGCGACTTCACCGCCCTGGTACGAGCCTCCCGGTGGAGCGCGACCGCGCCACTGCTCGATCCTGCCGTTCTGAAACGCTCCGAGTACGCCGCCATCACGGCGCCAGTATTTGGTGCCGTAGAGATCGACGACTTTCAACTGGTCCCGCTGCTGACGGCACTCGCCATGCCCCGCGTGTCCATCCTGCTGGGCGATGACACAGGTCTGGGAAAAACTATCGAGGCCGGCCTGATCTTGCACGAGTTGCTCATCCGGCGCCGCATCCGGCGAATTCTGGTCCTTACCCCGGCATCGCTCCGGCTGCAGTGGCAGCAGGAAATGTTCGACAAGTTCGCCCTCCGTTTCGATATAGTGGACCGGGAAGAAACTCAGAAGCTCCGGTCGCACTTGGGCCTGTACGCTAATCCCTGGCGCGCCAGTTCCCGGATCATCACCTCGTATCATTACCTGAAACAACCAGACATACTCGAGAATTTCCTGACCACCTGCCACTCCGTGGACACGAGCGTTCAGGCGCAGCTTCCGTGGGACCTCCTGGTGGTCGATGAGGTGCACAACCTGATGCCCGCCAATTTCAGCGGGCGTGATAGTGATCTCGCCCAGATGCTGCGCCGCATCACGCCCTACTTCGAGCACAAACTCTTCTTGACTGCCACGCCGCACAACGGGCATACCCGCTGCTTCTCCGGTCTGCTCGAACAACTCGACCCTGTCCGCTTCAGCCAAACCACTGAGTTTGAGCCGGACCAGCGCGCCCGCATTCCCGACGTTCTTGTCCGCCGGCTCAAGAAGGAGATCATCCAATACGACCTGGACGCCGGCCGCGTGCCCCGATTCTCGCAGCGGTTCCCAAAGCCGCTCCCGCTGTTCTTCGGAAAGGCCGAGTTGCGCCTCAATGCCGCAGTGCAGAAGTTCCGGAAGGCCGTGAAGGTCCTAATTGCGGGAAAGCACAGGCAAGAAGAGTCGGCCGGAGCATTTGCGGTAGAGGTACTGTCGAAGCGCCTTTTGTCTTGCCCCTCCACATTTGCCGATTCGTGGTTCCGGTTCAAACAGGGGACTGAGGAAACGACCGAGGTGCTCGCCGCCGAGGTCCGGGCTGCGCAAAACGCAACAGAGGAAGCCACAACAGACGACCGGGAAATGGAGAGCCGCAACCAACACGCGGTCAGAACTATTGGCGCGTGGCTCCGCCCGTTCTTGGACGATCTCAAAAACGAGATCACCGACGTTGAGCACTGTCTTGGCGATTTGGGACTGCAGCTCCTAGGCGATGGGATCACGATCCCAGTGGCCGATGCACGCTTCGACCGCCTCTGCGAACTGATCGAGGAACACGTCCGCCGCGACAACCAGTGGCGGTCGGACGAACGCCTGATCGTCTTCACCGAGTACAAGACTACGTTGGATTACCTGGAGCGGCGGCTCCGTGAGAAATACGACGGTGACGGCGCGCTCCGCGTGTTGTACGGCAGTGACAGCAGCCTGAACGAGCGGGAGGAAATCAAGGCAGCCTTCAACGATCCGGACGACCCGGTCCGAGTGCTCATCGCCACCGACGTCGCCAGCGAAGGCTTGAACCTCCAGGAAACCGCCCGCCTGCTGCTTCATTACGAAATCCCGTGGAACCCCTCGCGGCTCGAACAAAGATGCGGCAGACTCGACCGCCACGGCCAGGCCCGTGACGTCTTCGTGCATCACTTCACGAGCGATGACGATGCGGATCTGCGCTTCCTCGCCTACGTGGTCAACAAGGTCGAAGAGATCCGGGAGGATCTTGGCAGCGTGGCCGAAGTCTTCGACGCCGCGTTTCAAAGGCGTTTCATTGAGATGGCCGATACGGACGCCGTCATAACGGACGCCAACCAAGCCGTCGAATCCAATCGCGGTCGCGCCCAGGTCGAGCGCGTGCGGGGCTTCGAGGCGGGCGGTCAGGCTCTCAACCGCCTGGGCAGGTTACGGAACGAACTCGACATCAGCCCCCAATCGCTTCGCGACACCATGAGCATCGCGCTCCGCATGGAGGCAGGCAAAGTCTGCCTGGACGGGCCGGACGACGGGGGAAGGATGCGACTCCTCGACAGTCCCCGCTCTTGGCAGCCCACGATAGACGAGACGCTGAAGCGGCGCGTCAGATATGGAGCCGGTTCCCTGTTCCACGTCGTTTTCGACCCGAAGTTCTTCCTGCACACCCGGGAGGGGCGCGTTGTCTTCCGCCCCTCCAAGGACACCCGGCTTCTCCACCTGGGACACCCCTTGTTCCGGGAAGCAGTGGCCGCGTTCGCACGCGGCGCTACCGGCCAGGAGTTGAGGGCGCGACCAGATGGACAGTAACGCGCGCTTCCGTACCTCCCGGCGCCGATGCCCTGGTTGTACTCCATGTTGAAGAACTGGCAGTAAATGAACTGCGCGAGACAGTTCATCAATGGATCAGGACCGTGCGGTTCCCATTCGCGGCCGGAAAGCTGGGGGTGGAGCTTCCACACACTCCGGCATCCAAGGACGTGAACGCCCGACCCGACACCTCGGAAGCTGCCATCGTCTCCGCACGAACAATTTGGGAAGATGCGGGTGGTGACCTCGGCGATTGGATGAAGCAGCATCGCGATCGTCTGGAAGCGGCCGTGAAGGCAACTCTGGCTGCGGAGCGGGATACCGCCCTGAAGGACGAGAAGGCTCGGTTCCAGTTGCGTATTAACGAAGTTGGCCGGCAAATGCGCGAGAACACGCTTGACAAGCTGCGCCGCGAAATCGACCGCCGGGAGAGGGCCATGGCGCAGGGACACCTGTTCGACGACGAGCGCCAACGCGAGCTTCGTTACGAGAAGGAGAACCTCGAGCAAGAGCTGAAGATACGCACCGAGCGTTTTGAAGAACTGCACGGATACCTGGAGAGGGAACGAATCCGAGTTACGGAACACCTCCTGCCAGCCCGTTACGCTCTGCGCCCGGGAGGCGTTCAGGCCTTCCCGGTCGCGGTCGAGATCCGTCTACCGGAGGTGGGCCAATGAGTGCGGTTCTCCCCTGGTGGGATTGCCTGAACCACGGCGGTCTCCTGATTGGACCCGGTCAGCTTGAGGAGCATTTCCTGGGAGGGCTGCCACCGCTATCCGACGCCCTCGCCGAGAAACTTCGCCGCGCCGTCACGCGCATCTCGGAAGGGGACGCCGCGCTCGGACCGCTGCTGGATACCGTTCTCGAAGATGTCCTGGGCTTGGAGGCGCACTTTTGGGACAAGAACCCCGGGGCGGCGTACTCTCATCCTGCCATAACCAAGGAACGCATCCGCCCCCGCCGCGTGTGGACGGGGCCTAATCTGGCCACCCTGCCAGTGTTCGACACGCGCTCGGTTCTCGGCTCCTTGGTCGGTCAAAAGCCACCACGAATCGGTATTGGCCGGGGACGCCAGATGGTCTCCCGCGTAGTCGAATGGCTTCGCCAGGATGGCAGGTCCAAGGTCGCCGTTCTTACGACCGGCTCGCAATGGCGGCTTATCCACGCCGGCGAGAACTATGATGCGTGGTGCGAATGGGACACGGCGGCCTGGTTCACTGGCGGGAAGCCGGGGCCCCAGGTGGATGCTCTCCGTCACCTGCTCGGACGCGATGCCTTGACCCCGGCTGCATCGGGCGAGCGCAGCCGGCTGGAAACCGCGATCTTGGATTCGCGCCGCGGCGAGGCGGATCTCTCCTCTGCGCTGGGTGAGCGTGCCCGGCAGGCCGTGGAGAAATTGGTTCAGTCCTCCACCAAGGTTCTCGACCAGCTTGTGGCAGGCGAAAACCGCGAGCACTATAACGAAATCTACCTGGCCGCGACGCGGCTCGTAATGCGCTGCGTGGTTATTCTGTTTGCGGAGGGGCGTGAACTGCTGCCGCTTAGCGAGCCGGTATACCACGGTTCCTACGGCATCCAGGGTCTCCGCGAGCAATTGGAACATACGGCCGAAGAGACTCTCAGGGAATCGCACTCCGCCTGGCCGCGCCTCGTAGCCCTGTTCCGCCTTCTGTACGAAGGCTCCGATCACGGCCAATTCCCCGTTGTGCGCTATGGTGGTCGGCTGTTTGAGCCGGGCGATGCTGCTTCCACCAAGCCGGTGGATCGGGCTATCGCCGCCCTCGAAGCCAGCGACAACCCATCGGATCTCGATGTGAAGGAGATCTTGGCGCTGCTGACGAAAACCTACGCCAAGCTCCGGCAGAGACGAGGCGCGAGGCCGTTCCCGGTGCCGGTGGACTTCTCGGCGATGGACACCGAGTACATTGGCATCCTGTATGAAGGCCTGTTGGCGTTCAATCTGAAGCGCGTGGGCGAAGACCCGATCATCATTCTCCGGATTGGCGATTACCCCGTCCTGCCCTGGAGCAGGCTGCGCGAAATGCCCGACAAGGATCTCGAGGCCATGCTCGCCAAGTTGAAGCAGAAATCCAAGTTGCAAGTCTCCGACGACGAGGGTCAGGAAGACGGCGATGAGGACGACGCCGACGACGATGAAGAAAGCGAAACCGAGGCCGAATCCGAAATTGCGGAAGACGACACGCCCCTTTCCGCGGCGGACGCCCTGTACGCCGAAGTATTCGAATTCGCTGTGAAGGCCGTCAAGCTGGCGAAGATCGTCAAGTTCGGCCGCGGAAAGAAGACGCCGGAGAGAATCAAGGAATACGAAGAGGAAGTAAGGAGGCAGGCCCGGCTGAAGTTCGACATCAAGAGGCCGGGCGAATGGTACCTAGTCCGGTTCGGGAATACGCGGAAGGGCTCTGGAACGTTCTATACCCGGCCGCAGTTGGCTGCGCCCATCGTTCGGCGTACTCTGCAGCCACTCTGTTTTTTGCCAGACGGCGCGCCGCGAAAGCCGGAAGAGATCCTTTCGCTAAAGCTCTGCGACCCAGCCATGGGCTCCGGATCGTTTCTCATTTCTGCCCTAAGGTACATGTCCGAAAAGCTGCTCTCCAGCTTGTACTACTACGACTGCGTCGAGAAACTGCCGGGCGAGTGGATCTGCCGCATCGCAGATGGGTGGAAGGCCGAAAAGATCACCGATGAGACCGCGCCTGTGCCCGCGGCACAACCCGATGCGGAGGAACGTCTGGAAGCCCGTTTGCGCCGTTACGTTGTGGAGCGCTGCCTCTATGGCGTGGATATCGACGAACTGGCAGTCGAGTTGGGGCGCATGGCGCTCTGGGTAGAAACCATGGATCGCGAACTGCCCTTCGGCTTCCTAGACCACAAGATCAAGCCGGGCAATTCGCTCGTCGGCTGCTGGTTCGACCGTTTCGAAGATTATCCAGCGATGGCATGGCTTCGTGAGGGCGGCGATAAGGACCACAAGGCCATCGACAAGTCTCGGCAGAACTGGACCAAGGCCATCGCCGCTCGTCTCAAGGACCAAGTCAAGCCGAATCTCCAGAACTACATTGCGCTGAACAAACAATCGAGCTTCAGCTTCGCCCAGGATGCGCGGACACCATCACAGGTTCACGACGAGGCCATGCGGCTGCTGGAGGAGATACACAAGCTGCCTGTGCACGCGGCGGAAGAGCGCCGCGAGGAATACGAAAAGATGCAGGCAGATAGATCCTTTCAGCGGCTCAAGCTGGCCTTCGATACCTGGTGCGCACTTTGGTTCTGGCCTGCGGACCAACTCGGAAGCGCTCCACTCGCAAAGGAGTTCGTATCGCCTTCTGACATCTCACTGGGCGAAGTCCGCCGCCTGTGCGGCCTCGGGGGGATATACCGGTTCTTTCACTGGGAATTGGAGTTCCCCGACGTGTTCGGCTCGGCTAGGTCCGGCTTTGACGCCCTAGTCGGAAATCCTCCTTGGGAGATTCAAAAGCCGAACTCGAAGGAATTCTTCTCCAACCTGGATCCACTTTACCGTGGTTACGGCAAAGCGGAAGCCGTAGCGAAACAAAAGGAGTTTTTCAAAGCCAACCCGAGGATTGAACGCGATTGGCTTGCGGAGCGCGCCCGCCTGAAGGCGCTGTCAAACTGGGTCAAGTACGTTGGGCACCCGTTTGGCGATTACACGAAGCCGAAGGCGAACGGCGAAGAGGAGTGGGTATTCGCCCTCGGGTCAGGCTTCGTGGACACTACCGACCTGCATCGCAAATGGCAGAACTTACGGAGCGGGAGGAGCGGATACTCCGATGATATGCACCCATTCCGACACCAGGGTTCGGCGGACCTGAACACTTACAAGATGTTTTTGGAGACGGCTTACCGCATCCTGGCGGACAACGGACGGCTAGGCTTCTTGGTGCCCTCCGGTCTCTATTCCGATAAGGGCTCAACTGCGCTGCGAACGTTGTTTCTCGACGACAGCCAATGGGAGTGGCTCTTCGGGTTCGAAAACCGGGACAAGGTCTTCGACATCGACAGCCGCTTCAAATTCGCGCCAATCATAATTCAAAAGGGCGGAAGGACGCAAGCGATCCATACCGCGTTCATGCACCGTTCCCTGGCCGACTGGGAAGATGCCGAGACGCACGCTATGGATTACCCGCGTGAACGCGTCGTGCAATTCAGCCCGTATTCGAAGGCGCTGCTTGAGATCCGCGGCCAATCGGACCTGCAAACGCTGGAGAGGTTTTACGGCAGCAGCGCGATCCTCGGCGCTGCTGCACCTAACGGATGGGGCATCCGGTGCAAACGCGAGTTTCACATGACCGACGACGTACGTTCTGGTGTGTTGCAGCCGCGTGTCGCAGTCGAGAATGAGGGTTACGTACAGGACGAGTTTGGCAACTGGTTAGCCGGTGCGTGGCATAGCGACGACGCGCCGCTCGGCGTGCGTGATGTGGTGCTCTCAGGAGACAGGACACGGCGGATTCATCTGAACGAAATCGAGGACGTGGCCCTCCCGCTGTATCAGGGAGTGATGATTGGTCCATTGTCACCCTGCGTTGCTGGCTACGCATATACCCCGAACAGAAAAGGGGCGTGGGAATCCAGTCTTAGTGCGGATGCGTTGCCTGCTCCGCAATACCTGATGCGAGCGGCAATCTACAGCTCCTCCGAGAAGCGGATTACTGGACTGCGCCTCCTCTACCGCGTCCAGGGGGGATCCACAAATGCGAGGACAACAATTGGCTGTTTAAGTGAAGGGTACCCATTCGGAAACTCGCTGAATGCGCTCCAGTTGCCAGCGCGAACCCTATCCTCTCAGATAGCATTCGCTGGACTATTCGTGAGCCTCTCCTTCGACTGGCTCATCCGCCAGCGGCTAGTGGGCTCGAACCTTAATACCTTCTATCTAATGGAGAGCGCCTGTCCGATTCCAACGGAACGGCAGATAGAAGCGATATCTTGTCTTGTTGCCCGCCTGAATCTCATTCAGCCTAGGAACTGCGGAACATGGTTGCGCCTTAGAGAACAGGTCGGCGATCAAGTCGTCCGGTGGTTTTCCGAGTTGGCGCTGACCGCTCGTGAGCGCTTGCGCCTCCGCTGCATGCTTGATGCGGCTGTCGCCTGCATTTACGGGCTTTCAGATGCTGATTTTCGGCGCATCCTGCGCGATTGCGATTATCCCGTGAGCGAAATCAACGATGATGAGTTCACCCGGACTCTTGACCAGAAAGGATTTTGGCGTTTGGATCGAGAGAAACCTCCCGAGCAGCGGCATACGGTGCTTTCGTTAGTCGCGTTCCGCGACGTTCAGACGATGGGTCTAGAGAGATTCCTGGACCAGTGGGATCTTCCCGACACGCTCCGGCTTGCTGATTACGAACTCGGGCGCGATGACCGCGCCAGGGCGCCGCAACTGGTTGCTATTGCTCTTGGTTCGCGCCTGATCGAGCCGCGAATCGCGAAATCCGCCACCGAAAGCTGGGAAGAGTGCGCGTGGCACGCGGAGCTGCTGGAGAAGATCGTTCCTCCTGCGCCACCCGCACGGGAACCCGGAGAAACCGAAACAGACGAAGATGGCCAGATCCCGATGGCCTATACCGAGTGACAGATGCTGAATCCGATCTCTTACACAGAGCGCGTCGTTCGGGACTTCCTGCGGTACCAGGTCACCACGTACCCGTTCGCCGACCAGCGTCTGCACCGACAAATGCGGCGCCTGCTGAACATCGAGGAGACTCGGTCTACGCCGCTTCTACGCGGTCCGTACGTCAGCTTGTCGCGCGCATTCCTGGATGGCCATCTGGTTTCCGAGCTTGCGGCCGAGAGCGTGCTTCACCCGCTCATGCCGAACCTGGCCTTGTTCCCACGCCTGCGGGCGCAGCAGGAGGAGGCCATTCGCGCGATATTGGCTGGCAGAACAACGCTGATCGCTACCGGTACAGGATCCGGCAAAACCGAGGCGTTTCTTTACCCAATCATCAGCCGCTGCCTGGAACTCCGGGATTCCGGAGCGCCGGCCGGCATCGTCGCCGTGCTGGTCTATCCCGCTAACGCGCTTGCTGAAGACCAACTTGAGCGATTGCGCCGCCTGTTGGCGGGTACCGGGATCTCCTTCGGCATGTACGTCGGCAAGACGCCTGAGCGGGCCTCCAATGTGGCCGGTGTAAGGCTACCGTCAGGTTCATCCCGCGCCGACTACCTTGCGCGGCGGCAGCAACTGGAGGAGGCCGGCGAGAACCGGCCGGTTCATCCCGCGGAAGAATGCGCTTCGCGAGAGGAGATGCGCATGGCCGGGCGGCAGCCGCGGATCCTGCTCACCAACGTGAAGCAGCTCGAGCTTTTATTGACCCGCCAGCGCGACGTGGAGCTGTTCGACGGCGCCCGCCTGGATTTCGTGGTGTTCGACGAGGCGCACACGTTCGTTGGCGCGGGCGGCGCCGAAACCGCTTGTCTCATCCGCCGTCTTCGCACTTTCTGCAACCGGGCGCCGAACGAAACAGTCTGCGTAGGCACGTCCGCGACAATCACGGACCCCTCTGGCGGAGACGAGCCGGCCATCCGTTTTGCAACCCGCTTCTTCGGGGTTCCCGCGGACTTGGTCTCCATCGTTCGGGAACAGTATGAACAGGATTTGTGGGCGCGGAATCGGCGGGCCACGCCTCCATTTGTCGGCGATCCGGAGGCACAGCTTTACGGCGTGCTCTCATCCCTAGAAGCGATAGAACAGCAGGGGAACCTGCACTCGGAGGCTCCCCTCGACAATCTGAACTACACGGTCGAGATGTTCACCGGCCGTGCCCTGGACACTCAACGCTGGCGCGATAGTCTCTACGAAATCCTCGCGTCGAATGAAGTGGTCTACCAGATCGCCCAGGTGCTCGCCTCGCCTCGCGCGCTGAATGAACTGCCGGACGATCTACGCCAACGGATCGGCCGTGTCGTCCCGGAAGCTGAGATCCTAACCTGGCTGGCGCTGGGCGCAGCGGCCCGAAATGACGACCGCTCGCTGCTGCGTCCAGTAGTGCACGGCTTCATTCGTGGAGTCGGTGGCGCCGTCGTTACATTCCCGGACGATTCGGCCGAGCCGCACCTATACCTGATGCCCGAAGATGTCCCGGAAACGGCGAATCTGTTTAAGCTGCCGGTTACGACCTGCACAACCTGCGGCCAACACTATTTCGTTCACTTCGTGGACAACTTCGTATTCACCGATCGGCGTCCCGGCGGGGGCGAAGCGGTGGAAGGCCGGCTTGTCTGGCGTGCGCGGTCCGAAGCCCATGGGGGCAGCCGGGTGGTTCTACTGGACGGGCTCGTAGTTTACGATGACGACGATCCCACGGCCGTGCCCGGCATTCCTCGCAACTCGGTCCCACTCTTCCTTTGCCGGCACTGCGGCGCCCTGCATCCCTTTCAGATCACCCGATGCGATGCCTGCGGCTTGCCGAATTCCCTGGTCCAGCTTTTCGCCGTCCGGCAGAAGGCCGCACGGGTGGGACGTTTAACTTCGTGCGTCGGCTGCGGCGCGATCGGGCGGCAGATGGCAAGCGGCTACCGCGAGCCCTCCAGGCCCGTTCGCGCGCTGACCGTTTCCGATGTTCACGTGCTTGCACAGAGCATGGTGCACCATGCGGACCACCGGCGGCTGCTGGTATTCACCGATAACCGCCAGGATGCAGCGTTTCAGGCCGGCTGGATGCAGGACCACTCGCGCCGGTACCGGCTACGGTCCTTGATGTACGAGCGCATCCGTCAGTCACCTGTATCCGTGGGCGATCTCGCCGGCTGGCTCGACGATCAGCTTGAGGCCGATAACGATCTGTCCAGGGCGCTTGCGCCCGAGGTTTGGCGCGTGGAGCGGAAAGAGGCGGCCGGCCATAGGCACGCAGCCGAGAGGAGGCGATTCCTTCGAATCCAGGTGATCCGCGAGATCGGCACTGGGCAACGGCAACGCATCGGCCTGGAACCGTGGGGCCGATTTGTAGTCGAGTACTTCGGGTTGGAACCCTCGTTACCGTTCTTCCAGCACTGGGCGGCTCGCATTCGGACGACTCCGGAGAGGTTGCGAGACGGCGTGGCTGGCCTGCTCGATTCGGCCCGGCGCTCGCGCATTCTGTACGATCCGGAATCCCGAATTTTCAGCCGCTTCTGGCGCGAGGGCGACCGGGAGGTTCAGAACGGATACATCCCGTATTTCGATGCCCCGCCCGTGGGCCTGCGGCTGAACGGCCAGGCCACGACCTACGTCAAGATTTGGCTATCCGCGAGCGGCCGTACCCTGGCCTATCACGCGGCGAGGCGATGGGGACTGACGTCGGCGGATATCCCTGAGTTTTACGAGCAACTCTGGCAGCTATTAACCGCGGAGCTGGGGCTGTTCGTAGCCGACACGCTTCGGAACGGCCGCGGAAATCGTATCCCCGACACTGACGGCGCGGTGCAGGTGAATGCCGACCGGCTCCGTCTGCACGCCCACACAGGCGTGTACCGCTGCACGACCTGCCGGCGCGCCCATTCCCGCTCCGGGCCGAATGACACCTGCATGGTGAACCGCTGTACCGGAACCGTCGTGTTTGAGCGCGAGGAGCAGGACAACTACGACCTGATGGTTCTCGATGAGCGGTTCGAGATGGTCCGGCCGCGAGAGCATTCGGCGCAGATCCCGCCTGAGGAACGGGAACGTATTGAGCGCGACTTCAAAGGCACTGGTAACCGGGTGAATACGCTGGTCTGCACTCCGACGCTGGAGTTGGGCGTGGATATCGGCGATCTGGACGCCGTGCTGATGCGCAATGTGCCGCCCTTGCCCTCCAACTACTGGCAGCGCGCGGGCCGAGCCGGAAGGCGTCAGCGGATGGCTTGCAACCTGACCTACGCCCGAACTGCCAGCCATGATCGCGCGTACTTCGCCGATCCCATGAAGCTCCTGGGTGGCGTCATCGAACCACCCAATTTCAACTTGCGTAATGACGTGATGGTCCGCAAGCACGTCCATGCCGCGGTGATGACGGTTTTCTACGCCGCCGCCCGAGGGACGGCGATGGACGAACCTGCCCGGTTGGAGATCCGCCGCGCCCTGGACACCTGCTTCCCACAGCAGATCCGCGATTACCTGTTTCTCGACACCGGCGAGGTCCGGCGGCAGGAGTTCGACCTGGAGCCGTTCCGCGACATACTTTCGAGGCACCGGGCGATGTTAACCGAGAACGTGATCCGCATCTTTGCGCAAAGCTGGCCGCCAGAGGACGCGGACGTGGTCGCTCCGGAGGTCCTGGAAACGTACGTGATCGGCATGGAGCAGGAACTCGCCAGTGTGCTGCAACGGTTGCGGCGGCGTCTTCAATGGGCGCTGGACCAGCTTGATCGCCTGGACCGCGAACGAAGACGGAGGGGTACGCTAGATCCAGAGGAAGACTCCCTTCGCGAACGCTGCGACCGGCTCATCAAACGCTTGAAGGGCGTGGAAGCCCGTAATCGCAGAGAGGCGGAAGGCTATGACGACACCAATACGTATGCGGTGCTCGCCGCCGAGGGTTTCCTGCCCGGCTACGGGCTGGATACCGGTTTCGTGGTGGGGACACATCACGCGCCCCGATATGCATACGAGATGCGGGATTGGGAACTGCGGCGGAGCACCGGACTCGCTCTGCGGGAGTACGTACCTGGCAACTTGATCTACGCGAATGGGCATCGCTTCGTGGCGCGCTACTTCCGGCTCGAGCCTGTCCGACCGTTGCAGTTTCAGGTAGACGTGGGCAACGAAGCGGTAGCCGAGGTGGGTACGGGAGTTGCAGCTTTGGGATCCGCGGTCTTGCCGGCGGTCCCCGTATGCGACACGGATCTCCCGCACAATTCCCACATCTCCGACGAGGAAGACTACCGGTTCCAGATGCCGGTCGCGGTCTACGGTCATGAGCTGCCGCAGCATGGTCCTGGACGCGACTACGCGTGGGGTCCTCGCAACCTGCAATTTCGTAAGGCCGTACGTCTCAGGTTGGTAAACGCCGGACCTGCGGGAATGGTCCGGAATGGAACCCTGGGGTATCCGGTTTGCACGGTTTGCGGGCAAAGCCGCTCACCATTGGCGTCGGTAGCCGACTTGCGAGAGTTTCGCGCCGACCATGCGCAACGTCACGGACGGCCGGTGGAGAATATCGGGTTTTACGCGAACGTAATCGCGGACGCCATCTCGATTCAGGGCTTCCGTGACCGTACGGAAGCGCATAGCGTCCTTGAAGGTCTACGCATAGGGGCGGTGCAGGTGCTTGATATGGAGATGGAGGACCTCCAGCCGCTGGTGATTGGCCAACAGGGGCAGGACGCCTGCGATGGGCTCCTGTACGATCCTATGCCAGGCGGTAGCGGGCTCTTGGAGCAAATGGTCGAGCGGTGGTCGGAGGTGATCGAAGGGGGATTGCAGGCTGTGGAGGGCTGCCCCAGTCAGTGCGCTGACGCCTGCGTGGATTGCCTGATGAACTTCCGCAACTCCTGGTATCACCGCCACCTCAACCGGCACGTGGCCTCGCAGGTATTGCGTGCATGGGGCAGTTTACTGGTGCTTAGCAACGACATTCCGCCGCGCCAGCCCGCGGCTGAGCCGCGGCAGATGCCGGTCAACGAGGCCGAACGGATACTGCGTGAGATGTTCGACCGGGCGGGGCTGGACGGCTATGAGCCGCAGACGCCAATCGAACTTGGACGGCCGTTGGGGACCACAGTGCCGGACTTCTTCTTCGGAGATCCGGAAGGTGAGGAGCCAGGCGTTTGCGTGTACCTGGATGGCATGAGCGAACATCTGCACGGGAATCCGGAGACCGCCGAGCGCGACCGCCATATCAGGGAGCAGTTGCGCTCCATGGGCTATCAGGTCATCGAGGTTCCGTTTGGCCAACTGACCGACAGACAGGCTATGCGGGCCCACTTCTACAGGATCGGACGGTTCCTGCTCGGCCGCGACGGTGCAACCCGAATCCGCGAGGACCTGAGCTGGTTCGACGCTCCTCCCCCCGCGGCCCCCGACGCCTGGGACGAACTGCAGAACCTGATTGATCCCAGGTGGTGCACGCTCATATCGGCCCTGCGGGCCGCTGGGATCCCCGCACCGAGCGATGTGGATCGCGATATCGTCGAAGACGGCCGCGTAAGCGGGCGCCGGATGATCATGGTCTGGGACGAGGATGGGAGCTTCTACGGTATCGTCGAGCGGCTTGCGGATGAGACCCTGATAGGCGACCCGCGTTTCCTCGTGATCAGTGCTGACGCGCCCGCGGGAGACGTGGTCCAGAGCGTCATGACGCACTTCTCGGGCCCCGACCAAGCGTCGCCGGAGGCCGCTAGGTGAATTTTCTAATCGCGGACACGTTTCAGAAGTCGCTGGGCCGCCTGACGGCCGACGAGCAGGCGGCGGTAAAGCAGGCCGCGTTCGACTTCCAAGTTAACCCGAAGAATCCGGGTTTCTCTTACGAGGATTTGAAGCGCGCCAAGGACAAGAATATGTGGGCGTTTCGCGCGTCGGGCGACCTGCGGATTATTGTCCACCGGACCCCGGCGACTTTTACGCTCCGTTACGTGGATCACCACGATAAGGCCTATGACTGGGCCGAACGTCGGCGCCTAGAGATCCATCCGGTAACCGGGGCGGCTCAGATTGTAGAGGTTTTGGAGCGAACCGAGGAGCATGTTCGCCGCGTAGTGCGCCAGGAAGTGGTGGAACCCCCGATATTCCGCCGGTTCGATCGGAGCTACATCCATGCCCTGGGCGTTCCGGCTGAGTGGCTCGACCCTGTAATGAACGCGAACGAATCCGACCTTGACGCGATGCTGCCCCGGTTGCCACAGGAAGCGGCCGAACGGCTGCTGGAGCTGGCCTGCGGCAACCCAGTGCCCGTCCCTGTCGCGGAACAAGGCGAGGTTGGCTTCTCCCATCCGGATGCCCAACGCCGCTTCCGCGTCCTCGAAAGTGAAGACAAACTCAGGCGCGCACTGGAAGCGCCATGGGACCAGTGGATGGTGTTCCTACATCCGTCGCAGCGTAAGGTGGTGGAACGTCGCTACAACGGACCCGCACGGGTCTCGGGGGCGGCAGGAACGGGAAAAACGGTCGTAGCAGTGCACCGGGCAGTCGAACTGGCCAAGCTGAACCCGGCAGCCAAAATCCTGATCACCACTTTTTCCAAGACTCTAGCGCTTCGACTGTCCTGGCAGACGAAGCTGCTGATCGGGCTCGATTCGCCGCTATTGAGCCGGATTCGCATCGAACACGTGCACAAAGTTGCCCGGGACATCCTGGCCAGCAAGAGCGGCGGTGCGCTAAATGTCATCCAAGGAGCTGATGTTGCTCATGTCTTGGAGGAAGCTCGACGGTCGACCGGACACAGATCGCCTTTCTCTTTGTCTTTCCTGGAGGCAGAATGGGATGCCGTAGTCGAGCCCGCCGGAATCGAAACGTGGGACGAGTACCGTAAAGCCAGTCGGTCCAACCGGGGCACGCCGTTGGGTGCGCGGCAGAGGCTCGCGGCGTGGCGCATCTTTGACCAAGCGCTCGCGTTGATGCGTCAGCGCATGGTCTTCACTTGGGACCAGGTGTGTATCAAGGCCGCGCAGTGCCAGCGGGAAGCCCCGATGTTCGATCATGTCGTAGCGGACGAATATCAAGACCTGGGACCTGCAGAGATGCGGTTCCTGCGCGCACTGGTCAGACCTGGCTGCGATGACCTCTTTCTGTGCGGGGACTCGGGCCAGCGGATCTATAAGGCTCCCACCTCCTGGTTACCACTGGGCATCGACATCCGCGGCCGATCCACAAATCTTAAAGTCAACTACCGGACCACCGAGCAGATCCGTCGCTTCGCAGACCGGCTCGTCCGATCAAGCATAGATGCCGGCGCCGGTGAACCCGAACAACGAGGGTCGGTATCTCTTCTCAGCGGCCTGGAGCCCGAAGTACACACCGCCAGATCAATAACCGAAGAAATTGAAGCGGTTGCTGATTGGGTGATAACGCTCATCCACTCAGGGGTGTCACCGAGTGAAATCGCCGTATTCGCGCGAACGGAGGCCGTCATCCGCACCCGAGTTGAGCAGGCCGTCAAGCGTGCCGGCGCGACGTTCCGCCCCTTGAAAGACGACGAAGATGTTGCTGCCGATGCCATCGCAATTGGGACCATGCATCGCGCAAAGGGTCTGGAATTTCGCGCTGTTGCCGTTATGGGCTGTGACGCTACCACCTTACCGCTCGATTCAGTGCTTTCAGGCTTCGTCGACGCCGCGGACCGGGACGAGTTCATCGAACAGGAGCGCCAACTCCTGTACGTCGCCTGTACTCGCGCTCGTGAGAGCCTTCTCGTGACGGCAACGGGCGAATTGACGCGATTCCTCCAATAAGCTGGGCCGTCGGATGTCCTCAAAAAACGGGATGCTTGGTTGTCGCTGCCAACGGCAGGTTCCAGCCGCTGCCCTGGCATAGCAACCCCGCCTTCCAAAACGTGATGGTTTCCGAAGGCCCAAGATGGCTCAGCGAGGTCCTCTTAAATCGCAGTTTTCAAAGGGGTCTATGCCGGAACCTTTTGGAAGGTGCCCGTCCTGACCGGACGGGTCGGATGAAGCGGGCCGCACGGCGCCTCGGTGGAAGATGCGATCACGCGAAAATACCTCGACGAAGTGGCGCCGAGCCGGCCGCGTTGGAATTCCCGGTGCCGGGCATTATCGGCGGCGTCGCCGTGCGTTCAAAGACTGCCGCGCTGGATCTGACGACGGCACGCTTAAGGTGTGGGATCTACGCACGGGCCACACGATGCCTGCGCTGGAGAGACACTCTGGTCACGTGACTGGCATGGCGGTCACGCCGGACGGGAGCGCGCGGTTTCCGCGACCGGGGGCAAAACGTTGAAGGTGTGGGACTTGGCGACCGGTTCGCGCGCAGCGCACGCTGGAAGGCCACGGTGGTCTGGTCCAAGGACTGGCGGTGACGCCGAACGGAAAGCGGGCGGCTTCTCCATCTTACGACAACACGCTGAGGCTGTGGGACCTGGACACTGGCGTACTCATCGTGACATTCCATTGTGATGCCCCTGTATTTCTGCGCGTTCGCCGATGATCAGTGCATCGTTGCCGGCGCCCTCCGACTGAAATCCGACCTCGAGCGCCGCAACCACGAAGTCTGGTTCGACCAAGCTCGCCTCACCCCGGCACAGACTTGGAACGCTACATCGAAAAACGCCGCCCAATTCGCCAAGCTGCTCGACGCGTCGAACATGATCACCTGGATTTTCAGGGCACCCATTCGCGGCCATTGAAGCGAGGCAAGTGCGGGATGCTTGCGTCGTAATCGTCGGGCGGCAGAGAGCGCTGGAGGCGCCTGCACGCCATGCAGGGAGTCGAGACCTACAGTAGCTCGCCAGCCCCGCCGCGAGCTCTGGATCACGGCGAGGCGGGCATCGGGATGGCGGCGCAGGCAGCCAGGATGTGATCGGCACCGCGAAATCGCTGTATCCGGCTTGGTCAAGCGCTTCTTTCAGCGATATGCCATGAAAGTCGACCTTAAAGCTCTCCAGCCGGTCACTTCTCTTCGATACCTGATGCAACCAATCGGCTTACGCGGGCGAACCCACGAATTGTATTTGCCTGGAAATCGGGACAACGTAGTAAGATAAAAATCAACGGCCGATCGCTGTTCTGCAACGCGCGGGGGCCGTAGGACTGGCGAGTGGGGCAGTCCAGCGGTACGCACCCCTCTTCCTCGATGGACGACGGTGTAGCTCGGCCAGGTGCCGAAGGACGGAGCGCCTGGTGAGATACGGTAGAGCCCTTGCAGTTAGGGCTGGCGTGACATACGAAGGAAGAGGTTCATGTCAATTCTCCCCCGGCCGTTAGCGGCATGCTATCAACCTTCTCTAAGCGGACCCAACTTCGAATCGCCGACGAGCGGCCACCCCTTCGTACCCACGGAGCCGTGGCGGACCTCTTGGCCCGAGCTGAACGCTCGTCGACGGACCGGGGATCATTCGGGGCCGACTTTATCTGGAGAGCGGTTAATTGGGTTGGCAGGCTCGGCTCAAGAGCCATTGCTAATGTCCGTTGTTCGCGGCCAGCTCGCGCGGAGCATGTCATGTCGGGCCCCCAGGAGAAATCAAGGCGAAGCGTCATACAGGAATCGTGACCGTGACACTGTCACCTCTGACGAGGTGGTGCTATGAGCCCGCCCGCCATTTCACGAGGAGGGTCTCCCCAAGATACGCCTGGCGCCGAATCGCAGTCGCCTCCGAAAGACGCGCAGATTTGGACAGAACTAGTAAGAGCTCGTCATGAAGCCCGGATTCTGGAGACGCTAGGGGATTGGTACGCCAAGGCTCCTGCTGGCAGCCGCGGAATCCCAATCGTAACGCGCAAGCAGCAAGCCAACCTCCGAGGACTTGTAGTCGACATGTTTGTCGAGTTGGGTGAAGCTCGACTCAATAAACTGTTGGCGCAAGGCCAAACGCCTCAACAATTCGAGGCGGATTGCGACAACCTCATTGAGACTGAAGCCACCGAAGCGCAAACCCGCTGGGAGTCGTTGATGACGAGGTACTATCCCGGAACCCAATCTGGCGACACAACTACTGATCCAGCCCTCGCGGTCCACCAAAGTGTTTCGTACCGGCTCAAACGGGTAGCTATACGATATAACCTCAAGGCTTGGTCAGACTATGAAAAGCGGCTCGAAGCGACATGCGTATCTACCGCCCGGGCGCTCTCAGATCCGTCGATAGCCTCATCCGAGCTTGCGCCTTCTGCTCGACCCACCGTGCCCAGTAGCCCGCTCGCCCAAAAGGTCGAGGAGTTCAGGATCAACAAGGGTCTGTCAATCGAAAAACTCGCGGAACTGGCCAACGTTGATAAGAAAACCCTAATTGGAATCAACAAAGGCAGGCAGCCCCACACGGACACCCTTAAGAAAATCGCAGATGCACTGGGCGTCGCCGCAACAGAGTTGAACCCGATGCCCAGAAGGCAGCCATCATAATTCCCGGCACTTCCGCCGATAACCGCACAAACCTCCACCAACTTTTCCACAACACCGGTCCTATCATTGCATTCTTGGACCGACTCTTCCTCGAATCTGGACCGATATCTCCTCGTGGTTTCGCAAGCTCCACGAAATTCCCCAAACTCAGGTCGTGTATCCAGATGTTGACCGTCATTGTGGACCGATTGTTTCTTGGAATCTCCACTGACTTTTCCTTCGTGGTTAGCGCATGATGTAGCTTCAGCGCATAACAGAGGGTTACGGTGAGTAAAGAATGCAACGCAATCGAGCGCCTGATTAATGAACGTCAGGTTGCAGATCTAATTGGTGTCAGCGTCGCCACAGTTCGTCGTTGGCGGCTTCACGGGAGCGGCCCGCGTTATCTCAAAATCGGTGTGCTAGTTCGATACTCCTCAAACGCGGTCCAACGATGGCTCAAGGCGCGGCCGACCGGCGGCGATTCTGATGACGCGTGTTCGCGACGGACGCTTACGCTGCGGAGGCATCGGGTGTCTCGGCTAGTCCCACCCGCCATCAATACGGATACACCAAGACACGGCGGTCTCAAAACTCCTGTCGGCACCAACGAAGTTTGAGGGAGCGGATGCGGAGGGAGCAGATTGCCGTGTGGGTTCGTGAGAAGCGGCGTCCCAAACGGGTGGCCTGAAAGAAGCTCGGAATACTGCAGCCTATAAGCCATGTCAGCACCTGGCCAGAAGCGGATGCTTGCGGCTCGAAAGCACCGTGGTGCGTCCGCCGGGCGTGAGCGCGACCGCCGCAATCAGGCGTCGCTCGAAATCGGCGCCGACGTCGATTCGGCAATGGCGCAGCTGTTCGTTAGGGCGATGCAGTTCGCCAACAAGGAAGGGGCCGGGCCATAACGGTTACGAGCCCGAGTGGCATAACCCAGACGTTCTCTTCAGCAGAGGATAGCAAACTCAGCGGCCAGCAGTTACGGAAGTAGGGAATCCGGCGTTAGAATCCGTGGATTCGAGGAGCAAGGAGCAATTGAACACGCACGCAAGCGGATCGAGAATGAAGGATTTCACTGCCCGAGCAGCAGCCGACGTATCGCAGCGCGAGCCGCTGCCGATACTCATCGAGCCCCACTTCTCGCCGCAGTTCTTAGCGGAGTGGTGGGGCATGAGCGCTTCCACAGCGGTGCGGTGGGGAGGACGTCAGGCGATCAGTGATTTTGGAGTGTTGTCATGAGCAGCGCGCGTCGCGATCCGCTCCCGACACAAATCGACCCCCACTTCTCGCCGCAGTTCTTCGCGGAGTGGTGGGGTATCAGCGAATCTACAGTCATCCGTTGGTTCCAAGATATGGAGGGAGTGCTCAAGATCGGCGAGCCGTCGAAAAACGGCAAACGCGTACGGATTGAACTGCGCATTCCCTGGTCCTTGGCGATGCTCGTCTACAGGGAAAAAACGAGAAAACACGGCTAGGACTAGAATGAAGGGCATGCTGACACTTCAACGCAGGCACTCTCGAAAGTGCCCCGATCGAAATCACAAAGATGGCCCCAACTACCTGAAATGCGGGGGCCGCTGCCCGTTGCGCATCTGCGGCATGCTGAATGGGAAACGTATAAGGAAGTCCCTTAAAACTAGAGATCTTCGGCGCGCCGCCCAGCGCCTGGCGGAAATGGACGAGCAGGCCTTTAGCCGGCCCAGAAAGCTGTTGAGCGAGGCAACCGCGGCCTTCCTGGAGCAGCACAAGAAAAACCGGCCGGAAACAAAACGAAAGTACGCCCGGGTTGTCCGGTACCTGACCGACTACTGCACAAAGGAATCGCTTCGCTTTGTCGACCAGGTCGTGGTTGAAACGATGGATGGCTACAACACGTGGCGGAACAAAGAGGACTGGACCTGGATAAAGGAAATCGAAATCCTGCGCCAGTTCTTTGCTTTTTGTATCGAGCGCGAGTGGACGAGCAAAAATCCGGCCAAGAGCCTGAAGCGTCCTAAGTTGATCGAGGCCAACGACGTCGTCCCGTACACGCGCGAGGAGACCGTGCGAATCATAACGGCGTGCGATTTTATCGGGCGCACAAGCTACGAGCGGCTGCGGGCGCGAGCGATGGTCCTGCTGATGCGCCATGCGGGCCTGAGAGTCAGCGATGTGGTTACACTTTCTCGCGATCACATTATGGACGGCCGTCTAAAGAAACGCGCGGTCAAAAACGGACGTTGGATCCGGGTCAAGCTTGAGCCTATAGTGCTGGAGGCTTTGGAACTGGTCCCCCATCCGAAGGCAGCGCCACAGGAGAGTCACTGCTATTTTGGCGGCGGAAAGGCTTCCCAGCGCACCCTGGTGAAGGCGGCGGAACGGACTCTGGCCGCTGTTTTTGAGCGAGCGAAAGTGGCAGGCGCGCATCCGCACCGGTTCCGCCATACGCTTGCAAGCGATCTTCTGGGGAAGGGGGCGAGCATCGAGGAAGTTGCCGGAATCCTCGCGGACAGCCCCGCCACAATCAGCCGGCATTACGCGAAGTGGACTCCAGCTTACCAGGCGCGGCAAGACCGGGTAATGGAGTTAGTGCACGGCACAAATCTGGCACAGGCGGAAGACCAGGTCAGTAAATGCTGAATCTAAACAACTTATCTTGGTGGCCAGGGACGGAATCGAACCGCCGACGCCAGCCTTTTCAGGGCTGCTTACCGACAATGCCAAGTGGTTCGCAATCAATGGAAGTTCATGGCCAACAGTGACTTACAAGATAGGAGCTTTAGGATCCTTTGGGATGATTTAGGCAGTTTTTGCCCCGGCGATGTTCCCTTATTGTTCCCTCGATTTCAATCCGCGAGGCGGTTATGAAAGCCGCCACTTATACCCGGGGGGGGTTCCCCAAACCCACTTCACGACCGCGATGGCATTCTGTGGCACCATAAAAGTGGTGGAATGACAGGTGCACGGCATGATTACTCTCCAACCAACGAACCTGCACTGGATAGACTCGATTGGCGATGCGCAAGATCTTTGCGCACACTCCGGCGTGGACTTTCGCATCGGGGATTCAATCCTGGTCAAACCGCGTGATGGCGACTGGACCGTTTGCGCCGCCGCTCTGTACCTGCTGCGGACCCTATCCCAGGCGCACACGAAGCAGCAGCCGATAACGGAATACCTGTTCCCATGCTGCGGCAACGGCATCTTCGAGATTGAGGGCCAGGATGACGTCCAGATTGTCGGTTGTAACTCCGGAATCGATTTCGAAGTCATGCGAATTGATGACGAGGTGATCTTGACCGCTGAAGATGGGACCCAACATCGGGTCGCGCGCTCTGACTGGACGAAAGCCGTGTGTGAGTTTTCCGATTCGGTTCTAGCATTTTACGTAGCATCTCCGCCGAAGGAACCGGAAGACGAGTGGGAGCAGAGAAGCTTTCGCAAGTTCCTCTCGGAATGGTCGCGCCGCAGATCGCTCGCCGAAGCGGGTTGAAGAACGGCGCTCTTTCCGATAACGGCTGTGTGAAACGGGGGCAACAAGCGCTCAAGTCAAAACTCGGTTCTCGGTTGATGACGCAAAAACGCCTCGGCAACGAGTTCTCTGGCCTGATGGAAAAGCGGGTCGGACGTCGCCACCCCGTAGCCTTCGGCGACGAGAACCGCTTCGGTGAAGTCATCGCTGTTTTCGGGAGGTGACATCGCCAACCGCTCAATCTCAAGCGGCGGGAGGCAGAAGCCCAACCTGACGCACAATTCCGAAAGCAATCCTCGTACTTCCGCTGGATTGAGGTGCGCCTTGATGTGGCTGGCTCGCATTCGCTGCTGATGTTGGGTTCGCTGTTCTCGTGCTATCGTTCTTTCAGTCTAATATGGGTGGGAGTTGTGGGTGAAAGAAGGGCATAACGGAAAGTTGCTTGTCCCAAATCATGAGGATTGTGGAAAACGCCAGCCTGAGCGGTTTCGGACCTGTACATTCATCCCATCAATTCAAAACGCGCGTACCGGAGTTTTTGGAACACGGCCTTCGGGAGGCCGGAAGCCATCGGGACGGCGTTCCGTTCCCGCACATCGCTGGATAAGCCGGCGCCGACCTCGCTAGCAGCGCCTTGGCAACCGGGCGAACAAGCGAACGCTTCGTTGTTCCCGCGATCAGCCTTGCTATGATGAGTGGAGGAAACCGCCTGTGACGCTTACAATAGACCTTCCGGATGCAGAGGTAACGGCGCTGGCAGCCAAGGCGCGCGCACGAGGCGTGTCCGCCGAAGAATACGCCCGGCAGGTGCTCGAGCACGATCTTGCTCCAGACTGGCTCCGGCGGTCGTGGGAGAGCGCGGCACAAGCCGGGTTAAATCGGCTTTCGATGGATGAGATCGACGCCGAGATAGCCGCGGCGCGGAAAGCGCGGCACGATCGCCCTCTCAACCCGGACTCATGATCCGAGTCGTCCTCGACACGAACGTTATCGTCTCAGCGTTGTTGCAACCCCTCGGCCCGCCCGCAGCGGTATTCTTGCTTGTGGCCGGCGGGGCGGTTCAACTGTGCATCAGCGGAAGTGTTTATGCCGAGTACGAAGAGGTAATCCGGCGGCCTCGCCTCGCGCGCGATGAAGAGGTGATAGCTGCGACGCTGCAGACTGTCCGCGAGAAAGGTTTGTGGGTGCGTCCCACGGAGACGATCAAGGCGTGCTCCGACTCGGACGACGATATTTTTCTCGAATGCGCGCATGCCGCATGTGCGGATTACTTGGTGACTGGCAACCTCAAGCACTTTCCCACCTCGTGGGCGAGAACCCTGGTAGTTACACCCCGGCGCTTTCTGGACCTCCAGTCGGCGGAAGCTGGGCCAACACATGAACCGCTCCCGTCTTAGCTCCACCATTTTCGCGTGAGTTCGAAACGCCGCTCGCCCTCAGTTTTCGTGACCACGGCCTAACAACTCCGCCATGGCGGCCTGGGAATCGCCCACCATCGCCATGCCAACGCTTTTGAGAAACCTGTCGTAGCGCATCTTGCCGCGAGCGACAGCTTGGTCGTGCACATCCCTGGGCGGTTCTGGAACGCAGGTCAGGAACGTCTTGGCCAGCACGTCTACGAACGCGAACAACGCCTGCTGCCCGATCCGCAGATTGCGAATTCCTCGTGCCATGCGGTCCAGGCTCGCAGCGATCCGTTGTTCCGCCGCATCGACGCCACTTTCGCGGCCGGCCAGTTCCCGCTCTATTGCCTCTCGCATGAACGCGCTGGGGCTCGAGAATCCGCCTTTCTTCGTCGCCGCCTCGATCCGCTTGTCTAGCTCCGCGTCATATCTCAGCCCGCGGCTGACCGCCTTTTGCTTTCGTACCATAAGTCCCCCTACTCTGTAGGTGCGAAAATGGCTGGCCCGTGACACGAAAGACGCCGTGCACAAATGTGCACGAAACGGCTTAAACTGTGCCCGCTGGAACTTACTGATGGTGCATCGCTTAAGATCCAATGGGCGGACAGCATCGTGTCTCAGGCGCCTGGAACTGACCAGCGCCTCGTGGGCTTTCCGCATCTCTGCGGCGATTGTTGACGGCAAAGGCTTGATCGTCCCAGGGGCGCGGCCGGCAACTGCTGTGACCGTGCGTCGCGGAAGATCCGACGCAGCGCCCGGCATTAAGATGGAGAATTCTGGATAAACCGAAGTGCTCTTCATTCCATAAACCCCGGGCCTCACCCCTTACCGCTTTACTGCGGAGATTTCGCCACCCGGAGCGCGTACTCTTCGAATAGGCTTTTCTCAGGTTGGTCCCGATAGACACGCACCCAGTACGAGCCGGGCTCGAGTTTCCGAACCGGTACGCTAAGTCGGTCCCCTTTGGTTTCGGCCGCGACTGTCCAGAGCGCTTTGCCCAACGAATCTACAACCTCGACCTGATACTTGGCCGGCCGGGCTGTCCCCGCCAGATCGAAGACCAGCAAGGCAGGTCGTCCCGCAGTGAGCCGCGCTACACTCTCCGGCCCCCGCAGTGCTCGCATCTGAATGATCGCCGGAGTGACGGGGCGGGCTCCGGATCTAAGAATCAGAAACAGCGATGCGGCCACCACCGCAACGGAAACCAACCATACCAGCCTGGGAAAAAGGCGGAACTGGTGCAGCCTCATTACCGGTTGTTTCTGCATTTGGAGGACTGCCGGCCTGAAGGCAGCCAGAAACGCATCAAGCTGAACAAGCCGCGACTGGCACTCCAGACACGCTAGTAGATGCTCATCTAGTTCGTCCCGCGGTTGTTCGGACAAGACGTCCATGGCATACTGCTCCAGCAGATTCTCTTCAATATGCTCGTCTGACATGGAAACTCACCTCCGCGCCCCCCCGCTCCCCCACGTTCGGTGCCTGTTCCTCATCGAGCAGTGTCTCGACTACGCGAATCAACGACTCAGGCAAGAAGGGCTTTTGGAGGAAAAATGTGCGAGCCTCCGACATCATGCCAGGTTCCAAGTAACCGTGCTCGAACAGTCCTTCGAGGGTCAAACCGGAAAGGAATAGAACCCCGGCTTCCGGGCTCAGATCCCGCAATCGAGCCACTGTCGGAGCAGCAAGTTCGTTCCGGAGCACAACGTCGGCCAACACCAGATCCAGTTCCTTACCGTGCAGTTGGGCCATGCGAATTGCTTCGGAACCGTTGGCAGCTGCTAAGACCGTATATCCCCGGCGCCCCAAGATAATGGACAGCAGTTTGGATATCGCGAGATTGTCTTCCAGCAAGAGGATGGCGGGGGCCTGGTAGCGCATTGGTTTCGACCCTAAAATCAGCAGTGCGTTTAACGGTATATCTCTATCAGGCGATCTGATAACCAACAGCAATGCCCGGTGGACAACCTTATCAATACATAGTCTTGTGCCGGTAGATAGTTCAGTATAAGGTGATTTTCAGCACACTTTCAGGCCGAAGTTCAGGTCTGAGTCAGTCAAATCACGGACTTCAAGCGTGGGTACCGACGCCCGACGTGTGCGGCAACTAATTCACTTTAAGGAGCACTATCATGTGGACGACTTTGTGGCTTGTTCTGTTTATCTTGCACGCAGGAACCAACGCGCCGGTTAAAAACGCCAGGCCCAGCGCCACCCCCGGCACCGACGAGGCCGTAATCATCATTGTGAAATGAAGTGCCGCCGCGCCAGCCTGCGATGAACCAGATTGGCGAATCGTGCCTTGGCTCTGGATTTGACGAGGTTGAACTGGTTCGCGGTGAGCGCCATTTCCCGCCGGATCTGTTCCTCCGGTTCCTCGTGCAGGTAATATCGTGTGAGGACGTCGAGATCCCGGGTCTTGAGTTTGCCCAATAGCTGCTTCATGAGTGCGATGTTTTGCTCCGTGATGGCGGCTTGCTCGGGGGTCGGGTCTGAAGCCGACAAGATCGCGCTATCGTTCAGATCGGTCGCGGTCTTCCGGATTCGCATAAGCCGGCCGATCTCTGCATTCAACTGCCGTGATAACACTGTGCCTACGAAACCCATCAGACGTTCCGGCTCGCGCAGCTCTCCGCGCCGAATCGTGTCAATAACGATCACAAACAGGTCGTGGACCAGGTCCTCGACGTCTTCGCTGCCGCCCAGACGCCGCTTCAGGAACAAGCGCGCTCCAGACTCCAAATTGCCATACAGCGTCGCCTGACCCGCTGGATCGCCAGCCCGGATCTGCTCAACTACCGCCTTCCAGTCTACGGCCCGCGCCGGCACTTGACCTCCGCTGCCTGCCCGGAGCACCACCCCGGAAGGGTGCCCGGACTAGCCATTTCACATGGGTCAGTTCCTGGCCACACAGAAATACGCACCCCAGTAGGCAGGTCCCGAATGACGGCCCCCGGTTCGCAACTGTCTGATCTGCGCGCGTTCTAACGCACGCGCAAAAAGATATGGCTCCGCTGAGCGTGCCAGTGAACGAAGATATTCGTAGAAGAACGAGAATAGTTCGGTATTGTCGTCTGGCGTCGGCCATCGTGTGGCAATCACTCCCCGGGCCCCAGCGGCCAGCCATGCCCGCGTCATCCCCATCAGGCCGGCACCAGGAAGGATCGCCGCCTGTGCGGAACTACAACCGTTTAATACCACCAGCCCGAGCCCAATGCGCATGCTGGCAATCTCGGTCGCACTGAGGAACTCGACCCCACCCTGCGGCCGCAGCGCAAGCGCGATCATTCCGGAGCCTGAATCCTGGGCTGGAAAGACGATGTGCGCAGCCACGTGCAACACGGATGGCCGGCGCCGTAAGGCGTCAACCATGTTTTTCCTGGAGGCGGCTGTTCCCTTCAGGAGAATCACCTCCGAACCATAAGAACGCCAGATTTTGGCGCACTGCTCTATTTCGCGGTCGCTGCCGGCCAGTCTGGACAACTCTGTGCCGTTTACGGGCATGCTCGAATTACTCTCCGGGCTGTCATTCGCGTGCCCCGCAGGCCGGGTGGGGGCATGGAACCGCGGATCGGCTCTGTTGTAAACCGGATCGCCGAGCCCGACAATCGGTCCGGACGTATCGGAGGCGGGAGCGCGAAGCAGGGACCAAACCCCAGGTGTAATCTCCACAGCATGTTCCTCCATAAGGTAGAGCGGCATACCATTTGCGGTCTGGTAGCCCTTCACCAACGCGGCAAAAGGAACTTCAAATAAGGGTCCGTCAAGGGCCATTATCCAAACGCGCGTCCTCACCAGGCGCCGGCTGGCACCCCCGAAGAGCAGCGCGTACAGACTCCGTCCCGACGAAACGGCTTCCGGCGCGGCTGCGGCAAGGGAATGCGTGAATTGACTGACCATCGCGGAGATTTGCGCCTCAGGAGGCAGACACTTGAGCTCGAATCCATCACGGGTCACGACCCACAGCCAGGATTCCGACTGGCCCAGGGTAAAGCCAAGGTAAGCCGCGTCAGGCGCGAGCGCCCTGCGCGTGCGATTTAAGACCTGCCCAGCCCCCCACCCGGAATCGCTCGAATCCGGAGGGAGTTCCAGCCCGGCGCGAGTTTCCATTTCGGCAAGTTTCAGCCGTAGTTCCCTCACAGCAGCGGTATCGGCAGACTCGTTCGAAACCAGCGCGGCTTCGGCGCCATGCAAACGCGACAGCGTCTCCCAATACTCCGCCGGAAGGATTGTGGTCAAAGTCTCAGACTCACGGAGAGTCCGGAGGCTTGTCGCCCGGCTCTCTTCAGCAACCGCAAAGGCCTGCTCGGCGAAGTGCGGCCACCCCGTCTCCCGATACAGCCGGCTCCCGAGGTCGATGTAAGCAGAGAATACATCGTGCAGTTCGACCTCGGAGCTGACGCGAAAGGCGTCAGCCGGAAGCACCTCGGCACGCCAGCGATGCAGCCAGTTCACGGCAGCGCCAAAGTCAGCAAATGCTTCCTCCAATCGACCTTCCGCCAACTTCGCCTTTCCGCGCTGAAAGTATCCGGTCCAGAGCGCGGCGGGGCTGACGTGCCGGGCGCCATCGATCGCACGGCTGAACAAAGCCGAAGCTGCCGCCGGATCACCCTGAGTCATGCGCAATTCTCCAAGCTTCTCATATGAATGGTAGATGTGATTATCGTTGTTCAACCTGCGAAGCCGAAAGGCTTCCAGCAGGGCTGGTTCGGCGGCCTGCGGATCGCGGTTTTCGAGGAGCGCGTTCCCCAGTTCACTCCAGGCCTGCGCTTCAGTTGCCGGATCCGAGCCCCGCCTCGCCAGTCTCAAAGCTTCGCGCAATTCCACTATGGCCGCCGTCTGGTCTTTTTGCTTGAGTTTAATCTGACCGGATTGCATGAGCAATTTGGATCGAAAGTCAGTGGACATTCCGCCCAGGGCATCCAAGCCCTCCTGCGCGGATTGTGCCGCCGCGTCGATATCTCCCATCTCCCGATAGAGCGACGAGAGATTGAAACACAGGGCGACGAGCGTCTCCCGATCCCCCACGCGACCCGCGAGACGCCTCGCTTCCAAGTAGGCCTTCACCGCGTTCCGGTACTGAAACAGCTGATAACGTGCGCTACCCAGGTTGTTCAAGAACCGCACGGCCGACTGCAATTGCCCGCTATTCTTCGCCGTTTCATACCCGCTCTCATAGATTTGCGCCGCCCGAACATATTTGCCCGACGTATAGAGTTCATTGCCCTTCAGACGCAGCTTGCTGAGTGCAGCCGGCTCCTGTGCGGTAGCCGCAGCGCTAAAAACGTGGGTACCCGGGGTCCGGCGATCGACTGAGCTCTTCATCGGGACCAGCATGGTCAGCACCACCAAACACGCAATGATATTCTTTGTATTCATCGCTCATCCTGGCCATGCGATCGAACTTGCCATAGTCGGTGAGGCTTCCGTTCTTTGGCGATCGGCACCTACCGTACGGTCGTCGATCGCTTCAACGAGCCCCTCACGCGCCTCTGGGATGCCCGCGATCAGAGGCATGGGCGTGCCAGCAAAAATAGATGCCAGGAAATTCCTCACGAAATCCATAAAATCCGTTGGAAACCTAAGCTGACGTAACCGGCATTATTAAAGGGCCAAACGCTATTGTTGAATAATATCTTGCCGGAAACAAGACCGACTTTCACCGAAAGTCGGTTCTTCACCTGTGGGTCGACGATGTGCCACCGGCCATCCCGCTGCAGGACGTGGCTCGTGCTGCGCGGCTCCTCAGGACTTCCGGGCCGATCTGGAACCCGGAACGATCCGGGAGCGACTATTCTGGAAGCGTGAAGCTTGGGCGCCGGCGCGGGATAGTGAGACGGTTGCACCGTTCATGATGATCCCCGAGAGCGCGATATGGAGCTGCCGGACGTCTGGCACTTCGATGAACTGGCTCGCTGATCCGATTTTCCCCGATCCCGCGTCTCGAACGGCCACGCGCATCTGGTATGCGCCGGGTTTTTCCAGGGGCACATTCAACTTGTACACCAGGCCGCCGCTGGAGGCCTGCAGGTATTCGCGTGGGGAAAGCCGAATGGCGTAATTCCGATCGCTCGAACCGGCTACCGCGCCCTGCTCGCCAATGGCGAAGGCCGCTACGTCCGCTTTTACGTTACGGGTCCCGTCCGGCTCCTCGGAGAAGGTGAGTGTGGATTCCGGACGATGCCGATCAGCATTCCGAAACGATGTCGATCAGGGTTACGAGCTGATGCCGATCACGATTCCGACGCGATGCCGATCACAAACCGCGGAGGGATCGGAACGGTGATCGGCACGTCGTTGTGTCGCATTATCGCTGGCGTTCCAGTAAAATAATTCGACCGCACGGTCACGGAGCTTTTGCATGCCACTAACCCGCCGCCGATTTGTTCAAGTCGCAGGCACCCTTCCGATGGCGGCCTTGGGCGCGGAACGTGACTGGCCTTCCTTCCGTGGAGCCGGTGCGTGCGGCGTCGCCGACGGTTACCCTGTCCGTGCCTCGTGGAATGCCGATGCTGCCGCCGGATCGGTAAGCGGTGTTCGGTGGCGCGTGCCAGTTCCCGGCCTCGGCCATTCCAGCCCGATCATCTGGCGCGACCGCATTTACCTGCCCTCCGCGGTTCGTAAATCCGGCAAGGCCCCACTGAGAGTTGGGCCTACCGGCGGGGAGCCGACCGCCGCCGAAGATAACGAGGAGCAGAGCTGGGTGGTCCTATGCTACGCCCGGCAGTCTGGGAGCCAGCTATGGCAGAAAGTGGCGCGCAAAGCACCGCCTCGCGCGACCCGCCACGAGAAAGCCACCCACGCCAACACCACCATGACCACTGAAGGCGAACATCTGGTCGCGTTCTTCGGTTCCGAGGGTTTGTATTGCTATGATCTTGATGGCCAGCTGTTGTGGAGCCGCGACCTCGGAGTCATCAACATCAGCAAATACGGCATCGGCTGGGGGTACGGCAGTTCCCCCTCGATCTACAAGGACCGCTTGGTGTTGATCTGTGACGACCCGGCAAATCCTTTCATTACCGCGTTGCGTCTGTCGGATGGCAAGGATCTTTGGCGTGTTTCTCGCAAAGGCGTGTGCGAGCGAAGCTGGGGTACTCCCCTAATCTGCACAGGCGAATCCCGCACTCAGGTGATTGCCAACGGCTGGCCATGGATCACGTCCTACGACTTGGAGACCGGCCAGGAAATCTGGCGCTTGCACGGCGGCGGAGACAACCCCATCCCCAGCCCATTCGTGGCCAACGGATGGATCTACATTACCAGTGCGCACGGCGGCAAATCGCCTATCTTCGTTGTTCGGCCGGACGCTCGGGGCGACATCACACCGCCCGACGAAGCCACGTCAAACAGCGCCATCATCTGGGATTCGTGGCAAGGCGGATCATACATCTCTACTCCCGTCGTCTATGGCGACTACATCTACCTTGGCAACACCAACGGCGTCGTCCGCTGCTTCGCGTCGAAGACGGGAAGAAAGATATATGAAGAGCGGCTGAGCTCTGATGCGTCCGTCTACGCTTCCCTCGTGGCCGCGGACGGCAAGGTATTCTGCACTTCGGAGGACGGCGACGTGTACGTCTTGAAAGCCGGGCCGGAGTTCCAGATCATCTCCCGAAACCGCATGGGCGCACCGTGCTACGCGACCCCGGCGATATCAGAAGGTGTCCTTTACTTCCGAACGACGGAGAGTCTGATCGCCGTCGGATGAGTGTCGCGACGCGCGGATGTGCAACCTCGGATTGCGCGGGCGGTGCCGGGGCATTAAGCGGCCATATCGCTACGTATTCATGTGCAGAAACTTCACGACCAGTACGGCGGCTGGGATTAATCTGACTATGCGCAAGATAGTGGTTTAGTTTAACGAGTCCAAGCCGATGCGAACCGCTTCGAAGAGTTGCCGGCGGATCTTGATGTAACTGGCGTGAGCATTGTTTTCGCGGACGCGTTGCTCTATGATTTCTGAGCGAGTCTGCAGGGATAATTGTTCGGGGAGGCACTGGCCGAACAACTCGCACATCCTCTCGGCCTCGTGCACATAGTGCTTAAGCGATTCCAGACACCTCGCGTGCAATTCTTTGAACCGTTTGGGATCCATTTTCATCCTTTTGAGGATTTTCTTGGCGTACGATGCCCTGGCCGTCAAGATGACGTCGGGCTCAGGCGACCAGCCCGAGTCGGAAAATGAGGGCGGTTAGCTCCGGGCTCCGATTCAGCCGAATCAGCACGATTTCTTCGAGCCACCAAATAGCGCGAATCAAGGCAGTCCGCGGTGTCTGAGCCTCAACAGTTTCGCCTCCAGCAGGCTGGGGGGAAAAGCCTCTGGAGCAGGGTGGAGGAGGCCGAAGCGACTATGTTTCAATGAAATATTTCCTCAGCGCTGCTAGGATTAACTAATGTTCATGAAAGATGCTTAGAGTAGACGAAGCTACCTTGTACTAATGTAAACACTGGGAGTGGCTGAAAGTCTCGTCGAAGTGGTGAATTCCGCGAGCGGAGATTTCTGGAGAATTATCTCTGTGCCACCGCCACGTTGAGCAGACTTAGGTCCTGCTTAAAAATAACCTGTACAATTTGGATCACGTTGGGTTGACATCAGAGTCAGATCCTTGGCAAGAGCGTGTAATTCCAATCGGGATTCACGTTGTGTCTCTTGAGATTGAGTTGATCGATATCTTCTTTAGATACCTCGACGCCGGTCTCATACTGATTTGTATCCAGAACTGCCTTGACCTTCAGTCCGCCATGCGTTCGGGTACCACCGATGAGGTTCACCACGGTTTCAAAGTTGATCAGAGGCTTGCCCTTCTAATTCAGGCTGCTGAAGGAAAACAGCCTGTGTTCGATCTTGTTCCACTTGCTGGTGCCGAGCGGATAATGGCAGACCGTGATCGGCATCCCCGTTTCATCGCTGAGCGCCGGTAGATGCAAGTTTCCAGGCGCGCGTTCGGTTTCCATTGCTACCCGCGCTGTCAGCGCAATTGCTTTCTGATTATACTAGACTAGTACTAAGTTATTAGTAACGTATGACGCATCGCACCGTATTGGCTCTCAGTGTCCTCGCTCTCGCCTCCTGCGCCCATCCTAATCGCGTCTCCCGCGGTCTTCTTCGCCGCTTCGTCCGCAAGCGCGAGCCTTACGTTCTCGTCTTCGGCTCTCTCTCGATGCCTGTGGATTCCACTGCGCACCCCACCATCCGCTTCGTCCACCAGTCCAACCGCGCCGCTCCGGAGTATCTCTTGCAGGAAGTCACTGTGGGCGGCAACCACCGCTTTTACGCCATCCTCAATAAGCCCGCAGCCCTCGCCGTAATTGACGAATTCGAAGCCGCCGTGGGCAGCGCCAATACCGCCTGGGATAAAATCACCTATGTCCGTCTTCGTCCCGGCGACGGCCCGCTTGCCTTCTATGTCGGCGAGATCACCGTCACCCCGCCGCCCGCACGTAACGTCCCCGGCCAGACCATGACCGTCGCCATCCGCGACGATTTCCAGAACGCCGCGCAGGAGCTCGGGCGCCTCTATCCGGAGTTCACCGGCGCGATCACGAAGGCTCCGCTGCTCCGCGCTCCGGTCCCCGTACCCGCGCCGCCGCGCATAAAGTAGAGGTGATGATTCCGTTCGAAATGTCCGGTCGGCGCGATACCCATCGAGTTTGACCTCTAGTACCGCCAGCCGGCGCCCTCGGACAATTTGTCGGTGATGAGGACAGCATCGGCTCAAATGAAATGCGCAGCCTATCCAGCACGAGGCACACTCAAGGACTACACAACAGCGCTCAGCAAAGCACCCAGCACAAGCGGCGGTCGCTGCCTGATTGGTTTAATATCGTAAGAGCGCGTCGGAGGGCGCCGCTGATGCCCCTCACCATTTTTAACTGCAAGGGTATTCCGGCCCTGCGACGAGAGCACATCGAATCGGCCCGTGGTCGCCGGCGGTCGGCATCGGGCAGACCTATACGAGGGGTGGATCGCAACCGATCCATTCCGCGGTGACGTCCGCGTGATCATCACCGGTCCACACGGCTTCGAAAGGCTGGCAATGTTTGCAGTGGACGAGGATCCTGCCGAAATCACTCGTCGCGTGCGCGAGAGCATCGACGACGAGTACTAACGAGCGCGTACAGACGATTCGACGGAGAAGGCGGCGATCAAGCCGCCGGCGAAGCCTGCGTTGTTAGCAACGCGCATTTAATCACGCTGCCATCTCCGATCCACACCGCCAGCGAATAAGTCCGCATGAGGTCAAGTTGATGATCCGGACGGTGTATAATTCTTCCATTGCGAAGGTGGTAGGCGCGACCGAATTGGCGCCATCTGCCATTCGAGGTAGTCGAAACCTCGATTCTAGCTATGCTAAAACCTGGCTGGCGCCTGCAATCGGAGAACGGCATGGGCTACTACGAAGTTCCAGGCATGACCCTGATTCCCCAAAAAATGACGATGTCCTGCTGGTACGCCAGCACGCAAATGCTGATCCAGTGGAAACGAGACCAGGTCCGGCAGTCACTCGCGCGGCTCGTGCCGCCGGATCTGGACGCCCAGTGTGCGATGATACGCGACGGTAACGCCGGCGTTCAGAATCCGCAAATCGTGCCCATGGCCAAGCGGCTCGGGTTGCGGAGCATTCCGCCCCAGAGCCCCACGCCCGATGGAGTGGAGGATTGGCTGCGAAGCTATGGCCCCCTCTGGGTGAATGGGAAGAATCACATCGTGGTCATCGGCGGTATCAATACCAAAACCCTAATGGTCAAAATCTACGACCCTTGGCCTCCGAACATTGGGCAGATCGAATGGCGTTCACTCGCAACCTGGTATGCGTTTGGAACCTCGGCTTCCACGCGGGACACTGGCAGGGACGTGGAGGCGGTGTCCCTCTACGTGCCACGCTAAGGCAATCCAGCGTAGGCTCGCTCGTTCAATCGCGATCACGACTTTCTTTGTCGGCAAGCCGTCAATGGCGGGCGGCGTCGCAGGCGTTGTGACAGCCTTAACAGGCATTATCCGGCCAATTTCTGCCGACTTCTTACCCTTGGCCGAGCTTTCGGATTTCTGAAGTGATCTTAGTGAGCCGATTAGCGAGGTGGTCGAGGAGACGACGATCATGCCCTTGGGGAAGGGGGCGGCGGAACATTTCCAGAACGTGCTGAGCGACATGGAGGGAATCGAGCAGACTGGTGAGGTTGGCTTGGGGCGAACTGATGGAGGAAGGGAGCCGTGATGCGGGCAGCAGATGGCGGGGCTGGGAGCGAGCCAGATTGAACTCGCGCTGTAGGTCCGCGAGGGAGATCTCCAGATACCGGAGGGTCATCTCAGGCTTCAGGTGTCCGAGCAGTTTCATCACGGCTGGCAAACTGACTCCAGCACGGGTCATTTCAGTGCCAAAGGAATGTCGCAACTGGTGCGGAACAATTCGCGTAGTGATTCCGACCGTGGCGACGATGTCTCGCCAGAAACGGCGTAGGCTGCGGATGAGCGCGTAGCGGCTACTCGGGCGGGCCAGGAGATGGCCGTCGGGCGACGGAGGATCTTGAGAGCGCAAGAGGCGGAGACGTTCCACCAGCCGACATACGAAAGCATCCACTGAGACCAGACGTTCGGTTTTCAACTTGCCGAGGGGCACATGGATGGCCCAGTTCTCTGGGCCGACCAGGCGGAGACAATCGAAGGATAAGTCGGCGCACTCGCCGATGCGCATGCCGGTGTGGCGGAGCAGCAGGAAGACGTTACTGTTACGATCATTGCGCCGCAAAAGTTCCTGCTGGATTAATCGGTCCTGGTCGGCGGTAAGTGGGCGCGGCAGATAATGTTCACCGCGGGGTGTGTCCCGGGGCAAGACTAAGCGAGTCAGCATGGGGAGTTCTTCGGTCCAGGCGAGTTCTTCCAACATGCGGCGCAGATGGTAGAGGCGGATGGAATAAGTGATGGTAGCCAGAGGAGGCTGGTGGCAGCGCAAACTGTTGAGCCATGCCAGGATGTGTGGATCGCGTCGCCATTGTTCGAGGGATTGCACCTCCGGGTATTGGGCGCCGAGGAAACTCAGGAAATTGCGGATGGTGCCGTGGTAGAAACGGATGGTGTCCTCCTTGAGGGAAGTGGTGAGCGATTGGGCGGTGCGCTGAAACAAGGCCGCCAAGGGATGCTGGACGGGGGGGAGTCGGTTCATAGCGGTATCGGCAGAGTCGGCCGGATATGTTGTGCAACCGCGCGGGCGTATTGTTCAAAGACATCGCGGGAAGAGATCTGCACGTAGATCATGGTGGTGGCTATGTGCGCGTGGCCCATTAGGTGCATGAGTGCAGGCAGGCTGATGCCGGCGCGCACCATATCCGAAGCAAATGTGTGTCGAAACCGGTGCGGATGAGCGGGCGCGGTTGGGCTGATGCCGCGGTGCTGGCGGAACAGGGAACGCATTCCGGCGGGTGTCCTGCGCACACCGCGGGCCAGTCCTTTCAGCGAGACGAACAGCGCCGGACCGCAGTCCTTGGGCCGTTCCAAGCGCAGATAGTGGTCCAGTAACAGGATAGTGTCGGAAGCCAACGGCAGGATGCCAATCTTATTACCTTTGCCGCGCACCCGGATCTGCGACTCCGAAGGTAAAACATCCTCGCAGTTCAAGGTGATGACTTCTTGCAAGCGGAGCCCTTGCAACAGCATCAGACCTACGATGGCCAAGTCCCGCGAGGTGCGGAAGCTGGACCAGAAGCGGCCCACCTCATCGACCGAGAGGGGCATCACGAGGCGTTTGGGTTCCTTTACGCGCAGCCGGCTCAACGTCGGATCAGCACGGCCAATACCCAGCGGCGCGCGCCGCCAATAGAAATGGTGAAAGCCGGGTGCAAAGGGGCTGACCGCATCGGGGAACTCATTGCGCAAGGCACGTTCCACGACACCCAAGCGGCGGTTGATGGTGGCGGCCGCGGGCTGGGGATGATGGCCAGTTTGGAATCGTAGGTAGTCCAGCAGAACCGTAGCGCTGCGCGCACGATCATTGATAGTGTCAGTATGGTTCAGGTTGACCCACCAGCGCAGGAAGTGCAGCAGGTCCATAGCGTAGCTGCGCAGGGTATTTTCCGCCAGGCGGCGCACCCATTCGCGATCCAGGAAACGATTGACCCATTCCACTTCGCGGCCCATGGGTGGCTCGATGATGCGAAATGGGCTTTGTGCGTTGCCGGCATCCTGCACGCGGATCACCTGGAAGGTCATGCGCGCGCCTCCTCCAACAGGCATTGGAACTGCTGGGTATCGCCGCCTTGGACGAAGAAGCTGTTCGGATCGTGCCCCTCGGGTAAGGAGATCCGGCAAGCGTTCAAGCCTTGCTCCCGGAGACGGCCGGCCAGCCGTTGAGCCGCCTGCCGGCCACCGCCGTTGCTGTCGGCATCAAAGGTGACATAGACGGTTCGCGCGCTACCGTCGCACAGTGGACGGAACTGGTGTGTGTTGCGATAGCTTCCTAGCGCGCAGGTGACGTTGCGAAAACCGGCCTGCCACAACACGGCATAGTCGAACAGACCCTCGACGAGAATCACTTCCGGAGATTGCCGAACTTGCTCCCATAAATACAGTCCGCCCTTGGCCCCCGGCAAAAACCGATGAGGCGGCGCCGAAGTCGAGAGACTGCGGCCATAGAGATTGCCTTCCAGCGGGAAGACGATCCGATGCATGAAGGTGTCGTATCCCGCGGCCGAAACCAAACCGGCTTGACGTAGAGCCGGGAGTGGGTAGCCCAACCGCGTCAGCCAGCCGCGCAGGCAACCGCCCGGCGCGTAACCGATCCGCATGTGCTCGATCAGTTCCGGCGAGCGCAATCCGCGGTAATGCAGATAGGCAACCGCCTCGGCGTGACGGTGTAACTGCATGCGCTAGAAACTGGCGGCTTCCTGCCGTAAAGGTGCTCCGCCACGCCATTGGCGCAGGAGCGTCAGAGCCTGCGGAAACCGCACTTGGTGATAGACCTCGGCAAAGCGGATCACATCGCCGCCGCGGCCACAACCGTAGCAGTAGAACAAGTTCTTGTGGGGATCCATCAGGAAGCTGGGCTGGTGATCGTCGTGCAGCGGGCACAACCCCATCCATCGGCCGCGGCTGAGTCGCCGCATCGGCCGCCAATCGTGTGCTTCCAGGTAGTCCAGTAGGGGAATTTGCTGTTGGAGTTCATCCAGTTCCTTGCGGCTCACGGACTGCTCGCCTCCAACAGCAGAATACGGCGGATTGCGGTCCAATCCCAGGCAAGGATGGTGGGTGCCGTTGAGATGCTCCAGCCGGCGGCCTGCCGGAGCTTCGTCGCCAACAGCATTCTCAGATGCAGCAAGCGTCCAGTCCACCGCCTCACCGTAGATGGGTCTGGCGACCGCGACGCATCTGCGACGTCAGGAACCGATCGCTCCCAGGTGCCATCGGCTTGCTGCACCAACTCCCACGCTTGTTGCCGGCAGTGGAGGGTGTAGTGACCTGACGGCGGCGACCACTCTGGCAGCACAGTAAAAGTCTTGTGGCATGGGCGACAGCGGCCCCGGCGAATCCAGATCTGCCGGTGCCGTTGGTCGTGCGCTGATTTGAGGCGCTGTCCGTGACCGATGATGGTCCGCTCGCCGCAAAGCGGGCAGAGCCGCGGGAGCAGTTCCAGAGGAATCTCGGTCACCCCGGGTCGGTCTTGCTTTCTGTCTCGGGCAGTGCGACAAAAAGAACCATGGCTGTGAAGTCCGACCGCCAACCGCGCCTGCCGAGCTCGGGTCCGCAGAACTGGCCTTCACCCTCCTGGTAAACCAGTATCGAACGAAGAGAGAATCCTCCTATCTTGCCCGCCAGCGTACGGAACCTTCCTCAACCTGCAAATTGGCCGGTATAGTGGGCAATATCGGTGGCCATGAAGACATTACCTTTGAACGGCGCAACAGGCAAGCGGAAGACGCAGAATTGGCGAAGAATTTTGAGAAAAACACGCACTGGAAGAGCACATCCTCGCCTAAACGGACCGTGCGCTCAGCGGGCCTTTGAATCTCAGGACTACGTGGGGGGCGATGCGAGTGGCGGCGATTATTTTCTCGGAATCGGAGGACGGCGATTGCATCTACTCGGTAGGCGCCGGAACTCCGAACTTGTTTATGCCAATTGGACGCGGGCGTGCTCTCCATACCGCGTAAGCGACGCTAATCATGGCCAAGTTGCGCTTATGGGCTCAGCGTTTGGGCGCTGGTGTGTGTGGACACCCACCAGTGCAGTCGAAGGTGCTTATGGTTCTGTCGTGGAATTGCGTCTTGGTCTAAGTACTGCGCGAAACCGGTGTCAGAGGCCGTCTTACGTCAGGCCGGATCGAATTAGAAGCCAGCAAAGGATTGAGGGGGTACTCCAGCGGCGGCTCGCTGAACGAGTACATCTCTGGTGCACGGCTGCGGAGTTGGCGGGTCTTCTGCCAGGGAACGCCACTTTCCGCCTGGAGCCAAGTTATGCCAGAGGATGCCGACCGACTAGCCAGGGAAGTATTTTGAGCATCACACACAGACCTGCACCGGCAACTGATCGAAGGATTGGGACATCGGCCACGCTTGACTTATCGACACCTAACCGGGCAGCTACCGGCCTGTCCACGCCAGTACCGCTTGAGTACCGGCATGACTATTCAGTTCGCATCGCGGACCGTTATGATTGAGGCACTGCAGCAAGCGCGAACCAAGAGACGCCCGAGCCGTGGACAACAATGGACGTAAACACAATTCTTGTTCAATTGCGCCAGGAACGCGACCAAGTTGTCGAAGCCATCTTAAGTCTAGAGCGGCTGGCCAGCGGCCGTAGCCGAGGGCCTGGAAGGCCTCCAGCCTGGATATCCGAAATTACCAAAAAGCGCCGTGGTCGTCCGCCGGGCAGCAAGAACAAAGCCAGGACCAAGTCTAGTTACGCACCAACAGTCACAACGGGCCAGTGAGCGGCATGCCGATACTCTCTCGCCCAGCCAGCTTCGACGGCCTTGAGCGGCCTTATCGCTAGAGATGCACGCTCCCGCGAAGACATTATGAGTGCTTGCAGGGGCTCTGGCCCCTTAAGACGCCCGATGAGGGCCTGGAAGCGCGGGTCGGAGGCCCGAAGTTCGAATTGCACAATGTAGGTCACTTCCTCCACGGCTGGCGGGGACACTCAGAGGTCCCGTTTTCCTCCTGCTCTACTTGCTACACGCAGGAGGATGGTAACCAGCCGGGCCCGACCAGAATGTTCCCAAGCTCGTCTTCGTTTCACTCACTGCAGCCTCGCGTATTCCGCTTGGGCTTGCTTGAGGATCGGAATGTCGGGATCGGCATCTTTCCAGAGATTGAGGAAATCCTGGTAGGCAGCCTTCGCCTTGCTCGTATCTCCCAATATAGCCAAGGCTCTGCCGAGTTGCAGGCGCGCCAAAGCTCCGATAGCATCGCTGACCACGATCCCGCGATGATCGAGGATTTTTGCGAACTCCGAGGCGGCTTCGCCGGCTTGGCGCGCAGCCAGATAAGCTTCGCCACGCACATAGACGGGGTAAAGGGCTCCGAAGTTTCCATGGATGGCGCTGCGAGGTAAGCCCAATTCATAGGGAGCAGCGATTTGCAGCAGTTCGATTGCCTTGGCAGGCTCACCTTGGTTCAGGGCGAGACGAGCGCGAAGCGTAGGTAGGTAGCTGAACCGGACTCCGGTGTCCTCCGGAAAGCGCCTTTCCAAATCGGCAGCTAGTTTTTGAGCCCGGGAAGAATCACCTGACTGGGCCAGTGCGAAAGCGGCGCCATACTCGACGTAAAGCTCTCTTGAAAGTCGTAACGCCGCCAGCGCGCTCCGCCTTGCCTCGGGCGCATTTCCGAAGAAGCTGTCCCATAACGCCTCCGGGACGGCATACAGAGCCGCCTTTTCCCGGTTTACGGGCAAAGCGAAATCTGCGACCTGCCGGGACATCCTCTTCGCCTGCTGCAGGTGGCCCTCATATGCCAAGACAAAGGCCTCGTGGTCGGACTTCCAATCCCCCGGCGCGGATTTTCCGTTCGCCAAAGAGACCTGCCGTTCCATTCCCGCCCTGTTACCTTTCAAAAATGCGATATCGAAACGCTGGATCACGAACTCCGGGATGTCAAGCTGACGCTCGGAAGCTCGGCGAAGCTCGTTTTCGGCTTCTCGCAAACGGTCGAGACGCTGAAACCCGTCAGCGATGAAACTATACCCAAGGGCAAAGTCCGGATCGAGCTCGACTGATTTCCTGGCTGCTTCAATCGCCTTTTCGTACTGGCCGGAGACGCAGTAAGTAAGTGCCAGAAATCTCGGTGCATGCAACTCACGAGGATAAGCTTGCGCCCATACTTTGCTGGTCTGTTGCACCTTTTCGATATTACCCGTGACTTGCAGATCGTAGGAAGTTGCAATGAAGAACCTTTCCTGGTCACTTGCGCGATCCCTCAGCTGATACGCTTTGCGTGTGTTCGCCGCGGAGAGAGCGGGATCTTCCAGGTCGCCGTACACGCGCCCCAGATACGCGTATGCCATGGCGAACTGCGGGTCGATCTCAGTGGCCCTCTTGAAATACGGCAGGGCGGCGGCATCGCCCGCCAAAAATAGAGTTTTCGCACCTGCGCTATAGGCCTTTAGGGCCTCCAGAGATGGCGTAGTGGCCTCGGCCAGCGGTGTGTCGTATTTTTCTACCGTGGCCAGCGATTCGCCGGCGCGGTTCCTGAACTTGGCGGCCATCCGGCTCAGCGCGCTCAGGACGTCTTCCTTGCGCGCTGCTTGCGCCTGCTCCTCGTACAAGACGTCGCCCGTGCGGCAGTTCCTGGCCCGCAATCCCAGCACGTACTGGCTCCCCAGAGTGGCGATCGAGCCATCCAACACAGCCGCGCTTCCCGTCCGCTCGCAGGCCTCCCGCGCCAAATCCGCCGTCAGCCGCGCATCCGCAGGCTGTCCCATCAGACGCAGTGCCTTGCGGACGCGCTCCTCCGATGCCAGTCTGAGGAACGGCGACTGTTCGAGCTGCGCCGCCAAACCCTGGCGAAGCGTTCCGTCAAACACGGCGTCGCCCGTGGTGTTTGTGAAATCGGCCAGAACAATCGTGTCCTTGTCGGTAAGACGCGATGTACGGTGAAAATAGAAGTAGGAGGCCGCCACCAGGCACGCCAGCACAGCCGCTGCGGCAGCCATCAACTTCCAGTGGCGGGCCGCGCCCGTCCGCTCCAGGCGCTCAAGATCGGCCCGCAATTCCGAGGCATGCTGGTAGCGCCGCTCGCGATCGTGCTCGAGACACTTAGAGACGATGCGGCCCAACTCTGGTGCCGCCCTGGAGTTCGGCCGGCAACCTGGCATCAGGGGTGTATCCGTAGCCATTTCATACAGCAGCAACCCGCAGGAAAACAGGTCGGTACGCGAGTCGAGGGGCTTGCCGAGCGCCTGCTCGGGCGACATGTAACCTGCCGTGCCCACCGCCACTCCTGGCGCGGTGATCGGCTCGCCCGAGCCGGTGTGCTCGCCGCCGGGCGCGCCCAGCAGCGCCAGACCGAAGTCCAGCACTTTGGCGCGGCCCCGCTGGTCGACTAAGATGTTGGCCGGTTTGATGTCGCGGTGCACAATACCCGCGCTATGCGCGGCCTCTAACGCATCGGCGATCTGGATCCCGATCGCCAACACCTTTTCCATCTCCAGGTGGTCGCGCGCGATGAGTTCTCTCAGGGTGGCGCCTTCCAGATACTCCATCACCAGGTAAGCGCGTCCATCCTGCTCGCCAATGTCATGAATCGTGCAGATGTTCGGGTGGTTCAAGCTGGATGCGGCGCGGGCCTCGCGGCGGAACCGGTTGAGGGCCTCCGGATCGCACGCCAGATCCTGAGAGAGGAATTTGACGGCCACAAAGCGTCGCAGCCGGATATCCTCGGCCTTGTAAACCACACCCATGCCGCCGCTGCCCAGCTTTTCGATGACTGTGTAATGCGCCAGGGTCTGGCCTATCAGCGCATCCTCGCCGGACGCGGTGTCCGCGCCTCGGCTATAGGCCAGAGCCTGCGCGGCCACGTCCATCGCGGGCGTCTCCAGGAAACTGGCGGCCTTCTGCTGAGCGGCCAGCAGCGACTGGACTTCCTGTTCCAGCGACTGGTCGCCCGCGCAGGCCTGCCGCAGAAACGCAGCGCGCCCTCCACTGGGCAGTTCCAGCGCCGACTGCAGGAGGTTATCGACTTGCTTCCACCGCTCCGAGTCCATCCGCATTCTCGCCCGTCAGTTCGCGATAGAGCCATGCCTTGGCGGTGCTCCAGTCGCGCATCACGGTGACTGTCGATACCTTCAGCACTTCGGCCGTCTCTTTCACACTCAGCCCGCCGAAGAAGCGCATTTCAACGACCTGTACTTTGCGGTGATCCAGCGCCTCCAGCGCGTTCATCGCGTCATCCAGCGCCACCAGGTCCGCGGCACGTCCGGCGCCCATCAGCGCGGCCTCTTCCAACGAGACGTGCGGCGCGCCAGCGCCCCGTTTCAGATTATGGCGCCGTGCATGTTCCACCAGAATGCGCCGCATCAACTGGGCCGAGACCGCGAAGAAATGCGCGCGATTCTGCCACTTCATGCGCCGGTAATCCACTAGCCGCATGTAGGCCTCGTTCACCAGGGCCGAGGCTTGCAGGCTGTGCCCGTGGCGCTCGCGCTGCATGTAGCGCCGCGCCAGGCGGTGCAGTTCGTCGTAAACGATAGGCGTGAGCCTTTCAAGCGCGCTTCCATCTCCGCCGCCCCAGGCGCGCAGGAGCCCGCTTACATCGCCGGCATGTGGCTCCGTCTGGCGCACGCCTGAGATTATACCGCCGATGCCGTCGCGCGATTTTGCGTGAGCCCCTTGATAGGTCTGCCACGCCGTTTGCGCCTAATTCCAATGAGGGGGCTAAAAAGGATGCTCCCTGAAAACACGAAATCAAGGAGAAAAAACATGCGAACCAAGATTGTGGTTTACAACACTGCCATCGCCTTACTCACTGCCCTGGCGGCGAGTGGGCAGTCCAGCTACACCGTTACAGACCTGGGCACATTGCAGGGTGGGACTTTCAGCCAGCCGCTCTACCTCACGGACAACGGCCTGGTGGTGGGCTCGGCGGCTCTGCCCGACGGTTCACAGAATGCGATTCTCTGGTTCAACGGCCGTATGGCGGACATCGGCGCGCCCGGTCTGGGCGGACCGAACAGTATCGCATTTGGGACCAACAAATGGGGACAGATCGTGGGCGAGGCCGAAACTTCCAATAACGATCCGAATGGCGAAGACTTTTGTGGCTTCGGCACCCACCTCACCTGTCTACCTTTTCTATGGCAATCCGGCAAGATGGCTCACCTCCCCACGCTGGGAGGACATAATGGCTACGCGAACCAGATCAACAGCTCCGGCCAGGCCGTCGGCTACGCGGAGAATAATACGAAAGATTCAGCCTGCCCGGCTCCGCAGGTGCTTGAGTTCAAGCCGGTCATCTGGCAAAACGGCCAGGCTCATCCATTCCCTACATTCCCCGGCGACCCCGAGGGAATTGCCCTGGGGATCAACGATAACGGTCAGGCCGTCGGCGCGTCGGGCGATTGCGCTGCGTTCAATCCCAATACACTGGTCGATCTTCAACCCGTGCACGCGCTCTTATGGGAACAAGGCAGGATGATTAACCTGGGCGATCTGGGCGGTAGCGCCGCCAATAACATGGCCTTTGCGATCAATAACGAGGGCCAGGCGGTGGGCAGTTCGGATCTGGCCGGCGACACGACGTTTCATGCCTTCCTGTGGAGCCAGTCTACCCGAATGCAGGATCTCGGCACGCTGGCGGGCGACTTTGCCAGTTCCGCTAACGGCCTCAACGATCGGGGCGAAGTCGTGGGTGTATCACTCGACGCGAGTTTCAACCCCCGCGCGTTCCTGTGGCGAAACGGCACGATGACCGATTTAAATACTCTGATTCCCGCCGGATCGCCGCTGTATCTGTTGACCGGATGTTCCATCAATTACAGCCGGGTGATCGTGGGACTGGCTATCGACACCAGCACCGGCCAGCCGCACGCCTACATGGCTACCCCCGGTGGCGCCGCGGATGGAGTCGAGAGCAATCCGCCGCGAGTAATTGTCTCGGATGCCACCCGTCGGCTGGTCCAGCAGCAGATGCGCTTCAAACGGCCATAACGTCCCGGACTGTCATCTGCTCTTACAGGATGAGCGGGAACCTGGCGGCGCATCCAACGCCTTCAAGTACCGCTCATTCACCCTGCAAATCACCCCGCCCTGCTGATGCCCGGCGGCCCGGCCCGAATGCTTACGCAGCCCCATCGTCCGCCTTCCCAATCTCCGCCTGTCGCGCCCGCACCTCCGCCGCACGCTTCAGACGCTGGAGCGAGTCCGCGACGCTGTCGTGCGCGCGCCCGCCCAGGCGATTCAGCAATCGGCCCCGCCACCCGGGCGGGAACGAGAAGTCTCAGCCGTAGCGGACCATGCAACTGCCCGCGTCGATCGGCGAACACGCGATCCGGTTGTCGCCGACCAGCCCGAACGGCAGGGTCGTGTGGAATCGGATCGCGTGCCGCACCGGGTCCACTTCCAGAATCTCGCCGTCGATCCGCAACCGCCGGCAGAGGGTCCAGGCGAAGAACCGTTGGCCGACCGCCGCCGCCCCTTCGGGCTCGACCCGCTCGACCGTCATGTCCCAGAACCCGCCGTAGCCGGCCGGGTGCATCAGCAACTCCCAGACGACATCGACCGGGGACTGCACCCGGTCCGCCGGACACACGTTCACGGCCATGGCCTGTTCCCTCCTCTTCAGCCGTCGCCCCTCACCTTTCGGAAGCCCCCACCGTGGGCCGAACTATGTAATTGGGCCGACCGTCTAAAAACCGTCCCTGGTCAACCTAACACGAAACCGCCATCGCCTCGGCGGCATGACCACGCCGGCGCCCGGTCTTGCGGATATACGCGCGCTGGGCCGCGCACGATGCGCAATTCGCCCTTCTTCGGACCGAGCGTGAGGAGAATATGCGGCTTGCCTCCGTTAAAGGGCAGATGTTGAGTAGGAACCAAATAGCGCCAGCGCGGTCACATGTCCAATAGCCGCCGACATTCGCTGTGCAGATCGGCAACCGTGATTGGCCAACGACGGCCTTAACAGGCATTAACGCCAGTCGTCGATCACGTAGACACCGGCCCGATTGAACCCGGCCGCATGCGGACGTTGCATGGCGACACCTTGCAAGGTCACTCGATATCCGTGGGAGCGTAAGTGCCGATAGGTATCTTCGCGAGCCAGGTTCACGCCAGCCTCTAGGATCGCTCCGCGCAAGGACGCAAACACGTCGCAACCATCCAGCAACTTGTCGAAACGTCCACCCGCACCTACACCACCACGGGCCGCACCGAACTTGACGTAACATGTTTTCTCGCCGCCCTCCGATCCGGGTCCGTTCAGGCACACTGCGAAAGCATCGAGAACACCGCGCGTATATGTCAACACGACGTCGCCGGTCCGCTGCTCAAAGACGGCCCGGATCTCGCCAGCGAGATCGAGTCCCCTTTCGATCTTGTGGGTGAGCTTCCCGCATGCCTGGATGACCTGTTCGCGCTGGCCTTTGCTGAAGGCCGACAGCAGTGCAGCCGCATCCGCAGGTTTAGCTTGCGGTGCAGGCTCAGCCGCCGGGGCCCGCGTCATGATCGCGGTGAGATAGCACGGCCAGTAGCCGAACTTCTGGTACAATCCCACGTGCTTGGCGCTTTGCGGGAACGTGAACAACCCGGTGTGCCGCACGCCCCATCGGTCGAAGATCGTCATCGTGGCTTCGAGCAGCCTCTGCGCCACGCCGCGGTCCCAGTATTCCGGCAGCACAGTGAGGGGTCCGAAGAACCCGAACGATCCCCAGCGCGTACTACATTCGATCCGATCAGCCGCCCCCCTTCGCGCGCCGCGATCACCTTGACGTGGGTTGACCGCCAGCGCGGCGCCATGAAATTTCGGTCGCCCATGAAGTCCAACGGATTCGGCAATCCCAGAAACGTTCCGAACGCCAGTCGGACAATACGCTCTGCCTCTTCGAGTTCACTCTGTTTGAGCGGGCCAACCTTGATCGTTTGACTCTTTGACACTGCGTTGCGCCTCCTCACGCATCCGTCTTTAGATTGGGAATTTCGGTAAGTTTAGCAGATCTAGTGCATACTGGTGCGACCTCCTGGCGCCGTTTGCTCGAAGGTCTGTTCGATGGCAAGCTGGAGGCAGTCGGCGATGTGGAGGCGCGGGCTCTGGGTTCTGGGCCTTAGGGAGGCTTATCGGTAGTTGTCCGGTCGGCGAGTCCGCCGACAATTTCCGAGTGCGGACCAATCCGTTCGGAGTCCCAACCTGACGCTTCCTATACGCCGTTCCAAGGCCGCATCGAAGGCTGCAATAACGGTACCGCGCGACGCCATGTGATCCGCTTCCGCCAGCATCCCAGTGACGGACCTGCGACGGCTTGATGCCGGCTGGGCACCAAACGCTGTGCAACATCGGCAACATGCACCGCTCGTTTTCCGGTCCTTCTTGCCCCGCCCGCGCACAGAAATTGCGCAAATGTTCAGACTCCGCGTTTCAGCCGGGGGAATTTTCATTCCTTCAGCACAGTGAAATGGCGGCCCGGCGTGGCGCGACACGGGACTTCTTCGAGGAGGAGTGCGAGAATCGCAAACGCGCCCGGGAATGCGGGCGAATCGCGCCCGTACACCAGCAGCGCGGGCGTCTGAATGGTGCGCACCGCGTCCAACGTCAGATCGCCGACGACTTCGTAATCTTTCAGCAGCGTGGTATTGCGAATCAAGTGGAGCAAAGGCTCGCGATTGCGCGGCAGCCCGCGCGCTGGCCCGTAGGATTTGGGAGTTTCCAGGCTAAGCTGCAACAGATATTCGGCGTCGTTACGCTTGTCCTCCGCCACGTGGATGCCGGATTTTTCCAGCTTAGCCACCCAAGCCGCCCAGCCGATCCAATCCTTATCCTGGCGCAAATGCACCAAGGCGGCCACTTGTCGCTATGCGGAATGAAATCCGTGTGAAATTTCGTGTCTGCACCACCAGCAAAGGTGTATCAACTTTGGCAACTGCTAGTGGCGAACAAGATCCGCGTGTTCGCTTCTCTGGGGGGGCCTCCTGGCCGCCTTTCGTGATGAGGAGGCATTGCTGCTGCTTTGCTGCCAAGCGCTCATCCTGGGCCGTGGCTTCATGCGGACTAAACCGGTCCCGAAATCACGCGAACCCTGGGCGTTGCCCCGTGGCCCGCTGGTTTGGATGGCTTACTAATTAGAGCCGAGATCCGCATCCGGTGCCGGGACCAGGTTCGCCGGATCGACGTTTTTATAGGTGCGGGCAAGCTGATGGATCTACTACATGGACTAAGTGGCGGGAATTCGGCTGGACAGCAGCAGAGCGCAGCCCTGAAAAGGCTGGCGGCGGCGGTTCGATTCCGTCCCTGGCCACCTTGGAATCAATAACTTAGAAGCAGCCAGAAACATCGGGGCTCAGTCAAGGGAACAATAATGGGCGTTCAAACCGCAGTTCCCTGAGTCTGTTCCCGCCTCTCCCCTTCCATTAACTTCCACATCTCGCGGGCCGTACTCCCCGTCTTGGCAATGTGACTCCGGGCGAGCTTGGCGTACCGCTCCGTCATTTTGATGTTCGCGTGGCCCAAGATCTTGGCCAGTTCGTAAAGATCCCCGCCGTTCATCATGTACCAACTGGCGAAGGTATGCTTCAAATCGTGGAAGCGGAAACCCTCGATACCGGCCAACTCCAGGACGGTTTCGAAACTCTTGTCCACCCTTTGGCGTTCCCGCTTGGCACCCGGCTCCGGTGGGAAAATCCGATCCTCCCCCAAGATCACCGGATACCACTTGAATCCCGCGGCCAACTCCGGGCACATCGGCACGTACCGAACCTTGCCGCGCTTCAGCTTGGCCCCGACTGCGATCAGCTCTTCCCGAAATAGCCGGCCGCTCCATCTGAGCGCAAAAATCTCGGCTATGCGCATGCCCGTAGTCAACGCCGTCAGGACAATCAAGCGCAGATGAAAAAACGTCTGGTTGATCCCCTTGCCAGCCTTGCGGTACATCTTCTCATCGAGAACAGCCTTGAGCCTGACGATCTCCTCCGCACTCAGGTACCGCTCGCGTTGGTCATCCGGCCGCTTCACTTCCACGTCATCAGCCGAATTCCGGTCTATGCCGGTTTCCTTGCTCCAGATCGTGGCGGCCTTCTCCATCATGTGGTGCATGACGTTGTAGTGCCGAACGACCATTCCCGCCGACAGCCCTTCCCTTCGAGAGGCCTTGGTACCCGCGTTGAATACTGGCGCCGTCCAACCTCCCGGACAAACAGGTCCCCAAGCTCGCCTCGGATTCCCTCCAGAACAGCTTTCTCGCGATCCTGAGATTTTTTCTTACTGGCGTACTGCTCCCAGTACCGATCAATCAACGCGGACATTCGGAAATTGACCTCCCGCTTGATATCGAGGTGGCGGTTCTCATCGCGCGCCGATAGCCGCGTGCGGAGGACCTTCTTGCTTGGCCAACTCGTGCGAGCCATGAACGCTCAGGCTTCGGTTCCTGCCTCCTTCCCTCCAGCGAATTTTAAAAACTCCGTCTTCAACTCTGTGAATAGACACTCTGCGTACTCCTTTCAGTCGATGGTTTTGATTGTGTGCTGTTCGATCAGGCGATCTAACGCCTGTTTGTCGAACCGCAACGCTCGCCCCACCTTGACGAAGGGAAGCTCCCGGAGCCGAGCCCTCTTGTAGACCGTGTCCACCTTCAGACCCAGGTATCCGGCAGCCTCCTCGACATTCAGGAGCCGCTTACCGACGCCATCACTAAACACCATTGCGGACGTGACTGGCAAGCTACTTACGCCTCTTCGAAGGATTTCCGGCTGAGGTTGAGGATCGACGTCGGCCCTCGCATCTCGCGCCATCGATGGCGTATTCGATTCTGGAGTGCAGGGTCACGTCCACATCCTGTAGGCCGCCAGGTGTAGCGGCTGTGACATCCAAAACCGGCGCCCGGCCGCTTCAGTGCGCGGTTTTTCCGAAAAGACTTGGGACTCGGTTACATCGGATTGCCCGCGGTCCCGCCACTGCCAGAAGGTTTCGGAATTGTTTCACCGGTCCATTCGCCGACCAACGGTTTTCCAGAATGTTTCAGCTGTTTGCCAGCGGGTCAAGCCTGAGGCAACCAGCGAATGCAGAAAACACCGGTAGTGGAACATAAAGGAAACGCAACACATTTGTCTGCCCATTCGATCTTAAGAGATACACCATCAGTAAGTTCCAGCTGGCACAGTTTAAGCTGCTTCGTGCACATTTGCGCACGGCGTCTTTCGTGTCACAGGCCGGCCATTTTCGCACCTACAGAGTAGGGGCACTTATGATACGAAAGCAAAAGGCAGTCAGCCGCGGGCTGAGATATGACGCAAAGCTAGACAAGCTGATCGAGGCGGCGACGAAGAAAGGCGGATTCTCGAGCCCCAGCGCGTTCATGCGAGAGGCAATCGAACGGGAACTGGCCGGCCGCGAAAGTGGCGTCGATGCGGCGGAACAACGGATCGTTGCGAGCCTGGACTGGATGGCACGAGAAATTCGCAATCTGCGGATAGGACAGCAGGCGTTGTTCGCGTTTGTAGACGTGCTGGCAAAAGCGTTCTTGACCTGCGTTCCGGAACCGCTCAGGGACGTGCACGACCAAGGCGTCGCTCTCGGCATCCGCTATGACAGCTTTCTCAAAAGCGTTGGCATGGCAATGGTGGGCGATTCCCAGGCCGCCATGGCGGAGTTGTTAGGCCGTGGTCACGAAAACTGATGGCGAGCGGCGTTTCGAGCTCACGCGAAAATGGTTGAGCAAAGACGGAAGCGGTTCCTGCGTTGGCCCAGCTTCCGCCGACTGGATGTCCAGAAAGCGTCGGGGCGTAACTACCAGAGTGCTCGCCTACGAAGAGGGAAAGTGCTTCAGATTGCCGGTCACCAGGTAATCCGCACATGCCGTATGCGCGCATTCCAGAAAAATATCGTCGTCCGAGTCGGAGCACGCCTTGATCGTCTCCGTTGGCCGCACCAGAAACCTTTCTCGCGGACAGTCTGCAGCGTCGCGGCTATCACCTCTTCATCGCGCGCCAAGCGAGGCCGCCGGATTACTAACGGAGACTTCTATGGGGCAACCGGCGCCGGCGGGGCCGGCGTTGGCGGTACACCCGGCCATGCCTGCGGGACCGTATTCCGGATGACCCCAAGCGGCACCGTAACAACCCTCCGCAGCTTCTGCGCCAATGCCGGATGCACGGATGGGGCACTCCCCACTGGGGTTGTCGAGGGGCCCGATGGCGCCTTCTACGGAACCACCAATTTCGGCGGATCCAGCGATTTCTGCGATGCGGGTTGCGGCACGATCTTCAAAATCACCAAAAGCGGCAGGTTCACAATGCTGTACAGCTTCTGAGCCCAGGCCGGGTGCACGGACGGCGCGGCGCCAAACGGGGGACTCGTCCTCTCCACCAATGGGAACCTATACGGAACGACGTCGGGGGGCGGCGCCTACACCTACTACGGGACGATATTCAGGATCACGCCGAAAGGCGAGTTAAGGACGCTATACAGCTTTTGTTGCGGGGACGGAGAAGGCCCCGGCCCACCGATCCAGGATACGACTGGCGGCGTTTGCTGCGGCACGGTGTTCAGCTTATCCGTAGGTCTGGCCCGTTTGTGAAAACAGAGCCGACATCCGGCGAGGCGGGGACGGCCGTCAACATTCTGGGCAGCGATCTGGCCGGCACGACCGGGGTCAGCTTTAATGGCGTGGCGGCTGTAATTCAGGTAACCATTCGAAATCAGCGCCTCCGTGCCCGCCGGCGCGACCGCCGGTAAAGTGACAGTGGTCGCACCTGGCGGCACGCTTTCGAGCAACCTCCCGTTTAGGGTGCCATAGGCCGCTGGCGTTTGAACACCTTCTCGATACTCTTAGCCATCGCCAGATCGCTGGACGATCCGCCAGCGGCTACCGCTCCGACCGCCGTCACCGCAGCCGTATCCTTTTGCTCCTCGCTGAGACGCGCATCGAAGCCATAAGGCTTTGGCAGCGCTCGTGGCAAATTAGGAGAGCATATACTGTGTCATCCAAGAATTAATTCTTGTTATGCTGGTCACGCCATGGAACTGCACACTCTCCAGGTTTTTCTGGCTATTGCCACCGAGAAGAGCTTCTCGCGCGCCGCGGACCGGCTGCTGCGCACGCAGCCGGCGGTTTCGCTGGCACTGCAGCGCCTCGAAGCGGAGCTGGGCGAGAAGCTGATCGACCGCTCCGCAAAGGACCTGGTGCTGACCGACGCCGGGCGCGCAGTGCTCGAATACGCGCGGCGCTTCGAAAATCTGCGCCTCGAAATGGAGAACTCGCTGGCGGAGCTGCGCGACAATTCCGCGGGCACGCTTACCGTGGGCGCCAACGAATCCACCTCGCTCTACCTGTTACGCCACATTGAGAATTTCCGGCGGCTGTACCCGCGGGTCAACGTGCGCGTGCGGCGCAGTCTGTCGAGTAAGATCCCCAACGAACTGCTGGACGGCAATCTGGAACTGGGCGTGATCAGCTACGATCCGCCCGATGAGCGGTTGACTTCCACCGTGATCTACACCGACGCGCTGGCTTTCGTGATGTCACCCAAACATCGGCTGGCGGGCCGCAAAACTGTTTCGATTGCGGATCTGGCGGCGGAGACATTCATTGCGCACAACGTGATATCGCCGTATCGCGATGTGGTGCTGCGCGCATTCCAGCAACAGCGCGTGCCGCTGAATATGCCGGTCGAAATGCCCACCATCGAGACCATTCGCAAGCTGGTGCAGAACAACCAGGGCGTGGCGTTTCTGCCGCGGATGTGCGTGGAGCAGGAGATCGAGCAAGGTTTGCTGCGCGCGGTCAAGGTGAAAGAACTGCACGTGGAGCGCAAGATCCGGCTGATTTATCCCACACGGCGGGCGCTCAGCCATGCGGCGCGCGCATTTCTGGAGGTGGTGCGCGGATAGGCTTGGGCCCCGCGAACTTCAGTTCGCCGGCTCGTAAATAACGAACGCAAACCGCTGCGCATCCGGCGACCACGAATTCACATTGATGGTGCCTTGCCCTCCGGAAAAGGTCGCGAGCACTTCAATTTTGGGCGGCTGTTCGAGGCGCGCACCAGGCAGCGGCATCATGCGGAGTTGGACGCCGGGGAGCCGGTCGTCATGCGTGCTGGTGCCCTTGGGAAACGAGAGGAACACAAGCCATTTGCCGTCTGGAGACGGATGCGGAAACCAGTCTTCCAACGCATCGCTGGTGACGCGCTCGGCCTGCTGATCGTTCGGACCTGCTCCCTCCGCCGGTATGCGCCAGATGTCCCAGCCGCCCGCGCGGTCGGAATTGAAGTAGATCCATTTCCCGTCGGGCGAGTAGTCCGGACCATCGTCGTAACCCGGATTGGAATCGAGCTGCTGCGATTCTCCGCCCCCCGCCGGAACGCGAAAGATGTCGTAATTTGCGGGCGCGCCGTTCGCCCCGGCGTGCTGCAGGACGTACGCCAGGTAGCGGCCGTCGGGCGACCAGCCGTGGAAGTAGCTGGGCGTGGCGGTGACCATCACGCGCGCGCCGGACCCGTCGGCGTTTGCCAGATATACCTGCGATTGCCGAGAAGCGGGAGACGAGGCGGAAAACGCGATCAGCTTCCCATCGGGTGACGGGGCGTGGTCGTTGTTCAGACGCAGGGTGCTGTCGATGTTGATGACTTCAGGTGAAGGGTTCGTGGCATCCACCGGAATCCGATAGAGGCGGCCCTCGGAATTGGACAGCAGATACTTGCCATCGGGCGACCAGTTGGGTGCCTCGAATACCCGGTCTGCCGCATAAACCGTCTTGACGGATTTATCGCGCAGATCGTAGATGGAGATTTTGCTGGCGTAGCGCGGCGCCGGCGGCCGGTGCGCGCGTGGCAAGCTTTGCACGGTCACATTCGAGAAAACCGCTGTTTCGAGCACATTGGCGTCGTGCGAACAGACGGCCAGTCCGACCAGGACCGGATCGTGAAGCTCGACCGTGACTGGACCAGTCGAAACGAGAGCCTCGCCGGGCTTGCCGGCCAGCATGGTGAAAGTATGGCCGTGACGTTCGATGCGAATGCGCACGGGCGTGGCGAGATCCGATTTGGCCTCCTGCCGCAACTCCTGCGTCTGCGCTCCGGCAGTGGGCCGGAACTGGAGTGAAGTCAAGCCGTCGCCGTGGAGTGCCACATCGGCATATGCGGAATCCGGAGCCAGGCTCTCGCGGATCATCAATGCCGCTTTCCGGTGGGCCTCGGCGCCCGCGCCAATGAAGTGCACGTCGGCTGTAAGGGCTACATCACCGGACAGTTTTTTCCAGGCGAACTGGAACGCGTCCACGGCCGCCCACATGTTGGCGCCGCCGCCGGTAATGGTGTAGTCGCCGGTTGCGGGGTTGAACTCCACTTTGCCTTGCTTGGGTGTTTCGCCCACATCTCCGGTGGCATCGAAGAGCGAAGTGCTTTCCGCGGCAAAGAGCACGGCCGCTGCGCATAGGGTGAGACTGGCAATTATGTGCTTCACGTGACGATGCTCCTTGTAAAGCTGGGACGAGTCCCCAAAACGTTACCTTAACATCGCCCGCGAGACGCATAGGCCGGCACAGGCGCTACTCACAGCTGTGCAGGGCTCGCAAAAAGGCGCGGATCGAACCGAAAAGGCTCCATCCACAGAATGCGGGCGGCGAAGTTGGCAGCCGCCGGCAAGAGGATGTAATTGCGTTCGCGAGGGACGATCACGGACAGGACCCGCAGTATGGGCCGCGCATAAAACTCGCGCTCGAACGTCTCGACTAGCGGTCTTGCGCGGTGACCAGGCCCGCAACTCTTTCGGCGGCCTCAACGGATAGCGACGGGACCTGTCCGCGGCCAAATTCAATACTTAATGCCACATAGTCTTCCGGAATCTCGGACTCCTCCACGTTTACCAGCACTTCCAAGGCGGCCAGGAAAATGCTTTCGGCGGCATAGACGGCGGGAATGCCCGGCGGGTTATACCGTCCTCCGTAGAGCCGCGCCCCCTCGCCCCTCAGGTCGGCGTGCCGTCTCCGGGCCAGGCGGTAAACCGTCAAATATAGACTCCGTGGTCAATCCTGGTCAGTTCAATCTCTACGGCCTGAGGATCGGTTGCGATTACTTCAAGCGGGGTTCGACCTTGAAAGACGTGATTGGGCCGATGCAGCCAATGATTCGCTTTTTCGAATGAGCCGAAAGTTTCAAAGGTATGCGCGACAACTGCATCCTCGGCGTCCTGCTCCGTCTTGCCGGGACCCGTGCGGTCCAGTGTCCCGCCCCGCAGCCAGGATCGTGCGCGCAGCAGTTCGATGGCGACCCTGTTCTCGGAAATGCCAAGCGCTTCCGCCGCTCTCCGGCGGTCCAAGCCCTGCAACCACACCAGGCGGGCCACCATAGCAGTGAGCGGCTTGATCCGTGCGCGTTCGCCGATCCACTTAAAGCAGCCGCGATCGATCGTGAACGTGCTCCTCCCGGCCGGTGAGCGGCGTGTCCAACACCGGCGTCGTCCCGCGCGCCGGCTTCGAACCGGGATGGGATGCACCGGGCTTCGATTTGGATCTCACCGGGAAATACCCCTCGGCTTGAGTATAGCCTTAACCCGACACGCGGGCATCACCGCGTAATCGCCCCGGCGGCCGAGGCTCGGTAAGACCGGTTTCAATTCAGAAAATAAGTGCGGTACAGCGTGTCGCGCTGCTTGGGGATGAAGCCGGCGTCGCGGATGATGCGGCGCAGTTCTTCTTCGCTGGCGCGATGATGGGCGCCGGCGGCGGAGACCACATTCTCCTCGATCATGATGCTGCCCACATCGTTGCCGCCGAAACGCAGACCGAGTTGACAGGTCTTCAGCCCCTGGGTGACCCAGGACGACTGAATATTTTCGATGTTGTCGAGGTAAATGCGCGAGATCGCCAGATTCTGCAGGTATTCGACGGCCGTGGCTTCTTCATGCACGAAACGCCCGAGCGAGGTGTTCTCGCGCTGAAAGGTCCAGGGGATGAATGCCGTGAAACCGCCGGTGTCTTCCTGTATCTCCCGCACGATGCGCAGGTGATTCATGCGCTGTTCGAGCGTCTCGCCGCAGCCGAACATCATGGTAGCCGTGGTGCGCATGCCTAGCGCGTGCGCCGTGCGGTGTACGTCGATCCATTCCGAAGTGGAGCACTTCAGCCGGCTGATGCGGTGGCGCACGCCGTCGTCCAGAATCTCCGCGCCGCCGCCAGGAATCGAATCGAGACCCGCATCGCGCAGGCGGGCTATGGTATCGCGCAAGGTCAGGCCGCTTATATCGGCGATGTTGGTGATCTCCGGCGCGGAGAAGCAGTGCAGGTGAATGTGGAATCGCTGCTTGATGGCGCGCAGCAGGTCTTCATACCACTCGATCTTCAGGTCCGGATGCAGGCCGCCCTGCATCAGCACGCCGGTACCGCCTAAATCAAGCGTCTCCTGGATCTTCGCGAAGATGGTTTCGTGGCCGTGCACGTAACCTTCCGCGTGGCCCATGGGCCGGTAAAACGCGCAGAAGCTGCAGTATTCCGTGCAGAAATTAGTGTAGTTGATATTGCGATCGATGATGTAGGAGACTACCCCTTCGGGGTGATAGCCCTTCCGGATGGCGTCGGCAGCCATACCTATACCGATCAGATCGTCGGAACGGAACAGGTCGAGAGCTTCTTCGTAAGAGATCATCTGGGAAGCGGAAACTCAGGCGGACATGGTGAGAACTTGCTGCGCGCCCTGCGCAAAAACATAAGCGCCGAAAAGCGGCTTTGGTTCACCTTTGCCCCAGCGCTGGGCCTGATACTTCGCACGCACGAACCGGACATCCGGGTGGTCGCGCAGATCGAGCAATATTTGGTAGGTCCCACAGTAGAATTTTTGCGGGAACGAGACTATGGGTTTGGCGCCCCACTCCGCATTGTCCGCGGAACCCCAGACCGATACGTCCAGGCTTTCCTGTTCAATGATGCGGGTAATGCCGAGTGTCAGGAGGATCACTCCGCCACGGGCGTCGCCTAGGTCGACCTCGGGGCCGGAGCCGGCCTCGCGGATGGTCGTTTCCGGAAGTAGGAAACCTGGCAGCATACAATACCCCTCGCTAATGTTCGAGAGTTTTAGCTCCTTAATGTAAGGCTGACTTCTAGATTAAGATTCGCACATTTTTCATCGAAAGGGAAGCCAAATTGATAAGAAAATTACTTTTATCCGGTGGGCGATTTATGCGGCATCGCAGCGGGCCGTTTTCGGGAAGCGTTCGGCGCACGCGGCGCCGAAGCTTTGCTGGCATAGAGTTGCCGGTAAAGTGCCGCATTTCGCAAGACGGCTTCCACGTATTCTCGCGTCTCGGTAAATGGAATGGATTCCACAAATTCGGCCGGTTCCTGGTACTGATTCCAGGTCAGCCAATCGTTTACATGCGATTTGCCCGCATTATAAGAAGCCAGCGTCTGCTCCCACTTGCCGCCCCATTCGTCGAGCAAGGCGCGCAGGTAACACGCGCCGAGTTTCAGATTGACGGCCGGCTGGAATAGGGCCCGATTACTGAAGTGTTTGACGCCAGCGCGCCGGGCCAGGGCGCGGCCGGTGGCCGGCTGTACCTGCGTCAGGCCATAAGCCTGCTTGGCGGAGAGCGCCTGGGGGTCGAATTCGGATTCCTGCCGGATGAGGGCCGCCACCATATAAGGATCCAGGTTCTGTTGTTTCGCGCTGCGCACCAGATCCTGCTCGAAGGGTAGAGGAAACAACAGTTGCCAGAATGCCGGTGGGGCGTCTTCGAGTGTTAGTGAAAGATAGTCGGGCGCGGCGCTTTTGATATTGTGCAAGCGTTCGTGGGGAGCGCGCCCGGTGCGCGCGAGTTCCATAGCCAGCAGGCATGGCTCGTGGCTATCGCGGGCGCCGAAGCGCAGCTCGGCTTGCGCCAGATCGGGAAGCCCGGCGGACACGAGTTGCCGGGCGCGGGCGATGCGCAAGGTGGTGACAGCGTCCGGCTGGCCGGTGACTGCCGGTTTGCGCGGCGGGAATCCGATAGGGCGGAGAAATGCGGCAACCTTTTCCGACGATGCCGCGGCGGCGATCGGCGGCTGCGCCAGACGCGCGCGGGCCAGGATGCCGTAATAGTAATTAGGAAATTGCGCCGTCAAGGTGCCATAGAAGCCGCGCGCCGCGGCGTAGTCGGCGTCGGATTCTGCAAGGCGCCCCAGATAGTACAGGGCGGCGCTGGCCGAAGGATGCCCGGGATAACGCTGTAAGTGCTCGCGCAACAACTCACGAGCTTCGCGCCGGCGGCGGATATAAGCTGCCCAGGCCACCCGCCAATGACTGGATGCCGCCGTCGGCTGATCGGGAAATGTTTCATAAACAGCCTTATAAAGCGGTACGTATTTATCGGGCTGATTGGTTACCAGGAAGCGATTCGCGGCGGTGGTCAGCGCCTTGTAGCGCCACACTGAACCGCCGTGTTTGGCGGCTAGTTTCTTGACTGCCTCCATCATCTGGTCTTCGTCATTCAGCTTGCGGGCGCATTCGGCGACATAATACAGGCGCTCGGCTTCGGCTTCGGCATCGGACAACTCCAGCGCGCGGAGGTGTGAGTAAGCGGCAGCCACATCTCCACCCAGGTACTCGGCGGCGCCGATACCCACGCGTGCCTGCTCGCGCTCCGGACCGCTCAGTTGCGGCACCAGCGCGCGAAACTCGGCTTGCGCGCGCGCGTATTCGCGTTGGGCGGCCAACTGGCGCGCGCGCTCGATCATGGCCCGCGCCGCGGGCGCCGGATATGCCGCACCCATCGCATCGTGCAGGGTAATCAGCTCCGCGGCGGCGCGCGCGGCGGCCTCGCCACTGGGGTATTCGTAGTACACGCGCTGATAATATTGCGCGGCTTGCGACAGGTCGTGGGCCGCTTCGTAGGCTAGGGCTAAGGTCAGGTCGCCATCGGGCTGGGGCAGATCGGCGTAATGTTCGCGCAGCGTGCGCACGGCCTCGAGGCCGGATCCGGAAGCGGCCAGCCCGCGCGCTTCGAGTACTCTGGCTCTGGCGGTGAACGGAGAGCGCAGCGGCGCGGACTCGACCTGCGCGGCGCCGTGCGCGGCGGCGGCGAAGTCCTGCATCTCCACCCGGGCCGCGGCCAGATAGTAAGCCGTATAATCCGTCAGCTTGGGCAGGCGCGGCTGCGCGGCCGTCAGATGCTGGATAGCGTCCGGAAAGCGCTTCTGCTCGAAGGAGACTATGCCGAGTGTGAGGTGCGCCAACGCGCCGTTGGTGTCTTTGTGACTGGCCGCGAATTGCGCGAGCGCCCGGGCGCGGGCGGGCGTCGGCGATTCGCGATAGGCGCTGGCCAGAGATTCGGGACTTTGCGCGAACGCCGCGCCCCCCAGAAGCAGCAGTGTAAGGCAGGCACCCAGCCGGGGTGCCCTACGTGTCCTCTTATACCAATCGGCCCGGATATTTGCCTCCCAGCCAGGCTGGATTATCATTCGCCAGGGTGCGTAACAGCTCCAAGTAAAAATAATCGACCATGGTCTGGCTGGCCATTACAAACGTCTGCCGAAATTCTTCCCGGCCGCGATCAATGTCGTCCTGCAGCGCCGCGTACAGGTCTCCCTGTGCGCGCCCGGACTTCACCGCATCGGGCCGGTACAGACGCATTTCAGCGACCTTCACGCGCGCGAAGCGTTGGGCGCGCAGATGCAGTTGCCGGTCCGGCGCGCTCAGTTGGTCCCAATGCGGTCCGGGAGCCGCGGGGCCGGCCGGGGCGGATTCGATACGCACCAAATCGACCGCCGCGCCCGCCGCCTGCGCAGGCATCTCTCGGCGTACGGGGCGGTGCCGCGCTTCCAGTATGGCGGACGCGGCCTGTGCCAACAGCTCCAGTGCCGCGCTGTCGACCGCGCCGGCGGCGTACAGCACGCCGACCACAGTTTGATCCACGGTCAGCGGGAAGAGGTAGGCTTTATCAGCAGGCGCATGCCCGAACGCTTCCATCACCACCCGGGAGACCTCCGCGGCGGAGCACAACGCCACCACTGGTTCGCGCGAGTCGATAGCCCCGGCGAAGGCCGCCGCTTCGGCTGCGCCAAAACTGATCTGGCGGAAGTGCGCCGCGGCATCCCCGGCTGCCCCGCGCAGCATTTCTCCGCCGATGGTACGCTCCCTAACGTGAAAGACGGCGCCAGCCCGCGCGAACAAGCCCGCCGCGTCGCACAGGATGACGGCCATCTCCGCGAAATCCGCGGATTGCCGCAAGCGGCGTACGGCCTGATTCAAATGTTCCGCCAGAGCCCGCTCGGCGGCTTGCACGCTGATCGAGACCCGCGCTTCCGTTTCAGTTTGGAACAGCTGTTCCAATTCGGAAAACAAACTTCGCAAAGAAGATGAGGGCGGGGCGGTTGACATGCGGGGACAATTCCATGTTAACAGCCAGCCGCATAGAATCGTAATATGGAAACCAACCTATCCGGCAAGATTGCGATTGTGACAGGCGGCACGCGCGGCATCGGGCGGGCCATCGCGGAACGGCTGCTGCGGGAAGGCGCGGCGGTAGCGGTTTGCAGCCGCGCGCCAGGGAACGTGCAGAAGTTCGCAGATGATTGCCGGCCCGTGGCTGGAGACCGGCTGCTGGCGGAAGCCGCGGATGTGTCGAAACTCGAGGACGTGCGACGTCTTTTCGCCAGCGTAGACCAGCGCTTCGGCGGCCTGGATATCCTCATCAACAACGCCGGCATCGGCGTGTTCAAGAGCGTATCGGATCTTACCCCGGAGGAGTGGCGCCGCACCATCGACTTGAACTTGAGCGGGGTTTATTACTGCAGTCACGAAGCGCTGCCGCGCATGCGCAAGCGTGGCGCGGGGTACATAATTAACATCAGCAGCCTGGCCGGCAAGAATGCCTTTGCCGGAGGTGCGGCATATAATGCGTCGAAATTCGGACTGAACGGTTTCAGCGAGGCCATGATGCTGGATCATCGGTACGATAACGTGCGCGTGAGTTATATCATGCCCGGCAGCGTCGACACCCAATTCGGTACACAAGCCGGCGCGGCGCCCTGGAAAATACAGTCCGAAGATGTTGCCGAAATTGTGTCGATGCTGTTGCGCATGCCGCCGCGAACGCTGATAAGCCGTGTAGAAGTGCGTCCTTCCAAGCCACAGAAGTGACGCGGACAGGCGCGCCAAAAAATTGGCATGCGACGTGCTCTTGGCCCTGTCGTAAGCGCCTTGCAGTAAAAGGGCTGAAAAGAGGATAACGTCAATGGGCCGAATGAACAAGCAGTTGAACCCCACGCTCACAGGCAGTGAAGCGATAAAGCTCGACGCCGATTTGCGGCGGCGCGTCGTGGGACAGGACGAGGCGGTCGAACAGATCGTAAATATTTACCAGACGTTCCTGGCAGGTATGTCGAGCCCGGGACGGCCCATCGCCAATTTCCTCTTTCTCGGACCGACCGGTTCGGGCAAGACCCGCATGGTCGAAGCGACTGCGGAGAGCCTGGTCGGAGATATGCGCGCGGTGATCAAGATTGATTGCGCGGAGTTCCAGCACAGCCACGAAATCGCGAAACTGATCGGCTCGCCTCCGGGTTATTTGGGACACCGCGAAACGCACCCGCTGCTCAGCCAGGAAGTTTTGCAGCAATATTATACGGACAAGTTCAAGCTGAGCTTCGTGCTGTTCGATGAAATCGAGAAGGCCAGCGACTCTCTGTGGAACCTGCTGCTGGGGATTCTGGATAAGGCCACGTTGACGCTGGGCGATAACCGGCGCGTCGATTTTTCGCGCACCATGATCTTCATGACCAGCAACCTGGGCGCGAGTGAAATGAATTCCATCATGCGCCCCCACTTGGGATTCGCGGCTTCCGAAATGGAACGTAAGTGTTCCGAAGGGCTGGTGGACGGAAGCCTCAATGAAAAGATCTCGCGCGCCGGCGTGGAAGCGGCGCGGCGGAAATTTACGCCGGAGTTCATGAACCGCATCGACAAGGTGGTCGTATTCCGGCCCCTCGGTGAATCCGAATTGCGGAAGATCCTGGGTCTGGAGCTGAACATCCTGCAGCATCGCATCTTTAATTCAGCCGCTGGCGCACCGTTTGTGTTCTCTGTGAGCGAGCCGGCTAAAGACTATCTGCTGCGGGAGGGCACGGACATGAAGTATGGCGCCCGTCATCTCAAGCGGGCCATCGATCGCAGCCTGGTACATCCCTTGTCCAATCTCATCGCCAGCGAGCAGGTGCGCGGTGGAGATTTGGTCCGGGTGGATTACGATGGCGAAGCGCAATGTATGACCTTTTTCAAGGAAGCCGAAGACATGCCGCCGTACGCCATGATGCAGATGATGGAGGCGCCCGTCATGACCACCACCGGGGCATACGCGACCGGCGTTGGAGTTGAGGCGCCGCGCATCGCGAATGCCCGGTCTTCGCGCCGCTAGGCGGCCTGCTGCGCGCCCAGCGCGCCACGTAGAACCCGCCCGACGGCCCTGGAGAGTGCTACAATTCGGCTGCTAATGCCTGTACCAGCCGAGAAGCGGGATCTGCGCCTGATGCGCGCGATGTTCAGCACCATTGCGCCGCGCTACGATTTTATTACCCGCATCTTCTCCTACGGGATGGACCGGCGATGGAAACGGCGCGGTGTACAGCGGACCAGTCTCCCCGAGCGGGCCATCGTGTTGGATCTCGCCTCCGGAACCGGCGACTTCTCCGAACTCGTGACAGAGCATCGTCCGCATGCCAAAGCGATCGCCGTGGATCTCACCGAGCGCATGCTGGGCCTGGCACGCCGGCGCGGCATACCTCGCGCGGTATGTGCCGACGCCACTGTGCTTCCTTTTCCGGCACACACTTTCGACTGTGTGTTCATTGGATATGGCCTTCGTAATTTTCCGGACTTGAATGCCGCGCTCGAGGAGATCGCGCGCGTTACCCGCCCCGGAGGCCGGCTGGTGACTTTGGATTTCTTCCTGCCCTCGAATCCGGTGCTGCGCCAACTATATGTCGGCTATCTTTACCTGCAAGGTGGCTTCTGGGGATTACTGTTGCATGGCCGGCCCCGCATCTACACTTATATTCCAGATTCGCTGCGCTCTTTCATCTCCATGAAGGAGTTCGCAGACCGCCTGCAACGTCTGGGCTACACGTCGGTAACTGCGCGTGGGTTCCTCTTCGGCGGCATCGGCCTGCATTGGGCAGCAAAGCCCGAACGAACCGCAGCCACATCTTAGAAAAGCTCCTCTACCCGTCGGCCAAATTCCAGCACCAGATGCACGTACTGTTCAACTCTTGGACACCCGAAACGGTCCGGTCATAGAACCGGTTTTGCACCGGGCGACGAAACTTATTGTTAATCTGTGCGTCCGGTGATAAAAGCGGTGCAATTCCGCACTACTGTTCAGCCGTAAGCGCAAAACCTGCCGATGCGCGGCCGGTTGCGCGTTTTGGTGTAACTTTCGTCATGGTACTTGAGTCCAAATATATGACTTTGCAATGTGGCAGAAAAATTGCTAGAGTTGTTTCCCATGGCGGACCGTTCAGGCCAGTTTCGGTGGAGTACGAAGTACCCCGACTTGAGCACAGGGCTGCACGGGTTGAGCCGAAGAGGCTGAGATTTTTTGAAACTTTTAGAGTAAAATTTCGTCTATTTTCTGTCGGGCAAACGATCCCGGCAAGATAGAACGAAAAAAGATAGGAGAAGAGACCATGAACAGAACCGAGCTCGAAAAATACAAGGCGACCCTGTTAGCCAAACAAACCGAACTTTCCGGCGGACTGCGGAATCGCGACGACATCCTGATCGAGAAAACCCCTGATGCATTGGATGAGGTGCAACTCGCTGGAGAAAGGGAACTTGCAATCCGCAACCTGGATCGCGAGGCCAATTTGCTGCGCAACGTACGGGCAGCTTTGTTCCGCATTAACGAGGGCAGCTATGGCGTTTGCATGCACTGCGAGGAAGAGATCAAGCCCAAGCGCTTGGAAGCGCTGCCTTGGGCGGCCTTCTGCATCAATTGCCAGGAAGCCGCGGACAGGAACGAGATTGGCCCCGCCGAGTCGATTGACGACCTGCTGGCTGCGGCCTAAGCCGAGGTATGCTGCGAGGAAGGCGCGAGGTAGCTCTCGCGCCTTTTGTGTCTGTGGTGGGCCGGATGTGCCAAGATCCACACCGGACTGCGCGATTCGACAGTGCCGCGTGAGTTGGCTCCCATGCAGTTCCTGAGCCGGTCTTGCCGACCAGCTGGCCACTTGGGAATTCTTCCCGGCACATTCAATCCTCCCACTCTGGCCCACTTGTCGCTGGCCGACGCCGCTTTGGCCGAACTTGACGCAGTAGTACTGGTCCTGCCGCGGGTTTTTCCCCACAAGAGTTACGACGGCGCCAGCTTCGCGCAACGCGTTGAAATGATGCGTGCGGCGATCGCCGGCCACCCAGGCATGGCTGTCGCCGCCAGCGATAACGGCCTCTTCGTCGAAATTGCACAGGAATGCCGCTCCGTCTACGGCCCGGAGGTCGCGTTGACTTTTGTGTGCGGACGGGACGCAGCCGAGCGCATGATCACTTGGGATTACGGCTACCCTGATGCGATCAGCTCCATCTTGGAATCATTTCATCTTCTGGTCGCCTGTCGCGGCGGATCCTATGAGCCGCCTGCGCATCTGCGCCGCCATATCCGCGCCATTGAGGTGCCCGCCGAACTGGATGCCATATCGGCCAGCGACGTCCGGCGGCGTGTCGCCGCGGGACAGTCGTGGCAGCATCTCGTGCCCACAGCCATCGTCCCGATGGTGCGCGAGATCTATCGACCGCTGGAGTAATCCCCGTACAGCTTGGCAATGTGCGCGCTGTGCACATCTCCCGGATGGATCACCACGCGGTAGCGGAAGCGCAGGGTTTCGCCGGGCGCCAGAGTCAGGCTGCCATTTTTGGTCTTATCGTTCTCAAAATCGTGCACGCCGAAAATATTCGCCGCAAACAGTCCGTAGGAGCGCGCGTGCCAATAAGTAGGGTGTCGGGGGTTCGCCGGATGGTCGAATATCGCGATACCCAGTGGCTCACCCTCGAGCACGCCGTAATAATCCGCCCAATCGGCGCGCTTGCCCCACACCTGTTCCTCGCCTTCTCGTCCTTGGGAATCTACCAGGTGGCCGGTGCGGGCCGGCTGCGCGGGCGCACCCTTGTGCGGTTCTTCCAAGCCGGGAGCCAGGCGCACCGCGAAGGTGCCCTCCTTGGTGTCGCCGAACGTGACCTTCTGGCGAGCGGTAAGGGTGATGTCGAAATCTATGGTGCGGGTTTTCGGCTGGCCGTAAAACACCATTTTGCGCGTTTCGGTGATCAGTACATTGCCGGACGGATCGCGCCAGTCGAATGTGGCGTCAATGGTCCCGGATTCTTTGCCGTCAGACAGTCCGTCGACTTTCGACAGCACAATGCGTCCGAACTTGGGGCCGCGCGCCTCGTTGCCCCAAAAATCGAGGCCGTTCACGTCGCCATGCGAAAACCACAGGCCGCGATGATGCGGATGGTCGTGCGTCTCGCCAGGCACATCTTCCATGGGGTAGCCGCGCGTCACGATCTTGCCGCTGGCCGAGCGCAGCGGGTGCAGATAGGGCTTATTCGTCTCCGGCCCGATGAAAAGCTGGGTGAAAGGTTTGCCCTTAATCTCTACCGAGACGTACTCGATGCCGTGCTGCGCGATGTGTACCTGGGCTGGCAAGGGCGCGGCGATCAGGATGGCCCACAAGACCGGCTTCATGGCAACAGTACAACACAAGGCGGCCAGCCGGGCAAGCATGGGCTAGAGCGGGCTATTGCAGTGTTTTCTTGAGCCAGGCGATCATCTCCGGCTTCCAGTGCTGCATCTCCGGCGCGCGCCAGCCGCTCATGCCGTGGCCGCCACCCTCGATAGTGATCAGCTCGCAGGCCGTCCCCACGTGGCGGATGGCATCGCAAAATTCGGTGGATTGCGCGAAGCTCACCTGATCGTCACGCGTCCCGTGAATAACGAGAAATGGCGGCATGCCCTGGTCGACAGCGGCAATGGGCGCCAGCGCCGCCAGTTTGGCCAGGCCGGCCTGATCCAGTTGCTCCACGCCGAAGAAATGAATGCCGCCGCCGTGCGCCGCGTGCCGGTTGATGGTGGCCATATTAAACCGCTCGGGATGATCGCGCCGCTCGAGCGCCAGTTGTCCGTAATCGGAGGGCCCGTAAAAATCCACGACGGCCTCTACTTTCGTGGCAGGCGTTTGGTGGGTTCCAGCATGATTCACGAAGAAGCCGCCCGCCGATTCGCCGATGATGGCGATCCGGGAAGCATCCACACGGTATTCGCCGGCATGCGACTTCACCCATCGGATGGCGCTGTTCACGTCATCCATGGCCTGGGGGAATTGTACGGCCGGCGCGAGCCGGTAGTCGATGCTGAACCAGGCAAACCCTGCGCCTGTGAGGGGCTCGAACAAAGGCCGGACATTGGTGCTCTTGCTGCCTTCATCGAAGCCGCCGCCATGGATGAGAATGGCAGCGGGGAACGGGCCGGCGCCGTCCGGGATGTGCAGATCGAGCAGGATGGGCTGGTCGTTCGGGCGGGCATATTCCACATCCTTCTGGTCGAGCGGCGCGGCGGCGAGGGCGGCAGAAAAGGCCAGCGCCAGAACGAAAGCGAGACTGCGCATGGCTAAAGATTGTACCAGCCGCGGGCCGGGGCGCGGCGGCGGTTGCTGCAGACACGAGGTGTAGCCGGGCGCTTCGCCGTAGGTCACCTGCGCCGGCACGCTGTCTATGGAAGCCGTGACCGGCAGCGTCAAATGCAGCAACCCGTCGGCGCCGGCGGGATTCAGGTCCCCAAAACCGGCGCCATGCACGAAGATATAGCTGCCCAAACTGGCGGGCGCTAGCGGGCCGTTCAAACTGTGGTTCAGGTTGGCGATCTACGTACTCGAGGCGAACCGCGGAACGCGGCCGTGACACTGAGCGGCCCGTTCATCACCAGCGCGGCAGAGCCACTGCCCAAACGGATTCACCGCGCCGCTTCAGGCACTCGCTGCCGCGGACGTCACCGCGACAGTCAGTTGATAGGCCGGACGGCGAGCACGACTGCAGCATGGGCGACGACGCCTCCGTCGGACCAGTTACTGAACACATAGCGCGTGCGGGAGTTCCCAGCTCTGGAGTTACTACGGAAAGTATAAGCTTTCTGTTGGCCGGTAGTTGAAGCGTCTGTCCGTTGTTAAGGCTTTCTCATAAAGATGGAGGACACCTACGGCAAAAGCGCGGGGGGGTGATGGATCGTGGTGTTCCCAGCGAAGCCATTATGAAGGATATGCGTGCGCCGGAACGGCAGACATCCTATTTGGTCGGCACACCCAAAAGCTGGATCAACCAGCAGAAAAGAAGTGGCTGGATCTACCGTGGCGCAAGGTCCGCGACTCGGAGGAGGTGAAGCTGTATGAGCACCAAGGGGAACTCTATGTGTTGGCCGAGAGCCGAGGGCGGCAGGCCAAAGAGATCGCCATGCGCGCAAGCGGCTGACCCGATTGTTGCGCAAACTGCGAGTGATGCGCAAGAGCCCGCCGAAGCGCGATCCACTGTTGCTGCGGATCGGCGCCGCCAAGAAACAGGCCGGCCAGGCTTTCGGGTTCGTGAAGATTCAGACGCCGTCCACGGGCCAGGCGGTCACTGGCGAGACGTTCAACTCTGGACAAGGCCAAGCTCAAAGCCGCCGAACCACGCGACGGCCGTTTATCTACTACGCAGCAACCTCACCGGCGAAGATCCCGCCGTGTTGTGGAAGCGCTAGGTGCCACTGACCCGGCTCGAGAGCGTGTTCCGCTCGCTGAAAGCGAACTGAGCATCCGGCCCATCCGTCATCTATTGGAACATCGGGCCGACGCGCACATACGGATTGCGTTCCTGGCTTACTGTCTGCAAGTCACTTTGAAGAACCGCCTGCCGATGCACGCGCCGGGATTGACCCCGACCGCCGTGTTCGAAAAGCTGGCGACGATCCAGATGGTCGAGGTCTGGATTCCTATGGTGGATGGCCGTTGGCTGGTGCTGCGACGCCATACGCAGACGAACAATGATATGCAGGCACTCCTGAACCAGATGCGGATCAAACTCCCCTCCCCACCCCCACCGCGCATCAAAGCCGCCCAAAATCATGTCAGAATAGGCCGCTTACCGGCCCTCTCGTGGTGAAGACCTGCGGGGAGCCCTCACTGATTCTGAAAGGTTTAGCCCGACCAGAACACACGAGGTGCGAAAGTTAGCCTAATGTTTGCGGCAGCGCTTGGCGAGGAGTGATGGTCGTCGGGATCGTGGTTGAAGGACCGCGCGATGCGGCTGCCTATCCGGTCTTGATCCGGCGAATTCGGCCCGACATAGGACAGCTGGAGGCGCGATCGTGAGGCGGCCTACCGGCGGTCCGCGACAAAATTCGTAGGATGGTTGAAATATTTTCAGTCTGTGCCCATAGACAAGGCGCTGGTTATCCGTGACTCAGACCGAAAGGACTCGAACACGGTGGGGGGAGGCGGACTTAAAATGACCGTTTGAATAAATCGGGGTTTAAGCCGACTTCCCCGTATACTTCTACGCTACCAAATCGATGGTCGAGACATGGTTGCTCGCCGACCAGCAAGCCGTGAACCAGGTCGCTAAAGATCGGGGCGGAAGCAATCCGTCAAGCGGGTCAACAAGCGTCTGGAAGATATGGTCGACGCGCAGCGGTTGTTCCTGACCCTGCTTTCCGCGGCCGGCGGACGACAAAGTGTATGACGAGATCGCAACCGCAGCAGACCTGAATCGAGTCGCTGAGCGCTGTCCCTACTTTGCCGAATTCTGCAAACACGTCCACGCCTGTCAGCTTAGGCACCGGCAACCGACAATGCGATCTGTTACTATTCTCCCAGCCATGCTGAATAAAACAAATCTGGGCCTGCGCCGAGCCATGCTCGCCGCGATTCTTTGCAGCATCCTCATCGCTCCCTCAGGAGCCCAATTCGGTCCACCGCGACCGAGACCCACCGGCCCATGGATGAAAAAAAGCCTGTCGCCCGATCAGCGTGCCGACCTGGTTGTCGCGCAGTTGACCCTCGACGAGAAGATCTCGCTATTGCACGGCGGCGGTTGGGAGATGCTCTTTGGCATCCCTGACGGGCCGCCGACAAAATCGCTGGGCAATGCGGGCTACATTCCGGGCATTCCACGGCTGGGCATTCCGGACCTGCAAATGGCGGACGCCGCGGTAGGCGTCACGCACAGTTCCGTGTTTGGACGTTATTCCACTGCGCTGCCCTCCTGTGTTGCCGCAGCCGCAAGTTGGGACCTGGACGTGGCGCGCGCTTACGGCACGTTGATCGGCGAGGAGTTGCGCGATCAGGGCTATACGATGTCGCTGGGTGGCGGCATCAACCTGGCGCGCGAACCGCGCAATGGCCGTATCTTCGAATATAAGGGTGAAGACCCGATCCTGGCCGGCAAGCTGGTAGGCGCGGAAATGAAAGCGCTGCAGGAGCAAGGCATCGTCGGCGACATCAAGCACTATGCACTCAACGATCAGGAGAGCGGCCGTTCGTACGTCAACGTGAAAGTCGATCAGCGCGCCATCCGCGAGAGCGATCTGCTGGCGTTTGAGATCGCCGTTAAGGATTCCGGCGCGGGTGCCGTGATGTGCTCGTATAACCTGCTGAACGGCGACTATGCTTGCGAGAACCGCTATCTGCTTAGCGACGTCTTGAAAAAGGACTTTGGTTTTCAAGGATTCGTATTGTCGGATTGGGGCGGCACGCACAGCACTACGAAAGCCGCCCTGGCCGGCCTGGATATGGAGATGCCCACCTCCATGTACTTCGCCGGCGCACTCAAGAAAGCGGTGGAAAGCGGCGAGGTGCCTCAGGCGCGCGTGGATGACATGGTGCACCGCATTCTGCGCTCGGAATTCGCGGTGGGATTGTTCGACGGCCCGGCGGAACGTCAGGTGCCGGATGTCATCCGCGGAATGGAGATTGCGCAGCGCGTCGCCGAACAATCGATTGTTCTATTGAAAAATACGGACGGGCAGTTGCCGCTGTCCTCACGCGTGAAGACTATCGCCGTGATCGGATCGCACGCCGATGTAGGTGTTCTCTCGGGCGGCGGCTCGGCGCAGGTCGATCCAATGGGTGGCAACGCGGTGCCACAGGCCGCCGGTACGCCGTTCTTCGATAGAGTGGTTTGGCATCGCTCCGCGCCGCTGACCGCGATTCGCGCCAGAGCGCCGCATGCCGATGTGCAGTATGACGCCGGAACGGATCTGGCCGCGGCGGCGCGCTTGGCGCAAGGGTCCGACGTGGCCATCGTGTTCGTTAATCAGCCATCGAGCGAAGGCAGCGACCACCCGAGCCTATCGCTGCCAAACAACCAAGACGCGTTAGTGAACGCAGTGGCCGCTGGTAATCCGCATACGGTCGTGGTGCTCGAAACTGGCGGCGCCGTTACCATGCCATGGATCGGGCGGGTAAGTGCGGCGATGGAAGTGTGGTATCCGGGCATTCGCGGGGCCGAAGCCCTCGCTAACGTAATCTTCGGAGACGTGAATCCATCCGCCAAGCTGCCGTTGACGTTCGCCAAATCGGAAGCCGATCTCCCGCATCCGCAGCTTACCAAACAGCCACCTCCGGCGAGCGCAGCCGATCTGGTCGAGATTTTTCCGGGCTTCAAGGACAATACCAGAAAGTTCGATGTCACGTACGATGAGGGACTGAAGGTCGGCTACAAGTGGTATGACGCAGAGAAGAAGGAGGTCCTCTATCCCTTCGGTTTCGGACTGTCTTATACGACTTACAAATATTCGGGGCTGAAGGTCTTCAGTGACAGTGTTAGTTTTCATGTGGCGAATACCGGCGCGCGCGCCGGCGCGGAAATTGCCGAGGTGTATGCTACGCTGCCTCGCGCCGCGGGCGAGCCCTTCAAGCGGTTGGTCGCTTGGCAAAAGGTGAAGCTGGCGCCGGGTGAATCGACACAGGTGACATTACATCTCGATGCGCAATATCTCTCGGTTTTCAATGCCGGGAAAAATGCGTGGGAAAGGGTTCCCGGCGAGTATGTGATTCAAGCCGGCGCTTCATCGCGCGACTTGCCCCTGCGCGCCTCTATGCATCTCGACTGAACTCTCGAATCGGATTCGTCGCGCTCTGGCGCATGCATCGCCCGGTTGACGAACTGCACCCTCACGGAACAATTCCCCCAACAGGCGCGGAGAGATTTTCGCCGGTCCGGCCACTAATCTTGCTGTTCCATGCGTAAATCTCTGCCGTCCCCGGTGGCTGTTACTGCCCCAAGAAGGCGCTTACCGGCGCCAGCCCAATCTCGACCGGTCCCGGCCGAATCGATTGAGCAAAGAATCTATCTAATCCGCGGCCAGAAGGTCATGCTCGATTCCGACCTGGCCGCTTTGTATCGTGTGCCCACCTTCCGCCTGAACGAAGCGGTCAAGCGCAATCTCGACCGCTTCCCCGAAGACTTCATGTTTCAACTCGCCAAGAAAGAGACCGCCTCTTTGACATCGCAAATTGCGATGTCAAACAGAGGGCGCGGCGGGCGGCGTACTCTTCCCTATGCCTTCACCGAGCACGGCATCGCGATGCTCTCGTCTGTATTGAACAGCGAGCGCGCCGTGCAGATGAACATCCTGATCATCCGGGCATTCGTTAAGCTGCGGGAAGCGCTGGCCGCGCATCGTGATCTGGCGCGCAAAATCGAACGCCTGGAACTCACCCAGAAGGACCAGGCGCACGCCCTCACATTTGTGATCGAAGAAATTCAGAATCTCGACAAGAAGGTGAGCCGGGAATTCAGGAGTCTGACCGCCCCGCCCCGCCGCAAGCGGCGCATCGGCTTTATCACCGGGCCGCGATAGCGCCATGCAACAACCGCTGCTCCCGCCGCTGGCCGCTCTTGCCACGGGCATTTTTGTCTCGCGATTGGCCAGTTTTGGGATTACCGAGTTGCTAACCGTGATCGCAGTATTCGCAATCCTGTGCGCGATCTCGCTCTGGCGACGGGCGCGCGTGTTGGCTGGCGCCTGCTGCTTGTTCGGTTTCGTATTTGCAGGCGCGCTGGTGGACCTGGCGCGCCGCCCTGCACCCCGTCCCGAGTTGGACGCAGAAGGCCGCGAGCCTGTGATCCTGAGCGGCTGTGTGGTGCACCCGCCCGCGCTGTCGGCGGACCGCGAGCGGTTCGTGGTTGAATTGGAGCCGGGCGCGCGCGTACAGGTCACGGCCTACGCGGTGGAGGGCCAGGCGCCGCCCGCCTTGCACTACGGCCAGCGCGTGGAGTTTGAGGCGCGCGTGCGGCGCCCGCGCAATTTCGGCAATCCCGGCGCGTTCGACAATGCGCGCTATCTAGCGCGCCGCAACATTTATTGGACCGCCTCCATGAGCACGGGCACCGAAGTCACCGTTTTACCCGGCCAGTGCGGATCGCGCTTCGAAGCCGGCATCATGGGTCTGCGCGTGATGGCTCTCGATCGGCTGGCGCAGCTCTACCGGGGCAAGCCGTATGAGAGCGGCATGATGCAGGCCGTCATGATCGGCGAGACTTACCAGGTGGAGCGCGTCTGGACCGAGCAATTCCGCAACACCGGCACCTATCACGCGCTGGTGATCTCGGGCACGCACACCGCGGTGCTGGCCGCGTTCCTGATGGTGGTGCTGCGGCTCTGCTTCGTGCGGCGCGAGCCTGCCCTGTTCATTACGGCGGCGCTGCTGTGGCTGTATGCGTTGGTCACCGGCTTTGGATCGCCGTGTGTACGCTGCGCCGCCGGGTTCACCATATTCGCGATCGCTACCTACTTCGCGCGCGAGCGGCGCATCTTGAATATTCTCGCGGCCGTGGCCATCGGATTCCTGCTGCTCGATCCCGAGCAGATGTTCGAGGCCAGCTTTCAGCTTACCTTCCTGGCCGTGGGCTTCATCGGTGCGTTTGCCACGCCTCTACTGCAGCGTAACGCTAATCCCCGTGCCCGCGCGCTGGCCGATCTGCCGGACACCGGCCGCGACATGCATATCGCGCCCGCGGCCGCGCAGTTTCGCGTGGAGATGCGGCTGCTGGCGGAAACCCTGCGCCATTGGACCCGGCTGCCGGAGCGCGCCAGTTGCCTGGCAATCAGTATCCCGGCGCGGGTGCTGCTTTACGCATTCCAGCTCGCGGTGGTGTCGGCCATCGTGCAGGTGGGGCTGGCGCTGCCGATGGTGGCGTACTTTCATCGCATTGGATTCTCGGGCGTATCTGCCAATGCCATCGTGGTGCCGCTGATGTGCGCCGTAATTCCGGTGGGTTTTATCGCTATTTTCACCGGCTGGGCATGGGTCGCCAAAGCGGCGGGATGGCTGCTGGCCGCATCGCACGTCGCGGTCGACTGGCACATGCACCTGGAACCCAACTGGCGTATTCCGGACCCGCCGCTGTGGCTGGGTATCGCGATCTGTGCAGCGTTCCTGGTGGTGGCGCTGGCGAAACGCGCGGGCCGGGCCGGGTTCACTGTGGCCGCGGGCGCCCTGGCGGTACTGCTGACACTGCTGATTTGGCATCCGTTCCCGCCCGAAATCACGCCCCGCGAACTGGAGATGACCGTCGTCGATGTGGGACAAGGCGACAGCATCCTGCTCACGTTCCCGGATGGCAAGCTGATGATGGTGGATGGCGGCGGCATTCCTACCTTTGGCCGGCACGCGCCCGCGCAGATGAACATCGGCGAGGACGTGGTATCGCCCTACTTGTGGAACCGGTCCATCAAACGCATCGACGTGATGGCGTGTACGCACGCGCATGCGGACCATATCGGCGGGTTGCCGGCGCTTCTCGAAAATTTTCACGCCCGGGAGTTGTGGACCGGAGCGAATTCGGAGAACCCTGCCTGGTGCGCCTTGCGGGACCAGGCGCAGCGCGACGGAGTACGAATTGTGCCGCTTTATCGCGGCCAGTCGTTCAACTACGGCGGCGCCCGGCTGGAAGTGCTGGCTCCCTCCCGGGAGTACGAACCGAAAGACGCGCCGCACAACAACGATTCACTGGCATTCCGCGTGAGCTTCGGACGCCATTCATTCCTGCTGAGCGGCGATATCGAGCGGCAGATCGAAGCCGAGTTAGTCGCCGAGGGTTTGATCGGCCACACAGACGTGGTCAAGGTGCCGCATCACGGCAGCCACACATCCAGTACCGCTGCGTTTCTGGATCTGCTGCACCCGGCGTTCGCGGTCATCTCAGCGGGGTTTGAAAACTCCTATGGACACCCGCACGCCGACGTCCTGGAGCGTTACGAAGAGCGGCAGGCATGTGTGCTCCGTACCGACCTGGATGGTTACGTCACGGTGCGCAGCGACGGCCGGCGGCTACACATGGACATGGGCCGCTGGTCGGGCGATTTGGGCAGCGCCGATGGCGCACTTCTGCCGCGCGAGTTCTGAGCTGCACACAGGTTGACTCCGGGCTTAATCCGATTCCGGCTCCGTCTCTTCCACCAACTGCGATACGTGAATCTTATAGATTGCCGGCTTGCCATCCCGGTCGCTCGAAAAAAAGATCTGCTGGCTGTCGGCCGAAAAGATCGGCGCCACCATCGCCGGATTGCTGGCGCGGTGCTCGCACAGCGTAAGCTCACGGCGCGTCAGGCGCAGCAAAATCAGGACATAGGGCGCGCCGCGGTTCTGGCTGGCACCGACGAAAACCGACGTATTCGCATTGCATCCGAAGTGCGCAAACTGGCTCGTGCGCGCCACCAACTTGTCGGTATTCTGGTCCGGGGAACATTCGCGGACAGTGTGCAGCTGCGCTGGATCCTCCGGGTAGCTCAGATACAATACGGTGTGCCCATCCGGCGACCAGCGCGCCGGGCCGATGCGCCCATCCCCCGGCGGCAGCTTGCGGTTTTGCGTGCCATCCGAGTTGACCAGCCATAGAGCATCGTCCGCCTGCCGGTACAGGATCTGCGCGCGCTTGGGCCGCGCCTGCGGTTGCGACAGGACGAACTGAGTCTCCGTAACCGTGCGCGCGCCGCCTTTTTGCAGGCCGATCACCCGCAGACGCGATGCGCCATCCCGGCTTTCGCCCATCAGCGCCGTGCCGTCATCCGCGACGCTCGATCCGGGACAACGCTCCCAGCCCTCGGCCACCTCATAGATCTGCCGCGTGCGCAGATTGCCCATCGTCATCTGATGCAGCACTGGACCATCGAAGTAGCAGAAGCTGCGTTCGTCCGGCAGCATCGCGATTGAGGATGCGTCCAGCCGTGCGGCATCGGTCAATTGGTGCGATTCGCCGTTATGCAGGTCCATGCGGCAGGCTTGCGGCGCGCCGGCGGCGTCATTCGCGTATATCAGGAATCCACCATGCCGTGCGACGGCGCGGTTGTAATAAGCCGGAAGCCAGGAGGAGTGCGCGGGATCGGTAAGCCGCAGCACTTCAAATTCGGTTGTGGGGTCGGAATAGCGATGCCAGGAAGATGGCAGCAGCGCGCCCTTCTGCTCGGCAAACGCCAGTGGGGCCAGGCTGGAAGCCAGAAAAGCCCGTCGCGTCGGCACAGCCCCCATAAGAAAATCGTAGCAGAGGCGGCCGCCGGTTTATTGATGGCTGGTCTGGTAGTGCAGCTTCAGCAGATCCTCGCCAAAGTCTCCGTTGAAGTCCCGCCACACGGAGTGGATATGGTTCGCGTTATTCTGCGTGTCGTCGTACTCGATCAGAAACGACGCCGTTTGCACGCGGTAATAATGCGGTTCGCCTTTTTCCGTACCGCCGGCCCAGGCGAAGTAGATATCTTTGCCCGCCTTCCGGATTTGCTCTTCGCGGGCTTCCGCAACCTGGTCCGGCATGTTGCGCGCATACTCCTCGACCAGCGCCATCAGCAGGTCGAACTGTTTGGCGTTCATCTGGGAACCTTGCAATCCGGAGGGCTGGCCCTTCAACGCAGCTTTACGGCTATCGAACGTTATGATGTCCTTGTACGCGTTCGGGTCGACAATCGCGATCTTGCGCTGCCCGGGATCGAGCGACTGAATCACCGCCCGGCCAAGATCCTCCTCGGCGCCCAGCGCGCGCAGTCCTTTGCGCGGGCCCTCTCTTACTTCCGCGGGGTTGGCGCCGAAGAAACTGGGTGCGCCCGCTACATGGCCGCCGGCTACCGTGTAGTTCTGGCTCAGATGATGGCCTTCGACACGATACCCCCAGGTTCCGTCCGCGGAAGGTGTGCCGAATATGGATACGTAGTATTTTTCGGGATCGCGTTCCGGACCCGTGCCATGCTCCATTACGCGCAGCACGTCTTCCAGGCTCATGATGGTTTCGGCCTTGAAGTAGCCTTGCTGGCTGAGTCCGGCGGAGAGTAGAGCCGTGGCCAAATGCTTCTGTGCAGACGTCATTTCGCGCAACGCCAGTCCCTTGCGTTCGATGGGCACAAAATGCCAGTTCTGGCGTTCATCCACCGCGAATTCGAAGGTGGCCTTGGCGCGTTGCTCGGGCGTGAGTGAAGCCAGGAAGCGATTGGCCGCTTCGGCCATCAAAGACGAGGAGTTCAATCGATGGTAAGCCGAAGTCAGCAACATGACGCCAAGAGCCGCTGCACCGAGGCGAAAACAGAAAGACTTCATGGACACCTCCGCGGCAGCCGTGCCGCCATCAGAAGGGAAAATCCTTTTTGACCATCTGCACCACTCCGGCCCGCGCCAGATACGTGTGGGGATTCACCGGAGCGCCGCCGATACGAACTTCATAATGCAGATGCGGGGCCGTCACGCGGCCAGTGCTACCTACCGCGCCTACCTGATCGCCGCGCCGCACTTCCTCACCTTCCACCACGGTGAAGCGGGAAAGATGCGCGTAGTAGGTTTCATAGCCGCCGCCGTGATTCACAATCACCAGTTGGCCGTAACCGCTGTACCAGGCCGCGAAGGTTACAACACCGTCGGCTGTGGCGCGTACGGGTGTCCCGGTAGGCGCCGAAATATCCACGCCGGTATGCATGGCGCCTTCACCGGAGAAGGGATCGGTGCGCTCGCCGAAGCCGCCCATCAAGCGGCCTTCCACTGGCCAGATACTGGGCTGCACGTTGGTATGGAAACGGCGCACGAAGCTGTTTTCAGAGCCGTGGTAGCTGCGCAATACGCGGTAGGCCGCCACCGAGTCGGAAAACGTGGGGAGCAAACGGCCTTCTTCCGCAATACCGGCAGGACCTTCCAATTTCTGCTTGATGCCGTAAGCGATCGAAACCTCGCTGGCGAACATCTCCAGGCTGGCCATCTGCTGGTTGGTCTGGTTGGTCACCTTCTGCAGCTTTTGATAGCGCGCGCGCAACGCGTCCACCTCACTGCGCAGTGCGTTGTAGTTGGCCACTTTCCAGGCCATTCGCGCATAACTCGAGATGAAGCCGAATATCGAAAAGCAGCCCAGAAGTGCCAGCGCCATCACCGCGTAGACCACGGTCAACGGAACGCGGATGCGGCGCAGCTTGCCGCGGAGGGAATGGGCTAACACCAAAATAAAATAATTCTGCTGCATAGTCTTCTCAGCCGAACCTGGCATGCAGACTCTTGCCGGTCCGGAGGGCTATTCCGATTGGCGAATTAGTGACTGTAACAGGACCTACGCATCCGTGTCAAGCGCATGTTTTGCTTGCAAGTTATTGAAAAAATTGGTAGTGTTGCGGTTGAGCCATGTCTTTTCGGTTACCGGGAGCGCTTTTTCTGCGAAATCTGGTGGAGCGGCGCAGCCTGCTGTTCCAACTCGTGCGGCGCGATTTCGAGCAACGCTTCGTGGGATCCGCAGTCGGCTGGATATGGGGCATCATTCATCCCCTGGTGCTGCTGGCGAGTTGGACGTTCGTGTTCAGCATCTGTCTGCATCAGAAAATGCCGGCCGGCGAAGTGACTGGAAACTACCCGCTGTTTCTCTTCGCGGGCATGCTGCCGTGGCTGTTGTTCAGTGAAACGGTGCAGCGCTCGACATCGAGTCTGCTGGATCAGGCCAACCTGATTACTAAGACCGTGTTCCCGGCCGAGATCGTGCCGGTATCGATTTTCCTCTCCTCCCTCGTGAGCCACCTGATTGCGCTCGGACTGGCAGTGGCCGCGGTGGGCATCTGGCTGAATCACATCGGCCCCGGCCTGATGCTGCTGCCGCTGTACATGCTGCTGCTGGGCATGTTCGCCGTGGGCCTCGGCTGGATCCTGGCGAGCCTGCAAGTGTACCTGCGGGATACGGCTCAAGTGTTGACTGTGATCCTGACGTTCTGGTTCTGGCTGACACCCATTTTTATCACCGAACAGCAGTTTCCGTCGCGATTGCGCTTTCTGCTGGCGGGCAATCCGCTCGCGTACCTGGTGCGGGCGTATCGCGAGTTGCTGCTATCGGCGCGATGGCCGGGGCCGGACGAAATAGGAATCATGGCGGTGTTCGCGATGGCGATGTTCCTGGTGGGCGGGCTGTTCTTCCGGCATATGAAGCGCGGTTTCGCGGACGTACTGTAGGGCCGTTTGTAGGGCCGTATCTTAATCGGCCATCAAGGGGCCCTCTCCGCGCGATAGCTCCGCCAGTATTGTTTCGCGCCGGCTGTGCGCGGCCGCGACTGCCGATTCGAGCGCCAACCAATAAATCGCCACGCCCAGCGCGGCGGCCAAAGCCAGCGTCACATAGAAAACGGTTTGGCTATCCAGCGCGTAGCGCGCCAGGAAGGCTAGAAAGACAGGCAGCATCGCGACAGGATAGAGAAGGAACAGCATGCCTTGCGTGCGACCGGCGCCGCCGCCTCCGGAAACGCGTTCCGCTTTCATGGCGCGCGGATAGTTGACCGAGCTCAAATTACCGACGCTCAGCAGATACAACGCGGCGATAGCCGTAACCGAAAATGCCTCTACAATCTGTCCAGCCGACACCCCCAGGCGCAGCAGCGAACAGGCGGTAGCCACCGCGGCGACTTCCAGGAAGATGAAGATGGCCGCCGCGATATTTTTGCCGGCCAGGACGCGGGAGATAGCGACCGGCGCGGCATAGTAGAGTTGCGCCGCGGAACGATCGAATCCGAACGCGTTGCCGTAAGTGACTTGGGCCAGCAGAAACAGAGCGTACAGGCTGACCACCGTCAGGAAATTGCCCGATACTCCGGACTGCACCATCCGGCCGTGCAGCATCGCAGGCAGCCAAACTACGAGGCCGAAGGAGAAGCCCATCACGAAGACCAGCCGGAAGCGCGGCGTGCGGACCAGCGAATGCAGTTCCTTCTCGACGATGGCGGCCATCGGATCGGGCAGGAGCAGCCCGGGCAAGCGGTACAGCCGCGCGGTGAAAGCACGGTCCCGGGCGGAAGCAACCGTAGCCTGCGCCTCCTGGAAGTCATATCGTAAGCTGCGCGTGAACTGCCAGCGGCCGAACAGGTACGCCGCGCTCGTCCAACTCAACAGAACGCCGATGGTGACGTAGAGATCTCCGGCAGATGGCGCGAGCATGAAATGCGCCGCGGCGCCCCAGGGCCAGATCGTGTTTGCAGCCGCGGGCAAAACGGGCCCGAATCGCCGCCCGGTGACGCCCGTCACCATCAGCAAGCGCGGCAGAACACCGATGGTCATCAGCAGCAGCGCCAGCACTTCACGGATGCCCTTGCGGCTCAAGAGCCGGTCCAGCAAGTTACGCAATCCGGCCGCCAGCATCAGGTTGAATGCCCCGAAAAGAATGACGGCCAGGGGTATGCGCACGATCGGGATCGATCCGCCGAATGCCGGATTCCGCAGCAGTCCGATGGCGGTGCCAGCCAACAGCAGCAGCAGTTCCGCGCAGGTGGTGATGCGCAGCAACACTTCGGCCAGAAACAGCGAGCGTCGCGGCACGGGGTAGATCAGCAGCTTGCGCAGATCGAGCGAGGCTCCCATGGTGGCCGATGCCAGCGGCGCCAACTGCCAGTATGCGAAAACGGCCAGCAGTCCGGCAGGCAAAAAGCTTACGATCTGCTTCCGCAGTTCGGGTGTGGCCGTGAGTTCCTCGGCCACCGCGGCGAGCAGCGTCCAGAAGCCGTACCAGAGGACGCCCACGATTATGGAAAACGCGGCGCCGCGGCGGCCGGATGCCCGCCGGAACAGGCGCATGCTGAGCCACTGCACGCGCAGGATGGCCCGCATCATTTGAGCCACTCCAGTTCGTGGAACTCGTGCCCGGCGCCCACCACGCGCACAAAAACATCTTCCAGCGATTCTGTTCCAGCGCGCAATTCGTCCATGGCGCCCTCGCGCACAATCCTGCCCTTGTCGATGATGGCCACGCGGTCGCACAGCCGTTCGACCACTTCCAGCACGTGCGAGGTTAGGAAGATGGTGGCCCCGCGGTGCACCTGATCAAGCAGGATGTCTTTCATCAGGCGGGCGCCCACTGCATCGACGCCCTCGAAGGGTTCGTCCATCAGAAACAGATCCGGATGGTGGATCAGCGAAGCGGCCATCGCCAGGCGCTTGCGCATGCCCTTGGAATACTCGGCGATCAGCTTGCGCTTCTCGCGCAGTTCGAACAAGTCCAGCAGCGACTGGGCGCGTTCGATGGCCATCGGCCGTGCCAACCCATACATGCGGCCCACGAACTCCAGAAACTCCGCGCCCGTCAGCCGGTCGAATAACAGGGACTCGTCGGGCACCAGTCCGATGCGCCGCTTGATCGCCAGTTCGTGCTCCGCAAGCGCCATGCCGAGCAGTTCGATGGAGCCGGAAGTAGGCGGGATCAGGCCCGTGAGCATGCGTATGGTGGTGGATTTGCCTGCGCCGTTGGGACCCAGAAATCCGAAGAAACATCCGCGCGGTACGACCAGGTCGACACCGTCTACCGCGGCCTTGTCTCCGTAAACCTTGCGGAGGTTGTGAACGGCGATGGCCGGGCCGGAGTCCGTCATGCAACCACGTCCCTTAACCGAAGAACTTCACCGCCATGCGCTGCCACCACTGCCAATCGTGGCCGGTCCCGTCGCCCCAGACGTCCAGCCAGTGGGGAATCTGCTGGCGGCTCATTATGCCGGCCAGACGCAGATTCTCACTCAAGCAGATATCGGTTTCGCCGGTGGCCAACACCATGCTCATGCCAGTCCGGTACTCGTTCAAATAGCGCTCATCGGTGAGATTCGGCAGAAAATCCGGCGGGCAGTTGAAATAGCAGTTCTCGTCGTAATATCCGTTCAGGAATTGATGTATGTCGAACGCGCCTCCCATACTGACGCAGGGACCCACCAGGTCAGGATGGCGTAGAGCGAAATTGACGCAATGATAACCACCGAAGCTGCATCCGGTGACCGCCACGCGCGCTTGGGGATTGCGGGCCTGGATGAACGGCAACGCTTCGTAGATTACGTAGCTCTCGTACTGCAGGTGCCGCAGCACGCGTTCGCGGGGCGGAATGCCGCGGTTATACCAGCTTTCCGCGTCCACGCTGTCGAGGCAGAAAGCTTGCAGGCGGCCGGCGTCGTACTGGTAGCCGATGGCGCCGATCATGCCCCGGTCTTCATAATCGTAAAAGCGGCCCATGGAGGTGGGGAAAACGATGACAGGCATGCCCGCGTGCCCGAACACCAGTAGCTCCATGTCTCTTTGCAAATGAGGGCTGTACCACTTATGATATTCGCGGTTCACTCGGAACAGTATAGCGTGGGGCGGGCGTCCACGCCTGTCAGGATGGGCCTGCGGCTGAGGGGAGTTCGATCCAGGGTGGGCGGTTCCAGACAAGGATTTGGCCTAAAGTGACCGATTCGCTTCCGGTGGCGGTGACGCCATTGAGGGTGACTTCGCCGTTGTTCAGTTTTTGTTGCCAGGCTTGTGGAGTTGAGTGGGGGTAAAGGCTTGCCAAGTGGGAGAGCAGGGTTTGTGCGTGGTATTTGCTGCTGATGATTGTGGTGTAGGCATAGCCCCGGTTGAGCATGTAGTTTGAGTGTAAGCTAAGGCATCTGCGGCGCGTATGCACGGTACGGCGGCATCCAGTTGTTCAAGGTTGATGCTTTGCTGGGCGCTCTTCCTCTGGCTATCCCAGGAAATTGAGAAGCTGAACTGTGGCAGGAAGGATTCTCGCGTGCTCCGGTTGCTGCATAGCGAGCTTGCCGCTGCAGAAGATGTGGCGGCGTTCAAGGAATAATCCGCAGTTGTCAATCTCGTCCCCAGACTCGCCATGCACCAAGCGGGCTAGAAGTCCTAGAGTGCTGTATCGAAGTCCTAATGCTGTATCGGAGGCGAACCGGCGCGAGAGCAAGATCCCGACTGGTTTCGATGTGCCGCGCCGGTTCGCTTTCGATACAGCGACTTGAAGGAAGCCGCCCGCGTTTGCGGCGGACGCGGGCCCTATGGGATTTGAATCGGATTTGGGGATGGGCGGCGTCTGATGGGTACGGTTTCTGGGATCGCGCGTGGCAGAGTGGAGATTTCCTGGTTGGTGTGAGGAGATTCAAATAGGCGGGTCGCTGCGAATGGCGGGCATGGGGAGGGGAGGAATGCGTGCTCGTCGAAGCGAGGAGACACAGCGTGACTGAGCGCGCCGTGGCACGTGGATTGTGCGGGATGTGAATGGCATCTGCATGGGATGCTAAGGACCGCGACCAGATGGAGTCCGGAGTAGGATCTGCGCAGCGGTGAGCCGCTCGACGACTTGCATAGGCCCACCGCACTGGGGGCAGGTCCAGAGAGCGGTGGGCGCGACCTCGGCTTTGGCGCCGCCTGAACCGCCATTCGAAGTAGACGCGGCAACCAAGCGGAAGCAAATCGGCAACAGGGCGGTGCGCTGCCGGGTTGCCAGAAAACCAAAGTGCCGGATGCGCACAAAGCCCTGGGGAAGCAGGTGTAACAGGAAGCGGCGCAGGAACTCTTCCACTGGCAAAGTCATCCGGCGCTGCTTGTTTTTATGTGCGGAGTCCCTCCAACGGAAAGTGACCTTTTCATCCGCGAAGGAGACCAGTCGGTGGTTGGAGATAGCGACCCGGTGCGTATAGCTGCCGAGGTAGCGAAGTTCGTGCTGCGGGCCGCCGAAGGGACGTTTGGAGTAGCCACCCCGTCATAGCGGAACAGTTGGCGAAGCCAGGCGGAGAAGGCTTTGGGTCGCGCGAGGAAAGCCAGATCTCCATGAAAGCCAAGTTGGCCATCGGCAAACGCATCTCTTAGCGCGGCCACGAACTTGCCGCGGAAAACCCGGCCCAGCACCTTGACCGGAAGGAAGAAGGGGTAACACGGGGCTTGATCCAGCGCGTGTGATCGGGAGACAATCCGCCGGCCGGGACCACACAATGGACGTGCGGGTGATGTTCCAATTTCTGATTCCAGGTGTGCAGCACACTGAAGAAACCGATTTTCGCGCCAAGATGTTTGGGATCGCGAGCTATTTCCAAAAGCGTCTCGGCGCCGGTACGGAACAGCAGGCCGTAGACAACCTTCTTGTTCTGTAAGGCCAGGGGCGCCAGTTCGTGCGGCAGCGTAAAGACTACATGCACGTAGGACGTGGGAAGCAGTTCCCGGCTGCGTGCAGCGAGCCTCTTTTCACGCGCGTTGGCCTGACATTTTGGGCAATGCCGATCGCGGCATGAATTATATGAGATGACGCGATGTCCGCAGCGGGAACACTCATCGAGATGGCCGCCGAGCGCGGCCGTGCGGCAGCGCCCGATGGCGCGCAGTACCTTAATATGCGCCCAGGTCAGCCACTCGCGGCTGTGCTCAATGAATTTCTCTCCCACGGCACGGACCAGATCGGCCACCTCCAGGGGCGGCCGGTCCATTTATGCGCGGGCGCCTTTCTTCAGCGTCGCTAACAAGGGAAGCGTGTCCAGGGGACTGGCGGTTGCGTTGAGATGGCGCTGAGAAAGGTGCAAGTAGATGGTAGTCTCTTCCAGATCGCGATGCCCCAACCGGATTTGCATGGTGCGCAAATCTGCCCCGGCTTCGAGCAAGTGCGTGGCGAAGCAATGCCGCAAGGTCTCCTCATACTGCTCATGATTTACACTCAGCAAAGATTTGCTACCGGTTCCATCCCTTCTATGGCATCGAAGTTGAAGTCATTCGTCATTTAAGGAAAAGCAAGTCTGTAATTCTGATTATTCGACTTCCCGGGGGAGCGCAGGTAGCAGTGCCCGAATGGATGCTGACCCCGCAAATCTGTGATCGATTAACTGACGCAGAGAAACCTCGAATTAGCATCGATGCTCTCATTGACTTACGCCGACTGATCGATGCGCAGGATCTCACGAATGCTCACAAGGCTGGCAGTTGTGCAGAATCTCCATCAGGAGGTCAGGATGCACAGCAACGAAAATCCAGTCGGGTGGCAACGCCGGCTGCACTTCGAGGACGAAGAGATTTGGGCCGAACTTCCCGAACCCGTGCGGGAACACTGCCGAACGCTGTGGCGCCAGGTGCTGGCAAGCGTTCTCAAAACCGGCGAAGGGGGGCAGAATGAGCGAGAAGATTAAGGCGCATCATCTCGAGCGAGGAGCCCACGTTTACGTGCGGCAATCGACACCCTACCAGGTACGCAACAATCTGGAGAGCAAAGAGCGGCAGTATGCACTGGCGCGCCGCGCAGAACAACTCGGTTTTGCCAAGGTGGTGGTGATCGACGAAGACCTGGGTCGCTCAGGCACCGGGACCCAGGAACGCCCGGGCTTCGGCCGGTTATTGGCATCAGTCTGCCAGGGTCTGGCCGGAGCGGTGTTTGCCTTAGAAGCTTCGCGTCTGGCACGCAATAATCGCGACTGGCATCATTTGGTTGATCTTTGTGCGCTTACCGAAACGCTGCTCATCGATAGCGATGGCATCTATGATCCTCGGCAACTCAATGACCGCTTGGTCCTTGGCTTAAAAGGCACCCTGTCGGAATTTGAGCTGGGCCTGCTGCGGCAACGCGCCCGCGAAGCTTTTGCGCAGAAAGTGCGGCGCGGCTTCGCATTGTGGGAAGTGCCGGTGGGATTCATCCGCACCGAAGAAGGCCTGATTGAGAAGACGCCGGATCGTCAGGTGCAGCAGGCCATCTCCGCCGTATTCCAAAAGTTCCAGCAACTGGGAAGCGCCAGGCAGGCGACCATCTGGTTCCGGGAGGAGCGAATTCCCGTGCCGCAGGCGAAACCAGGGACGGCCGGGCAGGCGGTGATATGGAAGCTGCCGAGCAGCGGAAGAGTTCGTCAGATGCTGAAGAATCCTTGCTACGCCGGCGCGTTCGCGTATGGCAAGACCGCGGTGCGCACCCGGATCGAAGAAGGGCGTGCCAGGCAAAGCTCGCGTTACCGGAAACCGCAGAATGAGTGGAAGGTATTGCTTATTGGTCATCATCCGGGGTACATCAGTTGGGAGGAGTATTTGGAAAACCAACAACGGCTGGAGGCCAATGTGGCAGTGTACGAGAGCGAAGGCAGCGGTGCGGCGAAGTTGGGAGCCGCCTTGTTGTCCGGCTTGCTGCGCTGCGGTCGCTGCGGCCGGAAACTGCAAGTGGTCTATAGCGGCACTAGCGGCCGCGTGCCACGATATGTCTGTCGGGGTGATCGCGGAGATCGCGAATCCAGCCGCTGCTTGACGGTGGGCAGCTTGCGGTTGGATCGGGCTGTGGTGCAGAGCGTACTGACCGCAATCCAACCCGCTGGGATTGAAGCCGCCGTCAAATTGACCGAATGCGCCCAAGTCGAAGACAACGAGAAACGAAAGGCGCTGGAGTTGGCGTTAGAACGAGCGCGCTATGAAGAGAAACGCGCCCGCCGGCAGTTTGATGCCGTAGAGCCCGAAAACCGTTTAGTGGCGAGCGAACTGGAGAGTCGCTGGAATGGAGCGCTGGCGCAGGTGGCGGAAGCGGAGGCCGGGCTGGCAGCTGCGGGCAAAGCGAGTGAGCCTCTCAGTGAACGACAATTGCAACAACTGACAGCACTGAGCGAGGATCTGGTGGCGTTGTGGAATCATCCGGAAGCACCCATACAACTGAAGAAGCGAATCCTGCGGACAGTGCTGACGGAGATCATCATCGACCATAAGGCAGATTCCACGACTCATCACTTGCGCCTGCATTGGGCTGGTGGGGTGCACACGGAGCTGCGCGTGGAACGCAACAAAACAGGGCAGCATCGCCACAGTGCGGACCGTTCCGTAATTGACTTAGTAATTGACTTAGCAAAGATATGTCAGGACAAGACGATCGCGGCAATTCTGAATCGCCTGGGATATAAGACTGGCCAAGAGAAAACGTGGAATGCATCTCGTGTGGCTGGACTGCGGGGGTATCACAAGATCGCTCCGTTCCAAAAGCAGGATGGCTGGGTGACGCAGGAGGAGGCCGCGCGCGAGCTGCAGGTGAGTAACACGGTAGTGAAACGGCTTATCCGAGAACGCATTCTTCCAGCCAAACAGGTTGTCAAGTGTGCACCATGGATCATCGAGAAAAAAGACTTGTTTCTGCCGGTTGTCCAGGCACAAGTGAGAGCGGTCCGGCGCGGCGGCCATAGACTCCCGCAGATCGTGCTCGGCCAAGCACAATTGTCTTTAGAATGAACGGACTCTGAAAGGTGGTGTAGTATGCCGATGCGTGGCGGAAAGTGTGTGGGTGAATGGGCTTCTCCATGCCGGCGCGGTGAGCCGCTCGCTCGCAAGCCTGCCAGACAACCTTATCATTTATAGGATGCTCGATATCAGTGTGCTCTCTCCCGCCGGGGAATAGCCAAACGGTGGGTTTAGGTTTAAGGCTGCGCCAGTGCTGCCGCAGCACCTCCAGAAGCTTGGGGCTGAGCATTACATCGCGATCCTTGCGCCCCTTGGCTGCCCGAATATGGACCACCATCCGCTGGGTGTCGATATCCGCGATTTTGAGCCGCGTGACTTCCGTACGCCGCATTCCGGTGGCATACAGCGTCATCAGGACGACACGATGAAACGGGTTGGCAGCGGCGTTGATGAGTCGCGCCACCTCATCGTGGCTGAGGACCAGAGGCAGCGTATGCGGCCGTTTCGGGTAGGGTATATCATCCACCGTCCCGCGGCGCTTGAGCACATGCACAAAAAAGAACCGCAGTGCTTCCACGTAAGCGCAGACGCTGTTGGGTTTAAGTTTGCGTTCTCGAAAAGGCGCACTTGGTAGTCGCGTATTTGATCGAGCCCAAGCTGGTCCGGCGAGCCGTGAAAATACTGAGCGCACTCGGACACAGCGTGCAGGTATAGTCTTCGTGTATTCTGGCTGTAGTTGCGACGCTCGAGTTCATCGAGCATCATCTTGCGTAAGCGGGTCATGAGAATCTCCTCTGACCCGCACAATACTGCAATTGTTAACCGACCGCTCGAACCACCCCACGCGCCAGCGTCTGCTGCGCGAGCAGCTTCGTTGTGTGCTGGGCACGCTCAGCAGTTTGGGGGTGCAAGTCCCCCGCCCAACCTGATGTAGGTGAAGGGCTAGTGAGAACGCAAGGGCTACCGCCGCGAGGTGGGGTCTGAAAGAAGCGTATAGCAAATGTGCGAGTCGATGGACAAGAACCGGATATTAGGCGCCAGCGCCGGACGAGCGGGCAACTTACCGCGAAGTCCATATCCATCAAGGGTGCGAAGCGTAGATCCGGCGACTGTGCACAGAAGGCGGCTGAGCTTACCCCAGGAGATCTGCTCCGTGTCCGTTAACGGACTGAGGCTGTCGAGAGATGGCCTGACCGCGGGGCAGAAGTCAGCAGAGGGCATAGTAGGTCATGACGTCGGCAAGGCTAGTGAGGCACTCCGAAAGCCGAAAGGTGGAGCAATGGATAGGCCGAGCCGGGAACGATGGCCGAAGGCCCGAACGAGAAGGAGAGGCCAGTAGGCCATGAGTCTCAAGGACGACAAGCAGCAGAATATCCAGATGCAGCTGGACTTCTCATCGGAGCCGACGGGTGAAGCCCGAGAGGCGGGAAGGGAAGGGACTGAATCGCCCGGGGTGACGAATGGGACCGAAAACCCAGCCAGCACGAGTCGATTGATGGAGGCGGTATGTGAGCGAGAAAACCTGAAGGCAGCATTGCGGCAGGTGAGAGCCAATAAGGGTAGTCCGGGCGTCGACGGGATGACCGTCGTCGGCATCAAGGATTATCTGAAACAGCATTGGCCAGCCATCCGGGAACAACTGTTGAACGGGACCTATGAACCGAAACCGGTGAGGCGTGTCGAAATCGACAAGCCGGACGGAGGGGTGCGAAAGCTTGGTATCCCCACGGTCAGCGCGAACTGCACTGGAGCACAAATCGCATTTAGGATGGGCGGAGATTCGCCATCCGTTCCATCCGCTTCGCGGCCAGCGCTTCCAGGTTTTGAAGGAGCGCCGGTCAACAGGTATTGATACCCTCCTCCTCCGCGAGCAAGATCGCGGCACCTTCAGCATTGCGCGCGAGTGGACAGACTGGGCCGATCCGTCTCCGTATGGCGGGTTGGGACTGCCACTGCGGCGGCTCGATGCTGACTCACTTTTCGAGCTGGCTGCTCTACTGGATCAGCTAACCAAGCCGGAACAAAAGGGTTGAAAAATGTGTTTTCCTTTGGTAGAATCAGACCAGTTATACGCGTGGTCTGACAGAAATGGAAAACGAGCCAGCTGCCACCTTGAGAAGACGGCGCCAGGCGCTTCTGCGCCAGTTGCCCCCGCTCAAGGCGATCCTGCGCGGCTCGCTCATCGAGCGTTACAAACGCTGCGGCAAGCCGGGGTGCAAATGCGCCGAGGGTCCCGGCCATGGCCCCAAGTATTACCTTTCGGTGAGCCACCCGGGCCTACGGCCACAAATGGATTATGTGCCGCAGGAATCTTACGCCAAGATTGTCGAGTTTGTCGCCAACTACCACCGAGCCCGCGAGATCTTAGAGGCGATCTCCGAGATCAACCGCGAACTGCTGCGCCGCCGGGAGGCGCTCTAAAAGGTCACTATGCCCGAAGTGCTCGCCGCCCTCCACGCACCCATAGATGCTGGATTGGGCGGCGTGCTCCTTGCCAATATGATCGAGGCTTGGCTCATTGGCAACCCGGAGGGTGTGACCAGCGCGGAGGCAGGCAATGAACTCGAAGATCACGGAACAACACCGGAGCAGACCGGCCTACATTTATGTCCGCCAGTCGACGAATGCCCAGGTGCTCCACCACCAGGAAAGTACGGAGCGCCAGTATGCATTGCGAACGATGGCGCTGGAACTGGGTTGGAGCGAGTCGGCGATTCGGACGCTCGACCGGGACCTGGGCATGACCGGGACCGAGATGACCCGGCGGGAGGATTTCAAGACTCTGGTGGCGGATGTCTCGATGGGCCAAGTGGGCGCGGTGTTTGCGCTGGAAGTTTCACGGCTGGCGCGCTCGAATCTCGATTGGCATCGGCTGCTGGAGTTGTGCGCACTCACCGCGACGCTGGTGATCGACGAAGACGGTTGCTACGATCCGTCGGATTTCAACGACGGCCTTTTGCTCGGATTGAAGGGAACAATGGCTCAAGCGGAACTACATTTTTTGCACGCGCGCCTCCAGGGCGGTAAGCTCAACAAAGCGAAAAAAGGCGAACTACGTTTCCCGCTGCCGGTCGGGTATTGCTATGACGAGCAAGGCCGCATCGTTCCGGACGTCGATGCCGAAGTGCGGGGAGCAGTGGAAATGGTGTTTCGTCTGTTTCGCGAAACGGGCAGCGCCTATGCAGTCGTACATCGCTTCACGGAAAAGGGCTTACGATTTCCCAAGCGAGCCTACGGCGGGGCATGGGATGGCAAGATTATTTGGGGCCGGCTAAGCCACAGCCGCGTGTTGGGTATGCTGAAGAATCCATCCTATGCGGGGATCTACGTCTTCGGCCGTTACCAGTATCGTCGCGAGATCACCCTCGATGGCGAAGTGCGGAAACGAATGCAGGCGGTTGCCATGCCCGACTGGCGTGTCAGTTTGCATCAGCACCACGAGGGATACATCACGCTGGAAGAGTTCGTCAAGAATCGGGAACGGTTAGAGAAGAACCGCACGAACGGCGAGGAGACGATATTGAGCGGTCCGGCGCGCGAAGGACTGGCCTTACTACAAGGCCTGCTGTTGTGTGGCAACTGCGGCCACGCGCTCACCGTACGATACCGCAGCAATGGCGGCATCCGTCCCACGTATCAGTGCAATTTGTTGCGTCACGAAGGCCTGGCCACCAAGTCCTGCATGGTCTTCCGCTGTGACTTGCTCGACGGGGTCGTTGCGGAGGAGATGCTGAAGGCGCTACAGCCGGCCGAACTGGAACTTGCCCTGGCGGCTCTCCATGAGCTGGAATCGCGAGATCAATCCATCCTGCGCCAGTGGCAGATGCGGCTCGAACGCGCCGAGTACGAAGCGGCGCTCGCCGAGCGGCGCTACCAAGAGGTCGATCCGGCGAATCGTCTGGTAGCGGGCACGCTGGAGCGGCGCTGGAACGACGCGCTGGTTCATTTAGAGGATCTCAAAAAGGAAGCCGCGGAATTTCAGCATCAGGAAGCCCACGTCGCCACACCCGAGCAGAAAGCCAAAGTCCTGGCGCTGGCAAAGGATCTGCCGCGATTGTGGCAGGCTTCCACCACGCAGTCTAAGGACCGGAAGCGGATGTTACGACTGGTGATCAAGGACATCACTATTGAGAAGCCAGTCAATCAAAAGCAGCTTTTGGTGCACATCCGATGGCAGGGCGGCGCCTCTAGCGAGATCTCTGTGCAACTCCCGCTCAACATCGCAGACCGCGTGCGCTACCCTTC